>NZ_JBHNYN010000001.1:0-693426 GCF_054960695.1 Vibrio sp. PSi01
TTTTTGCGGTAGATTATCTATGGAAAAAACACATAGTTCGATTTACTAAATTTGATCGAGCAACTCGGAAAGGGGCAATTCTGAGTTAGCCTTACCCCAAAAATCCTTTCCGAGTCTCCTCTTAATTAGCATCTTCGGTTCATTGTGGATCGTGGAAAGGGGAGGAATAGAATGCCGGTCGTTTCGTGCGCAATTATATCTTCAGCGCCAAAGAAGGTTCTTCCCCTCGGTCGTCAATCTAAAGGGGGTGATGAACTTAACTTGAGAGAGGAGCTAGAGGGGAAAGGGTTACCAGATCAGCCTGAACGTGCCTGATAGATACCTTTAGATAGAGAGTTACTTTAGATAGCCAACAACGTTCTATTGAGCTTTAAGCGAGGTACTTATAAATTCAGCAACAGTAAGTACTTAGCTATGAAGCCTTCTTTAATTTGTTCTAACGGGTAATCACAATCCGAGAACAAGTAACTGAGTGTGATACCATCGATATCGGCGATCAACATGTGGCTATCGACAATACTGTTGGCATTTGGAATGTCACATAGAAGAACTTCAAAAGAATCCATCATCAGTTGGTAGCGTTCGTCCAACAGGTCTTTTAATATCAGTCTTAACGACAGTTGACACTTCACTTGGTAGTCAAGTTGATAAAACAGCTTTTGTTGCGGATCCGCAATAGACAAAAAGATGTGCTCGATAAGGTTAATTAACCTCTCTTTTGCTGATATTCCTTCACTCGATAAATCGGAGTTTTCGCCGACTTCGCTAATAATCTCTGCCATGCGAACAAACACTTTTCTTAGTAGGTCATCTTTGTTTTTGAAATGATGAAAAACTAAACCTTTCGATACTTTCGCCGTTTCACACACCTGTGCGATAGACGTTTTTTCAAAGCCTTGTGTCGCGAATAATTCAATCGCGGCTTGGATTGCTTGTTGCTTCTTGTCCATGGATATCACTCAATTATTTTACAGAGCGACTATCCAGTCTGTAATTTTATAGTGCGGATAATATACAACAATGAGGATCGCAAGATCTTTAAAGGTCGTTGAATTGGAGCGAGATGAATCTGATTTTAATGAGAAGAGGTGCACTAGCGTTGCTTGTTGGTCGTCACGCTAATCATTAAATTACATGAATTATACACAAAGCGTTTAGCCAAACCTCTACTTGACAATACCTACCAAACTGTAAACTCGATGTTAATATTTTTGGGCTCTGACATTGACCTGAAGTTTAAGCCAGATTCATAAGGCAACATTCTAATTCCAAAGATTCATGTATGGTTAAGGAATAACTTATGAGAAAGCAACATGTGTCAGCAGCAGTACTTATTGCAATTACTATGTCTGGGTGCGGAGGAGAAAGTTCATCTGGAGGTGACAGCACAACTTCTGATAGCGCTAATAACCCTAGTAACTCTAATACGCCAGGCAGCCTTGGGAACTCCGATAATTCATCAAACACTACCTCGCAGCAGCCCAACATTAAAGCGCTCGGTAGCAATATGCTCTTTGCAATTGAAGGCTTTGTCGATAGCTCGGATCCCATCAGAAACTACTCATCTATTACCGTTAAAAACGAACTTCCCGCGTTTAAAGGTTCAGATACCCAAAAGGTGGATGTGGTTATCTCTGCACCCACTATCATTATCGATAATGGAAGCAGTTTTGTTGACGACTGGCATTGTTATGAAGCGGTTGGGTTAAGCGCACAAAGACAAAGTAATAAATTGCTTGTGGATGGAACGCTTACAGAATACCGATACGATATGAATAGCAACTCTTGTTCTAGTGAGCACCTTGGAACGTATGTATTTAACAATGCTGTCATCGACAGTTCTTTGGAATTTGAAACTGTTGGTAGCGTCGTGAGTAAAGACGAGAGTGGTGTTGAAGCCGAATTACCGACTTACGAATTTATCGCTAAGGCATATGAACAGCAGTCCGAAGATCGGCTTGGTGATTCTTGGGCGTTATTACAACGTGACAAAATTAATGCAGCAGCCAAGGAAGCCGGGGCATCAATCTTTGAGTTAGATGCTTCATCAGGAAATATCAATTTGGATTTAGGTCAGCTTACTAGCGATACTCTGATAGATTTCGCATTGCTCGATAAAAATCAAATATTGAATGGCTCAGTGTGGGGCATGCCTGGCCAAGGTGTTGCCGATGAAAGATGGTGCCGAATTGTGAATATTCCAGATGATCTAAACCAAGACAGCATTAAGTATCAATCGGTTATTTCGACAAACTGTGCAAGATCGACACAGCGCTATTGTGATGCATTTGGTTCATCATTCGCGAGTGGAGATTACCCTCCAGTAGCCCCTGTCGCTTGGGACAACAACACCGCCAGTAATGCCCAGCTAAATTCAGACGAGCAGTATCAAAGAGACGCTCAAGGTCACTTTGTTGTGAACAGTTCAGGTCAGAATGCGTTTGTCCTTTCATCGAACTCGGTGGTCATCCCTATTTTTGGTTATACAAGCCCACGCACGGATGGCAAAGTTAACAATGCAGGTCTTAATAGTTGGGCAGGTCATCAAGGGCACTGTCAAAATATTATGAACAGCGCGCACACAAAGATGGGGATCGGCTCTAAAACCAGTAAGTCTGACTCGTCGAAGGTGTCTTATTGGACGCAAGATTTCAATTAAGTCGATCACTGCTTAAGTACGCTTAAACTCCATCGAGGTGTCATTGTCGTTTATACAACAGTGATACCATAAAGAGATTCATTTATGTTGTGAATGATTTTGAGTAGTGTCATGAAATGGTAAGTTTTGCTTCGATTCGAACGCTAAGATGTATTTCAAATCAAGGCTACTTAACAAATTAGAGAGACAGAATGACTAAATCAGATAAAGTTTACGGGTTCAACACACCACAACGTCTATTTGTAGGTTACACGTTAGCCGTGCTGGTGGACTTAGTAGTGCTTAACTTTTTCGATGAGTACTGGGACTTCGTCAACATTGAATCTTTCACTATTTCTTTGATAGCGGCGTTGTTACTGCAGTTATTGTTGAAGCTCTCTATTGGCTTAGAACACAAGGTAGCGGATTACTTCAAACAGAAATCTGGAACGGCACCTAAGGTGTATCGAGCGCTGTCGACATACATTATTCTTGTTGGCTCAAAATTCGTCATGCTAGAAGCGATAAACCTTATGTTCGGTGACAAGGTGAGCTTCACAGGCCCTTGGGGCGGTGTGGTAGCGTTCTTCGCTGTGGTATTTACGATTCTGGTTGCTGAAGTGATTGTATCAAAAATCTACTTTGCTCTGGATGAAAAGCAAGAATCAAATGAGAAAGCACTAAAAGAGCCCAACGCGTAACAGAACTAAAATACATATGTGAATAACAGACGAGCCAGCTGAATAAGCTGGCTCGTTTTCGTTTGTGTGGTGATAACCAATTCGACGTGTTTGTTGGTTCTATTTTTCGTAAACCACATCTCCTCGTAATACTGTCATCAACACCTGAGTTTTGGCTATTTGTCTTGCCGATACTGTGGTGATGTCTCGGTCGAGAATGGCAAAGTCAGCCGATTTTCCCACCTCAATTGAACCGGTTATATCTTCAATTCCAAGACTTTTGGCTGCATTGAGCGTGTAAGCGTCGATAGCGGTGTAGATATCGGTTAGGCCGGTTTTGCCCATGATTAAGCTATTTGCGATTCCAACTAGAGGGTTGATGTCGTGTACGTTCCAGTCACTGCTCAAGGTGATATTGGCATCAGTCTTAAGTATCGCGTTTAGGTTCATCATGGCTTTGGCACGGCGAGCACCAAGGAAGGCTTCGGCCCATTGGTGTTGATGCCTTGCAACGTAATCAGAGCCGACTTGGAAATCTGCGGTTACGTCTAATTGGCGAAAGCGTGGCACATCTTCATCATTGATTAATTCGACATGGGTTAGGGTGTAGGGTTTGGTTGAACCTTGTTTGCGAATGCTTTCTATCGCATCAAGTGATTCACGAACGGCGCCATCACCAATCGCATGAATGTGCGCACTAAAACCAATTTTATCGAGCGCGGTTAGCCACTCTGTCATCTGTGCTGGTGGAATATAGTTTAGGCCATTGGGAGATTGTGGCAGATAGGTATCTAAATAGGGCGCGAGTGTTTTTGCTGTACCGTTAATGAAGATGCCATCGCTGTACATTTTTACCTGATCGACAAGCAGCAAGCGGTTTTTGTCATCGGAGTACATCTTCTCAAAGACTTCTAATTGAGAGGGAATCGCCATTGATGGGTAAACCCAAGGGCGCAATGACACGCGAGCAGTCAAATCTTGGTTTTGCTCCGCTTCTAGCCAAACGTCGTACCAACCTCGTTTCCAATACATCCGGCCGTCACCAATGGTGGTAATGCCGTGCGCAGCGGCTTCTTCAAGCCCGAACATTAAGCCTTGGTAACTTTGCTCAAAGAGCTTGCTTTGGCTGTTCCACGCCATCTCCATAATTTGGTCGCCAGCGTTGTCTAGTAAGATGCCGTTAAGCTTGCCGCTGTCTTGGTCTTTTAAATAAGCGCCACCTTGTGGATCTGGCGATTGCTGGCTGATTCGGGCGATTTTCAGTGCCTTTGAGTTGACCCACATTGAGTGTGAAGTTTGCTCCATAATCACCACGGGGCGGTCTGGAAAAATACTATCGATGATCTCAAGTGGTGTGTATTCAGAGTCGCTGTCGAGTGTCGACTCCAGAGAAAAACCATAACCCATTAACCAGCCTCGACCATCGGTTTCGGCATTGATTTTACAGGCTTCTAAGTAAGGGATTTGTTCTTCGAGTGTGGCTTCAGAATCCAGTTCGCAATTACCACCCAACTCTGAGGCGGCTTCAAAAACATGGTTATGGTTATCAATGAACCCCGGCAGAACAAAGGCATTCTCTAAGTCGATGACATCGGTACTATGCCCTTGAAAAGCTTTCGCTTGTGAGTGGTCGCCAATGAAAATGATCTTGCCTTTATGGGTAATGATCGAGTCCGATTCGCGATGCCCGTAGATGTCGGCATTGGTGAAGATCTGGTCTGCGGTTTGGCTATTCGTCTCTACTTGATTTTGAATAGTCGGTTGGCTTTGAGCAGCTGTGCTGTCTTGTCCAAGTACCGGCGAAATAGTGCCTAAGCTAGCGAGTAATGCAATCCATGCAGTGCGCGGCAAAGTGAGCTTGTTGTTCATTCTTATATTTCCCATGTTCCACTGTTTAATAAGTATAGAAAGCGAGTGGCCAGTGTGAAACTCTACATGAATGACAAATAAAAACTGCGATTAATCAACAAGCTGTCGTTTGAATGAGCTTCTAGTTACGACTCTTCTCTTAGGCTGTTACGTAGATCTTTTTTGTATTCTTCATGAGAGTTATAGCCATAAAGTTTCCAAGTGTTCTCACCTTTAATGTTGTGGTTGTAGGTGATCTCGCCTATCCACTGTTGACGAGTGGCAAGAATCATATCGCGGATTTTTAATAATAAAGTGTCCATAGTTGCTCTCCTGGTTAAGTTCACTTGCAGTATATTTAGCGGTGATAACCGGATGAGTATCGTTAGCGCAATGTTCAATACTTTTCAGTCAATGTACTCATTTGAATGGTTTGATGCGTATACTTTCAATATTAAAAAGTCACTGAGCATCGCAATGAAAGGTTACTTGGAAAAAGTGCCACAACGAATTGGCACGTCATGGCGCTATAAGAAAATTGTCGAGAACAGCAAAAGCTATGGTTGGCATAGACATGAAGAGTACGAGATCGCGATTCATCGTCACTTTGCTGGTCATAGTTTTATTGGGCACCATCAAAGCGATGTGTTTCACAATCACATGATTTTGGTGGGGCCAGATTTGCCTCATGCTATTTATTCAGAAGAGAGCGCAGACGACTCGCGAATATGTGAAACGCACGTGGTTTGGTTTCGTAAAGATTGGATAGAGCAACTAATCGCGTGCTGTCGAGAGCTCGAACCGATACGTGTATTGCTAGAAGAATCAAAGAAAGGGCTCCAGTTTTCACCCGCTACTGCAGAGAAAGCGACGGAATTGTTGAACAAGGTGATGAACCAGCCACCACATCAACAATTGATTACGCTATTCTCTCTGTTTTCGTTGTTGCTTGATGATCTAGAGATCGTGCAGTTGATTAACCCACTCTTCAGCTCGGATGATGAAGATGAGGCCAGTGATAAGCTCGGCAAGGTTGAAGCTTTCTTGGTGAACAATTTTAATCACGACATCTCGGTTAATGACTTAGCCAAGCATCTCTACATTAGTGAGAGTAGCGTTAGGCGCCTATTTCAAAAACACTACAACGAGAGTTTTAGTCAGCGATTGAAGAAAATTAGGCTCAATGTGGTGTGTGATTTATTGATTAACACCTCATTGCCAGTGAATTTGATTTTGGAGAAAGTGGGATACGACAACCAAGCCAACTTCAATCGTCAGTTTAAATCGTATAAGCAAGTAACACCGACTCAGTACCGGTCAGCAATGAAGCATCACTGATTCATTCACTGACAAAACGATTCACATAAGCTTCTGAATAATTTACTGTTATATGAACCAATTAAACGGATTTAACGTATTACCAAGGATGTAAGTTAAGGCTCTCACATGACTTACTCGAATTACTATTAAAACAAGTCGAGGTTAGGATGAAGAAAATATTATTGCTGCTAAGTGTCATCTTATTGGGTGGGTGTGTCGGTATGCCTGAAACAGTAAAGCCCGTTCAACAGTTTGAATTGGATAGATACTTGGGTAAATGGTACGAAGTTGCTCGTTTGGACCACTCGTTTGAGCGAGGCCTCAATAGCATCAGTGCCGAATATAGCCTGCGTGATGATGGTGGTGTGAAGGTGATTAACCGCGGCTATTCAGATGAAGATGGCGAATGGAACGAAGCGGAAGGTAAAGCCTATTTTGTCGAAGGCAGTGATCAGGGCTATTTGAAGGTATCATTCTTTGGCCCATTCTATGGCGCTTATGTGGTGTTTGAATTGGACAAAGAGAACTACCAATACGCGTTTGTCTCTGGCCCAGACACCGATTACTTATGGTTACTTTCTCGAACCCCAGAAGTCTCATCTGAGGTCATGGAGAAATTCACAAGGATGTCTAAAGAGCGAGGCTTCAATACCGATGAATTGATTTATGTGGAGCATTCCAAATAACGGTACATAGCGGTTTATTGGTCTTTACGTTATCTCACGTAAAGACCATGTTAAATATAATGATAATGATAATGATAATGATAATGATAATGAGTCTAAATAACACTTAGGTCAGAGACATAGAGTGGTCATTATGAACAAGTCATTGTCAAAACAAGCTGTTATTTTTCATTGGTTTACCGGCATATACCGAGTGCTTTTTGTTTGCGATACTTAAACTAGCGAGGTTGGTTGCCGTTTAAGAATAGTGCGACACATTCACGCGTGTAGTGAAGTCTTTCATCTTGTGACTCACCGCTATCGTGTCCGAAGAATCCCCAATACGCCGATTTGCCGTGAAACATCAGCAACAGTTGGCGTGCAGCAATGACTGGCGAGCTTGATGTCGACAGTGTGAGATCACCAGATTCTATTTTCGACTGTAGGTAATCGGCGAGTAATTTTGTGGTTTTCTGAGGCCCAGTTTCTAAATAGATTGAGGCGATCTCTGGATGCGTATTCGCTTGGCTAATGGCATTTTGGAAGGTTTGTCTAGATTGCTCATCAAGTAACAAATCCTGAAATTTCACACCAAATTTCACCAACTCATCACCCACCTCTGCATCCATATCAAAGGCAGAAGGACTGAGTTCTCGCTCCGCACACTTGGTTTGCATGCAGGTTTCGAAAAGTTCGTCTTTGTTTTTAAAGTGAGAGTAGACCGTTTGCTTGGAAACGTTCGCTGCTTTGGCTATCTGATCCATATTGATCTTAAAGCCATGTTCAGAGAAAAGTTGGCTGGCTGCGGTTAAGATCTGCGATCTCTTCTGTTCACTCTTGATGATTTTAGTCACGTGCTGTTTCTCGTTGCTTGCTTGGTACTTGACGTTACTCAGTTCAATGCATTTCATTCTGCGCTAAGCATTATGCTTTTTGTGATGGTTTTATCAATCATTAACGATGAAACTTATTTTTAACACAATCAAACTAGACAGTCTAGTTTGATTTGGTTAGTCTAAAAAAAGAACATAATTGAGTACCGCATAGGAACAGTACGTATGTATAAATTGATGAAGGGAAGCGCATTGGCATTGGCAGTGGCGTTGTCGACTTTTCTTGTTGGATGTGGCGAAAAGGAACAAGCCGAAGAGTCGGTTGATTCAACCACTGAAACGGCTTCGAGCGTCCAAACCATTTTAACTGTAGAAACGATCGCTTTGGCGCTATCTTCCTCTTATGCAGTACAGCGCGAATATGTCGGTGTGGTTAAGGCGGGTCAACAAGCTAATTTAGGTTTCGAACTGGCGGGCAAAGTAAACGAGATTCTGGTTGATGTCGGTGACACAGTCACAATGGGTCAGCCGTTGATTCGATTGGATACCCAACTTTTGGAAACTGAATCTAGCCAGTTGAAAGCTCAAGCTGAAGAAGTCAAAGCTCAGTTGAGTTTGGTGGCTGCGAACCTTAAACGTCAGCGTTCATTGAAAGCTAAAGGCTTCAGTGCAGAGGCGGAAATTGACTCGCTGACTAGTGAGCAACGCGTATTGCAGGCTAACTTGCTGCGTATTGATGCCTCAGTAAAAGGCAATCAATTGAAGCTAGTGAAATCGACAATTCTTGCGCCTTATTCGGGCACTATTTCAACGCGTTTTGTCTCTTTGGGAGATGTAGTGAATGTGGGTAATCCAACTCTGACTTTGCTTGCCTCTGAAGGGAAAGAAGCCTTCATCGGTATTCCTGCCCATCAAATGAAAAAGGTTACTTCACTTTCCGCACCAAGTATTCGTGTCGGGCGAGATGATTTCTCTGTGACTCTGCTGAACCCTGGTGCGATGGTCGACACTCGCTCTCGAAGTGTCGGCTTACGTTATCTTTTTCCTGAACAATCGTCGGTATTAGAAGGGCAACTTGCCTACCTTAAATTTGATGAACAGATTGATGACCAAGGCTACTGGGTGCCAATAACTGGTTTGATTGATGGATTACGCGGGGTGTGGAACATCTTTGTGATTGGTGAAGACAACAAGGTTGAACGTAGAAGTGTTCAGGTTCTGTTTGCTAATAACCAACAAGCCTATGTCAGCGGTGCCATTACCGAAGGCGAGCAAGTGATCGCCAGTGGGTTGCACCGCTTGGTTCCCGGACAAACCGTGAAGCCAGCCAGCGTTACTGCTGAATAGGAAATAGCATGAAAATCATAGAGATTATTTCCAATACTCGACTGCTTATCTTAATGACGGCACTGCTGATGGTGAGTGGTATTTCTGCGTTCATGACGCTGCCTCGCGCAGAAGATCCAGTCATCATCAACCGTTACGCCAACATTACCACCAGTTTTCCCGGTGCCAGTGCCGAACGTGTTGAAACCTTAGTTACTGAGGTGATCGAGAATAAGCTGCGTGAGCTGAGTGAAGTTAAACTGGTGAGCTCAACCTCAAGGCCGGGCGTGTCTATTGTCACGCTAGAATTGAATGACACCATCACCGAGCCAGAGCCGGTTTGGTCTCAGGCTCGTGACAAGCTGTCTGACATCGAATCCATTTTACCTGCGGGTGCGCATTCTCCCGATCTCGACAGCGACCATACCTACGCATTTACAACCATTGCTTCTCTGACTTGGTCGGGTGCCGGTGAGCCTGACCGATTAACCCTCGGGCGCTATGCCAAAGAACTCGCTAAGCGATTACGAACTTTGTCGGGTACTGAATTCGTAGATGAATACGGAATGCCACAAGAAGAAATCCAGATAAGTCTAAGAACTGCTGATGCCGCAGCGCTTGGGCGTTCGAGTGCTAATATTGCTGAGTCGCTAGAAGGGGCAGACGCCAAGAACTCCGCCGGTGAGTTAGTGAGTGATTATTCTCGCTTTGGCTTAGAAATTAAATCTGAACTCGATTCTATTGAACGCATTAAGCAAGTGCCAATAGCCACTGATAGCAATGGTCACATCATCCGTATGGAAGACATTGCTTCTGTGAAACGTGGTGAGAAAACCCCACAAGACCAGATTGCTATTATTGATGGTGAGCCGGGTGTGATTGTCGCGGCAAGAATGCATCCGGATCTGCGAGTTGATAATTGGACGTCGCGAGCTAATGCTCTGATTGGTAAATTTGAGCAAGAATTACCAAGTAACGTTAAGGTGACGGTGCTCTTTAATCAGCAAGGTTATACCGAAACTCGCTTAGACGATTTAGGCAAAAGCTTGATGATCGGTTTCGGCTTGATCTTAATTGTACTGTTCGTCACCTTGGGCGTTCGCGCCGCCATCTTAGTGGCAATTTCTCTGCCGTTAACCTCATTATTGACCCTGTCGATCATGAAAATGACCGGTGTTCCGATTAACCAAATGTCGGTGACGGGCCTAATTGTGGCGCTCGGAATCATGGTAGATAACGCGGTGGTGATGGTCGACACCATTCAAGCTTACCGCCTGAAAGGGCAACAGCGCGCTGAAGCAACCATGAATGCGTTGAAACATTTATGGGTGCCGCTACTGGGGTCAACATTAACCACGGTATTGGCGTTTGCCCCGATCATTCTGATGCCGGGCGCATCGGGTGAGTTTGTGGGAGGAATTGCGATTACCGTTTCTTTCTCGTTGATCGGTTCTTACATCATTTCGCACACCTTGATTGCGGGCTTAGCGACTAAGCTACTGCCGAAACAACTCAGTGATGTCGACAAGAAAGGGCAGCACCATTGGTACATGACGGGTTTGAGAATTCCTGCTTTGACGCGCTGGTTCTCGTCTTCTGTCCGTTTTGGTGTCACGCATCCAATTATCACGATTGCTTTGGTGTTGTTGGTTCCGTTTACTGGTTACTGGAGTATGTCTCAGCTGACTGAGCAATTCTTCCCGCCATCAGACCGAGACATGTTTGAGATTCAGGTTTATATGCCACCTCAAGCGAGCATTTATGCCACTAAAAATACTTCTGAAAAAATCGACGATATCATTCATCGCTATCCAGAAGTGGAGCGCATTGATTGGCTAGTGGGCGCTAACTTCCCATCTTTCTATTACAACCTGCAAGCAAGGCAAAATAATGCGCCGTACTTCTCGCAAGCAATGGTGAAAACAGAGAACTTTGAACAAGCAAATACGTTAATTCCAGAACTTCAAAAGGTGCTAGATAAAGAAGTACCACAGGCGCAGATCTTGGTGAGAAAGCTCAACCAAGGGCCTCCATTTACCGCGCCCGTTGAACTGCGTGTGTATGGTGAAAACCTTGATACGTTGAAAGCGATTGGTGAGGATGTGCGCTTGATTCTGGCAGGTGTTCCTCATGTGACTCACACAAGGGAAACATTGCAGCCGGGTACGCCTAAGGTGTGGTTGAAGGTCGATGAAGATACCGCAAAACTTAACGGTATTTCACTCAATCAGTTTGCTGGCATGCTTCAAACGACGCTTACAGGTCGTGAAAGTGGCTCTGTGATTGAGGGCAGTGAATCGGTGCCGATTCGTGTTCGTGTCGCGGATGACGCGCGTGAGGATCTTTCGCACCTGAGTAATATTCGTTTGCCGATCAGTTCAGATGTCTACTCAACCGGTATCAATGTGTCGACTCTGGCTGAGCTTGAACTGACGACCAGTCGTGGTGCGATTACCCGTAGAAATGGGCAACGTGTGAATACCATCGAGGGTTATATTGAAGCGGGTGTCTTACCTCAAACCGTACTTAATGAATTCCAAAAACGCTTAGCAGGCTACGAGATGCCATCGGGTTACACCATTGGTTTTGGTGGCGAATCAGCGGAGCGAGACAATTCAGTCAATAGCCTGATCTCGAATGTCGCCGTTGTGGTGGTATTGATGGTTTTGGTGGTGGTGATGTCGTTCAACTCGTTCCGAATGAGTAGTATCATCTTCATGGTAGCAGGATTGGCTGGTGGGCTAGGGCTGTTGTCGGTATGGATCTTCGGTTATCCGTTCGGCTTCACGGTGATCATCGCCATGCTCGGGATTGCGGGCTTAGCGATTAACGCCGCCATCGTGATTTTGACCGAATTGAAACTCGATAAGCAAGCCTCATCAGGCAATGTGGATGCGGTGGTAGAAGCTGTGATGTCGTGTACTCGTCATATCAGCTCGACCACGATTACAACCGTTGGTGGCTTTATGCCGTTGATTATTGCTGGTGGCGGTTTCTGGCCTCCATTTGCAGTCGCGATTGTCGGCGGTACAGTATTAACTACTCTTATCTCGTTCTACTTTGTGCCTGTGGTTTATCATTTGATGACTAAAAATCAGCGCAAAACCGTCATCGAACCAACAGCATAATCTCTCTCTTAAAGACGATTACTCCCCTCCCTTGAGGGGAGTAATACCCGCTTGAAACATCTCTTAATACCCAAAAATCGGCTTTTTATCTTCATCTTTGCCCGTTTTCTACTGCGTATAATTGACATGATTATCATAATAATCAACGTGTCATTCGAGTGGCTGATGGGTCGTTGTCTAGAGTGATATCTTTTGTAAATACCTTTGAAATCGTATGTGAATTCATAAATTTGACGATCATCACACTTTGCTTAATTCGCTCTTTCTAATGTAATCAATCATTATTGTTTTTACTGCGTGTTTACTTTTCTCTCTTCCGTTTCGCCTTAATCCTTTTCCGCACATGGCTCGACTCGTGTGGCACGCCTATATCGTGCGTCTGAATTGCATCAATTTCCCATATCTCACTTTCATAACTGGAAGGTTAGTTTCCAAGTTTGTTTGGTGAGCTTTCAATTTCAACTCCTCATAATGCGCCAAATGTAACAATGTATTTCAAAGTGTAACAATTAAGTCATATTTTTTGTGTGGTTTTAACCGTGCGGCAATGTTTCGGCTGCGCAGCACTGTCGTTTTAACTTGTCAGTTCAACGGTTCAACTATCAACTGTTCAAAATCGTGGCTAATTCCGTTTCGCTTTGAGATGCGTCGTTTCACATGCTCAACACATAAATATTCTAATGACCATGACAACCAGTACTCGGGCGTTCGTTCTGAGGCTGGATAACCATCGAGAAAGTTAATGGAAGCTTCAAGATATAAACGCATTTTATCGAGAGCAAATCTGTCGAGGATTGGTTTGGTGGGAACCGTCCTGATGCTCGAAGGATGTAACTCCGCATTGCTCGACCCAAAAGGTAGCGTTGGCGTTCAGGAAAAGGAGCTGATTATTACGGCTCTGTTACTGATGCTGATTGTCGTCATCCCCGTGATTCTGATGACCATCTACTTTGCCTATAGATACCGCGAAAGTAATACCACAGAAGAGTATGCACCTGACTGGGCGCACTCAACCAAGATCGAAGTGGTGGTATGGACGATTCCAATAATCATCATCGCGATTCTGGCCACCATCACTTGGCGAACAACACACGAACTAGAGCCCTCTAAGCCTCTGGAAAGTGATGTGCAACCAATGGTGATCGAAGTGGTGTCTCTGGACTGGAAGTGGCTGTTCATCTATCCGGAGCAAAATATTGCGACGGTTAACTATGTTGCGTTCCCGAAAGATGTACCGGTGACGTTTAAGCTAACTTCAGACAACATCATGAACGCGTTCTTTATCCCGCGTCTTGGTTCGCAGATCTACGCGATGCCGGGAATGGTGACCAAGCTGAATTTGATCGCGAACCACGAAGGTGACTTCAAAGGTTTTGCATCGAACTACAGTGGTAAAGGGTTCTCTCAAATGAAATTCACCGCATCAGCCATGCCTGATCAAGTGGCGTTTCTAAACTGGGTGGAAAAAGTGAAAGCAAGCCCGGACCGTATTGAAGACTGGGAGCAATTCCGTTCTTTGGCTGCGCCGAGTGTGGCTGAACCTGTGACTCTGTTCTCCAGTATCCCACCATTTTTATTCACTGATGTTGTGACCCAGCACCCTGGTTCAATGAACTGTTTGCCGGAAACCCAAGGATAATCGTCATGTTTGGAAGATTAACTCTAGACTCAATTCCCTACCACGAACCCATTATTTTGTTCACGTTAACCATGATCGCTTTAGTGGGTGGTTTAGTGGTGTATGCGGTAACAAAAGCCGGTAAGTGGCAATACCTTTGGAATGAATGGTTTACTTCTGTAGACCACAAAAAATTGGGCTTCATGTACATTGCGGTCGCGATGGTGATGTTAGTCCGTGGCTTTGCCGATGCCGTCATGATGCGTAGTCAGCAATTGCTATCCGCAGCGGGTGAGACAGGCTATTTACCGCCACATCACTATGACCAGATCTTCACGGCTCACGGCGTGATCATGATTTTCTTCGTCGCGATGCCTTTGGTTATCGGTTTGATGAACATCATTGTGCCACTGCAAATTGGTGCTCGTGATGTTGCGTTCCCTTACCTCAATAACCTGAGCTTCTGGCTGTTTGTAGTAGGTATCATCCTAACCAACATGTCACTGGGCTTAGGTGAATTTGGCCGTACGGGTTGGTTGGCGTATCCGCCGTTGTCTGGCATTGAGGCAAGTCCGGGAGTCGGGGTCGATTATTGGATATGGGCGTTGCAAATATCCGGTGTGGGTACCACGTTAACGGGTGTGAACTTCTTCGCGACTATTTTGCGCATGCGTACTCCGTCTATGCCAATGATGAAGATGCCAGTATTCACGTGGGCGTCTTTGTGTGCCAACATCCTGATCATCATCTCTTTCCCAATCCTTACGGTAACCATCGCGTTACTGACTTTGGATAGATACATCGGCACGCACTTCTTCACCAATGACCTTGGTGGCAACGTGATGATGTATGTGAACTTGATTTGGGCATGGGGACACCCTGAGGTGTACATCCTAATTTTGCCTATCTTCGGTGTGTTCTCTGAAGTGACTGCAACCTTCTCACGCAAAAAACTGTTTGGTTATACCTCGTTGGTATGGGCGACAGTGGCTATCACTATTTTAGCGTTTGTGGTTTGGCTGCATCACTTCTTCACCATGGGTTCTGGCGCCAATGTGAATGCCTTCTTCGGCATCGCGACCATGATTATCTCTATCCCAACTGGGGTTAAGATCTTCAACTGGCTATTCACCATGTACAAAGGTCGTATCCGCTTTACCACACCAATGATGTGGACGGTGGGCTTCCTAATCACCTTTACCGTTGGTGGTATGACGGGCGTGTTGATGGCGGTACCGGGCGCAGATTTCATTCTGCATAACTCGGTATTCCTGATTGCGCACTTCCACAACGTAATCATCGGTGGCGTTGTCTTCGGTTGTTTTGCTGCGATTGGTTACTGGTTCCCGAAAGCGACTGGTTTCACTCTGAACGAGCTTTGGGGCAAACGCGCATTCTACTGCTGGATCATCGGTTTCTTGATGGCGTTCTTGCCGCTTTACGCTCTGGGCTTTATGGGCATGACGCGTCGTTTGAGCCAAGACATCAACCCTGAGTTCTTCCCTTTACTGGCGGTTGCGGCTGCAGGTACGGGCGTGATTGCGATGGGTGTTGTTTGTCAGTTCGTGCAGATCTATGTGAGTGTTCGTGACCGCGACCAAAACCGAGATCTAACCGGTGACCCGTGGGGCGGACGCACATTTGAATGGGCAACGTCTTCACCACCGCCGTTCTACAACTTTGCAAAACTGCCTAAGGGCGATGAGATCGATTCGTTCTGGTATCAAAAGCAAAGTGGTGAGTTTGACCCTACTCAGGAAGAAGAATACGAGCGTATTCACATGCCGAAGAACACCCCGACAGGTATTTATGTTTCTGCATGGGCGTTGGCATTTGGCTTCGCAATGATCTGGTACATCTGGTGGCTAGCGGCTGCAAGCCTAGTAGGCATCGTGGTGACATGTATTCAACACAGCTACAACGACGATGTGGATTACTACGTGGAAGTTGAAGAGATCAAAGCGATTGAGGCGGCTCGACGTGCACAGCTTGAAGAAGCGAAGAAACAGTCAGTGAAAGGCGACAACTCTGGTCGTGGTAACAGCGCTGACAGTGATAACAACGACAATAAAGATGATTTGGAGACGACGTATGCAAGCTAATACTCCGTCACACACTTATGATCTTGCACACTCGCATGATCATCACCACGAAGCTGCGGGCAATAAGTTGTTTGGCTTCTGGGTTTACCTGATGAGTGACTGTGTCCTGTTTGCCACGCTTTTCGCGACTTATGCCGTGCTTGAGAGTGGATCAATCGCAGGGCCGACAGGCAAAGACATCTTTGAACTGCCGTTCGTGTTTGTCGAAACCATGATGCTGCTGTTCAGTAGTATCACCTTCGGTTTTGGCATGATTGCAATGAAGCGCAAAGACGTTACCGGGCTGAAGCGATGGATAAAAGTGACTTTCGTACTGGGTTTAGCCTTTATCTGTATGGAAGTGTATGAGTTCCATCACTTGATTGCAGAAGGCTATGGCCCTCAAGAGAGTGCGTTCCTTTCTGCGTTCTTTACCTTGGTTGGTACACACGGTTTGCACGTAACGTTCGGTCTTATCTGGATGGCGGTGGCGTATCACCAGCTTTCAACCAAAGGCTTGAACGACAACATGTCGATGCGTTTCCAGTGCTTGAGCTTGTTCTGGCACTTCCTTGATATTGTTTGGATTTGTGTATTTACCATCGTGTACTTAATGGGGGTGATGTAATGGAACAGCATCTAGACAGCGGTGCAACGGATTACGTGAAAGGCTTTATTGCGTCACTAATTCTGACCATTATTCCGTTCTACATTGTGTGGGCACATGCGTTGCCAAGCACTGAAACTTACGTGATCTTGTTCGGTTGTGCGCTGGTGCAAATCTTTGTGCACTTTAAGTACTTCTTGCATATGGAAGCGAAATCTTCCGATGGGCGTTGGAACTTGGTGTCACTGATGTTTACCGCCATTGTTGTATTGATTCTTATCGCTGGCTCGGTATGGATCATCTACAACATGAACGTCAACATGAAGTTGTAGGCTAGGGTATGCTGAAAAGTTATTTGTCTATTACCAAACCGGGCATCATTTTCGGCAACCTGATTTCTGTTGCGGCGGGGTTCTTCCTCGCCGCGAAAACAGAACCAGCCAGTGCGATGTTGTTACTTACAATATTAGCGGGTGTGGGGCTGGTGATTGCATCAGGTTGCGTGGTGAACAACATTTTTGACCGAGATATCGATCAAAAAATGAAACGCACCCAAAACCGAGAGTTGGTTCAGGGCAATATCAATACAGACGTGGCATTTATCTATGCGTTAGTTATGTTGTTGGCAGGCACAGCGTTGCTGTTTCAATTTGTTAATCCGATGTCTGCGGTTGTGGTGTTGCTTGGCTATGTGTTTTACGTCTTTTTCTACACCATGTGGTACAAGCGTAATTCGGTTTACGGCACCTTAGTGGGCAGTATCTCTGGCGCAGTTCCGCCATTAGTTGGTTACCTTGGTGTGACGAATTACTTAAGCTTAGAAGCGGTTTTGCTGTTCATCATGTTCTGCTTATGGCAAATGCCACACTCGTATGCGATTGCGATGTTCCGCATTCAAGATTATCGCGATGCAGGCATTCCCGTGTTACCGGTCAAAGAGGGCGTTGATAAAGCGCATCAACACATGAAAGCGTATGTCGTGGCGTTTGGTGCGGTTGCTCTGGGGCTATTTTTGCTTGGAGAAGCGGGTTATGAATACCTAGCGGTATCGGCAGCGGTTTGCTTTATGTGGACCAAAGTGACGTTCCGTAAGGTTGATTGCCTTAACTACATCCAATGGTCAAAGACAGTGTTTAAAGTTTCTTTGCTGGTGGTCATGAGCATCAGTGGTGTGCTAGGACTGGAGTTGATTCCGTTGCACTTTCTGTAAGCCCATATAAATAATAAAGGTAACGTGGGATACCCCGCGTTACCTATTATTAATAGACAGCTACTATCGTTATTTATAATCTAAAAATTAGCTATTGAAGTTAGCCCGGTTAATTTACATCTGTCATCACAATGTTTAACAATTTCTGTTGAGGATGTTGTAATCAGATGAGCTTCTTAAATTACAATTTAACTTACGGCTACCGTTTGCTACGTTGAGTATCACTTTGTTATAGATACCGTTAACATTATTAATGTCTGCATATCCGAAACTATCAAAGGTTGAATCATAGGAGTGATCACGATTATCACCTAATACCATTATTTTACCTTCTGGAACGTGCCAAGTAAGATTACTTTTTAATAATTTTGCTTTTTCTTTCGAATACCTTACATTATAATCTTGAAGACCAACTTTCTCGTTTATATATATGTAACCATCTTCTTCATTCGTTATTCCATGAGATGCCTTTATACCATTGATATAAAGTTTTCCCATATCTAACATAACAGTATCACCTGGTATACCAATCACTCTTTTTCTGAAAGAGATTTTTCAGAACGGTGCTTTGGAGGGTGCAGGAACCGAATGACATCACCGTGTTCAGGATTGTATCTACCCAAACGAACACCATTGACCATAGTCCAGTACTTACCTTCAAAAGTAGGCGCCATACTTGCTCCAGTGTTGGCGTTGATTGAGTTAGAGAAGTAGTAACATAGTATGAAAATCCAGAATGTTAGCGAAGTTGATGCCGAGATTACCCATTTAATGATCTTCATGTTGAACCCTACGGCTGCAATACTTCTCGGCCAATAATGTTACGCTGTAGTTTGCAAAAATAAATGAGCCATAAGTCAGCGCTAATACAGCAATGATTTCAAGAACATCGTTGAATCCACCATTAAACAAGTTCTTACATAAGAAGTAGTAAAGGAAGACACTAAGACTAATGAAAGTAATTGTTGTCACCAATAGTGACCATTCTAATTTTGATAAGTTTTTGTTCATTACAATTAAACCATAAATAGAAATATGATGGGTAAAACAAGTAATCGGCTCATTAATTTAAATGGTCGATACCAATAAAATGGAAGACGATGTGTAATGCTAGTCGATTTATAGTTGAGACGATAAAGTTCATCAACAAAAATCTGTAATATTTTTTTAACCACGGATAAGCCTAATTTATTATTTTAGTGTGTAGATTGTGGCAGTAAAATCTGACGTTTTTTGTCTAAAACTGGAAATTAGTTAAAATATTTTTTTAAAATTAATTTTATTTGATATGTTTATAAATTATGATAAATATATCATGGCATGAATGTGTATTAGATTTTCACTTGGAGGAGCCAAGGTTGAAATTAATATATGATGACTATGCTATCTAATGTGAATAGACATTCATCGCTTGTTTAAGGTCTCGTATTACATCTTGACGTAGTTTTAATGGCTCTAAAATTTCCACACAATCTGCGTTGTGAATGAGCCAATGTTTAAAATCTAAGCTATCTCTAGCCCTTGCTCTGACAATGTAGTGGCTTTTCGATGTTTCTTCTATTTCCTGGCATTCACTCAGTTTAAATTCATTTACAAACTTGCTGTTACCTTCAGAACCTCTCATCATTTTAAGTAATACTTCGAACGTTTCACCGCCGTTAACCCATTTACCCTTTGTCGTCGATAGATAAGCGTGGAGGCAAAATTCAGACTTGTTACCCATTGAAAAACTTTGATTTGAGCGTATTTCAATGTTGTTTATCTTGTGCATCGTATAGGTACGCATTTCTCCAGACATGGAGCTACCGTTAGAGCTTCTTTTGTAACGCTCTCGAGCGACAAGATAAAAGACTTTTTGATAGACAAACGAAGCGTATGGATCAACCTCACAGCGATGATTGTTGTAATCAAATGAGAGTACTTGTCTATTTTCAAGTGCACTTTCTATGTCATAAAGCACGGATTGTTCAACCTGTGGCGCTACAAAGTCGTAGCAACTTACTTGAATTTTGAATGGTGCGCTATTTAGCGTTGTTTTTGCTCTTGAAATAAGCCTTAGGGCGTCGTTGAGTTTCGCTCCTGCTGACGGCAAAAGCCGTTCTCGCAATTGATTGCCAATACTACCTAACATTGAGATTGAATCACTTAATCCAGGGTTTACATCAAAATCAACGCCTTCTTTTACTTTATAACGAGCTTTCGATGCAGTCCCGTCACGTACTAATAACTCCGAATGCCCGGCCGGACCAGAACCTTGGACTCCATGGTATTTATATACGGAGTCTAATATGCGCTCTGCCCACTTTTGTTGAGCCTCTTGTGAGGTGTCTCCACGGTAATAAAAAGGCTCTTTTCGAACATCATCAAGATACTCTTTAGGTGTGAGCCCCTGCTCCTTTGTTGAAAGTAAAGTGAGGCAGTGTAAATAGCAATAGAAGTCACCAAATGCTTTTGTAGACATGCTTTCTCTTATTTTTGATTCATGATGTGCCGTATTTAACCACAAATTTATTTTGGAGATTCGCAGGAAGTCACATTTTTTTGTGGATATTACTGTAATTGATTTCTTTTTCACCAATTACAGAGGGTATTTTGTAACTATTTGTTTTTATGTTGAATTTTGAACAAAATTGCGAGGTGGGCTTTCAATACGGTGATGTTAATTCCAATAATGGTGGCTTTATATAATTGAGAGGGGATTTGTTTGTGGTTTCGAAGTGTTTTTGCTTAGTTAGCACAATGTTTTCTTGCTATCGGATCGTTATCGTTTGTGCTCAATGTTGAGGGGAGTGCCATTGAGCAAGTAAGGTTAGAATGAGTTGCTTACTCAGCAAAAATGTCATTAAACCAAGCTTCCAATTGCTCACGTTTATCTTGGGGGCCGTTGATGACGATTAAACGTTGCAAGCTTGCTTGATCCCAAGAAATGGTTCCTGTTGCTAGCGCATCGAACACGTCTAACTCTGTGATCAGAAGTAAATCTTCCTCGGTTGGTAATGTATCTCTTCCTGAAACTTTGACACCTTTAGCAAAGCTGATTTCGCTGTAGTGGCCTTTGATTGCTTCAAATAGATTGAACTCAATTTTGTTTGGATGTGCTTTGCCAAGTGCTGCTTGTATCGCAAAAAGGCGGAAATGATCAGGCTTATTTAAATTGCCAAATTCGTCATCTTGTCTTGCATTGATTATGTTGCCAAAGACTTCGAGAGAGCCCGGTTCAGTGATCAAGCTAAGTCCAGTATCTTGATGCAGGCCGCAAGCAAAAACCAAAGATGAACTGAGTGAAAGTAGCAGAGCGAAACGTTTTAGCATCTAGAAACCTTGAGTCGAACGTATATATTTCACATCACGCCATCAGTAAAGTTGATGTGAGCGGAGGAGTTTGAATTATATAATAAGCAAAAGATAAAGGGACCGCGAAGGGTCCCTATGTTTATCCGTTTGCTATCCTAGCGAGCCCTTAACTAACGTGTGTCAGTTAACGAACGATAAGCATCAGCTCTTCAGGGGAAAGAGGCTTATCGAAGTAGCTCATGAATAGACCAAAGGCTTGAATGTCGCCATTCGAGAACTTAAACGCACCAGACTGCATGTTGGTACCAATCACTTGTTGAGCGTTTGGACCAGCCATCAAGATTTGGTTCAATACTTGACGAGAAGTGTTGATTTGAACATCAGCGCCTTCTAGTGCCGTTTCATGAAGCTGAGCAATACCGTTACGCACTTCGATAGTGAATGACTCGTTGGTATCAGAGAAGTTGTAAGTTAGCGCAGTGTTCACATCTAGCGTGTTCTCTGCGATTAACGTCGATGTCATCATATCGAAGATTTGTTTACTTGGTAGGGCAGTTAGAACGTCTACAGAAGCAAAACTGATCATGTTAGAGAAGTCACGATTACCTTCTAGTTCAGCTGCAGCATTCAACGCCCAGTTACGCCAGTTGATGTTCACTTGATCGGCAGACCATGCTTTGTAAGCTTGTGCCTTTAGTAAGCGCGCTTCCATGTCATCTTTGTTTACCGTGATAGGGTAAGAAAGAATCTCCGCTGCAAAAGTGTAGTTCTCTGCTTTCATCGCTGCTTTTGCTGTGTCGATGATGTTATCACGGCCGCCCATGATTTCTACGAAAGCTTTAGCACGCTGCTCATAAGCCATTGGCTCTAGTTGCCACGGATCGGCTTCGAAGAAACCGTTGTAGCCTACGTAAATTTGGCGAACAGCGTGTGCAACAGTACCATAATGCTCACCCAACCAAGGGTGTTCAGCTAGGTGTTTAGGCAGTTTAACTACTTCAACTAGCTCGTCAGGTGTTAAGCCTTTGTTCATGTGGCGAATGGTTTGGTCATGCGTGTATTGAATCGCATCGCGATAAGCGGTTAGTACATCTGCTACTGCTTCTTTACCTTCAACAGGGCGACCATGAGAGTTGATCATGACCTCTGTATCGAATTGACGCATTACGTCGATGCCTTTGAACCACATGCTCGGATCGCGGAACTTAGTACCACGAATGGTGTGTAGGTTCGGGAAGTTTTCACCTTGTAAAACCTCTGCGGCGTGCAGAATTTTCTGTTCAGGCAGATAAACCACGACTTCATCTTTAGTTTCAGACGGTACGTTTACGATTTGCATACGTACGCCAGAGATAGTGATGTCTAGCGTACCATTAGCTTCAATAAGTGTGTTTGGTTCAATGAAAGAGATATCGCCTTGCATGAAACGCGGACCGAGGCCATCGTTTACAGTGCCGTGTTCACCTTCTTCAACGTGTTTTGCTCCGGTGTAAGAGGTGCGGTGGCCAAATAGCGTACCTAGGTTTGAAGACCAGTTTGCCACTGCTTCAGTTAGGCCCTCTTGAGCAATGATCTTAACTTCACCAGAAGCTACTTTCTCATCAGTTGTCCATGCTCGAACACCAGAGATGTGGTCAATGTGGTTATGAGAGTAAATAATTGCAGTGACTGGTTTATCGGTAATCTGGCGGAACTGCGCTTTTGCTGCTTCTGCCATTTGAACAGATTCGCCTGGATCGACAATGATGATACCGTCATCGCCTTCAATCATGACTGGAGTATCTAGGCCAAAACCGTAAGCTAAGTAAACATTGTCATCGACTTGTATAACCGCTTGGTCCATTTTACGACTGTGTTTTGTTAGCGTTGGGTGCACGTGTTCAGACTCTTCTGTGTACGCCAATGTTTCACCGGTTTTAGAAAGAACCTTAATACGATCGCCTTTACCCCAAAATAGGTTTGATTCATGTTCGAACAAAACATCGTTTTTGTAGCGTGCGTTTAGATCAATATTTTGGTATTGAGCCGCTGAACTTGTTTGCAGTTCTTGACCTACTTTTGACGTTGCTTCTACCACTGGGGTCGCTGATGTAAAACCAGACACCAATAAAGCGCTCGCAATAGCAACAGGAAGTGCCATTTTTTTGAATGTATTAGTCATGAAGTGACCTTATATTTGGATACAGGAATTGGATTTCTTGGTTTGAATGATAGAGGTGAGAGAGGGGGCTATCTACGAGGTAATGATATTTTAAATTATCGTTTTTACGATGATTGGTTCTTTGAATGATTACATAAACGATTTATTTTGATTTGAATCAATTAGGGCTATGGGTTCATCTCAGATACAAAAATGCCCCGAAAATCGGGGCATTGGGTATTCTATGAATGAAAAGAAATCACACCTGATTTTGAAGCTCATGCGAGCGTTCAGCAGGTGATGATACCATCCAGTGCCAGCGTGTTTACCAAGCGCCTAAGTAAGACTTGTATGATTGTAGGCGAACGGTTGCTGCGCCAATAACATCAATGAAGCCCCAGAAAGGATGTGGTTTTTCTGCTGAAATCCAAGCCGCGCCAGTTGAACCAATAGGGATGTTGTAACCTTCTGGTTCGATGATCTCAAGTACGATAGTACGACCTAAACCATTACCGTTTCTGACCACGTGTTGACCGACGCTTTGTGGCCCCTGAAGTGGAGAAATACTCGACTCTCCCGTACCTGCGTTGAAACTGTGTACTTTTGCTCTGAACACGTGCCCTGGGTATGCATCAACGAAGAACTCTGCAAAATCGCCTACTTGAACATATCCGTAAGTTTGGTCTGAAATACGCATCTCAAGGAACTTTTTGCTGGTGTTGTAAAGGTGCATGTTCCCCATTACAGACCCCTCAGCAATATTCACTATCGATACCTGACCGTCAAATTCAGCTCTAATCGTTTTCTTCTCTTGCGCCCAATTTACTTTTTGTAGATCGGCTTTTAACGACACAAGTTGAGCGTGCAGCACTCGAAGGTCTGAGTCGTACTTTTCTACGTCACGCAGATTGAAAATTTCAGGTGAAGTTTCAGCGCGCTCTAAGTCGCGAGTCATTTGCTTAATCTGTTCTTCTTTCTGAACAATTGAAGATTCGATCTTTGCTTTGTCTGCGGCAGAATCTATGTCGACAAGGGTGTAGATTATATCGCCTTCTTTAACCATTTGGTTGTGCTTAACAAGCACTTTGTCGATCTGCTGACCAAAGATAGGTGACATTACCGCGTGTGGTGCTTTCACAGCGGTTGAGTTTGTTAGATCAACAGGGGCCCACAAGCGAGAAATTACCGCTAACACTGCTAGAATTACCACGCCACCAATGGCAGCCCATGTATAGTTTTTGATGCTCTTTTTAAGTGCACCTGTCGCAAATAGTGACCATACGATTAGGATGTATGGGATCATCATCTCTTTCATTATGCGACCTCTTTTTCTGTAGGGGATGGTTTTGTTGGAGTCTTTTCATCGGCAGACTTTTTTTCTGAAGATTGTTCTACTGGAGACTGTTTTGTTTGAGACGGTTTTTCGGATGATACGCGGACTACAGCAGTTTCTGTATTGGTAGTGTCTTGTTTAGGCTGTACGCCACGGCGAATAACATCACTCAGTGATTGACCAATATGCTTCCAGTTCGCCAACGCGATAACTAATGCAATAACCCAGAATGTTTTGCTAATGAATAGACCACAAAGTGACAGTGCAAACACGATTTGTACGTGAGCACTTTTGTGTTCTTTCGCTTTATGCACGCCCAATTCATGTATTTGCCACATGCCATAAATGATAGCTAAGACGACCGCTATCGTGACCGAGAATAGGTAACCAGAGAAGTATTCTGTCTGGAAGAAGTTCATCATCATTTCGTTGGGATGACTATTGAATTGAGACATGTCGATGTCTTTAGAGTGGATTGTGCCTAACGGAGCAAGAGCCCATGCACCAGCTAACATCACTGCCATAAACAGGCAGAACTTAATCAAGACCAAAGCAATGGCCCAGACTTTCTGGAAAACGATTTTAATAAAATTCATATCTCAACCTACACAAATAAGGAGAGAGAATTTGTAGCCTAGAAGTCTAACTTTTGATGACATCTTGAAAAATAGGTGCTTATTATCTTGAATATGGGTGCGCATAATAAACAAGAGTATTAGATGGCCTTTAAAGTGAGACTACTTAGTCTAGACAACGGATTCTCGGTATCAAGAAGCGAATGCTTCCCTATAAATCAACACTTGTTGTCAGCCAGCAGACCGAAACTGAATGGCTAATGAGCAATTATCTTATTACGTGTAGTTCCTCAGCTATCGAGGGGGTCTTCCATGATCATTGACGCATTGCAGTTAGATATTTGTCAGCGTTCTGTTTTGGCTAAGAATTGATTTGTTGGCAGGATAATAGGAAGAGTTTTGAACAGTATCCACCCAGAATTACGATTTGATAATATCGTAATTACGATAAGTTACTTTAATTTTAAATCGGTTAGTTGATTTATTTGCTAGCGCTCAAATTCGGCTTGAAAACATCGTTGCTTAAGTTGGCTTGGATCAATGAAATGATTAATAAAAGCATCAATAAGTAACTGAGTGAAATTTATTTTTTTCATGATTATTTACAATAAGAGAGAAATGAAAATCAGTGACGAATGAGGCATCACTATGAGGTGTTAAAAATACATGCTTTCAATAATGAGTAAACGCGACTTTCAATCGTTGAATTCGAAGCATTGTAGCTAATAATAATCAAATGTATACCAAATCCAATCAGAACACAGTGTCACATTTAATGAGACAATATCATGTTTTTTTCAACGTATTGAAACTAGAATCTAAACCAATCAGTTGCCATTTGAGTTTAAGATACTTGGTGAACGGTAGATTAAGTAAAAGTTAGTGAGTTGGCTCTTGCGGTACTCACTTATAAATAAGTAAGCTCAGGAAGAAGGAGTGCTGCTGTCCTTATTGGGTTTGAAAGCATCACGCTGCTCGTCATCATCTCGCTAGGAATAGCAAGTTAATGTTTTTGCTGCTAAACCTATTGAGATACTTATTACGTGGGATGTTAGTGTCTCAATTTACCGCTCTAATGACGGATTCCTATTTCATTCTATCGTTTTTACGATAGCATGGTGTTTATGGTCGCCTAATGAGTAATTATATATGAGCAACGACATTCCAAACTTTAATTTACTTGCGGTGTTTTCTGCTGTAATGGAGCAAGGCAGTTTAAGTAAGGCCGCTGATCAACTCAGTACTAATCAGTCGACCATCAGTACCGCACTAATACGCCTAAAAAAAGAGATTGGCCAAGAGCTTTTTGTCCGTAAAGGACGAGGTGTGGTTCCTACATCGTATGCACAAAGCTTGTATGAACAGATCAAAACGCCAATTAATGAATTGAACGGTGTATTTCAATCTATGGCGAGCTTTGATGAGCAAGCCTCTGAACGTAAGTTTGTTATCTCTTCACCAGAGCATCTTCAATGGGTTTTACTCAATAGCTTTGCCGCGCTTCCTAACCAAAATTTGTCGCTTGAAGTGTTTGACCAACCAGACAATGATGATCGTATTTATGAAGATCTTCTGACCCAAGAATTCGATGCTATGATTGAAATTTTGGTTCCTGAGCATCCAAGTATAGCCAGTGAAGTCCTTTATCAAGGTGACTTTGCTATTGTGTGTCGTGAGGGTCACCCTCGAATTCAAGGTGAGATCAGCGAGGCTCAGTTTATGACTGAAAAGCATGCGGTACTAGACCGAACTCGCCGTAAAGTTCGTAGCTTGAGCCATTACACTTCTTTGGATTTATCTAAGCGCAAAATAGCGTTTCACGGACGATCACTGTTTAGTAATATCCTCTTATGTAGCCAGTCGGATTATATAACGGTTGTCCCACTTTCTATGGCTCTCCAGTTTCAAGAGAGGCTTGGTCTGCAGTTGTTTAAGCCTCCGTTTGTTTATGAGCAGATGTCTCATTACTTAATTTGGCTTAAGAAGCAGAATAACGATCCCGCACATAAATGGTTTAGAGAGCAAGTCATCCGCACATCTGATGCGATGTCGAAAACGCTTAAAGATAGACGCTTGAGGTTCTAAGTGCGTATCTGACAGAAAGTATCAATTCAAGGGGGGAGCGCTAGCTTCCCCTTTTAATTTCATCGATCCACGCCTGTGTCACTTAATAATAAATAATTATCAAAATAAGAATATTTAATAATTTCACTGATTTTGAAGACTTCAGTAGTATGAATAACAACAGAGATAGGTAGCCTTTATGGCAAACCTAAACGAACATTTATTCGCTTCGTATTACGAGGCTTAGGTTCAAGTACGAAGGGCGAAATATGAAATTCCTACACACAATGATTCGAGTTGCTGATCTAGATAAGTCTATTGAGTTCTACACCAAAGTATTGGGGATGAAAGAACTAGAACGCCATGACAATACCGAATACCGTTACACATTGGTTTTTGTTGGCTATCAGCAAGGCGGTACGACTATCGAATTGACGCACAACTGGGATACTAATGAATATGAAATGGGTAACGCTTTTGGCCATTTAGCATTGGGTGTGGAAGATATTTACGCGGCATGCGACAAGATCAAATCGCTGGGTGGCAACGTGACTCGCGAAGCGGGCCCAGTGAAAGGCGGTTCAACGCGCATCGCTTTTATCACTGACCCAGATGGCTACCAAATCGAACTGATTCAACTAGGTTAATCGAGGAAATGACAATGACAAACGCACTATTTCAACCCATTCAACTGGGTAACATCGAACTAAAAAACCGTATTGTTATGCCTCCGATGACTCGTTCTCGTGCAACGCAACCTGGTAATTCAGCAAACGAAATGATGGCGGCTTACTATGCTCAACGCGCCTCTGCAGGTTTGATTGTGGCAGAAGGTACACAAATTTCACCTATGGGCCAAGGTTACGCTTGGACACCGGGTATCTACTCTGACGAGCAGATCGTTGGTTGGAAAAAAGTAACCGATGCAGTACATGAAAAAGGCGGTGTTATCTTCGCACAGCTTTGGCATGTTGGCCGTGTTACGCACCCAGACAACATTGGCGGTGAGCAACCCATTTCATCTTCTGCACTAAAAGCAGAAAATGTAAAAGTATTTATCGATAACGGTACAGATGAACCGGGCTTTGTTGATGTGGTTGAACCTCGTGAGATGACGAAAGAAGACATCAAAGAAGTGGTTGAACAGTATCGCCAAGCTGCACTTAATGCGATCGAAGCTGGCTTTGATGGCATTGAACTTCACGCGGCAAATGGCTACCTGATTAACCAATTTATTGATTCTGAAGCAAACAACCGTACCGATGAATACGGTGGTTCAATTGAAAACCGCCTACGTTTCTTAGGTGAGGTGGTTGAAGCTATGGTTGAAGCGATTGGTGCTGACCGTGTTGGTGTTCGTCTTGCTCCTTTTACTTCACTAAATGGTACGGTTGACGCGACGCCAGTTGAAACTTACACAGCGGCAGCTGCGTACTTAAACCTATACAAGATCGTTTACCTGCACATCGCAGAAGTAGACTGGGACGATGCGCCTGAAACGCCAAAAGCATTTAAGGCCGCCGTTCGTGCAGCTTATGACGGTGTACTGATCTATGCTGGTAAGTACGACAGTGAGCGCGGAGCAAAAGCGGTCGCGGAAGGCGTAACCGATATGGTTGGTTTTGGTCGTCCATTTGTTGCTAACCCTGATTTACCCGCTCGTATTCAAAATGGTCATCCGCTTGCTCTGCACGATCCAAATACCTTGTTTGGCGGTGCTGAAAAAGGCTTAACCGATTACCCAGAATACGCAGGCTAAAAACAGCTGTCTGAAGCAGAGTATTGAGATAGTATCTTGATCCTGTTGAATGTTTATAAAAAGCAACCTTGCAGAGTCGGGTTGCTTTTTTGTTATTGGATCGAATAAAAATGATGAACGTAAAAGCGATGCGCGGCGAGCTTTACCTGTTATGTGCAACTTTACTGGCTGGAGTTGGGTGGATTGCATCTAAGCTGGTGGTATTGGAAATGCCTGGGCCTGTGTTCATTGGCGTGCGATTCTTTGTCGCAAGTTTGATTTTGTTACCGTTCTGTATTCATCATATCCGTAAGCTTTCTTTTAAGCAGATTCTCTCTCTCTGTGGTGTTGGATTGTTATTGTCTGCTTCATTGCAAGTGTGGGTGTTTGCGGTGTCGGTGACCGAAAGTTTATCTGAAGGGGCGTTTATCATGAGTTTGGCCATGATCATTGCCCCGTTTGTTTCTTGGATAATATTTCGTGTTAAGCCTAATCGCGCCTTCTGGATGTCATTTCCAATTGCAATTATTGGTATGTTATTACTGACTTTAACGAACGGTTGGCACGTTGAACAAAGCCAGATCTACTTCCTATTGGCTTCAATGTTGCTCTCTGTCCATTTTGTGATGAATAAGCGTGTTATCACTAACATCAAGCCAATTGCTTCGATTTGCGTACAGCTTTTTGTGGTGGGTATCAGTGGAATGGCGTTTGCGTCGATGACGGCTCAGCCGGAGTTTGAAATAACCAAAACGCTCATCTTCTGGTTTATTGTCTCTGCGGTTGTCGCAACATCGATCCGTTACTTATTGCAAACGGTGGGTCAACATTCAGTGAATATGGAAGTGGCAGCGCTGATTATGATTCTTGAGCCAGTTTGGACGTTGTTGTTGAGTGTGAGTATGTTGGAAGAAACAGTGGAGATGCAAAAATTAGTCGGAGGGGCAGTGATCATTGCCTCGCTTTTCTGTTATATCAAATGGTCGAGAAGAAAATAAAAACCCTCGCAGCTGAAGCAAGGGCTTTGTTTCTGCTTTTTTCATCGTAACTAATATAGATGCAATTAGCATCAACAACGTTTTTCTATTTAGGTAAAATGTCCACTGACTACCATTTACTTGGAGTGGTATTCTAATAATAATTTGACAATTATATCTTGGTTGCCCATTTCAGTTTCTTCGCCAAACATCATGGTTACGTAAATTCGTTTGGACAAAAATTATTTTAGTCGCCAGCTGAGAGTGTGATTTAACCGTTTATAGTGACCTTGGTGATCACAATATCTTCGCAAGGTACATCTTCGTGTCCCCAGCGGGTGGTCGTTGGCGCTGCAGCAATTTTGTTTACGATATCCATACCTGCCGATACTTTACCAAACACCGCGTAGCCCCAACCAGCATTGGTTGTTGAGGTATGATCTAAGAAGTCATTGTCATCAAGGTTGATAAAGAATTGCGCTGTCGCTGAATGCGGTGCGTCAGTACGAGCCATTGCTACCGAACCAATCACATTTTTCAATCCGCGATTAGCTTCGTTGACAATCGGTGCTCGTGTTGGTTTTTCTGTCATGTCGAGCGTGTGTCCGCCACCTTGGATCATGAAACCGTCGATAACACGGTGAAATGTAGTGCCTTCATAAAAGCCATCCTGGCAATACTTAAGGAAGTTTTTCGACGTTACTGGCGCTTTTTCAAGGTTCAGTTCAATCTCGATATCGCCAAAGTTGGTGGTGAAAGTAATCATAGTGCTACCTAAAGTTGAAGTTTTACTGAGTCGTAATGACGAAAGTGGGTTGAAGTATAGGGAAAATAAAAATGGATACCAGTGATGGTTTCATTGTGGTTGAATTCCAGATAATCGCCAAAATCACGCCTGATACTGTTTGAGGAACATCTCAACACTTGAATTAACAATTACTTGCTTTTGCTGCTCGTCTGGTGATGGTGCATGACCTATGATTTGTGGCCAAAAGGCAAACGACTTAAGCAGAGCAATGAACTGAGTGGATGCAAACAATGGATCTAATTCAATCAAACGACCGTCGGCCAAAGCCGCTTTTATCCAGAGCGTTAGGCCACTTTCCGCTTGCGAGTATTTTTCCATGGCTTGATGTGCAAGCTCTGCATTGTGAAAGTACTCAGAAAACAACACACGAGACAAGTCGATAAAGCCCTCTGACTCAAGGAGCTCAAGTTCTTGATTGGCGATAGCTTCTAGTTGATCGATTAGTGGTAGATTGGTCTGATATGGGAAATGGGTCGCCGAGAGTGTTTTAGCCCAAATGCTGTTGAGTATTTCGTCCAATAACATCTCTTTACTGGCAAAGTGATTGTAAACAGTGCGCTTAGACACTTCTGCACGGTTTGATATTTTGTCCATGCTTGTCGATTTATAGCCGTGCTCGGTAAATTCAGCGATAGCAGCAGCAACGATCGATTCACGTTTCTTTTGGCTCAGTGTTTTTTTTACAGTCATTCGGCACTACTCAATAGGTCACGTTTAGCTTTGTATTTATCAATTTTACACCAATAAGTTTACTTTTAAAATGCTGGTCAGTTGCCGGTTTGTTACTCCAGTAAGACATGGCTACCCCGGTTTGGATCAATTGCACTGTTGTTGATAGTGGTTGAATCGCTTTGCAATGAGCTATGGGTGTCATAGAATCGGAGACGTATTAAATTTTATTGATATCTACGGAAGAGAATTAATAGTCAATGAGTAGTATTTTAGAGTGTATTCGTACTGTTGGACGAGGGGAAAGAGGGCGCAAGCCTTTGTCGTTCGAACAAGCTTATCGCATCATGGATGAGTATTTAAGCGGTGAGGTCGGAGACGATCAAATGGCTATGCTACTGATGTTAATTCGTGTGCAGAATGAAACTAATGAAGAAATTGCAGGCTTTGTAAAAGCGTTTCAATCTCGAGTGCCGGATTTGGGCGCAGATATTGATTGGCCGTGTTATGCCGGAAAACGCAATGATACGGCGAGTGGTAAACCGTGGAACTTGCTTGCAGCAAAAATATTAGCAGACGACGGCTACAAAGTGTTGATGCATGGCTATATGGATAAGCCAAGTGGTCGCACGCACGCAGAGACTCATTTAGACCTTGTGGGTGTTCGCCGCGCTGTAGACCCTCAAGATGCGAAACAGATCCTTGAAGAAGACGGTATTGCCTATTTACCTTTGGCGAATTTTGCTCCAGAAGCTCAGACTATGATTGGCTGGAAGCATCGTTACGGTTTACGTACCCCGATTAATACTGTGGTTCGAGCATTAAACCCTGGTGGTGGACGCTTGGGCTTACGTGGTAGTTTCCACCCAGGTTTTCCACAATTGCATGCGGAAGTTGAGCATGTCATTGGTAACAAGTCCCACTCAGTGATTTCATTTAAAGGTATGAATGGTGAGTCGGAATACAACCCGAAAGTGAGCCAAACCGTGTGGATGAGTTCTCCTGAAAAAGTAGAGTCATTCTACTGGGAAGGAACCATGAACCCGGCACTTCCTCTTCCTAAGGAGTGTGTATTAGGCACGCCGGAAGATGAGATGGAGTTGATGGCGAATAGTGTCGTTGACAGCATGACGGCGATTTTATTTGCAGAAACGCACGACAAGGCTGAAGCTTATGCAAAGGCTCTGCGTTTATGGGAAGCGTATTGTGCTCGCTAGCCGATAGTGAAGAGCATGAAATGAGAGAAGGTCAGCGATTGCTGGCCTTTTTTCTCCCTGAACTTTATTAATGTTCGTTTCGACTGATGGTAAAATGATATAGATTGAGTAAATAATATAAAGGTTACTTCACTCGCATCAGTCGATGCATTTTATCTTCAAATTGGATCTCGATAATTTGTGAGACTTTCATTTTTTCGACACGTTCTAACATTGCCGCTGTATATGCTTTCTTCTTCATCCACTCTAACGGTTCTTTAAAACCATCTTCATTAATTACAAACGATTGATCGGTAATTGAGTCTTCAAAGATGTGCACAACCCAGATACGCGATTGGAAATCCAATAGCTCGCTAAAGTAGCTTTTTAGCTCAGATAAATGGCCAGATAGGTAGGTTTGAGGTGAACGTAGCGAAATCATAGTTGACCGTATTTAGGCAATAAAAGCGATATGAGGTTTGTTCATCTAGGTCTATCGCTTATTGGAGACAATAGGCAAGCATTATTAGTGCGATTACCTACTCGAAAGGTTGTCACAAAATACGGTATTTGTGTGTCGTTAACAATGTTTGCGAGTGATAAGTTAGCTATTTCATGAATAAGCCGAAATCGATCTCTTGTTCTCTATGATATTTAACAAGCTTGACTTTCAGGTTGTGCTTGGCAGCCAGATTAATCGCTAGAGTCGACATGCGTTTGATTTCGTTCACACAGCTTGATATCAGAGGTTTCTCTTCGTTATCAACAATGGCGACGAGAGTGTTCTCTGTCCCGTCACTACCTGAATAAATGTACGCGTACATGTTGTTGTCGTGTTGCATAAGTTACCTGAATCTGACTCTTCATTTTTTGTATGGTGAAGATTACAGGGTTTATTTGCCCAAGCTAGCGCGGCTAAGTAAGCCTAAGAAAGGAAAAGTAAGGCTTTGTAAGAGCTCTATTTTTTATTTTTTTGACGGTGGGAAAATGCTCACAAGCCTTTTGTGACCTTGTTTTTTCGTCTTAGTAGGTTTTACCTATCAATAAAATTGTTGAAATCCATTTAGTAAAATCAAGATTTTAGACAACAATTAACTTAACAAGATAGAAAAAGACATAACGAAAAGTATTTAGGGAGAGCACAATGCATTCAATAAAAGTGAAAGATTACATGACGCCGCAGGTTGTGACATTCACTCCTGATATGCCGTTAAGTCTCGCGTTAGACAGAGTAATGCGTAGCCACCACATGGGCGGTCCAGTAATTGATGAGAATGAGCAAGTTATTGGCTTCCTTTCTGAACAAGATTTATTAGAGAAATTAGTTAAGGTGAGCTATTTCTGCCAAGACACACACATTGTCGGTGATTGTATGTACCAAGAGGTACTCTCGGTATCGCCAGACCTATCCATTATTGAATTGGCGGATATGATGCAAGTCGGGAAGCCAAAAGCTTACCCTGTACTCGATAACAAAAAGCTAGTAGGTATTATCACCAGAACCGATGTTTTAAGAGCAATTGGTAAGAACTTGGATGAATGCTTCAAACATCAGGTATAGTAGCGTGTTGAGAACGATTATTCTTCTTAATATCCTATAATTAGAAAAGGCGCTTTGGCGCCTTTTTCTTTGTCGAACGTTTTGCATGAAGCTTGTCTTTATAAGGTTTTAGTTTGTAGGAGCTCTCTTAGTCGATCGTTTAAAAGATCTAAAGTTTGTCGAGCTTTAGCTTGTGATATTTCAGTTTTTGGAGGTTTCATGTCAAATCAAACTGCAAAGTTTGTAGAAGGTTCAACGATGCGCCATATATTGGTGATGTCGGGAGCAGGCTCTGTAGGTTTGATGGCCTTATTTGTCGTCGATTTACTTGATATGTTGTTCATTAGTATGTTGGGACAAGTTGAACTAGCAGCTGCGGTGGGTTTTGCTGGGACATTGACGTTCTTTTCGACTTCTGTCTCGATAGGCACCTCCATTGCGATGGGCGCTCTGGTTTCAAAAGCAATTGGTTCCAAAGATAAGGAGCAAGCTCGAAACCTCAGTACCAGTATCATGTTAACCGCGTTTGTTATTAGCTCGACAATTACCGTGGTGATGTTTACTTATATTCCTGAATTACTGGCCGCGATTGGTGCGAAAGGGGTAGCGGCCGAACGTGCCCAAGCTTATCTACAAATTCTATTACCCAGTGGCCCATTTCTAGCGCTGGCAATGGCGGCAGGTGCAGGTTTAAGAGCAGCAGGTGATGCAAAGCGTTCAATGTGGGCAACGTTATCAGGCGGTATCGTTAATGCGATATTGGATCCACTCTTTATCTTTGGTTTTGGTTGGAACATTGAAGGGGCGGCTATCGCTTCTGTTTTTGCTCGCTTTTCGGTGTTGTTTTTCTCGCTTTATCCTTTAATACGTAGCCATCAACTTGTTGCTCCTCCTTCTTTGTTGCAATGGCGTATTAACCTTCGTCCTATTCTTGCTATTGCCATTCCCGCTATTATCACCAATACGGCAACGCCGATTGGCAATGCGATAGTGACCACAGGTATCGCCCAATATGGCGAGGATTTCGTTGCTGGCTTTGCTGTTATTGGTCGGTTGACGCCGGTGTGTTTCGCTGTGATCTTCGCGTTATCTGGTGCTGTGGGGCCAATCATTGGTCAGAACTTTGGCGCTGAGCGTATGGATAGAGTTAAAGAAACCTTGAACAATTCTCTGCTGGTTACCACGGCTTACACCATCGCAGTCTGTATTTTGCTGTATTTCTTACAAGATCTCGTGATTCAAGGCTTTAGCCTCCAAGGTGATGCTGCCATAATTGTTGCGGCTTTTTGTACTTATGTTGCTTTGACTTTTACTTTTAACGGTGCGTTATTTGTCGCAAATACGTCTTTTAATAACCTCGGGAAACCTTTGTATTCTACGGCTCTCAACCTGGGTAAAGCGACTTTGGGCACTTTGCCGTTCGTATACTTGGGTTCGCAGTGGTATGGCGCGTTGGGTGTGTTGTATGGACAAGCTTTAGGTAATGTCTTGTTTGGACTGTTGGGGATTTTGGTGCTTCGTTATCATATCGCTGAGTTGATGCAAGGCTCTGAAGTTGATCATGGCGAAGAAGACGTATCTATCGTGAGTTTGAATACGCAGCCTTTTTGTTCTCATGATGCCGTTCTGATTGATGATGTGTCTGCGAATAGAGAAGAGTGCGTAGAACTTAAGCAACGCTGATAATCCTGTCGTATTCGAATAAGGTTTTTCGAAAAAATTGAATTGCCTGATAACTTCTTCTTGACCTTGGAGTTAGCTCCAAGGTTTATAATTCTAAAGAACTTAAGGTTTTGTTACCGTCATTGGTTAGCTAAAACCTCAAGGCTTTTGAGTATTAAGGAGATAGATTATGTGCGCAAAACATGCAGCGTGCCGCTCAACAAAAGTGGACGTTCAATCGCAAGCGACTGGGGCGACCTGTTCTAGTCCGAAAATTACCAGCATTACAGCCGCAAGCTCTTCATCAACATGCTGTAGTTCTGCGACGGCTTCTGCCCTAGCAGATGGTTGTTGTGGTTCAGACAGTGGAGAAGAAGACCGGCTGCCCTTAACTGAACCTCTTAACGCCCAATTTTCAAAAAGTTGGCTAGTCTCGGGAATGGACTGTCCAGCTTGTGCTCGAAAAATAGAAAAAGCGGTCAGTAACATCAAAGGTGTTATTGAAGCTAAAGTGCTATTCGCTACCGAAAAACTGGTGGTTAAATTCGACGATGAAAGTCTTGCTGATACCATTGAACAGGTCTCTATCAAAACGGGTTTCCCTCTTACGGAAGTCGGTTCTAAGAAAGAAAAACAACAACCTGAGACTTTTTGGCAAGCCCATATCCAACCTAATTTACAGATTATAGCGATTGCGGCTGCAATGTTGTTCGCTGCACTTCTGAAAAGTACTTCTCCTCAACTAAGTGAAGGTTTGTTTACCGTAACTTGCTTACTCGGGTTATATCCGGTTGCTAAGAAAGCGGTTCAGTTGGCACGTTCAGGTACACCTTTCGCAATAGAAACTCTAATGAGTGTTGCCGCGCTGGGTGCCTTGTATCTGGGCGAAACCGCGGAAGCGGCGATGGTTTTACTGTTGTTTTTGATTGGTGAGCGCTTAGAAGCGTTTGCTTCATCAAGAGCAAGAAGTGGCGTTCAAGCGCTAATGGCATTGGTACCAGAAAACGCGACTAAGATTATCAACGGCGAGCGTGTTGAAGTTGCAGTCAGTGAACTGGTTCCCGGTGATGTGATTGAAGTGGCGGCGGGCTCTCGTTTACCTGCTGATGGCAAACTGATTACCGACGCAGCAAGCTTTGATGAAAGTGCGTTAACCGGTGAGTCTGTTCCTGTTGAACATATCGAAGGTAACAGCATCATGGCGGGCGCCGTGGTTGTCGATAAAGTTGTGCGCATTACGATAACGTCTAAACAGGGCGAAAATGCGATTGACCGAATCCTCCATCTTATTGAAGAGGCGGAATCCCGTAAAGCACCTCTAGAACGCTTCCTCGATAAATTCAGCCGTTGGTACACACCGTTAATGATGTTGGTTGCATTGTTAGTGATTATTACGCCACCGTTGTTGTTTTCCCAACCTTGGGAAACATGGGTATATCGTGGTTTGGCCTTACTATTGATTGCGTGTCCTTGTGCTTTGGTTATCTCAACGCCAGCAGCGATTACCTCTGGTTTAGCAGCAGCAGCGAAGCGTGGTGCTTTAATCAAAGGTGGCGCTGCGCTAGAACAGCTTGGAAAAATCCAAACCATTGCATTCGACAAGACGGGTACTTTGACGGAAGGTAAGCCTCAGGTTACGGATATTCAGGCTCTATCAGGTTGGCAGCAAGATGCAATGCTACGTGTAGTTGGTGCTATTGAAGTTGGCTCTACGCATCCATTGGCGCAATCGCTAGTGGCGAAAGTAAAAGAACTGAATGTTGAGATCCCAGAATCGCATAATAAGAAAGCATTGATCGGCAGTGGCGTCGAAGGTGATGTCGATGGAATTAAGTATCAGGTTTTATCGCCTTCTAAGGTGACGTTTGATCTTGGTGCTGATGTTGTTTCTCAGATTGAAACATTAGAGGGCGAGGGTAAGACGGTTGTGGTTGCTCTAGAGCTTAAGCATCAAGCAGAATCAACAGGTCAAGTGGCGACAGTGATTGGATTGATAGCGTGGCAAGATACCTTACGTAGTGATGCTAAGCTGGCGATCGAACGACTTAACGACTTGGGTATTCAATCTATCATGCTTACTGGTGATAACCCGCGCAGTGCAGCAGCGATCAGCAGCAAGATTGGTATGCAATATAAGGCAAGTCTACTTCCAAGCGATAAAGTGACTTACGTTGAAGAGTTATCTCAACAGTCGCATGTCGCAATGGTTGGAGATGGTATCAATGATGCACCAGCGATGAAAACCGCTAACGTAGGTATTGCAATGGGTGGTGGTACGGATGTGGCGTTGGAAACGGCTGACTCTGCACTGACTCACAATCGCTTAACGGAACTCCCTGCGATGATTGAACTGTCGCAAGCGACCATGAATAATATCCGTCAAAACGTAGCACTTGCACTCGGTTTGAAAGGTGTTTTCTTGGTGACGAGTTTACTCGGTATTACCGGTTTGTGGGTTGCGGTGTTAGCCGATAGTGGTGCGACGGCACTGGTGACATTGAATGCTTTGCGTCTTCTTCGATTCAAATCTAAAGCAGATTAGGTTCAGCTCCCAGACATAGCTCGCTCTACAAATAACAAGCAGCTACTATAAAAAGCGTCTTTAGCGGTAATACGTTAAAGGCGCTTTTTGTCTCATTAGTATGCAACATAGGCGTATGGATTGCTTATTTTTGTGATGCCAATCGGTTTTTCGTGAAACTTGAAATCTTGTTGCGATCATTGGTGTGACCTATGTCACTTCATTTTGTTATAGGCTTGGTTAGAGTGTGTGTGTACCCCACGAATTTACTATGAGCTTAAATAAGGGTTAACAAAGCCCAATAAGCCAAAAGGAGCGAACTATGTCTCAAGCTGTTTTCCATTTAGGTGTTACTGAAGCAGATCTTAACGGTGCTACTCTTGCGATCATTCCTGGTGATCCTGCTCGTGTGCAAAAAATTGCCGAAGAGATGGAGAATCCTGTATTTCTTGCTAGTCACCGTGAATACACGCTTTACCGCGCAGAGCTAGACGGCAAGCCAGTTGTTGTATGTTCAACAGGTATCGGTGGTCCATCTACTTCTATCGCAGTTGAAGAGCTTGCTCAACTTGGTGTTCGCACTTTCCTTCGTGTTGGTACTACTGGTGCTATCCAGCCACATGTAAACGTGGGTGACATGATCGTTTCTACAGGTTCTGTTCGTTTAGACGGTGCTAGCCTGCACTTTGCGCCAATGGAGTTCCCAGCAGTTGCTGACTTCGAAGTTGCAACAGCAATGAAAGCGGCAGTTGATGAATCAGGTGCAACAGTTCACATGGGCGTAACGGCTTCAAGTGATACGTTCTACCCAGGTCAAGAGCGTTACGACACGTTCTCTGGTCGCGTTGTTAAGCGTTTCCAAGGCTCTATGCAAGAATGGCAAGACATGGGCGTTCTAAACTTCGAAATGGAATCTGCAACGCTTCTAACTATGTGTGCAAGTTCTGGTCTTAAAGCGGGTTGTGTTGCTGGTGTAATCATCAACCGTACTCAAAAAGAGACGCCTGATCACGAAACACTAAAAGTAACAGAAGCTCGTTCAATCAAAGTGGTTGTAGAAGCTGCTCGTAAAATGCTTTAAGTTGTAAAAATACTTTTAGTCTTAAAGTGCTTTAAGTCTGTTTCCAAGATTTAAAAATGGCCGCATCGAATGATGCGGCCATTTTTTATGAGGCAAAGAAATTAAAGGCATAGATAGTTGAAAGATGAAAATAGAGCAAAACAGACGAATAGCTGGAGACAAAAAGGCGAGTGACTCAATAGTCATTCGCCTTTTTAGATTTACTTAAGAGCGTTCAGCTCTCAAGAGTCTATTTATTTTTAGCACTCTAAATCTTCATCACCACCGGCGGCGGTAAACCATGCCGCTAGGTGTGTTTTAAGATCTTTTAATTCGTCAGGGCCAATCAATGCAAGGCCAAGATCTTCTGCTCGTGTGATGTCGTTATGACGAAGAGGTCGGAAACTCACTAACATTGCACGTGCTTGTAGGCCACCCAGAAGGTCTCTAAGCGATTCCAGTTTGTACAAGGTATCATCGCCATCATCACGCATACCTTTGGTCTTACACTCGATGATGTGCAGCTTATTGTTCACTACAGAAGCAACATCAAGCTCGTTACGCACCTCGCGTTCACCTAATTGGCGGTATACCTGAACATTTAAAGAGCGATCTTGAATGGTTGGCATGTCATCTTGGATTTGCTTAACGGTACTGTGAACCAAAGTCTCTAGCCATTCGCCATTAGAGAAGCGTCGTGCATCTTCATTGGCGAACGTCAAAATACCATTATCATAAGTGGCAATTTTAGCTTCCACCAAATCACTTAACAGCATGTTTAGCTCGCGATAACCTTGTTGCTTCTCAGACAACCCCACATCAAGCCTCTGTTCTTTACGGCAAGTCGTTGCAAGGTAGTTCAATGTAGCGAGGCCAGGGCCGAGTTCTAGTGCATTACTTGCCCAGCGTTCGCCCAGTTCATAAAGCTTCTGATCAAGTTGAGGAGACAGCTGTACATCGCTGAATTCACCACGAGCACCGAACACCGTTAGGTAGTCGTCGATGGTAATACGGTCTTGTACTTGTGCGTCTTCTTTGCCATTCGGATAAAGCCAGCACAGCTTGTCACTGTTTGGTTCAACAACAAAGATTGGCCAGTGGTAAGTACGAAATACTTCGTAGACAGAAAGTAGGCGGTGACGAAGACCACAACTTGCGTTGAGTTTCACTTCTTCTCCACGAGCTTTGAGGTCTTCAGCAAGGTTTTGGATAGACTCTTTAATTGCGGATGTATTTACGAGGGTAGGAATTTCGAAAAACTCACTGGTAATGTCGCGTTTTTGTAAAACGCTTTCTAAACGTTTGTACATACTGACTTGATTCTTATCTCCGATAAACACGATGTGAGTACTGATCGTTCGGTTATCAAGTAGTGGGGTGAGCAAGCGAATGGGGTCTTGATCGATAATGCCAACATGAACAGCCATATAAATTCCTTATTAGCGGCTCGCTCATAAAGGTGAAAGATAAACGGAAAACAGCAAGCCTTAATAATCATATAATGACAAAGCTCATAAAAAACAAGGGCAACCCTTGATAAAAGTTGCCCTTGTTCAATTAGTTATCACTATTGGGTTAAATATCCCAACATTTTAGGTTTATATCTATAGATTCTTTGGTTACCTATAGTTTGAACTGATGAACTAAATCGCCTTGCTGATTCGCAAGTACTGTTAGGTTTTGGCTGGCTTCTGCAATCGACGACATTGCTTGGTAACTTGCATCAGCGATATGGTTGATGTCTTCGATGTTACGTGCAATATCGCCAGATGTTTCACTTTGCTCAGCGGCTGCTTGAGATATGTGTGTACTCATGTGGCTAATCTCTAGAATCAATGCTTGGATCTCTTCCATCGCACTGTTGGCACTTGAAGCTTGTTCAACCGACATGTCCATATCACTCATGCAGCTTTCAATCACATTGCTTGCTGTTTTCGAGCTTGATTGCAGATTGCTGATCATCGTCTCGATTTCCGAGGTCGATTGTGTGGTCTTTTGCGCCAGCACTCGAACTTCATCGGCAACGACTGCAAAGCCTCGACCTTGTTCGCCGGCGCGTGCTGCTTCAATCGCTGCATTCAATGCAAGTAGATTGGTTTGTTCAGCAATGCCGCGGATGACATCAAGAATCGATCCAATTTGGCTACTCATTTGTTGAAGTTCGCCCACCGCGCTGACCGATTCAGTAAGACGTGATTCAAGTTGATTGATAGTGCTGATATTGGTGTTCATGATCTGGCGACCAGACTCAGAAGCCGATTCCACTTGTTGAACCATAGTCAATGAACTTTGCGCGCTGTTCGCTACCTCTTGTACCGAGTGAGACATTTCTGTCATTGCCGTCGCGACTGTCGCTGTTTGCTCGCGCTGGCTGTTCAATTGAGCCTGAGTCTCTGATGAGGTTTTTTGGTTCACGCTTGCCGTTTTAGTTAGGTCATCTGAAGCATCATTCAACTTAACTAAGATATTGTGAAGGTTGTCGGCTAGGGTGTTTATGTGGCCACTTACACGACTGAACTCGTTGTTATAACGAATATCGATGCGTTGCGTCATATCACCTTCAGTTAAGCCTTCAAGTGTTTTCAGAATGCGTGTTAATGGCTCTCTTACACTGTTGGCAATATGGTATCCAATCGCTGCAGCAAACAGCGTCACCACAACGCCGATTGCAATGGCATTGAACAAACCCTTGTCGTAAATGCTGCTTGCGTCTGCCAATGAAGAGTTAAGTTGTTCTTCTGCGGTTACATTGAATGAATCAAGTACGGCCATGGCTTGGTCTACTTCAACGGCTAAGTTGGCAATGTTGACGTATAACGCTTGTTTCGCCTGTAAGTAGTTGTTGTGCTTGTCTAAGACACCGCCTTTTTGACCAACGTCTTTTGTGAATTTTTGAACTGACTCATCGAAGACATTTTTAAGTGCAGGTAATTGCGTTGATAGCCCGCGATAAGCGTAGTTAAGGTGAGTAACGGCCTTTTTGTTTTGGTTAACGGCTTTTTGCACAAATGCCACATCAGAACTAGCTAGCGCATCTGAAGTAATCACCTCAGCGTCTTGCAGTTTAATGAAGTAGCTTTTCGCCATTACTTTTACAGAAATGCTTTTTTGGTCAGCAACGTACTCTTTCATACCTACAGTCAATTCGGAGTGTAGACGTTGAAAATCACGTGATGCTTTTTGTACTTGTTCTTGTGCTTCGAACATTGCCACGTAGTTGTTCATCGCTTCATCGGCTTCGGCGAAGTAACGCTGTTCCATCGCTCTCAACTGGGCAATACGTTCAACAAGTGTAGCGTTGTTTTGACTCGCGGTTTCCAAGCTTCCAAGCACTTCAGAAAAAGAGTTTTGTGATGAGGCAAACTCTGTACGCATTGCAGACATACGCTCAGCGTTTTGTGTGGTTAGGAAGTCCTTGAATGACTTATCAGCAGAAAGTAGTTGAACACTTGTTTGATTTGAAAGCGCAACAAGTGGTAGTGAGGTTTCTGAGACACTCTCAAAATTGCTATGTATCTGATTCATGCTGTTCATCATGATGGTTATCGTGACTGCGAACATGATGATGATCAGTGCGAAACCAGCGTACATACGCTTGATCACAGATCCCTTCATGGCTTTCTCCCTAAATAAAATGCAGACCTAATGTCAGGTCAAAGTAAAACTAACAAAATTATCAGCATTCTATTGAGCTCGACTTACGCATTTTATGACGCACACGTCAAAAATAACCCTTACTTATAACCAACATGCCATTCTTGAGAGGTAAGGCTCGTTTTCTTTGATTTGAACGGTGTTTTTTATTATGCTTTAAAGAGGATTTATTGTGGTTTGTTGCGGCATAGCGCATACTCAAAACATTAAAAACTCAATGTTTTATCGGAGAAAAACATGGCTGAAGAAACCATCTTTAGTAAGATCATTAATAAAGAAATCCCTGCAGATCTACTATATCAAGACGACTTAGTAACGGCGTTTCGCGATATTAACCCTCGCGCGCCAAGTCATATTCTAATTATCCCTAACAAGCTGATTCCGACAACGAATGATGTTGAAGTGGAAGATGAAGCCATGATGGGGCGCATGTTTACCGTGGCTCGTAAGTTAGCAAAAGAAGAAGGCATCGCAGAAGATGGCTATCGTCTTATCGTAAACTGTAACTCTCACGGTGGCCAAGAGGTATACCATATCCACATGCACTTGGTTGGTGGTCGCCCGCTTGGACCGCTATTGATTAGCTAGTTGAACAATTAGTTGGTTAAGTGATCAGTTGGTTTAGTAAACATGTCGCTGAATGCTTAGCCAGTTAAATGATTGGCTTGTTGGATAAATTGTAGGTTATATGCCAACTTTAAACTTCATCTGTTGTCTGAATAACGGCATCAATTAGGCGAGGCGATACTTTTCAACGTATTTATTTTGAGAGTATTGATTCGCCATTAATCGTATAGAAGTTGGCATTTTAAACATGCACGGAGACGTTAAGTGAAGCAACAGTTTAGATTCGCTTCCATTGCCCTGCTGTCGGCGTTGACTGCGGGATGCGCGAGTATGTCGGCAGGAAGTCTGTTCAGCCATTATAGCGCTCAAAACAAAGAGATATACCAAGCAGTGAAGTCTGGAGATTATTCAGAGGCTCAACAAGAGTTACCAGATTACGCAGCAGGAGACATTCTTGATAATTTTGAAAGGGGCAGAATTAACCTGCTTGATCAAAAGTATCCGGAGAGTAAGTCTTCGTTTGAGTTGGCCGACCAGGCAGTAAGAGATCAACAAAGCAAAGCCGTGATCTCAATCTCAGACAGTGCGACCAGCGTTGGTGCATTGGCTGTGAATGACAATATTACCGAGTATGTCCCGCCAGATTATGAATTGGGTTTTCTTCATCTTTATCTCGGCTTAAATTACTTGAAGAAAAACGATTTAGAAGGTGCGGTGATCGAAATGCGTCGCGCCAACCAAGTACAAGAACAAGCAAAGAAACAACGTGAAGCTGAGTTAGAAAGAGCAGCGAGTGATGCCAAGTCTCAAGGTTTATCAGCCAATGTAGGCAGCATTCTTGCGAATTACCCTGATGCGGGTAAAAAGCTGCAATCGGTACAAAATGCCTATTTGATGTTTTTGTCTGGGCTGCTTTATGAAGCATCAAATGATTTAAACAGTGCCTACGTTGACTATCGACGTGCTCTGGCCGTGATGCCAGAAAACCAAGAAATTATCGATAGAACAATGTCGACAGCCGCTCGTTTAGGAATGCGACAAGATTTAGCAACGCTAGAAAAGCGCTATAAGCAATCGTCGAAGCTTGGTAACGGACAAGGGCGAGTGATTGTGCTTCAAGAGCAAAGCTCAGTGCAAGCGATGGATAGTTGGCGACTAGATTTACCTATTTATGACAGTCGTGATCAGGGAGCAATATACTCTTTGGCGCTGCCATACTATCCAAACCAAAACGTCGAACGTTTTTCTGCTTTAAGAATCAATGGGCAGCCTTTGTCTGAAAGCTTAATTACTGACGTGAACGCGATGGCTCAGAATGATTTGTCTGAACGAATGACGAGTATCGTTATTCGCCAAGCGCTGCGTGTTGTGGCAAAAGATCGCATCCGTAAAGAAACCACTCAAGGTAACGATGTAGGTAACATTCTGTTTAATGTGTGGAACACCTTTACTGAGCAACCAGACACGCGCAGTTGGCAATCATTACCTGCCGAGATTAAGAGCAGCACGTTTGTAGCAAATAGTGGTCAATATACGTTAGAAGCAGGCGCTAAAACGTATAATTTCGATATACGAGAAGGGCAGACCACCTTGGTTTGGATTTCTCGACAAGGGAACAACGCAACAATGTGGCATAAACAGCTAGGGAGGCTGTAATGAAAAAGTGGTTAGTGAGCTTCGCAGCGGTTATGGCTCTGGCTGGGTGTGCTGATAATACAGCTGGCGTAAGAGTTGATAGCCTGACTCAGAACGTTTTCTTTGGTGACAAGGTATTGGGTAGCCGTTTATTGGTTGAAGATATCCGTACTGATCAAATCGATGGTCATACTAGAGGAATTGTTCGTTTGAACAGTAACTATAAAGGCGATCAAAATATCCTTTATCGTTTCTACTGGTACGACGATGCTGGTCTTGAGGTCAATTTAAAACAAGGTCCTTGGAAGCAAGCAATTGTTCGTGGTTTTGAAAGTATTTCGTTGTCGGAAGTGTCGGTAAACCCGAGCGCAACTCAGTTCCGAGTTCAGTTCCGAGAGCAGTAACTCAGATTTAAGAAGCGGATCGATTGATTTGCCTATGTAAGTATTTAAGAGTGAGGGTGATGCCCCATTCAGTGATAAATTGAGGAAAGAAAATGAAAAAGAGTGTCATTGCGCTACTAGGTTTAGCGGTTATTTTAGGCGGTTGTTCGAACAAGGTAAGCTACGGTGATGCACAAGCTGTAGAAACCACGACAATCGATTTCGGTTCAACTGATCTTCAAACGATTGCTGGTGAGATGGTTGATAGCATGATGGCTTCAGGTTCAGTGTCTTACATTACTAGTGAGCAGCGTCCAATCGTGTTCGTAGAGCGTATTAAGAACAAAACAAGTGAGCACATTGATACTGAGTCAATCACTGACACTATCAGTACTAAGATGCTGAACTCTGGTAAGTTCCGTTTTGTTGATATGGACCGCGTAGAATCGGTTCGAGATCAACTGAACTTCCAAAACAATGATGAGCTTGTAAATCAAAGCTCAGCGATCCAGTTCGGTAAAATGGTAGGTGCTCAATACATGTTGTATGGCAATCTATCAAGTATCGTTAAGAAAGCGGGTAGCGATGAAGACGTATACTACAAAATGACAATGCGTCTAATGGATCTTGAGTCTGGCCTGATTGAATGGGCTGACGAGACTGAAATCCGTAAGCAACAATCTAAGAGTCTATTGGGTCTTTAATTTCGCTTACTCGCCAACCAAACGCAGCCAGTATTGATAGCGTCTAATCTTGGCTGCACCTAGCTTGGTCACATGCCAATTCAGTGTGTTATACGCTGTTAGTAAAAAGACACTGGCTTTTGGTTAGTGTCTTTTTTTATATGGAAATTAATACGTTATAGGGATGAGCAATGGCAATTTTTTCTTGGTCTGAAGCTAAACTTCTTGATACCAGTTTGAGTTCTCTTGATAGCCACTTCTCTGAACCTCCCATTAGAGCACAGACTTTGACTGGCGGTTTGACTAATCGTTGTTGGAAATTGGTTTCAGCAGGGGGTACTGAGTATGTATGGCGTCCAATCACACCGATCACCAAAGCGTTTTTCATTTCTCGTCATGAAGAGTATCAAGTGCTCTCAACTATTGAACGCCTTGGTATAGGGCCAAGCCCTATCGTCATTAATGAGAGTGGGTTATTGGTCGAGTGGATTGCTGGCGATACGCTCTACGAAGGTTTAGATCTTGATGAATTATTGAAAACGTTGCTCTCAGTACATTTAGTTAACACCAAGCGATTACCCCTCCAACCATTTAGTTTTACTTCGCGAGTCGATCATTATTGGCTCCAGCTAGATGCTATTCACAAGACTGAGGTTTACACTCAAATTTATCAACAATGGCGTATTGCTCCGAGTATTCCACATGTCGACTTATCTTTGTGTCATTTTGATTTAGGTGGGTACAACCTAGTGCGAAACAGTGACGGGATTAAGATCATTGATTGGGAATATGCCTCGTTAGCTGACCCAAGGCTTGATCTTACGTTAACCATTGCGGTTGCGGATGTCCCGGTGATTGAAGCCGTTAACAAGTACTGTCAACTAAGAGGGATCCATGATGTTCAACCATGGCTAGATGGTGTAGAAGCATGGTTACCAAGAAGTAGAATGATGGCGATGTTATGGTACTTACTGGCTCACCAACTGTGGGGCGATGAAAGTTACTTGCGCGAAGCAGAGGCACTCAGCTGCACTTTCTGTAGTTAGGATCACGTTTAGGAAGTGAAATATATAATTTCGGGGCTCTTCCCTTTAAAACCTTATTTTTCATGTTAGATTTATCTAAGCGTACCAGCATTCAACGGAGGAGGTACAAATGATTATTTACCTGCACGGCTTCGATTCTACAAGCCCTGGCAATCACGAAAAAATACTGCAGTTGCAATTCATTGATGATGACGTTCGTTTCATTAACTACAGTACTTTGCACCCCAAACACGATATGCAACATCTTCTCAAAGAAGTGCATAAAGTGATTGAACAATCAGATGATCCGCATCCTATTATCTGTGGCGTCGGTTTAGGTGGTTTTTGGTCTGAACGAATTGGTTTTTTGTGCGGCATTAAGCAGGTGGTGTTTAACCCTAACCTGCAACCTGAGAACAATATGGTTGGTCGAATTGACCGTCCAGAAGAGTATGAAGACATCGCAACTAAGTGCGTCGCGCAATATCGTATGAAAAATAAAGGACGCTGTTTAGTGGTGCTATCTCGTGAAGATGAAATTCACGACAATACTAAAACCGAAGCGGCGCTCGAAGATTACTACGACATTATCTGGGATGAGAAAGAGAACCATAAGTTCAAAAAAATCTCTCAACACCTTCAAGCAATGAAAGCCTTCAAAAACGCCTAATTACTTCGTTTTATTTTATAAAAGCAGCACCCATGAGTGCTGCTTTTTTACATCTGAAACTGTTGGGGTGATATTGATAAATCTGTTGTATATGGTTTATCGACGAGTTTGCGCAATCGTTAACTAATTCGTGCCGAATCCTCATTAAGGATAAGGATTTTTGTTGCGGTCATCTTTTTGCTATATATAATGTTCTGAAGCAAAATATTTTGATAAATATCAAGAAAAATTGAGAGCGAGTGATAAAACTTGCCCATTATTTGTGTTCTACCTCTCAGGTAGTCACCTTTTATCCATGTAAACAGGACTTCAAACCTGAGTTTGTTGTTCGTATCCCTCTAACTACTCGTGAGTTGCTGTTATTCGTTTTCGCAATTATTAGATAAGCCATAGCCTTTGAGCGCAGGCGAGTAGATACATAGAATTTATCGGTTGGAGTAATCGAGCCGAACCCCATTTATTCATTTTGTAGAGGATTGTCATTGTGACAAAAATTATCGTAGTAGGCGGCGGTGCTGGTGGTTTAGAACTAGCAACCAAGCTAGGCCGCACTTTAGGTCGTAAAAAACGTGCCCAGATTACTCTGGTAGACCGTAAAGCGAGTCACCTATGGAAACCATTACTTCATGAAGTAGCAACGGGTTCATTGGATGAAGGTGTTGATGCATTGAGCTATCGTGCGCATGCAAAAAACCATTACTTCGATTTTCAAATGGGCAGCTTGAACAACATCGATCGTGAGCGCAAAGTGATTGCACTGAGCGAGCTAACAGATGATCACGGTGAACTGCTTATGCCAAGCCGCGAACTTGAATACGATATTCTAGTGATGGCTTTGGGTTCAACGTCAAACGATTTCAACACTCCTGGCGTTCGTGATAACTGTATTTTCCTTGATAGCCCAGAACAAGCGCACCGTTTCCGTACCGAAATGAATAACCAGTTTTTAAAGCTGCACGCTAAGAACGGTCAAGGCACGGTAGATATCGCGATTGTTGGTGCTGGTGCAACGGGTGTTGAGCTTTCTGCAGAGCTACATAATGCAGTGAAAGAACTTCGTACTTACGGCTTTGGTGACCTAGATTCAAGCAAGCTGAACGTAAACCTTGTTGAAGCGGGAGAGCGTATCCTTCCAGCTCTACCTCCTCGTATTTCGAGTGCAGCACACTCTGAGCTAACTAAGCTTGGTGTAAACGTGCGTACCAACACCATGGTGACGCAAGCGGATTCTGAAGGCTTAACTACCAAAGACGGCGATAAGATTCCGGCACAAATCATGGTATGGGCCGCAGGTATCAAAGCACCAGATTTCATGAAAGATATTGGCGGTCTTGAGACTAACCGAATTAATCAACTGGTTGTTAAAAACACGCTGCAAACCACGCTTGATGACAACATCTTTGCTATCGGCGATTTGGCGCAATGTACGCAGGCGGATGGTTCATTTGTTCCACCTCGTGCACAAGCCGCTCACCAAATGGCAAGCTGCGCATTCACTAACATCATTGCTAAGATGAATGGTCGTGACCTGAAAGATTACGTATACAAAGATAAAGGCTCATTGGTTTCATTAAGCCGTTTCTCAACAGTCGGTAGCCTGATGGGTAACCTTACTAAAGGCTCTATGATGGTTGAAGGCCGTATCGCTCGTATCGTCTACATCTCTTTGTACCGAATGCACCAAATGGCACTGCATGGACTAATAAAAACATCGCTAATGATGTTGGTTGGTCGTATTAACCGTGTGCTTCGTCCAAATCTGAAACTTCACTAATCAGGTAAACTTGTTAAAGGCATTACGTTGATAATAAAAAAGAGCTCTTCGGAGCTCTTTTTTAATTGTGTGTACCGTCATATCTGAAAATTGAACGGCTTATCATCTTTTAAAGCAGTAAAGCAGTAAAGCAGTAAAGCAGTAAAGCAGTAAAGCAGTAAAGCAGTAAAGCCGCAGTTAAGCAGTTGGCGGTAATACTGAGTAAACCACACCATCTTTTGGTTTGCCGTTAAAGACAAATCGATTCTTGGCAATCGTTTCTCGCTCAGCACCGCATTTCTCGATCAGTTTTTGACTTGGTAGGTTTTCTGTATCACATACAATCTCTAATCGTGTTAATTTCAGTTGAGCAAAGCAAAACTCAAATAATGCCTGCATCGCTTCTTTGGCGAACCCTTTTCTTTGAAATTGATCGCCAACCCAGTAACCCAAACTCGCCATATTAAAGGTATGGTAGAGCTCGTTGATGGCCACCATACCGACCAGTTTTCCGCTGCTGCGTTCGAAAATACCAAAGCCAAACGCATCGGCTTTAACCCAGTTTAAACGAGTCGCCAAAATGAATTTTTCGGCTTCTACGATAGAAAACGTGTCATGACACCAATCAACCCAAGGAAACAAGCTTTGAGATGATTGAACCAATTGAGCAAACTCTGGAGCATCACAAGCTTCAATTATCTTGAGATTGAGACGTTGTGTGTTGATTTGAAAATCAGGGCTCATAAGAAGTACCAAATAAAGAGAGTACTTATAAAGTAAAGTACTTAACAAGACGCCCTCGCAATGGAGGGCGTCTTGAATTGTTATTTATGTATAGTTGGAGCGTTATTTGATAGCTATTTAGCTAGGCCCAAGAACTCAAGCTAAAGCGCTAAGAATCAAATAGCCCTCTAGGCAAAGCCAATTAGCTTACTGCGCTACGCGGCGAACTTGGATCACCATACCTAAAAGCGGATGGTCTAGGTAGTGAGTTTCTGTACTGCGCATACGACGTTTTTGGTCCATACGGTAGCTTTTGAGGAATTCTTCTACTTCAACGGTAGGTGAAACCTCCGTAAGGTTACCGACTTGAACATTGCTTTCTGCGCCGCTTACTGGTGAGTCTAGTTCGATTTGTTGTTCTTGTAGAGTCACTTCACGAACACTTGGTGCTTTTAAATCCAATGTCGTTTCAGCGTATAGGTAATGCTGAACGTAGATTTGTAGCTTGCCGTCTAATTCGTATAGTGGCTTATCAATAGTCTCTTCTTGGAAGCCATCAGCACCTGTCGTGGTAGCTGTGGTGGTTGTAACCGCACCTTTTTCAGAACCATCGACATTAAATTCTTTAGAAAAATCTTTACCTGCTTGAATGTGGAAAACAGGTGCAGAGCTCTTACCTTGGTCACCTTGACGCCAAGCCGTATGCATTAGAACTTCAAACCCCGCGTGTTTACGCAGTTTGTCTTTCTGAGGCGTTAGTTTATATTCCGAGTAAGGAAGCATTTGTACACCTTTCTTTGCTCGATACTGGGTGTCTTGAAATGAACCAACGCGCTCAAGTGAAATTTTAGGCTGTGTGTTTGGCCAAGATTCGTTCACTTTCTCTGCATCAACTGCGCGCTTAAAAATGATCACTTCTATATCAAATTGTCTCTGAGCCAAACTTGGCAATGAGACGAACAATAGTAGCAGTGGGATCAGTCTTTTCATTTTTACTCCGTCTTCCAACCGATCTGTCGGCTGGATAATTTATATGTGCAAGTGTATTGGGTCTTATGCTGATGGCAGTAAGTTCTGTCTGAATTCGCCCAATAGATCACTAACAAATTGAATTCGCTTCCGTCTGTCGACCAATGGTACCGTAAACTTGAACTTAGTTGGTCCTTCCATTGAAAACTTTTGCGGTTGAGATTGCAACAGTTTAACAAGGTAGGTTGGGTTTATGTCAGCGTCTGGGTAGAATTCTAAGAATCCACCCTTTTCGTGAGCCTCAATTTTCTTCACCTTGATAGACGCTGCGGATAATTTAAGCTCTGAAACCGATAACAAGTTCTTGGTTGCATCAGGTAGAAGACCGAAGCGATCAATTAACTCGACTTTCAACTCGGCTAACTCATCGGTATCACTTACGCTCGCGATACGTTTGTACGTAGACAAGCGGGTATTGATGTCCGGGATATAATCGTCTGGCAATAGTGCTGGTAGACGCATCTCAATTTCTGTTTGTTCACGCAATAAGTCATCAAGTGATGGTTCTCGACCCTCTTTCAATGCTTCAACGGCTTGTTCGAGCATTTCCATGTAAAGCGTAAAGCCGACCGACTGAATCTGACCGCTCTGTTCATCACCTAACAGCTCTCCTGCACCACGAATCTCTAAGTCATGGGTTGCGAGAGTGAAGCCTGCGCCTAGGTCTTCTAAAGAAGCAATCGCATCTAATCGCTTGATTGCATCTTTCGTCATTGCTTTTGGATGTGGCGTTAGCAAGTAAGCATAAGCTTGATGGTGAGAACGACCCACACGTCCACGCAGTTGGTGCAATTGTGCTAATCCAAGATTATCGGCTCTGTCCATCAAAATGGTGTTTGCCGTAGGTACATCGATACCGGTTTCAATAATCGTGGTACAAACCAACAAGTTAAAGCGTTGATGGTAGAAGTCATTCATGATGCGCTCTAGCTCTCGCTCTCGCATCTGACCATGAGCAACAGTGACACGTGCTTCTGGGATCAGTTTTTGCAGTGACTCAGCCGTCTTTTCAATGGTGTCTACTTGATTGTGTAAGAAGTAAACTTGACCACCACGCATGATTTCACGCAGCACCGCTTCTCTGACGATGGCATCATCATTTTCGCGAACGAAGGTTTTTATCGCCAAGCGTCGAGCTGGTGGTGTTGCGATGATTGATAAGTCACGCATGCCGCTCATCGCCATGTTTAATGTACGAGGAATAGGTGTGGCGGTTAGCGTTAGGATATCGACATCCGCACGCATGGCTTTCACTTTCTCTTTCTGACGCACACCGAAGCGGTGTTCTTCATCGACGACTAACAAGCCAAGATCTTTAAACTTGAGGTCACTAGAAAGTAACTTGTGAGTACCCACTAAGATGTCGACTTTACCGTCGGCGACATCTTGCATAATCAATTTCTGTTCTTTAGCCGACTTAAATCGCGATAGCACTTCGACACGTATCGGTTGGTTCGCGAAACGGTCGCGGAAGTTTTCAAAGTGTTGCTGAGCAAGTAGCGTCGTTGGTACTAACACAGCCACTTGTTTGCTGTTGTCGGTACATACGAATGCCGCGCGCATCGCGACTTCGGTTTTACCAAAGCCAACGTCACCACACACTAAGCGATCCATTGCTTTTGCTTGGCACATGTCAGACATAACGGCATTGATCGCCATTGCTTGGTCATCGGTCTCTTCAAATGGGAAACCCGACTTGAAGGTCGCGTATTGGCCACGGTCGAGTACAAACTTGTAGCCAGGTTTTAGCTCGCGCTTGGCGTAAACATCAAGGAGTTCGGCTGCAACGTCACGGACTTTCTCTGCCGCTCGTTTACGAGCTTTCTGCCAGGCTTCACCACCGAGTTTATGTAGCGGTGCAGAATCTTCAGCGCCACCAGAGTAGCGGCCGATTAAGTTCAGAGAAGCAACAGGTACGTAGAGCTTGGCATCATTTTGATACTCAAGCGTTACGTATTCGGTTTTCATTCCACCGGCTTCTAATGTTTGCAGGCCAATATAGCGACCAATACCGTGGTCAATGTGAACAACGGGCTGACCCGGTTTAAGTTCGGCCAAATGACGGATGACGGTGTCGCTGTTAACGCTTTTTTTGTCTTTTTTGCGGCGCTGAACAACACGATCACCCAACAGGTCGCTTTCACAGATCAGGGCGATATTTTGCTCTTCGTGGATAAAGCCATGCTCAGCAGAACCGAGGATCAGGCTGAACTTGTCTTTGCCTTTAATTGCCGCGTCGAGGTTTTCAACTTCGCTTGGACGAATTTTGATGCCTCGAAGCAATTCACTTAGGGCTTCACGGCGGCCTTCAGACTCAACCGAAAAGACCACTTTGCCGTCGAAGGCTTCAGTGAACTTTCTTAGGTTTGCGAGTGGCTCTTTGTTCTGATGTTGAACACTGAGATCCGGTAGAGGCGCAATAGGTAAATTGACACGTCCGGCTTTCTCTTCAATCGTGTCTAAGCTCAGACTGACCTGTGGCTTCTGTTTGAAATGCGCGAATAGTTCGTCTTTTTTCAGCCAAAGTTGCTCAGGTGTCAGCAGTGGTCGTAATGGATCGACACCGCGCTGTTCGTATCGGTGAGCCACGTCGGTTAGGAAAGCATCAACTGCAGTTTCGACATCACCGAGAATTAAGATTTGCGCTTCGTCGGCAACATAGTCGAATAAGGTTTCGGTATGCTCGAAAAACAGGGGCTGCCAATATTCAATACCAGCAGGCCAAGTGCCTTTAGAAACTTGCATGTAGACAGATTCTGGTTCGCGGCGGGCATCGAACTGTTGACGCCAGCGAATGCGGAAATCTTCAATGGCACTTTCTGAGGTTGGGAACTCGTGAGCAGGCAGCAGTCGGATCTCGGAAATGTCTTCGATCGATCGTTGGTTCTCAGGATCGAAAGTACGAATTGTGTCGATTTCGTCATCGAAAAAGTCGATACGATAAGGATCTTTACTGCCCATCGGGAACAGGTCAAGAATCGAACCACGGCTTGCGTATTCACCAGGGCCAAATACCTGATCAACGTAGCGATAGCCCGACTTTTCAAGTTGAAGACGCAGTTTCTCTAACGAGTACAGATCGCCTGTTTTTACCATTAGAGTGTGTTGTAACAAAAAGTCACGCGGCGACTGACGCTGCAGTAGCGTGCTGATCGGAACGATCGTGATGCCATCTTTTAGTGTCGGTAGTGCATAAAGGCGCGCGATACGGTCAGAAATGATCTCTTGGTGTGGCGAGAAGCTGTCGTATGGTAGTGTTTCCCAATCAGGAAATAGAGCAACTTCTGCCGCTGTAAATTGTTCAATTTCAGATTGAAGTTTAAGCGCAATTTGTGGGTCCGGAACAGCCAATAAAGTATGGCTATTGTGTTGCTCTGCGAGTTTGGCAATGGCAAGAGCGAGAGACGAACCAACGAGGTTACCGATGTGCTTTTTGTCACCGGCTCCTTTGAATGTAGGTAATGTAAAAATAGATTGTTTAGTCATGTTTATTTACTTGTTATCTCGTTCTAAAGAGCGTTGACGCAAGAGCTTTTGCTGTTGATGAAGCGCCGCTTTGATGAGCAGATCTTGGTCTGTATCGCGAAGGTGAGCATATTTAAATTTGATTTCGAAACCTGAATCTTTAGCTTCGCTAGCAAACACTTCCGCATAACAATAAATGGCAGCCGCTGGGTGTTCTAAAAAAAGCTTGGCTTTTACCAAACGACCCGGTTCTATGTCTGCTTTTGAAAAACAGGAAAACTGACTCGCACCGAATGAGTAGGTGTGAGTTCGAAACTTCTCATCATCTTGTTGCGATAACATGAAGCTCAACAAGAGGTTTAACTTAGAGTTTTGCGCGTCTAATAAGCTGGTGACATTCTTCAAGTCGCTATTTTTCAGTTCAGCGCGAGCACTGTCGGCTAACAGGTCCAACTGGCTAAATTCACTTGCCACAACAAAGGGAGCAGGGATCTCGGATTCGAACTGAATTTGAGAGGGTAAAGTGAAGTTACTTTCCATTGGCTCTATATTAGCAGTAAGGCTGTGGTGAACGGTGAAAAACTCTTGTTCTGTCATGCGTTAGTTCCTTGAAGTGATCTATTGATTATCGCTATGTGGCCGCAGTAATCAAGGTCAGTTAATTGAAAGTCCTAAATAGTTGTTTGAAATTTGTCAATTTGACAAGGTTCTGTTTTTCAAGCCTAACTAATTGAGTTAATTCACTCTATATTTTCAATTACCCCCTACACAGTAACAGCAATACCCGTTACATTAACCCGCATCCCTTTTTGATGGTTCAAAGTATGTTTCATCCTATTTCAGTGTTTGTTGGCCTGCGTTATTTGAAAGGCCGTTCAGGTGATCGCTTTAGCCGTTTTGTTTCTTATATGTCGACAGCAGGTATCACCATTGGTGTGCTGTCTCTGATTACTGTTTTATCGGTAATGAATGGATTCGAAGCGCAGTTAAAAGACCGAATTCTTGGCGTTCTTCCTCAAGCTGTGGTTTATGAGCAAGGAGGGACAACTTCTTTTTCTGAACAAGCGCCAAGCTTTGCAGAGCAGATTTCTCTCAATGGTCATGTTGAGCCGATTGTACGCAGTGAGGCGGTAATTCAAAGTCCGGCTCAACTGTCTGCAGGCCTTTTGATTGGCATCGAACCTAATTCAGATGACCCTCTTCAGAACCACTTGATTGCGGGTAGATTGTCTTCACTGAAAGCGGGTCAGTATCAGTTGTTCCTTGGCCATACTTTGGCGAGAAACTTGAAAGTATCTATGGGTGACAAAGTTCGCCTAATGGTGACCAGTGCTAGCCAATATACGCCTCTAGGACGAATCCCAAGTCAAAGAAACTTCACAGTAGCGGGTATTTTCAATACGGGATCTGATATCGATGCTCAATTGATGGTGACAGATATCCAAGATGCCGGGCGTTTGATGCGTTACAAGTCTGACACGATTTCAGGTTGGCGACTGTTTTTTGATGACCCGTTTGAAGTAGCAGAATTATCAAACCAGCCTCTGCCTGAAGGTTGGGTATGGAGCGACTGGCGTGATCAACGCGGTGAACTATTCCAAGCCGTTCGCATGGAAAAAAACATGATGGGTTTGATGCTTGGGCTGATCATTGGTGTTGCTGCATTCAATATTATCTCCGCACTTATCATGGTGGTGATGGAGAAACAGTCTGAAGTGGCTATTCTTAAAACCCAAGGCATGACCGATGGTCAAGTGATGGGGATTTTCATGGTTCAAGGTGCCAGCAGTGGCGTTATTGGCGCGTTATCTGGTGGTGTAATAGGTATTATCTTAGCCATGAACCTAAATACTATTTTAGAAGCGATGGGCGTGGCTCTGTTCTCGTTTGGTGGGCAACTGCCAATCATGATCAACCCAGTTCAAATCGCCGTTGTTGTGGTGTTGGCTATTGCACTTAGCCTGATTGCCACTGTGTTCCCTTCTTATCGTGCATCATCTGTGAAACCTGCTGAGGCCCTTCGTTATGAGTAATTTTCTTCAATGTAATGATATCCGTAAAACGTACCGTGAAGGCTCGTTGGATACAGAGGTTCTTAAGGGAGTCAGCTTTGAAATCGAAAAAGGTGAATTGGTTGCTATCATTGGTACCTCTGGTTCCGGTAAAAGTACCTTACTGCATATCCTTGGTGCGTTAGATGATGCTTCGGCGGGCAGTGTGAGCTTTCTCGGGCAAGACTTAGCATCTTTGAGTTCGAATAAGCAGGCGAAGCTTCGCAACCAACATCTCGGCTTTGTTTATCAATTCCATCACCTTCTTTCGGACTTTTCAGCGTTGGAAAATGTGGCAATGCCTCTGCTTATTGGAGGCGAGAAACCAGCTAAAGCAAAAGAAGAAGCACAACGTTTACTAGATAAAGTGGGGCTAAGTCATCGTGTCGACCACCGACCTTCAGAGCTTTCTGGTGGTGAAAGACAACGAGTGGCGATTGCACGAGCTTTAGTTAACAAACCCGCGTTAGTGTTAGCGGATGAGCCGACAGGTAACCTCGACCACAACACCGCACTCTCTATCTATGACTTAATGCGCGAATTGAACCACGAATACGATACTGCTTTCTTGGTTGTAACGCATGATGGTGAGCTTGCGGGTAAGATGGACCGCCAACTGCACATGCAAGACGGTTTATTGGTTAACGTAGAAAAAGAGGAGAGCTAAGTGTTTTCTTCTTTATCTCTGTTGATAGGCGGCCGATTTAGTCGAGCAAAGCAACGAGACAAGATGGTCTCGTTCATCTCTTTGTCTTCGACGATCGGTATTGCTGTCGGCGTCGCGGTGATCATCATTGGTTTATCTGCGATGAATGGCTTTGAGCGTGAACTGCAGTCCCGAGTACTTTCTGTTATCCCGCATGGAGAATTTGAGGGAGTCAATGAACCTGTGACACGTTGGGAGCATGTGATCGAGCAAGCGACCCAACATGATGATGTGGTAGCGGCTGCGCCTTATGTGAAAATTACTGCGCTTGCCGAAAAAGGCAAAGAGCTCAAAGCAATTGAAGTTCGCGGTGTTGATCCACAACTTGAACAACAGGTATCAAGCCTATCGAGTTTTATCGATAAACAAGCTTGGAGCGAGTTTAAGGCAGGACAACAACAGATCATTCTGGGCTCTGGTGTAGCGAATGTATTGGGTGCGAAAGTGGGTGATTACCTGACTTTGATGATTCCAACGGTAAACGGTTCTGTGAAGGTTCAGGCGCCAAAGCGTGTTCGCGTTAAAGTGGTAGGCTTGCTGACTCTAAATGGCCAAATAGACCACAGCTTGGCTCTAATCCCTATTGGCGATGCTCAAGTTTACGCTAACTTAGGGGAGGCAGTGACTGGGGTTTCTTTAAAAGTGATCGATGTTCTGAATGCAAACTCGATTGTGCGTGAAGTTGGCAATCAGCTTGACGTGTATGTGTATCTTCGCAGCTGGCAACAGAAGTTTGGTTTCTTATACCGCGATATTCAGTTGGTTCGCACCATCATGTATCTAGTAATGGTACTGGTTATCGGTGTGGCTTGTTTCAATATTGTCTCGACTCTAATGATGGCAGTAAAAGACAGAGCATCAGAAATTGCCATTTTAAGAACCATGGGCGCATCGGATGGACTTGTGAAACGCATTTTTGTTTGGCAGGGCGTGTTTTCGGGCGTATTAGGTAGCTTAATTGGCAGTGCGATAGGTGTCTTAGTCGCGCTTAATCTAACGACTATTATCAAAGGGCTTGAGAAGCTTATTGATCACCAATTTTTGTCCGGTGATATCTATTTTGTCGACTTCTTGCCTTCGCAGCTCGATATGACAGATGTTGTTGTCGTTTCTGGTACTGCTATTGTTCTGAGCCTACTGGCTACGTGGTACCCAGCATCACGAGCGGCTAAGTTGAACCCAGCAGCGGTGCTTAGTTCAAAATAACATGTCTTATTAATAGCCTTGGTTCTTAATAAGGAATAAGCCGCACTTCGACAGATATAAAAAAGGATCCCTAGCGGGATCCTTTTTTATTGAATTCAAACTGTAATATTTACAACTCTGATTACATAGCAATCTTGTAGAGATCCGTGACTCATCTGATTTTTACTGTTGTCCGTTTAAAATAACGAGTAAATGAGTATAGGTTCAATACCTTGCTTGTCGCTTCTTCCAACTTCTTACTACTGAGTAACGCCATAAACCTCGAATACCAAAGTAGCCAATCATTGCTGAAACCACACCACAAATCAGACAACCCAGTAAGAATGGTGGCCCGATTGTGCTCATTTGCGCCAAGATGAAATCCCAAGACAGTTCGAAATGAAAAGCTTGAGGCGGAACATGCATCACAAACGCTCCGACTTTATAAGCAAAGTAGAAGAGTACTGGCATGGTGACCGGGTTGCTGATCCAAACGAGTGCGACGGCCAAAGGTAGGTTCACGCCACATGCGACAGCAAGACCAGCAGACATAATCATTTGACTTGGAAGAGGGACAAACGCCATGAATAACCCAACAGCAAACGCACCAGCCGCAGAGCGACGATTAAGGCACCATAAGTTGGGGTTGTACAAAACATTGCCAAAAACTTTCAATGCTTTCTGACGCTTGATTAGCTCATGGTCAGGCATAAATCGTTTAATAAACTTTCTTGGCATAGGAGGAAGCTACTCTCTTGTTTAACTCTTGGTTCTTGATTTCATTCGCTGTGACAGTTGTGTCAGCTAGCTTTTGGCCTGTGATGCCACATTGGGTTTGGGCACCATTGATGCTGTTGTTACTTTTAGCATCAACAAAGTATAGCGTTTTCCGGAGAGCAAGAGGTTCAGTAACAGCCTTGATACTAGTTATCTGTCTAGGGAATGTGATTGAAATGCAGACAAGTCGATTATTTCAATCAGGGCAGAATACTACCATAAATGCGTCAGTTGTTAGCCTTTTTAGTGAAAATAGCCATGGTTTTGAAAGCGTAATAGTAGCTAGATCAATTGGCGGCGAAAAATTAATCTTCCCTCAATTGATAAAACTGAGATTATTTACTCCATTCAAGTTAACGCTTGGAGACCGTGTCTATTTATCGATGTCAATAAAGCCCGTATGGGGCAAACTCAATGAAGCGGGCTTTGATCTCGAAAAGCATCTGTTTAGTGCTGGAGTGGTGGCCAACGCAAGTTACCGAGCAGAGACTAAATATCGAATTCACTCAAGCACCAACTTACGTTCTCAGTGGTTTGAAAGCAGTTTAGAAAGATTGAGCCAACTAGCGAATGCCGACCTCATTATGGCGTTGAGTTTTGGTTATCGAGACCTTATTCCGCCCCAGCGATGGGATTTGCTTAAAAGCAGTGGGTTGATTCACTTGATGGCTATTTCTGGATTGCATATCAGTATAGCCTTCGGCATTGGTTATCAGTTGGGGAAGTTAGTTAGATTATTATCCCCTCAGCTTCTTTGGCTACCTACACTGTTCGGGTTAGGGTTGGCGTACTTTTACAGTTGGTTTGCTGGCTTTACATTACCGACGTTAAGGGCGCTTGTGATGTGTGTTATCGCAAGCTATTTCTTGTGGCGTGGTCAAAATATCAGCTTGGTCCGTTATGTGGCTTTAAGTCTGTGCGTGGTCTTATTGATTTGGCCATTCTCAGCATTGTCGAGTAGCTTTTGGTTGTCCTTTGGTGCCTTGGGCGCTGTTCTCTATATTGCTTCAAACAATGCCCCATCTTCTTTAGATGTCACGCTTACGAGCCGAGTATTACAACTCATCAAAATACAGCTAATGCTGACAATACTTATCGCTCCCTTTTCTATGTTGTTCTTTGAAGGGGTTAGCCTGATCTCGGTTTTCTATAACTTACTACTTCTGCCTTGGGTATCGTTGGTAACCATTCCATTATTGTTTTTGGCAATGTTTATCAGTTTCTTATCTGAGTCGGTATTCGGTGCAAGTGGATCAGTGTTGTTAGCAAGCGAGTGGGAGTTGTTAGGCAAGGGCTTTGCTGGTCATTTGTGGGAGCTGGTTGATTTGTCGCTTGAGCCCCTTGTCTTTAGCCTGCCATTTTCGGAAAGGTTTTGGATTCAAGTTGATAACCACACCATTGAGCTATCTGTATTACTCATCTTGTTTTTCGGTTTTTGTAGCCGATACCTCCAACGAACGTTATCGATATTTGTCGTTATAGTCTTTGTATTGTGGTGGGAGTTTGGCAAGTTCAAGCATGACACATTAAGAATTGATATTTTGGATGTTGGACATGGACTGTCTTTGGTTTTGGAAAAGAACACTCAAGTTGTGGTCTATGACCTTGGTAACGCGTGGCCTGGGGGCTCAATTGTAGAGTCTTTACTGATCCCTACTTTAAATCAGAGGGGAATTCATGAATTGGACGGTGTTATTGTTAGCCATTTTGATTCCGACCATGCTGGTGGCTATCCGGCGTTACTTGAAAACTACACGCCAAAGTGGGTAAGGGTCAGTCAGAGTTTCAATGAACAAACTCATCTTAATACTCAAGCCCACCTTAATCTTCAAGCATGTATTCTCGGAGAAAGTTGGAACTGGCAAGGTGTCGATTTTAAGGTTTTATGGCCACCTCAAAGAGCGAAGAGGGCGTACAACCCACATTCGTGTGTCGTAAGGCTTTCTGCTCCCGATTCAGAGTTCTCAATGTTGCTCACTGGTGATATTGAATTGGTCAGTGAGTGGTTACTTTCTCGTGAAGGTGACCAACTTCAAAGTGATGTCATGTTGGTTCCACATCACGGTAGTGACTCATCGTCGATCAAGTCCTTTATTAAAGCCGTATCTCCTCAACTAGCGATAGCTTCTCTGGCCAAAGGTAATCAATGGGGAATGCCGAACGAATCAGTTGTCGGACGGTATAAAGAGGCGGGGAGTGTTTGGCTTGATACTGGAGAGAGTGGGCAAATAACCATCACTCTTAGTAAAGAAGGTTGGCAATATCATGCGATTAGAGAACAACAAGGCTGGCAGTGGTATAGGCAGATGCTTCGTAAGGGAGTAGAATAGATAGATTATTGTGAGAAAATTAAGCGATTCTATGTCAACACAAACAGATGAAACTACCTGGGTCACATTTAAAAGACTTTGGACTTATATTCGACTATATAAGGCAGGCCTAGGTGTTGCGGTTATTGCGCTTATTATAAATGCCGTCTCTGATACCTATATGATTTCCTTACTAAAGCCGTTACTTGATGAAGGCTTTGGTAATGCTGAATCTGACTTTTTACGCACGCTTCCAATTATCATCTTTGTCATGATGTTCGTTCGTGGCGTCAGTGGTTTTGTGTCAACCTATTGCTTGAGCTGGGTCTCTGGCAATGTGGTGATGGAAATTCGTCGAAAAATCTTTAGCCATTTCATGCATATGCCGGTTTCTTTCTTTGATAAAGAACAGACAGGCGCATTGTTATCTCGAATTACGTACGATTCAGAACAAGTGTCTGCTGCCACCAGTAAAGCGTTAGTCAGTATTGTTCGTGAAGGTGCAAGTATTATTGGCTTACTGACGCTGATGTTCTGGAATAGTTGGCAGTTGTCTTTGGTGTTATTCGCTGTAGCGCCTCTTGTCGCGTGGGCGATCAGTATCGTATCGAAGCGATTCAGAAAGATCTCCAAGAATATGCAAACCAGTATGGGTCATGTTGCTTCTTCAGCTGAACAAATGCTGAAAGGGCATAAAGTGGTTCTAACTTACGGTGGTCAAGACCTAGAAAAACATCGCTTTGATAAAGTTAGTAATCAAATGCGCCAACAAAGCATGAAACTAATCACTGCTCAAGCGGCTGCTAACCCAATCATTCAGATGATCGCGTCAGTGGCGATTGTTGTTGTTCTATTCCTTGCTAGTGTTGACTCTATTAAAGCTGAGCTTACCCCTGGTACGTTTACCGTTGTCTTCTCTGCAATGTTTGGTTTACTACGTCCGCTAAAAGCATTAACCAACGTAACGTCTGAATTCCAACGTGGTATGGCAGCAAGTACCACTCTATTTGGTTTGATGGATCTAGATACAGAGCAAAATAAAGGTACGTTGAAGCCTGAAACGGTAACGGGTGAAGTTGCGGTTAAAGATGTGACTTTTACCTATGACGGAGCAGAGAAACCAGCACTCGACAAGGTGAGTTTCAAAATTCCCAAAGGTAAAACGGTTGCACTTGTTGGGCGTTCAGGTTCGGGCAAGAGTACCATTGCCAACCTGTTTACTCGTTTTTATGACGTAGATTCAGGCTCTATCGAACTTGATGGACATGATATTCGTGATTACGAATTGAGGAATCTACGTGAGCACTTTGCCCTTGTTTCTCAGAATGTGCACTTGTTTAACGACTCGGTAGCGAACAACATCGCGTATGCAGCTGAAGAAAAATATTCTCGCGAACAGATTGAACACGCGGCTAAACTTGCTCATGCGAGTGAGTTTATTGAGGGCATGGAAAATGGCATTGATACGGTTGTAGGTGAGAATGGTGCGAGTCTTTCTGGTGGACAAAGACAGCGGATTGCGATTGCACGAGCTTTATTGAGAGATGCCCCTGTGTTGATTCTTGATGAAGCAACGTCTGCACTGGATACAGAATCAGAAAGAGCCATTCAATCTGCCCTAGAAGAGCTACAAAAAGACAAAACAGTACTGGTGATCGCTCACCGACTATCGACCATCGAGCAAGCTGATGAGATTTTAGTGGTTGATGACGGTCACATTGTCGAAAGAGGTGCACACGCTGAGCTAATTGCACATGATGGCGCTTATGCTCAACTGCACCGAATTCAGTTTAGCGGATAAGATTAGGTCTTGTTGTGATCGAAAAGATTTGGTTTAACAATCACCCGTTAAAATACATTCTCTGGCCGTTATTATGGCCATTGAGTTTGCTGTTCAAAATGATCAGTAGCCGACGTCGTGACGCTTATCTATCGAGGAAAAAAGAGACCTACCGTCCACCATTGCCTGTGATTGTTGTTGGTAATATTACTGCTGGTGGCAATGGTAAAACACCGGTTGTGATTTGGTTGGTCGAGATGCTGCAGGCTAACGGCTTTAAACCCGGAGTCGTTTCCCGAGGCTATGGGGCAAAAGCACCAAGCTACCCGTTAGTGTTGGATGAGAGCACGCCGGCTGAACATTCTGGTGATGAACCTCGTTTAATCAGAAAGCGAACGGGTGCGCCTGTAGCGGTTGACCCTGTGCGTGCAAACGCGGTGAAAGCTTTATTGAATGAAGGTGTTAATGTCATTATCACTGATGATGGCCTTCAGCATTATGCACTTGAACGCGATATTGAGTTTGCGGTTATCGATGGTGCGAGACGCTTTGGTAGTGAATGCCTCATTCCTTTGGGTCCGTTAAGAGAGCCAGTATCTCGTTTAGATGACGTAGATTTTTTGGTTAACAATGGCGGTGAAGTGCAGGGACGGGAGTTCTCTATGTCTTTGCGAGCAAGCCAAGCCGTTAACCTAAAGACGGGTCAGAAAATATCGGTAGCAGAACTAAATAAGTTGGTCGCTTTTGCTGGTATTGGTCATCCGCCACGCTTTTTTAAAACATTAGAAGATCTTGATGGTGATGTGGTTTTCACACAGGGTTTCGCCGACCATCAAGATTTCGATAAAGATGAACTTTATGCCTTAGCAAAGAAAGGTATGAATATGATTATGACAGAAAAAGACGCTGTAAAATGCGAAGAATATGCGCAAGAGAACTGGTGGTATCTTCCGGTATCTGCGCAGTTCGATGAAGATTCGCAACAGCAAATTTTAAAAAGAATAAAAGAGGTTATGGAATACTATGGATCACCGTCTGCTTGAGATCGTTGCTTGCCCTGTATGTAAAGGTAAACTAACTTTTGACAAGGATAAGCAAGAGCTTGTTTGTAAAATTGATCGCCTTGCTTACCCAATTAAAGAGGGTATTCCTGTTCTTTTAGAACCTGAAGCTCGCACCGTTTCAATGGATGAGGGTAAATAATGTCGTTTACGGTTGTCATTCCGGCAAGATATCAATCGAGCCGTTTGCCAGGAAAACCATTGGCTGATATTGGTGGAAAGCCGATGATACAATGGGTTTACGAGCAGTCAATGAAGGCGGGTGCTGATAACGTTATTATCGCTACCGATGACGCTCGAGTTGAGAAAGCGGTTAAAGCATTTGGTGCGACCGTTTGTATGACATCTCCGAATCACGAATCAGGTACAGAGCGTTTAGCTGAAGTGATTGAAGTGATGAACATTCCTGATGACCATATTATCGTGAATGTTCAGGGGGATGAGCCACTAATCCCACCTGCGATTATTAATCAGGTTGCGAATAACCTCGCGAACAGCACAGCACCAATGGCAACACTCGGTGTGGAAATTACTCATGCTGATGAAGTGTTTAATCCAAATGCTGTTAAAGTTGTGACCGACAAAGACGGTTACGCTCTGTATTTTAGCCGAGCAACCATCCCTTGGGATCGCGATGCTTACGCTAACAATGGCACCGCTGCGAAGTCTCCTTTACTACGACACATTGGTATCTATGCTTACCGAGCTGGGTTTATCAATACGTACATTAATTGGGAGCCTAGTACGCTAGAACGTATAGAGTGCTTGGAGCAATTGAGAGTGCTTTGGTACGGCGAGAAAATTCACGTAGACGTAGCAATGGAAGCTCCTGCAGCTGGCGTGGATACTCCAGAAGATTTGGAAGCGGTTCGTGCCATTATTGGTTAAGCTTCTTTGAGTCTCCATACAAGATCTCTAAGCCTCGTCAATTACGGGGCTTTTTTATATCAAGACAAAGCCGGTGCGAGTCTTATTGACCTAAGGTGATTGATATTGAGTCGGTTGCATTCGTTGATGCATCATCAAGTTTGAATTATCTGAGATTTACCTCGCTCGACTTTCAATTTTTCTCTATAATATGCCGCCTACAAAGTAGTGGCTAATTGCTAGTACATAATAAAACTTACGACAAAACGTGGAGTAAAAGATGCCTTCTCAAAGCCCAGTGATTACGGTTGATGGACCAAGTGGTGCAGGTAAAGGTACCCTGTGTATGTTACTAGCAGATAAGCTAGGCTTTCATCTTCTAGACTCAGGTGCTATCTATCGCGTATTGGCTTTAGCAGCAATTCACCATGGTGTGGATACTGAATCAGAAGATGTTTTGGTGCCGCTTGCGACCCATCTAGATGTTCAGTTTATTGCTGAAGGCGATTTGGTTAAGGTTATCCTTGAAGGTGAAGATGTGTCTGGTGAGCTTCGTAAGGAAGAGACTGGTATGGCGGCTTCAAAAGTGGCTGCCTTACCTCGCGTTCGTGAAGCACTGCTTCGTCGTCAACGCGCATTCAATGCTGCTCCAGGTTTAGTTGCTGATGGCCGTGATATGGGAACTGTTGTGTTTCCTGAAGCTGAAGCCAAAATATTTTTAGATGCAAGTGCTGAAGAGCGTGCGAGTCGCCGCCTTAAACAGTTGCAACAGAAGGGGTTAGATGTTAAATTTGACGACCTTTTGAGCGAGATCCAAGAGCGAGACGATAGAGATCGTAATCGCCCAGTGGCGCCACTTCGCCCTGCAGAGGATGCTCTAGTGCTTGATTCCACCTCAATGAATATTGAGCAGGTAGTAGAAAAAGCACTACACTATATTGAATCGAAACTGGCTGGGTAATTTCGCCGAGCTAGTACGAACGTTGGTCGCAAGGATGATGACCGGCGAATTTATCAACCCCATGCGGTAGGATACCCATGGACGTTTAATTATTGAAGATTAAATAATGACTGAATCTTTTGCTCAACTCTTTGAAGAGTTTCTATCTGAAACTGAATTCCAACAAGGCAGCATCGTTAAAGGTACTGTAGTAGCTATCGAGAACGGTTTCGTTCTTGTAGATGCTGGTCTTAAGTCTGAATCTGCTATCCCTGCTGAACAATTCAAGAACGCTGCTGGCGAACTTGAAGTTGAAGTTGGTGCTGAAGTAGACGTAGCTCTAGACGCTGTTGAAGATGGTTTCGGTGAGACTCAACTTTCTCGTGAGAAAGCTAAGCGCCACGAAGCTTGGATCGTACTTGAGAAAGCTTGTGAAGAAGCTGAAACTGTTGTTGGTATCATCAACGGTAAAGTTAAAGGCGGTTTCACTGTTGAACTTAACGGTATCCGTGCTTTCCTTCCAGGTTCTCTAGTAGACGTACGTCCTATCCGTGACACTGCTCACCTAGAAAACAAAGAGCTAGAGTTCAAAGTAATCAAGCTAGACCAGAAGCGTAACAACGTTGTTGTTTCTCGTCGTGCTGTTATCGAATCTGAAAACAGTGTTGAGCGTGACGAACTTCTTGAAACTCTACAAGAAGGTACTGAAGTTAAAGGTATCGTTAAGAACCTTACTGACTACGGTGCATTCGTTGACCTTGGCGGTGTTGACGGTCTTCTACATATCACAGATATGGCTTGGAAGCGCGTTAAGCACCCATCAGAGATCGTTAACGTTGGTGACGAAATCCTAGTTAAAGTTCTTAAGTTCGATCGTGAGCGCACTCGTGTTTCACTAGGTCTTAAGCAACTAGGCGAAGATCCATGGGTAGCAATCGCTAAGCGTTACCCAGAAGGTCACAAGCTTTCTGGTCGTGTTACAAACCTAACTGACTACGGCTGCTTCGTTGAAATCGAAGAAGGCGTTGAAGGTCTAGTACACGTTTCTGAAATGGATTGGACTAACAAGAACATCCACCCTTCTAAAGTTGTTAATGTTGGCGACGAAGTTGAGGTTATGGTTCTTGATATCGACGAAGAGCGTCGTCGTATCTCTCTAGGTCTGAAACAGTGTAAAGCTAACCCATGGCAGTCATTTGCAGAAATGCAAGCTAAGGGCGACAAAGTTACTGGTAAGATCAAGTCTATCACTGACTTTGGTATCTTCATCGGTCTAGAAGGCGGTATCGACGGTCTAGTACACCTATCTGACATTTCTTGGAACGCTGCAGGCGAAGAAGCTGTACGTGAATACAAGAAAGGCGACGAAATCTCTGCTGTTGTTCTAGCAGTAGATGCAGAGCGTGAGCGTATTTCTCTTGGCGTTAAGCAAATGGAAAACGACCCGTTCAACGCATACGTTGCTGACAACAAGAAAGGTGTTCTTGTAAACGGTACTGTTACTGCAGTTGACGCGAAAGGCGCTACTATCGAGCTAATCGAAGGCGTTGAAGGTTACATCCGCGCTTCTGAAGTTTCTCGCGACCGTATCGAAGATGCATCTCTAATCCTAAGCGTTGGCGACAGCGTTGAAGCGAAGTTCACTGGTGTAGACCGTAAGAACCGCGTAATCAACCTATCTATCAAAGCTAAAGATGAAGCTGATGAGCAAGAAGCAATGGCTTCACTGAACAAGTCTGAAGAAGGCGCGTTCGGTAACGCAATGGCAGACGCATTCAAAGCTGCTAAAGGCGAATAATAGCTTCTCATTAAGAGAATTATAGCTATCTAGCCAAGAAAGGAGCCGTAAGGCTCCTTTTTTTTTGCTTATTTTTCCGATAGGTCTATAATTTCTAAAAAGAAAACCAACGAGGGTAACTATGACTAAGTCTGAATTGATTGAAAGACTATGCGCTGAGCAAACGCATCTTTCTGCAAAAGAAATTGAAGACGCTGTAAAAGACATTTTAGAGCACATGGCTTCAACACTAGAAAGTGGTGATCGAATCGAAATTCGCGGCTTTGGCAGTTTTTCTCTGCATTACCGTGAACCTCGTGTTGGACGTAATCCTAAAACTGGTGACAAGGTTGAGTTGGAAGGTAAATACGTTCCTCACTTTAAACCAGGTAAAGAGCTACGTGAGCGAGTAAACTCAGGACTGTAGCCTACTTATCGGAATTAAGAAAAGCGGCATACTATAATGTATGCCGCTTTTTTATGACCATAATATGGTGGTCTGATTAGTAATTTTCCTGCATAATCGTACAGCTAACTAACCAATGAGTGATGAACTATGAAAATTATAAAAATAGTCGCCGTTATCGCACTTTTCCTAATTGCACTGGCTTTAGGCTCTCAAAACCAAACGACGGTGAACTTTAACTATCTGCTAGCGCAAGGTGACTTCCACCTATCAAGCTTACTAGGTGTGGTCTTCGTTTCAGGTTTTGGTCTTGCTTGGTTAGTCTTCGGCAATATGCATATGCGATCTCAACTGAAAATTCATCGTTTGAAGAAACAACTCAATAAGCAATCAAAGCAGGTAGCTGCTGATACCAAAGCTTAAAGGTCTTATTTGATGTTAGAGTTACTGTTCTTACTTTTACCTATTGCTGCCGCTTACGGTTGGTATATGGGTAATCGTAATGCTCAGCAAGAAAAACAGAAACAATCACACCAGATCTCCCGTCAATATGTGACGGGTTTGAACCTATTACTGTCGGATCAATCTGATAAAGCCGTTGACCACTTTATTGAACTACTTCAGGTAGATAATGAGACCATTGATACTCATTTGGCCTTGGGTAATCTGTTCCGTTCAAGAGGTGAAGTTGACCGCGCTATTCGTATCCACCAAAATCTTATCTCACGTTCGGGGCTTACTCTCGATCAGAAAAACCTCGCCTTACAACAGTTAGCTAAAGACTATATGGTCTCTGGCTTTCTTGATCGCGCCGAAAAAATCTTTGAACAACTTGTAGAAGAACCCGATCATAAAGAGGGTGCTTTACAGCAATTGGTTGCTATCTACCAACAAACTCGTGAGTGGAACAAGGCTATCCATTATGGAAATATTCTAGTTAAGCTCGGTAAGAAAAAGATGAAGATGCGTGCGACTGTTGCGCACTTCTGGTGTGAACTTGCGATGCAAGAACAAGCTGATGGCAATCGCTCTAAAGCGCTTCAGCATTTTAAAAAGGCGCTTTCCGAAGACCCCAAATGTGTCCGTGCTAGTATTGCTTTAGGCAAATTCCATTTAGCGAACGAAGACTACCAAAAGACAATAGACTGTCTGGAATCGGTACTCGAGCAAGATATCGATTTCATTAGTGAGGTGTTGCCAACCCTTGCTGAGTGTTACCACAAGCTTGGACAAGAAGCTCAACTGGTCGAATTCCTTAAAGCGTGTATCCAAAAGAAAGCCGGCGTATCTGCGGAATTGATGCTTGCTCAATTAGTTGCTCACCATGAAGATGTTGGCTCTGCTCAAGAGCTACTCACCAAGCAGCTTGTTAAAAACCCAACCATGAAAGGCTTCTATCGATTAATTGATTATCACCTAGCAGAAGCAGAAGAAGGTCGAGCGAAAGATAGCTTAACCACGCTTCAATCAATGGTTGGTGAGCAGCTTAAAGTTAAGCCTCATTACCGTTGCCGCCAATGTGGTTTCTCAACACACTCAATGTATTGGCACTGTCCTTCATGTAAAGGGTGGGGGACGATCAAGCCTATTCGTGGGCTTGATGGTGAATAGATTTGTGGTCATTTTAAGACCAAATTTTTAATTGCAGCTTTCGGGCTGCATTTTTATGACTGTTATTTATCACCCGCTATGTGTAGGTGAGTAAATATTTTGTAGAAAGTTAACTGCGTTAGGAGATGAAATGAACGACCAAAAAATCATTGTAGCCTTGGATTATGACAACCAAGCGGATGCGTTAGCCTTTGTTGATCGTATTGACCCAGCATCTTGCCGCTTAAAAGTCGGCAAAGAGATGTTTACCTTGTTTGGCCCTGAATTTGTTCGTGAATTGCATAAACGTGGTTTTTCAGTCTTCTTAGACCTAAAGTTCCACGATATCCCGAACACATGCTCAAAAGCCGTTCGTGCCGCCGCTGAATTAGGCGTATGGATGGTTAATGTACACGCCAGTGGCGGCGAACGTATGATGACCGCTTCGCGTGAGATCTTAGAACCATATGGTAAAGAACGTCCATTGCTAATCGGGGTGACGGTACTAACCAGCATGGAGCAATCTGATTTGGCGGGTATTGGTTTGGATCTTGAACCACAACAACAAGTTATGCGTTTGGCTTCTCTGACGAAAAACTCAGGTTTAGACGGTGTTGTATGTTCTGCACAAGAGGCTTCTTTGTTGAAAGGCACTCTTGGTCAGGAGTTCAAGTTAGTGACTCCAGGTATTCGTCCTGTAGGCGCTGATGTTGGCGACCAGAAGCGTATTATGACGCCTTCTAAAGCGATTGATTCAGGGTCTGACTATCTTGTTATCGGTCGTCCAATTACTCAAGCTCCAGACCCTGCAGCGGTTCTTGCTGAGATTAACGGTACTCTAGCTTAAGTTTCTCTTATAGTTAGCGATACGAATAAAGAAGGCCAGCAAATTGCTGGCCTTCTTGTTTGTTTTTGAGAAACAGAATTTGTTTGGGCTAGATTGGCTTACTTTTAAACCGGAGCGCCACTATGGAATTTGAAATCACTGTCTTCTGAAGTAATAAGGTCAGCTTCCACTTGAGCGAAGTGGGCAATACGCTCTGAAATATCTTTCCCTGCGATCTGTTCTGCTAGCTCAAGGTAGTCTTGGTAGTGGCGAGCTTCTGAACGAAGTAGAGACACATAAAATTTTTCCATGTCTTCTTCTAAGAAAGGAGCTAACTTAGCGAAGCGTTCACATGAACGAGCCTCAATAAACGCACCGATGATCAGCTTATCAACCAGAGCATCTGGCTCGTAAGTTTTAACTTGCTTGATCAAACCTTTCGCATAACGACCTGCTTCAATCGGTTGATAAGTAACGCCTTTCTTTTCCATCAATTCCATCACTTGATAGAAGTGATGCAGTTCTTCTTTAATCAACAGCACCATTTTGTCGATCAGGTCAGCACCGTAGTTACACCCTTCTTTCGCTGTGATTTGTTTGGATACGTTGCTCTTACCACGAAGTGACTCTAGGTCTCCAATACGGCGGTAAGCAAACTGCTCGTATGGCAAGATCCATTCATTCAGTTGCTTGGCACTCTCTTTATCAACCGCGTACTTGCGGATAAGGAACAGAGCGCTTTGAGCCGCTTTAAGCTCACAAAGCATGTGATCGCGTAGAATGATGTGCAGATTTTCTGGCTTTTTGGCTTCATCGATCCATGAATCTGGCGTTTCAGCTTTAAGAAAGGAGTTAATTGGAGCTAATAGTTCTTGATACATGGTAGGGGCAAGTTTGTTGATAATGCGAGATTTTATCACAGCTCACTAGAACTCCCTATACAGAGAAAGGAAATTCATTTGGTACAAAAAAGACCGCCTATTTAAGTAAATATGGCGGCCTTTTCTTGTTTGGGTTAGACGATTACCATTTCTTCTTCTGACCAAATAGAGCATCCATATCGTCGTCACGCTCTTTAGATTCCATTTGTTGTAAATCTTGTGCGTTTTTGTCTTGGCGTTTCTGGTCAAGATCGTTAAGCATCTGTTGAAGCTTTTCTTTTGCTTGATTCGAGTATGAATCGTTTTTCGTTGCTAGTGCATCAATGCCTTTTCGCAGTAACTGAATGGCCGTACCCGGCTGTCCGCGAGATATTGAGTCATTTGCACGCTTGATAACGTTCTCGATATTGATGCGGATCTGAATGGTTTCTAAGCGAGCGTTTTCTACGACATAAGCTTGCGTTTCAAAACGGCCTTTATTGTGTTCGTTGCGCACTGTATCACGTAGGCGTTTAACAAGCTTCAGCATCATTATCGCTTGCTTATCACTACTTGGTACTCGGAAAGCTGTGCTTTCGCCACCTTGGTAGTTTTCCTTAAGCTGAGTGATTTGTTGTTTTACGCTTTCGATTCGTTGAGCAAGTTGCTTATTTTTAGGGTCGAGTTGATACATGTTTTCTAATGCATCAAGAATTCGATTGTTTAAGCATACAAGAAGATCTTGGCTAAAAGGCATGTGATGAGCGTTGCCAATCAATTCTTCTGTTCCATCAATAATGGTTAGATAACGAGAAGCTTCCTGTTTCTTCGCTGTCTCTACCTTAACTTTGTATTGAAGCATGATGTTGTAGCCTAAAACCAACACCAAAAGAACGGCTACTAAGGTGATTATTAAACCAATATTCATATATTTGTGTCTGCTTGTTATTTTCTATAGCTAACTGGAGAGGATACACGATTCCATTGTGTATCGGCACTCGTAAATTGCAATTTCTGATTATCTCTTGTTGAGCGAAATCGGCAATCAAAACTTACCTACTAATGTATGAGAATGAGGAGTGGGTTGCAAAGCGTTAGTGATATTTATGTTTGTTAGTGTCTAAAAGCTCAATTTTTCTGTCATTTTTGTGCTTGAAGCGTTATAACTATTAATTATATTACACAAGACTATAACGCTCTCTTTGCAAATAAGTTAGCACAGAAATGAGTAAAGGATTACGAGGTTAGATATGAAGTTACAGCAACTGAAGTACATTGTTGAGGTTGTTAACCATAACCTAAATGTTTCTGCAACGGCAGAGAGTTTATACACATCTCAACCTGGTATCAGTAAGCAAGTTCGATTGCTAGAAGATGAACTAGGTATTCAGATTTTTGAGCGTAGCGGTAAGCATTTAACGCAGGTAACTCAAGCTGGCGAAGATATCATTCGCATCTCACAAGAGATCTTGGCTCGTGTTGAGAGTATTAAAGCAGTAGCGGGTGAGCATACTCATCCTGAGATGGGCACATTGAACATTTCGACTACGCATACTCAAGCTCGCTATGCACTCCCTGATGTGATCAAGGGCTTTACCGCGCGCTATCCAAAAGTGTCACTTCACATGCACCAAGGCACGCCTAGCCAAATGTCAGAAGCTGTCGCTAAGGGGACGGCGAATTTTGCTATCGCAACGGAGGCCCTTCACCTCTATCAAGATGCGATTATGCTGCCTTGTTATCACTGGAATCGTTCAATCGTCGTGACTAAAGACCATCCTCTGGCACAAAAGCGAAATATTACGATAGAAGATCTTGCGGCCTACTCTCTAGTGACTTACGTATTTGGTTTTACGGGGCGTTCTGAGTTAGATACCGCTTTCAATAAAGTCGGTTTAACACCTCGCGTTGTGTTTACAGCAACTGATGCCGACGTTATTAAAACTTATGTACGTATGGGGATCGGTGTCGGTGTCATTGCAAGTATGGCCATCGACCAAGAACAAGATACTGACCTGGTCGCTATTGATGCTAGTCATTTGTTTGGTGCAAGCACCACAAGCATTGGCTTTAGAAAAGGCACTTTTCTGCGTTCGTACATGTTTGATTTCATGGAGCGTTTCGCCCCGCATTTAACTCGACCTGTTGTTGAACAAGCTATCTCTTTAAAATCGAATGATGAGATCGAAGAGATGTTTAAGGATATCGATCTGCCGGTGAGATAGTTATTAGAACATTACAAGACTAGAAGCTCGGAAGCATTTCTAAATTTTAAATCGGTCTGTTATCAGGCCGATTTTTGTTTTAATTATGTGTCATCCCCAAACGTTCGCATCTCGATAACTTTTCTTTACACTGCCTCTCTTTGCGCCGCATCTCATATAGTGCCTTTCTATTTCGGCCTCTACCCCCTACAATCCACCCATCATAGGGGGAAGCATGCATTCACGATTTAAAATACTCGACTCATTTTTGTTAGAGCACCAAATTTATTGGCGTTCAGATCCCTTCCATCTATGTCGAACTCAGCAAACACCATGGCGCAATGTGAATCGTCCTCTTGTTGATTGGTTAGAAGGCTTGAGTATTCAGCGCATTCAAACGTTGAAAGAGCAACCTCAGCTAGTGGCCGATGAATTGACTCTTTTCCTCCCTCAATTATATTCCGTTAACCAAAATATCCAGTTTGATAGAGCGACACTTGCCGGGTTAAAGCTTGCTCGCGGTACTGGAGATGGTATTCCTGGAAGAAAGTTGCAACAAATTGTTTCGATGGGAGAAGCTGTGCTTGAGAACCATTATGGGAAAGAGTGGTTGGAATGGTGTTCTGGTAAAGGTTTTCTTGGGCGAATCTTGTCTCAACAATCGAAACAAAAAGTCACCAGTTTTGAATGGCAACAATCTTTGTGTGAGAGCGGGCAAGCTATTGCTGACGCTCAGCAACTAGATATGACCTTTGTTCAGGGGGATGCATTTACAGAAGACGCAGAAGAAGTGTTTAATATAGACCAACATGCTGTTGCACTTCACGCGTGTGGTGATCTCCACGTTGAGTTAGTCAAGAAATCTGTTTTTCATGGATTGCCAGCCGTGACTATTTCACCTTGCTGTTACCATCTGATTAGAGAAGATGTTTATCAAGCGATGTCTTGTGTTGCGAGAAGCTCTGCTTTGACCTTAAGCAAGAGCGATTTAAGAATCCCACTTCAAGAAACGGTGACGGGTGGTGAGAGAGTAAAGAGGCATCGTCAGCTGGAGATGAGCTATCGACTAGGTTTTTGCCAATTGCTTAAAGCTGAACTCGGTATCGACGAATACATCCCCATACCAAGTATCAAAAAATCAGAGTTATCTGAAGGCTTTGAGTCATTTTGTGGTTGGGCGTCTGAAGTGAAAGGCATGTCACTCGGTGCAGGTATCAACTTTGGTTTATATTTAGAGCAAGGTGAAGCGCTTTTTTGGGAAATGGAAAAGCTGAGTTTAGTTCAACAAGTTTTCAGACGACCATTAGAGATATGGTTGGCCTTAGATCGAGCCATCTATCTACAAGAACAAGGCTATGAAGCTTCGATTGAAGAGTTTTGTGAACGCAGTATTACACCAAGAAACCTATTGATTCATGGAGTTAAGCTCGATCGCTAACTGTATGCGGTACTGTTACGTTTTTTTACGATTGTAATTCATTAATGCAAATAAAATCATAAATAAAAAAGCCAGTGCGACATCATGTCGTACTGGCTTTTTGTTTAATGTGTATGAGTTAACTGAACGCTTCAACGAGAAGATTATTGCGTTCAGTTAGCCATTACATCATTAGTTAAACATTGCGATTGCTTCAGCTGGGTCTACGTACTCTAGGTCAAAGCTTTCTGCAACTTCTTTACAAGTTACTTTACCGTGGATTACGTTTAGACCTTCTAGGAAGCCTTCATCAGATAGAAGTGCTTCGCGGTAGCCTTTGTTCGCTAACTTAACAATGTAAGGAAGTGTTGCATTGTTTAGCGCGTAAGTAGAAGTACGAGCAACTGCACCTGGCATGTTAGCAACACAGTAGTGAACTACGTCATCAACAATGTAAGTCGGGTCAGCGTGAGTCGTCGCGTGTGAAGTTTCGAAACAACCGCCTTGGTCGATCGCAACGTCAACAACTGCAGAGCCAGGTTTCATTTTTGCGATGTGGTCTTTAGTTACCAATTTAGGTGCTGCTGCACCAGGAATTAGTACTGCACCAATCACTAGGTCTGCTGCTAGAACATGCTTCTCAATAGCGTCTTCTGTAGAATAAACCACTTTTGCACGACCTTGGAATTCTTCATCTAGGCGACGAAGCGTATCCACGTTGCGGTCAAGAATGGTTACATCAGCGCGAAGGCCAACAGCCATACGTGCAGCGTTAGCACCTACAACACCACCGCCAACAACAACAACTTTTGCTGGTTCTACACCAGGAACGCCGCCAAGAAGAAGACCACAACCACCGTTAGACTTCTCTAACGTTTGTGCACCAGCTTGAATAGACATGCGACCAGCGACTTCAGACATTGGTGCTAATAGTGGCAAGCGACCCATATTATCTGTTACAGTCTCGTAGGCTACACAGACAGCTTTGCTCTTGATAAGCTCTTCAGTTTGTGGAAAATCTGGTGCAAGGTGTAAATAAGTAAATAATATTTGCCCTTCGCGAAGCATAGCTCGCTCGACAGCTTGGGGTTCTTTAACCTTTACAATCATCTCTGCTTTCGCGAAAACGTCAGCAGCAGTAGGAAGAATGGATGCGCCTACAGCGATGTAATCATCGTCTGAAAAACCGATACCATTACCGGCATTGGTTTCTACAAAAACTTGGTGGCTGTGTGAGATTAGCTCTCTCACGCTAGCTGGGGTCATACCAACGCGGTATTCGTGGTTCTTGATTTCCTTCGGTACGCCAATGATCATCCTGACTCCTCAATATAATTTGGTTGTTTTATCTATGCGTAGGGTAATTCTGTCGAATTAATATCTAGTATAGATATGTTTAAATAAAATTTGATACTGAATATTAAAAAGTTGTAGTATATTTTTTTGCAAGGAAGTAATAAGGTGGAATAAAAAATGGCAGACAATTATAAGAAGCCGTCCAAGGAACTAGATCGTATTGACCGCAACATTCTTAATGAGTTGCAAAAAGACGGTCGTATCTCAAACGTTGAACTCTCAAAACGAGTAGGACTTTCTCCAACTCCATGTCTTGAACGTGTTCGTCGTTTAGAACGTCAAGGTTACATTACTGGGTATACAGCGTTGCTGAACCCACAGTACCTTGATGCTTCACTTTTAGTGTTTGTTGAAATTACGTTGAACCGTGGTGCTCCAGATGTGTTCGAACAATTCAACACCGCTGTTCAGAAACTAGATGACATCCAAGAGTGTCATTTAGTGTCGGGTGATTTTGACTATCTTCTAAAAACACGTGTATCGGATATGGGTGCTTACCGTAAGTTGCTCGGTGATACGTTACTGCGTCTACCAGGCGTAAACGACACTCGAACTTACGTTGTAATGGAAGAAGTGAAACAAACTAATCAACTTGTGATTAAAACTCGTTAATCACAATTGGTGAAATGAAAGAAAGCGGACATTTGTTCCGCTTTCTTGCTTTCTGGAATTGGGTTTTTCTGTTTGATATGGTTAAATCAACAGTAGTTTCATTGGAACGAGTGGCTCGAGCTGCTCGCGACATTTTCATCTCGTTCAATTATTAAGTTGGTTTATGTTCAAGCAGAGCAGTAATAAAGTAGAAACAATCATTAAAACGAGTGAAGAGCCTCAGTCTCCTCGTTTAAATGGTTCTCAACGTCTTAGAGAGTGCAGCCTGATTCTGGGCGTTCTCTTCTCTATTCTACTTGCCGTTGCGTTATTAACTTTCAGCCCAGCTGACCCATCATGGTCGCAAACTGCATGGGGTGGTGACATTCAAAATGCCGGTGGCTATGTAGGTGCATGGTTGGCTGATACACTTTTCTTTGTGTTTGGTTCTCTGGCTTACCCATTACCTATATTGGTGACGGTGACTGCGTGGGTACTGTTCCGTAAGCGCAATGAAGACGAACAGATTGATTTTATGCTGTGGGGTACTCGCTTACTTGGTCTTACGGTTCTTATTCTTACGAGTTGTGGCCTAGCGGATATCAACTTTGACGATATTTGGTACTTTTCGTCAGGTGGCGTAGTGGGTGACGTATTGTCGAGTCTTGCGCTTCCAACGTTAAACGTTCTTGGCAGTACATTGGTTCTGCTTTTCTTATGGGGAGCTGGCTTTACTCTGCTAACGGGGATTTCTTGGTTAAGCATTGTTGAATGGTTGGGTGAAGGTGCAATTAAATTCTTTACGTCTGCTGTAAACAAAGTTCGTGGACAAGATCAAGAGTTGCTCGAACCTGAACTGAAAGAATCTGCCGACCGAGAACGATTGGAAGATCGTCATAAGCAGCCAAATTATCGAGATTTACCCGCTATAGAAGACAATGCTGAAGAACAGAGTAAAGAAGCAGAACAAGACTCCCTTGATCCAACCATGAGCTTCTCTGCAACGGCTGAATCTTCAGGAGCGGCGAGCAATACCATTGATAATGCTGTGCCACAGAAGCGCCAGTACAATATTCACATGCCTTTAGAGGCAGTGAAGAAGCAAGACGATTCTACCCATGAGCAAGCATCCATTCAAAACGAAAGTGCTACAGCACAACCGATCTCTGTAGCTCCTGTTTACCAAGCGCCAGAGGAGACTTTAGAAGAAGGTGTTGAGCGTTCTAAGCAGTTGAATGCAACGATAGAGCAGCTAGAAAATGCGGCTATGTATGAAGATGACCTCGCAGAACAGGATCAGGTTGACGCGCATGAATCTCAGATCGCGTATCAGCAATACATGCAGGAAGAGCAACCAGCAGTTCATCCTACTGAAACGGTTGTTGACAGTGTAGAACCAGTAATGGATAGCTCACCAGAAGTAAATAACGAGTTCGATGCGGAAGATGTTCAACCAGAATCTCTATACGCTTCGCCAATGGGTGAAATAGAAGAAACACCACAAGAATTCTCAGCGCCTTTCGAGACAACGGAAGAGCAAAGCTTTGAACCTAATTCAGAGCTAGACGCTGAACCTATTGATAATGATGAAGGGCCACTTGCTCCGTCATCTTATGAACAAGAGCTGACGCAAACGACTGAGCAGAACCAAGCACCAGTTGTTGATCTTCCTTGGGAAGAGGTAACAGAAGAAGAACCTGTACATCAAGACCAAGATGTCGCGGCATTCCAAAACCTTGTTTCTGAAGCCCAAGCGAATATCGCGGCGACACAAAACCCGTTTTTAGTTCAACAAGATGTTAACTTGCCGAAACCTGCAGAGCCATTGCCGACGCTTGAATTACTGTTCCACCCTGAAAAGCGTGAAACCTTTATTGATCGTGATGCGCTAGAAGCCATTGCTCGTCTTGTTGAGTCTAAACTTGCCGATTACAAGATTAAAGCCGAAGTCGTTGATATTTTCCCTGGCCCAGTGATCACCCGATTTGAGCTCGACCTTGCCCCTGGTGTAAAAGTGAGCCGTATCTCTGGCCTATCTATGGACTTAGCGCGTTCATTGTCTGCTTTGGCAGTGCGTGTCGTAGAGGTAATCCCGGGTAAACCTTATGTTGGCTTAGAACTGCCAAACATGAGTCGTCAAACGGTATTCTTCTCTGATGTGGTTGCGAGCCCTCAGTTCCAAGAAGCAAAATCACCAACGACAGTCGTTCTAGGACAAGACATCGCAGGTGAAGCGGTTATTGCTGATCTGTCTAAGATGCCACATGTTCTGGTTGCAGGTACAACCGGCTCTGGTAAATCGGTAGGTGTGAACGTGATGATCTTGAGTATGCTATACAAAGCATCACCTGAAGATGTTCGTTTCATTATGATTGACCCGAAAATGCTTGAACTATCGGTTTACGAAGGTATCCCTCATCTGTTGTCTGAAGTGGTAACCGACATGAAAGATGCGTCTAATGCCCTTCGTTGGTGTGTAGGCGAAATGGAACGTCGTTATAAACTGATGTCAGCACTTGGTGTTCGTAACATTAAAGGCTACAACGACAAATTGAAGATGGCCGCGGAAGCGGGTCATCCAATCCATGACCCACTGTGGAAACCGGGTGACAGCATGGATCCTGAAGCGCCATTGCTAGAGAAGTTGCCTTACATTGTGGTTATCGTCGATGAATTTGCCGACCTAATTATGGTCGTTGGTAAGAAAGTTGAAGAACTTATTGCTCGTTTGGCGCAGAAGGCACGTGCGGCTGGCGTCCACTTGATCTTAGCGACTCAACGTCCATCAGTGGATGTTATTACCGGTCTTATCAAAGCTAACATCCCAACGCGTGTGGCCTTTACGGTATCAACCAAAACGGATTCAAGAACTATCCTTGATCAAGGTGGTGCCGAGTCACTATTGGGTATGGGTGATATGCTGTACTTGCCTCCGGGTTCTAGTCATACAACTCGTGTACACGGTGCCTTTGCATCTGATGATGATGTACATGCAGTCGTGAATAACTGGAAAGCACGCGGTAAGCCAAACTATATTGATGAGATCACTAACGGTGAACAGACGCCTGAAACTTTGCTGCCAGGTGAGAAAATGGAAGGCGATGAAGAAGTCGACCCTTTGTTTGACCAAGTTGTTGAACATGTGGTCCATTCGCGTCGTGGTTCAGTTTCTGGTGTCCAACGTCGATTTAAGATTGGCTACAACCGTGCAGCAAGAATTGTCGAGCAACTTGAAGCTCAAGGTATCGTCAGTGCTCCTGGACATAACGGTAACAGAGAAGTCTTGGCACCAGCTCCACCAAAAGATTAGTTCTACTAGGGCGTGTAGATCTTTCGAGCTGTTTTTTGCAGCGAGTTGCTGGGTATTTATACAAGGCAGAGGCTTTGATGTGTAGCTAGCCTACATGAGAAGGCGATAACGTAGTAGAAATGACCAGCAAACGCTGCCCGAAGGGTTCGAGCTGGGCGCCCCCGCAAAAAGCGTTTTACTCTTTGTTGAGGGAGATTTGCTTAGAATGACTAGGCTACTTCCCCCTCGCCGCGATTAAAACGCTTTTGACTAGGCGTCCCCATTCGAACAAAGTTCAACCACGAAAGGTCAACACGCCCTATGAACTTATACCCATTAAGTCGGTCAAATCGAAAATATGACCGACGTATGTTCTAACAGGATTATTGATGAAAAAAGTATTCGCACTTCTATTTATGAGTTTCTCAGTGTTGGCTTCTCCGAAAGAAGAGCTGAGTAGTCGCTTAGCATTGAACGCAGGTTTTAGCGCTGACTTTAAACAAGTCGTGACGAGCCCTGATGGTGATGTCGTTATGGAAGGTGAGGGCACGGTAGAGATTGCACGCCCAAGCTTATTCCGTTGGGAAACCACTTTCCCTGATGAAAACCTACTGGTATCTGACGGTCAAAGCTTGTGGTATTACAGCCCATTCATTGAGCAAGTGAGTATTTACTGGCAAGAACAAGCAACATCGCAAACACCTTTTGTGCTGCTGACACGTAACCAAGAAAACGATTGGGATAACTACAACGTAGCGCAGTCGGGTAATCAATTTACACTAACACCAACGGCAGTCGACTCGAATCAGGGTGACTTCCAGATTAATATCAACGAAAAAGGCATTGTTCAGGGCTTTAATGTGATTGAACAAGATGGTCAGAAAGGTGAGTTTACCTTTAGCAACGTCGACTTAGGTAAACCTGCAGCAGACCGCTTTACTTTTGTGGCGCCGGAAGGTGTCGAGGTCGACGACCAAAGAAACTGATCTAGACAGCAGATCGTTTGGTAGCGCGTCGATAGGCATTGGTGCCATCAATGAATCAAGAGATTGCAATTGAGTAATTACAGCTTAGATTTTGCAGGGGACGAAGATTTTCGTCCCCTTGCTGCTCGTATGAGGCCTGAAACTGTCGAACAGTACATAGGTCAGCAGCATATATTAGGTCCAGGTAAACCACTTCGCAGGGCATTGGAAGCGGGCCATATCCACTCGATGGTTTTGTGGGGGCCTCCTGGCACCGGTAAAACCACGTTAGCGGAAGTAGCAGCAAACTATGCTAACGCAGAGGTTGAACGCGTATCGGCAGTAACCTCGGGTGTAAAAGACATTCGTATCGCCATTGAAAAAGCGCGTGAGAACAAGCAAGCAGGACGCAGAACTATCCTGTTCGTGGACGAAGTCCATCGCTTTAATAAAAGCCAGCAAGATGCCTTTCTGCCGCATATTGAAGATGGCACTGTAACCTTTATTGGCGCGACGACTGAAAACCCATCTTTTGAATTGAACAACGCTTTGTTGTCGCGTGCGCGTGTTTACAAACTGACTTCGCTGAATACAGATGATATCTCCCTTGTCATTCGCCAAGCTATCGAAGATAAACAGCGTGGGTTAGGTGATATGTCGGCCAATTTTGCTGATAATGTATTAGATCGCCTTGCTGAACTGGTCAACGGTGATGCACGCATGTCGCTCAACTATCTTGAGCTTTTATATGACATGGCAGAAGACAACGATAAAGGCGAGAAAGCGATAACGTTGCAGTTGTTAGCTGAAGTGGCTGGCGAGAAGGTTGCTCGTTTCGATAACAAGGGTGATATTTGGTACGACTTGATCTCCGCTGTTCATAAATCGATTCGTGGTTCAAACCCTGACGCGGCTTTGTATTGGTCAGCAAGAATGATTGCAGCGGGTTGTGACCCTTTGTATATCGTAAGGCGTTTGCTGGCGATTGCTTCTGAAGATATTGGCAATGCTGATCCAAGAGCAATGCAGGTCGCAATGTCGGCTTGGGATTGTTTCACTCGCATTGGCCCAGCAGAAGGGGAACGTGCTATTGCGCAGGCGGTAGTTTATCTTGCGTGTGCACCAAAGAGTAATGCTGTTTACACTGCTTGGAAGCAAGCTCTAGCAGATGCTCACAACCTTCCTGAATATGAAGTCCCTCATCATTTGCGAAATGCACCTACAACTTTGATGAAGGACATGGGCTATGGGCAAGAATACCGTTATGCTCATGACGAACCAGGAGCCTACGCGGCTGGTGAAAAGTATCTGCCTCCTGAAATGGGAGAGAAGCAATACTATTTCCCAACAAAACGAGGCTTAGAGACAAAAATTGGCGAGAAGCTAGATTATCTGGCGGATTTGGACGCAAAAAGCCCACAAAAACGCTATGAAAAGTAGTCTTTTTTGGATATCGTTACCTAGTCATAAAAATTCAATTAAATCGTTATAAATTGGTTGAAATAGCACCAGTTTTAGGGGTTTAGCAGTGATTCAGTAGCAATCTACTGAATATTCAAATAACTAAAGCATAGGATTAGCAATGCTGGATTCTAAATTACTTCGAGCTGAGCTGGATGAAACAGCGGCAAAATTAGCACGTCGAGGCTTCACCCTTGATGTAGAGACAATTCGTGAACTTGAAGAAAAACGTAAGTCCCTTCAGATGAAAACTGAAGAGCTACAAGCGTTACGTAACTCTCGATCGAAGTCCATTGGTCAAGCGAAAGCAAAAGGCGACCATGAAGAAGCTGAGCGTATCCTTGCAGAAGTAGGCAACTTAGGCGCAGAACTAGACCAAGCTAAAGTAGCATTGGCTGATCTTCAATCTGAGCTAGAAACGATCACAATGTCTATTCCTAACCTACCTGATGCAGAAGTGCCAGATGGTAAAGATGAAGATGACAACGTAGAAGTTTCTCGTTGGGGTCAACCTAAGACTTACGACTTCGAAGTGAAAGATCATGTAGATCTTGGCGAAATGTCTGGCGGTCTTGATTTTGCTAGCGCAGTAAAAATCTCGGGTTCTCGTTTCATCGTGATGAAAGGAAAATTCGCACGCCTACACCGTGCTATTGCTCAGTTCATGCTTGATCTTCACACTGATGAGCACGGCTACACAGAAATGTACGTACCGTACCTAGTGAACCACGATAGCCTTTACGGTACTGGTCAGCTTCCTAAGTTCGGCGAAGACTTGTTCCACACAAGCCCGCTAACTGAGCAAGTAAGTGACGTGCCTCTTAAGACTCTATCGCTTATCCCAACTGCGGAAGTTCCGGTAACGAACATGGTTCGTGACACGATTACTGATGAAGCCGAACTGCCACTTAAGATGACAGCTCACACACCATGTTTCCGTTCTGAGGCGGGTTCTTACGGTCGTGACACTCGTGGTCTTATCCGTATGCACCAATTCGACAAAGTTGAATTAGTACAAATCACTAAGCCAGAAGACTCAATGGCAGCGCTTGAAGAGCTAACAGGTCACGCTGAGAAAGTACTTCAACTTCTAGAGCTTCCTTACCGTAAAGTGATTCTATGTACTGGTGACATGGGCTTCGGTTCTGCGAAAACTTACGACTTAGAAGTCTGGGTTCCAGCGCAAGAGACTTACCGCGAAATTTCTTCTTGTTCAAACATGTGGGATTTCCAAGCACGTCGTATGCAAGCTCGTTTCCGTCGTAAAGGCGAGAAGAAACCTGAACTTGTACACACACTTAACGGTTCTGGTCTTGCTGTTGGTCGTACTATGGTTGCTATTCTTGAGAACAACCAAGAAGCAGATGGCCGTATTGCTATCCCAGCAGTACTTCAGCCATACATGGGCGGCGTAACGCACATCGGTTAATCTAATGTTTTAGGCATTGCCCTAAAAATAGATGACTCAAAAGGCTTTGCTGTTATGGCAAAGCCTTTTTCATTTCTGGAGGTTACCAAAGCTGATATTACATCAACAGAAGCTACATGTAAGAGAAGTTCGCTTTGGCTTCATTATCTGCTTGTTTGCAGGCCAGCAAGGCTTTGCGATAGTAATTTTGGTAATTGTTTTTAGTCAGCTCATCTAGGGTATACAGCTGTGTAATGACCTCATCACATTGCTGAATAATACTCAGAACCTGTTTAGCTCCCATCGAATCAGGCCAGATAACAGAGAGTAGCTTTACGATGTTCATGCACACGTTCTTGATCATCGGACAGCGCTTATGAATATCTAAGTAAGCCCCTAGTACCTGCTTGTAATCCGAAGACGCTTGTTTGATCGTGATGTTTTTTTGCTTTAGCCATTCCATCTTTTCTGTGTTTCGGCGCTTCATTTCAGCGCACATGGTCATCTGACTCGATATCACCGTCTCATTGGCCGTTTTGATGATCAACATGCCACAACGGTTGTCTGCGACTTTGAATTCATTCTCACAGCTCATCTTGTCGAGTAGCCATGTGTGATGATAAATGACAGGAAAAGCATTGAAGTCATTCTTGTCGTGCAGCGTGTTCAAAATGGTGACAGCTTTTTGGTACTGTTTTGATTCCATTGCAATGTGCGCAGCTATAAGCGCTAAGTCCACTTGTAACTCGGTTCTTTCCTCCGTTGGTATCTTTGATATTAGGTAGTTAACCTGATCCAACGTTGCTTGGTTGTTTACTTCATCAGACGCGCAATAGAGTAAAAAGCGAATATGATTGAGTTTCATGTAGAGATTATCGCGAAAGGTACCTCTATTGATTTGTATATAGTTTTGATAGTGAGCCAGTGCTGACTTTGAATCGTTGACTGATAAGCATAAATTGGCGATGGCTAACTCTCTCTCAGAGTTACCGGGTGTGAGCTCACTGGCTAACTTAAAATGAACAATGGCGTCTGGCACCTTGTTGCTGATCAGATTCACTTGAGCCGCTTGGTCTTGGTACAAAGTGCTAGAGGGCGCAGAGTCGATTAAACTCTCGATCATACATTGCGCTTCATCGAGTCGACCTAAATTCGCAAGGCTGTTTGCTAATCCTGCCTGTGCCCAATCAAAACTACCTTCATCAAGTGCATTCTCATAGACACGTTTGGCTTGTTCATAGAGCTTGAGTTTAGAGAGGAAACAGCCTTTAAATTGTTGAATGGTGGCAAAGTACTCTGGGTGAAACGCGATAAGTTCTTCACAGTATTCAAGCCCCTGTTCGTAGTTGTTGTCGCGTTCGGCTTTATAGATGTTTTGCAACACTGACTTTTTGGTGAGTGAGCTTGTGATGCGTTGTTTCAACGTTTCACGGTTAAATGGTTTTAATAGATAGTTGTCAGGTCTGAGCTCGAGTATTGGGCGTATGGTCAGTGCTGAGTTCTCGCCCGTTACTAGGATAAATATCCCGTCATCTTTTAATCTTTTAGACTGTTTCAACTCTTCAAAGAGCTGTTTGCCGTTGATGGTGTTACCAAAGTTGTAGTCACAAATAATCACATCAAACGTTGTATCGCTTGTGAAAGCCATAGCGATGCGTGGTGACTTGGCGATTGAAATCAGTCGCTCTGAAAATCCGATGTGGACTAACATGTTACGGATGGTCGATAGCACTATCGCAGAGTCGTCAACGATGAGTGCATTTAAATGAGTTAATTTCATGTTTATTTTAAGTTGTTTGCTGACGTGAATTCCGAAAAGCTTGCTGGCTTGGACGTAATAAAACCTTGGTATTTGGTCATGCCAATTGTTTTTAAGTATTCAAGGTCTTGTTGTTGTTCAACACCTTCGACGATACAAGAAAGCCCTAGGTTTTCTGCTAAGTTGATGCAAGCTTTTGTTAGAATCTGATTCTTTTTGTTTTCGCTAATATTGTTTACAAAACTGCGATCTACTTTTAATTCAGTAAATGGCAGGCTTGATAGTTGTGACAGAGAGGCGTAGCCGGTGCCGAAGTCGTCAACCGATAGCCCAACACCTAACATGCTCAGTTTCGCGATATTTTTATAACAGTGCGCGTCAAGCAAGATCGTTTCATGCTCTGTGATCTCTAGAGTCAGCAGTGATGGCTCGATTTTGTACTTGTTACATAAGCTTGCAACTTGATCCGCAATTTCGAGTTTTAACGTCGATTGCTCAATGTTGATCGCGAAGTGAATCGGCTTACGCATTGATGAAATGTCTTTGAGAGCCAGTTCAAGCACAGTAAAGAAAAGTCGATCCATTAAGCTAAGTTGGCGCAAAGCATCCATAAAATGGAAAGGGGTTAGCAATCCCAATTCAGGGTGCATAATACGTGCAAGTACCTCAACCCCAATCAGTGTCGATTGTTCTACGGAGTGTTGCGTCTGATAAGCGTTGGTAAACCACTCCTTTTCAAAGGCTTCAATCGTTTGCTGCTCACTCAACGTTACTGCGGTTGGCAAGATAGATTTAGCGGTTTGAGTGCGTTTGTATGTCGACAGTAAGCGTTGTATATGTGTTTCATCTACCGGCTTCGGTATTGCTTCCACTTCGTTGTAACCAATGAGATTGCACATGCTTTTTGTCGAATCCAGTGCAGCATCAGCCATAGCGCTCAAAATGACGACCGTTTGTATGGATGCCTGTGCCTCTGGGGAAGCCAACAGTGTTACGCCATCTATTTGTGGTAGCTGAAGATCACAGAATGCAATATCAAAACGATGTTGTTTACATAGCTCTATCGCATCTTCACCATTGTATGCGGTGTAGACTTCGTCAACGCTATAGCGTTTGAGTAGGATCTGAATTTGCGTCGCTTGTAAGAGTGAATCCTCAACGATGAGAATTTTCATAGTGAATTTAACCTGTTTATAACTGCATGAGCTGAGGCAATAGCCAAATCCAACTCTTCAATTAGCTTGTGACAATACATAGGGTTTTCCGTATTTTGTTCACAATCCTTTGCAGCATAATTTAGAGAGTCTAATCCTAGTAAACTCGCTGATCCCTTTATCCTATGCGCTATTGCTTTGATGTTTGGGTTTGCCTCTAACAGCATCGCTTTGTCTAAGCTGAACGAGTCCAAGATGACGGTCGCCATCTGAAGTTGTTCTTCCGGGCTGTAGTTTTTCGCCCAGGATTGATCTGCTGCTTTTTCTTGCTGAGGCAGTAACGTTTCGAGTGCGTATGCGAGCTCTTCAAACGAGTAGGGCTTATAAATCACTTGATCCATTCCCACGTGTTCAGCTTTCTCTATCACTAACTTTGAGTCTTCGGCGGTACAACCAATAATGGGTAGGTGCTTAAACTTATCGATCGAGCGAATCTTTTCAGTCAGTTGATAACCATCTATGTTCGGCATATGACAATCCGTGATGATGATGTCCACGAGTCTTTCGTTGCTCTCTAGTTCTTCCATCGCTTCTTGCCCATCTTTTACAATGATCGTTGTTAAGCCAAAGCGCTTGAGCTGTTTGGCAAATAGCAAGCGGTTAATGGGATCGTCATCGGCGATCAGCACGGTACCAGCAAAGTGGTATTCGATAGCCGGCGTGTGAGCCACACTTTTACCTTGCGAAGTGATATCGCTGAGCAGTAAATCTGGATACAAGTTCTGCCACTGTGTGGAGCGCTCAATCACCGGACCATAATCATTCATTTGACTATCGATTTTCCAAGCTTTAAGCCACGACAATACTTCTCTGTCTTCGCAAGAGATTGGAGTGTTGACGATGATAGGAACTGTGCCGCCTTTGATTGGCAGCGTAATAGTGACTTTTGTCCCCAAGCCTAGTTTACTTTCGATGTTCAACTTGCCGTTCATCATGTTCACAAGGCGTTGAACCACTGTTATGCCAAGGCCTGTACCGCCGTAACGTCGGCTGATACTGTGGTCACCCTGTGCGAAAGGTTGAAAAGCTCGAGTGATCTGCTGATCTGACATTCCGCAACCTGTATCTGTAATCGTTAATTGCAGTTGCGTGGCAGATGCTTTAACGGAAACTAAAATGAAGCCATCTTCAGTGAATTTAATGGCATTATTTAGAAGGTTATTGAGTATTTGTGTCACTCTTAACCAGTCTAAACTTGCGCTCGCGATTGCGTTCATTTTCCAATCAAGTTTGAATTGAAGATTGTTTAATCGCGCATTTGTCTCAAAGGTTCTAAAAATAGGACACAGTTCTTCATAGATGTTGCTCACCTTAGACTCTAAATGAAGCTGATTAGCCTCCATTTTTGAGATGTCGAGAATATCGCTGACAAGCAGCTTTAAGCGCTCCGCAGATAACTGAGCATTGCTAAGAAGCTCCACGTCATCTTTATTTTCTATTTTGGTACTCAGCAGTTCCATAAGGCCAATCATGGCTGCAATCGGTGTACGCAGTTCATGGCTAACGATCGCTAAGAATAGATCTCGAGCTTTGATCGCCTCTTGAGCTTTTTTATTTGAAACTTCGAGCTCACGCTGCTGTTTCTCCCACTTTGTCAGGTCATCGAGCACGGTCACTATGTAAGAATCATCTTTCGGTGCGTTTTCGAGGTATTGGCGAATCACCCTAAAGTGTTGCTCGCCGCTACTGCAATTACATTTTATGGTGCTCCAGATACCAAGTTTGTCACTCAATTGTTCATCCTGATCATTGAGCCAGCAAAAACTTGGTCTTTCTCCATGAGCCAGAGAACGGCATGCAGACATCTGCTTATCGAAAGCGCTGTTCGCTAGAATCAATTGACCATTTTGGTCATGAATAGCAATGAGGCTAGGTAGGTTGTCTAGTAGATCAGTTAACCACTGGATCTGATCGTAGCTACGTTGCTCTGATAACTGAGCACGCGTTAGTGATAAAGACAGTCTACGTGTTCTTACCAAACCAAAAATGATCAACGCGAACACTATGCATGAGATCATTAGGGTATAAGCGATAATACGCTCTTTACTGTAGCCATATTGTGCAGTGATGTTGTGATGCTTCAGGGTCAATAAGTCGATTTCATTTTGTGTGGTCAATGACACCGCTGAATTAATCACATTCTGTAAGAATGTAGAGTCTTTACGAAGAATGACGCCCATTTTTCGAGAAAGTGGTGCGCTTTCGTCACTCGCGATAATATGAAAGATATTGCCATACCCGTTATAGACATAAAGATTCGCGATGCTTTGAGGAATGTACGCGTGAGTGATCTTTCCATTGCTCATATCATTGATTAGAGAGTCAATATCTTGATATAGGACTGCGTCTGCCAAGTCAGCATTGAGAGAGTCTTTTTGAATAAAATAACCGGTTCTATCGAGTATCGCAGTGCGTTTAACATCCCACGGTTTATTGGCTTCTGTGTAAGCCCAATCAAGCGTCATAAAAGGTTGGCTGAATTGGAACTCTTGATTGTTGGGTTGCTCGACATCGAACCCCGGTAGGAATTCGACCTCTCTGTTTCTCAACATATCGACAATGTCTTTGCCGTCTGGTGGGATGTATTCAAAAGAAACACCAAGCTTTCTTGAGATTAATGCTACTGCGTCATGAATAAATCCAACCGTTTTTTTACTTGCAGGATCCAAATAAGAATATGGGTATGTGTTTTCACTTACGGTGTATCGAATAGTGTGACGATCATATTCACCTTCTAGTACTTGATTAATCAAATCATCATAAAAATGGAAGAAATAATCTGAGTAACGTAGGGCAATATCTTTGGCGTTACTAATGAGTAAGCGATCGACGATTGATTTCAGTTGCTTATCTTCTTTTCTCATCATTATTTGAATACTAAAAGAAGGTATCTCTCTCGAGTATTCCAAATTACCTTGCCATTCTCCAGGGGTCACAACAGAGTAATAGCTTTGTATGGATGTCAAATCGAGAACGGTAGCGTCCGCATTACCTACCGAAAGAGCAGTAATTAACTCGGGGGTATTGTTTACAAATATGATTTTAGAGTTACCTTGGTCTTTGATGACCTGACAAAACATTGAATTGCGAATACAAGCCCACGTTAGATCTTTCTTCGAATTATTTTGCGTGTTTTCGTCTCGGTACCAATACACATTGGGTATTTCGTACAGGCTGCTAGAAAAAGCGAAATGCTCATCACGCTCTTTTGTTTGAGCATAACCAAAGGTTAGATCGGCCTCTCCGTTCTTAATGGCCTTATGTAGAGTTCGAGAAGATAAGTAATCTTTAACAACTATGTCGATACCCAGTTTTTGTTCTAATAATTCAACAATTTCGGATTCGGATCTGTGATTCTTATTTACAATGAGATCTTCCCACATTCGTTTATAGACGTAGGTAGGTTTGGCAATAACAATCGTTTTCTTTGAACGTAGATAATTGAGTTGTTCATCACTGAGGTTTATTTCAGAGGCAAGGCTTTGAAAAGAAAAAGGCAGTAGAGAAAAAAAGCAGATTAAAAAGTTTTTCATAATATTCGAGACAATATAAAGTCTCGGCATTTTATGATGAGCATTTATCCAATAGGTAATACTCTTTTTCTATTTATTTCTATGGTTAAGATTAATCTTATTTGTCGATTTTATACTTTCAAAAATAACAGATAGAAACATCCAATTAAGGCGCTTCTATCTGTTGTTACTGGTTTATTTAAAGCAAGCTGGATCCTTGATTGCTGAATCGATTGATTTCACAAGTTGTTGAATATGTTCCGGTTTGCTAATGAAGGGAGGCATCATATAAATCAACTTACCAAATGGACGAATCCAAACCCCTTGTTCAACAAAGTGAGCTTGGATGGTTTCCATATCGACAGGTGTATGGGTTTCAACGACGCCAATAGCGCCCAACCAACGAACATCTTTGACAAGATTATGCTCTCGCAAAGGCGGTAGCAACTCAGAGAAAAGTTGCTCAATTTGTTGAGTCTGATTTTGCCAATCGCCTTGCTCTATGATGGACAAGCTTGCCGCACCTACCGCGCAAGCTAATGGGTTACCCATAAATGTTGGACCGTGCATAAAACAACCCGCTTCACCGCCACATACTGTGTCAGCAACTTCTTTACTCGCAAGCGTTGCTGAAAGGGTCATGTAGCCACCAGTTAGCGCCTTACCTACACATAAGATATCCGGTTGAATATCGGCATGTTCGCAAGCAAAAAGTTTCCCTGTACGGCCAAACCCGGTCGCAATCTCATCCAAGATCAGCAAGACGTTGAATTCATCACACAGCAAGCGAACCTGTCTCAGAAATTCAGGATGGTAGATACGCATACCGCCAGCACCTTGGACGATTGGCTCTAAGATCACGGCAGCAACTTCTTGGTGGTGTGCGGCTAGCTTTTCTCGAAAGCTGTTTATGTCGCTCGCATTCCATTGATCCCAAAAACCTGTTTTCGGAGAGTCTGCAAAAATGTGTTCAGGCAAAAAACCTTTGTAAAGGCTATGCATTGAGTTATCTGGGTCAGTGACTGACATCGCTGCAAAGGTATCGCCATGGTAGCCATCTCTTAGCGTGAGAAACTTTGAACGAGGTTGCCCTTTAGCGTGCCAATACTGCAGTGCCATTTTTAGGCTAACTTCCACGGCTACCGAGCCAGAGTCGGCCAAAAATACATGTTCAAGATTATTTGGCGCGAGATTCAAAAGCTTTTTACATAGATCGATAGCGGGTTGGTGGGTGATACCACCGAACATAACGTGTGAAACTTTATCGATTTGGCTGTGAGCGGCCGCATTTAATGCTGGGTGGTTATAGCCATGGATGGTTGACCACCAAGATGACATGCCATCAATAATGCGTTTTCCACCTTCTAATTCTAGGTAAACACCGTCTGCATTGGTGACTGGATAGCAGGTCAGAGGTGTTAACGTTGATGTGTAGGGATGCCAGATATGCTGGCGATCAAAGGCGAGATCCATAGTAACTCCCATTCTTTTTGGTTAAAAAGTAACCATATGTAAACTTTTTATATTATCAATGTGTTGACAGTCTAAAGCTTGTCGGTAGACTATCCAAGCATAAATACAATCTCTATTGATAGAGATGTAATATCAAATAATAAAAAGGATCGACACGTGGAAGTTCGTCATGACTGGACAGTTGCTGAAGTAAGAGCACTGCTTGAAAAACCGTTTATGGATTTAATGTTTGAAGCTCAAGTGGTTCATAGACAGTACCAAGAGCACAACCACGTGCAGGTGAGTACGCTTCTATCGATTAAAACCGGTGCTTGTCCTGAAGACTGTAAATACTGCCCTCAAAGTGCTCACTACCGAACGGATGTCGACAAAGAACGCTTAATGGAAGTCGAGCGTGTTTTGGATGCGGCGCAAAAAGCCAAAAACGCGGGTTCGACTCGTTTCTGTATGGGCGCGGCATGGAAAAATCCGAAAGAACGCGATATGCCTCACCTAACTGACATGATCAAAGGTGTGAAAGGCATGGGCCTAGAAACCTGTATGACGCTAGGTATGCTAACGCCCGATCAAGCTGGCGAGTTAGCGGATGCAGGTCTGGATTACTACAACCACAACCTTGATACTTCTCCGGAGTTCTACGGCAGCATCATTACTACTCGTACTTACCAAGATCGTTTAGATACATTATCTCACGTGCGTGATGCCGGTATGAAGATCTGTTCTGGTGGTATTATTGGTATGGGTGAAAGCACCAATGATCGTGCGGGTCTACTTGTAGAACTGGCTAACCTTCCAGTACACCCTGAGAGTGTGCCAATCAACATGCTCGTAAAAGTGAAAGGCACACCGATGGAAAACGTTGATGATGTTGAGTCTTTTGACTTCATTAAGCTTATTGCGATTGCTCGCATCATGATGCCAATGTCTGCGGTTCGTCTATCTGCAGGTCGTGAGAACATGAATGAACAGATGCAAGCGATGTGTTTCATGGCGGGTGCAAATTCTATCTTCTACGGCTGTAAGTTACTTACTACGCCAAACCCAGACGAAGACACGGATATGCAGTTGTTTAAGAAGTTGGGTATCAATAGCCAACAGGTGGCTCAAAAGCCTGACGAAATTCAAGAAAATGAACTGTTAGATCAAGTGGTGGAGCGCGTTGCTGCTCGTCCAACGAAAGATGACATGTTCTACGATGCCACTGTTTAAATCTCGCATCAAAAGTGCCCTTGTTCATCGTCGCGAGCAAGGGCTAACTCGTCAACTTAAGGTACTCGAAAACAGCAATAGCCCTTTGCTTAATAGTGAAGGTTCTAACTTCATTAATTTTTCGAGTAATGACTATTTAGGCTTGGCAAACGATCCTGAACTGGTCGATGCATGGCAAACCGGACTTTCCCAATATGGTGCCGGCAGTGCGGCATCGCCATTGGTCACAGGTTTTAGTCCTGCTCATCTAAATTTAGAGGCTCAGCTGTGTGAATGGCTTGGATTTGAACGAGCCATACTCTTTAGTTCTGGTTTCAGCGCTAATCAAGCTTTGTTGTTTTCTCTGCTCGAAAAAGACGACTCTCTGTTGCAAGACAAACTTAACCACGCCTCTTTAATGGAAGCGGGGATGCTTTCACCTGCAACCATGAAACGCTTTAAGCACAACGACACGCAGCATCTAGAGTCTCTACTAAGCCAATCTCCACAATCCTTGGTCGTGACTGAGGGCGTTTTCAGCATGGATGGCGATCAAGCGCCTCTCAGCCAGATCTTTAACCTGACTCATCAATACGACAGTTGGTTGGTGGTTGATGATGCCCACGGTATCGGCGTATTAGGTGATAAAGGGGCTGGGAGTTGCAGTGCAGCACAAATCTCACCGGATATTTTGGTGGTGACCTTTGGCAAAGCATTTGGCCTTTCTGGTGCTGCGATTCTTTGTTCGTTAGAAGTGGGTGATTACTTAACTCAGTTTGCTCGTCATCATGTGTACTCGACGGCGATGCCACCTTCACAAGCAGTGGCTTTGTCTCATGCGTGTCAGATGATTCAGACGCAAGAGTGGCGTCGAGAGAAGCTCATGAAGCTAGGTGCGATCTATGCGGAGGAGATGAGTGGCGTGAAAGGTTTTATAGATACTCAGACTCCGATTAAGCCGTTTGTAATCGGTGAAGCACAGGCGGCACTGTCTGTTGCTGAAGAATTAAAGCGTAAACAAGTTTGGGTAACGGCGATAAGGCCGCCAACCGTTCCGAAAGGGACAGCTCGTTTGCGTATTACCTTAACGGCGAATCACAGTGAGGATCAGATTCATCAGTTAACCAGGTCGTTGCATCAGGCAATTGACCGAAGCAGTGAATCGGGCATCGATCCAAGCTTAGAATCAAATAAAGAGGCTCAGTAAATGTCACAAGAAGCAGTAGTGAATAATTACGTAGGCCAAGACAAAAGTGCGATTGCCAAAGCCTTCGGAAACGCAGCAACAACCTATGACAAACACGCTGAGTTTCAGCGAGATGTCGGCCACCGACTACTGGATAAGTTACCGAGTGATCTATCAGGGTTAAAGGTGCTCGATTTAGGTTGTGGGACTGGTTATTTCTCAGAGCAACTTGTAAAACGAGGGGCCGAAGTAGTATGCGCTGATCTTTCTGTTGGAATGTTGGAAACAGCAGAAAAACGTTGTGGCGCATCTGTCTCTTTATACCAACAAGCCGATGCCGAACAATTACCGTTTGAAGATGGGTGTTTTGACATCGTTTTCTCTAGCCTTGCGTTGCAATGGTGTGACGACTTGTCGTCGCCTTTGAAAGAGATGAAGCGTGTCACTGCGGCTGGTGGGTCTGTGATTTTCTCAACTTTGCTTTATGGGTCACTGTTTGAGTTAGAAAAATCATGGTCTAAAATTGACACACATCAACACGTTAACCATTTTATTACAATCAATCAGGTAAAAATTGCGTTAGCGCAATCTAGCTGTACGGCTCATCAACTAGACTTGCCCACCATCACCGTTTGGTACGACACTGCGTTTGAACTGATGCGCGACCTTAAAGGTATCGGCGCTAATCACGTAAGTGGTCGCTCACAAGGTTTAACAAGTCGCCGCATGTTGCAGCTCGTTGAACGGGAATATCGAGAGTTTAAAAACCATCAAGGTTTCTTGCCAGCAACATATCAAGTTTGTTTAGGGGTTATTCAATTATGATTGATGCATTATTCATTGCAGGTACGGATACCGAAGTTGGAAAGACTGTGGTTTCAAAAGCGATTCTTCAAGCTTTAGCCGCGCAAGATTTATCAACAATTGGCTATAAGCCAGTTGCTGCCGGAAGCGAGCAATACCCAGAAGGGTTGCGTAATAGTGATGCATTGCACCTTCAAGAAGCGGCAACGCAAGATATTGCTTACGAAGACGTGAATCCATATGCGTTATTGCTACCGTCATCGCCTCACATCGCGGCAAAGCATGACGGCGTAGTGATTGATACAGCGATATTATCAGCGAAGCTTGAAGCGCATAAGCAAAATTCTGATATCGTTCTAGTTGAAGGTGCTGGTGGTTGGCGTGTTCCGGTTTCAGACGACGAATATCTGTCTAGCTGGGTTAAAAAAGAACAGCTTCCAGTGGTTTTGACTGTAGGTATTAAACTGGGTTGTTTGAGCCATGCTCTATTAACGGCAGAAGCGATTCGTGCTGACGGCCTAAATCTAGTAGGTTGGGTAGCGAACCGTATTAATCCAGGCACTGAACATTATGCTGATATTATTGCGATGCTTGAGGATAAGCTAGGTGCACCGAAGTTAGGTGAAATTCCTTACGTACCAAAAGCGAAGTCAAAGAACATTGGTAAGTACATTAATGTTCAACCACTACTTGATCTTTAAATCTCAAGTTATACGTCAAACAAGAAAAGGGCTGCGATTGCAGCCCTTTTTCTCTGTTAAGCCTTTGACCATTGGTTTATAAACAATTGGTCTGTTACATAAGCAAGCTTAGGATCAATGTTCTTTTGTTAGTCCCATTAGCGCTTGCTGTGTTTCTGTGATTTCTGCCTGAGCCGTTTGCGGTGTTAGAATTCCAATCTGCTTTTTCGCTTCTTCTTCAGTAATCCCTAGGTGACAGCACAGTAAATCGATAGCCATTTGAGTGTTAGTACCTTCAACCATGATCGTTCCCTTTTTGTACATGGACTAGCCAATAAATCATCTGAAGTCACTGTAAACGGATTGTTATATCGACACCATACGACTTAGGTCTAATAGACCATAATTAACGCGGCTACAATCTCGTAATCAAATGTTGCAATTTAATGCTTAACCTTGTTTTCTTAATCTAAGACTATATGTATAAGTAAGTATAAGTCTTCAAGGCTGGAATCAATTGCTGTCTGCCTTGCCTATAACAATAAGTTTTATAAAAATAGCTTTCATGCGGAGATAAGTAATGAAGCGAGTAATGTTGTTCCTTGCAACCAACCTTGCGGTTGTATTGGTACTAAGTGTTGTTCTTAATATTGTATATGCAGTTACAGGTATGCAACCAGGAAGCCTTTCAGGCTTGTTGTTAATGGCTGCAGTATTTGGTTTTGGCGGTTCATTCATTTCATTAATGATGTCAAAGAAAATGGCACTACGCTCAGTAGGCGGCATGGTCATTGAAAGCCCACGTAACGAAACAGAACATTGGTTGATGGAGACGGTAAGCCGTCAATCTCAACAAGTTGGTATTGGTATGCCAACAGTGGCGATCTACGACTCGCCAGACATCAATGCATTCGCGACGGGTGCTAAGCGTGATGATTCATTGGTCGCAGTATCAACAGGTCTTCTACACAACATGACGCGTGATGAAGCTGAAGCAGTATTAGCACATGAAGTTAGCCACATTGCGAACGGAGACATGGTGACCATGACGTTAATGCAGGGTGTTGTGAACACGTTCGTTATCTTCTTATCTCGTTTCATCGCTAACATTGTTGCGTCGAATGACAACGAAGAAGAGGGCGGCAGCAACATGATGGTGTACTTCGGTGTGTCTATGGTGTTGGAATTGGTATTTGGTTTCTTAGCAAGCTTCATTACGATGTGGTACAGCCGTCATCGTGAATTCCATGCCGATGCAGGTGCAGCGAACCTAGTGGGTAAAGAGAAGATGATTGCCGCTCTGGAGCGTCTAAAGGTGAGCCACGAACCACAACTAGAAGGTTCTATGATGGCGTTTGGTATCAACGGTAAGAAGTCTCTTACTGAGCTACTAATGAGCCATCCACCGTTAGATAAGCGTATTGCGTCTCTACGTAACATGTAATCGCTACGTATTCTTTTGTCACTAATCGACAAGATACATTTGAAAGGCTTCCTTCGGGAGGCCTTTTTTGATCTTGTCATTCAAGAGAGTAAGTCTCCGGGAGTTATGTGTCTGGTGATAAAGCGTTACGATATGGAATGGATTATATCGAACGGATTAAGATGAGTAGGTCAATGATACTGGTTTGCTTTGTATTATTTTGCTGGCGGTTCTTGTGCTCAATACATTTTGTTCCGCTCAACAAAAAGGCTTCCACATGGGAAGCCTTAGTCTATTCTGTGATTCGAAATTCGAACCTTACAGCTTGTCAGTTAGCTCGATTGCTTGACCGATGTAGTTCGCTGGAGTCATCTCTTTTAGGCGAACTTTCTCGTCTTCAGGGATCTCTAGACCATCGATGAATGCACGCATGCCTTCGCCATCTACACGTTTACCACGAGTTAGCTCTTTTAGCTTCTCGTATGGCTTCTCGATGCCATAACGACGCATTACTGTTTGTACTGGTTCAGCCAATACTTCCCAGTTCTTGTCTAGTTCAGCAAGTAGCGCAGCACGGTTAACTTCAAGCTTGCTAATACCTTTCAGAGTCGAAGTGTATGCAATGATTGCGTAGCCAACACCCACACCTAGGTTACGAAGAACCGTAGAGTCAGTAAGGTCACGCTGCCAGCGAGAAACTGGAAGTTTTTGTGCAAGGTGGCTGAATACTGCGTTAGCTAGACCAAGGTTGCCTTCAGAGTTTTCGAAGTCAATTGGGTTAACTTTATGCGGCATAGTAGAAGAGCCGATTTCGCCAGCAATAGTCTTCTGCTTGAAGTGACCAAGAGCGATGTAGCCCCAAACGTCACGGTCGAAGTCAAGAAGGATCGTGTTGAAACGAGCAATTGCATCGAATAGCTCAGCGATGTAATCGTGAGGTTCGATTTGAGTTGTGTACGGGTTCCAAGTTACGCCAAGAGATTCAGTGATGAACTCTTCGCTGAACTTGTGCCATTCAACTTCTGGGTATGCAGAAAGGTGTGCGTTGTAGTTACCTACAGCGCCGTTGATTTTCGCTAGGATCTCAACGTTTTCGATTTGCTTGAATTGACGTTCCATACGGTACGCAACGTTAGCCATCTCTTTACCCATAGTAGAAGGAGAAGCTGGCTGACCATGTGTACGAGACAATAGAGGAATATCACGGTACTCGTTCGCAAGTGCTTTGATAGCATCAATTACGTTACGGATTTCTGGAAGAATCACAGTGTCACGAGCTTCTTTAAGCATAAGTGCGTGAGATGTGTTATTGATGTCTTCAGAAGTACATGCAAAGTGAATGAATTCATTTACTGCGTGAAGTTCAGGAACGCCAGCTACTTTCTCTTTCAAGAAGTATTCAACCGCTTTAACGTCGTGGTTTGTCGTGCGTTCGATCTCTTTGATACGCAGAGCGTCTTCTTCACTGAAGTTAGCTGCTAGTTCATCAAGAAACTGGTTAGCTTCTGCACTGAACGCTGGTACTTCTGCGATTGCATCAGTTTGTGCAAGCTTTTGTAACCAACGAATTTCAACGATAGAGCGGTATTTTAGTAGGCCAAATTCACTAAAGATGCTGCGTAGTGCAATAGTCTTACTTCCGTAACGGCCGTCTACTGGTGAAACAGCAGTCAATGCTGACAGTTCCATGGTGTTCTCCTGAATTGAGTTTTCTAAATTTTGAGAGGTTTATACCAGTAACAATCTCAATTGTCACGCACATTGCGCAAACGTTTGCGTGAGAGTTGTGTTGATACAAAAAACAAGCTCGCGACGAGGCGCGAGCTAATAAATCACATTCGAGCTAATAAGATTTGAGCTTGCTCGATCATCTTCTTACGACCGAAGATTAGGTGGCGACGTTTACCGCCAACCTGGCGCCAAAGCACAGCGCTTCGAATCCCTGATAGAAGAAGCGCACGAACCTTATGTTGGCTCGACGTCTGTTGAAGTACTGATGGTGTCCCAGATACCTGAATGCGAGGGCCGATAGGACTCACAACATCTAGGTAGATGCTCGCTAAGTTACTGATCATTTGCTCGTCAAACAGATCAAAGTGTTCAGTTTGGCGTTCTGCCGTTTGTATACGGTCGCCAAGTTGAGACATCGAATCGTTACGAGAAGATAGTTTACGCTCAAGCGCCATCAAGCTGATGATGTAGCGCGTGATATCGCTACCAGCTGGAGTACTATCGATACCTTTTACTAAGCACTCAAGGCCAAGCTTTAGGTTCGCTTCACGTCCAAATACGCCCACAGTATTCACCGGATTGGTATTCAAAATAGCACTGAGTGAAGCTTCGAAGGCATCTTTATCACAATGGCCGTCTTTCGCTACTTGTTGAACCAAAGCCACAGCTTGGCAAATTCCGGCGAAAGCAATAGTACGGTCATAAAGTGTATTAGCCACGTAGTAACTCCTAGTTGTCTTCTATCGTTCGTTTGATAATAGTTAGATGCGCTTTTCGATGATACCACCACCAAGACAAACGTCGTCTAGATAGAATACTGCCGATTGACCAGGGGTCACAGCAATCTGTGGTTCATCAAAAATAACCTTAATGTTCTCGTCATCAATTGGGATGATTGTACAAGGAATATCGGTTTGACGGTAACGAGTTTTTACCGTGCATGTCATAACTTCAGTAATTGGTGTGCGATTTACCCAGTGAAGCTGAGAAGCAATCAAACCCTCTGATTTCAAAAGAGGGTGGTCTTTACCTTGTACTGCGATCAGCACATTACGCTTCAGATCTTTTTCACCAACAAACCATGGTTCTTCATTACCACCACCACCTTTGGTGCCACCAATATGCAGGCCTTTACGTTGACCTAATGTGTGGTACATCAAACCTTGGTGTTGACCAATTACTTGGCCTTCAGGTGTCTCGATGTTACCCGGCTGTGCTGGTAGGTACTTGCCTAAGAATTCAGTGAACTTACGTTCACCAATAAAGCAGATGCCCGTTGAGTCTTTTTTCTTTGCTGTAATCAAATCTTGTTCTTCAGCAATACGTCGCACTTCAGGTTTCTCTAATTCACCAACTGGGAATAGGCTGCGTGCCACTTGGTCTGAGCTTAATGTGTATAAGAAATAGCTTTGATCTTTGTTGCTGTCTAGGCCACGTAGCATTTCTGGTTTCACACCAGCGTCTAGCTCTTCTTGAGTAGGAAAAGTACGACGAACGTAGTGACCCATCGCAATGTAGTCTGCGTCTAATACTTCATCTGCAAACTCTAAGAATGCTTTGAATTTGATTTCTTTATTACAAAGAATGTCTGGGTTTGGCGTACGACCTGCTTTGTACTCAGCAAGGAAGTATTCGAATACATTGTCCCAGTACTCTGCGGCAAAGTTGATAGTGTGAAGGTGGATACCTAATTTGTCACATACCGCTTGAGCATCAGCAAGATCTTCAGCTGCCGTGCAGTATTCTTCGTTATCGTCTTCTTCCCAGTTTTTCATGAAAAGGCCTTCTACCTGATAGCCTTGTTGCTGAAGAAGATACGCCGATACTGACGAATCTACACCGCCGGACATACCGACAATTACTTTCTTTTCGCTGTTTCCAGAGCTGATATCTGACATGTCTAAACACCGTTACTATTACTTGGTCGCAGATTCTAACAGAAAGAGAAACGCCGTGACAGATCCGAGACCGGAATCACAGTTTCATTTGCACAAATAGTGCGCTGACTTTGTTAGAGAATCGCATGAGAGCGAGGTGAGTCGCTAGGATGTCAGAAGTATATGTGGCATAGTCGCTCGAAATCCAAGACCTGAGATAAAAAAATGTCTGAACAAAATGAATTTATGCAAGAAGAAGAGCTGATTGAGATCATCGAGAACCAGCTTGAGGATGGTGAACCAGTGAAAGTGAAAGAGACGTTGATGCGTTTAATGATGACTGGTACACCGCGTGAAGAAGCAATTGCGGCTATGGCATGTGCACTGGCTATTGAAGTATTTGACGTAATGAAAAATGGTGCAGAGTTCAATCAAAAACGTTATGCAGAGCATTTGGGTATGCTGCCTGATTTAAGCTTTATGGAAGGCGAATAAAAAAATAGTACAGCAAACGTTTGCTATAGTTTGAAAGATTGCCGCGTTAAATATTGCGCGGTAGAATCCGCCACCTATTTCCCCTTGACTTAGACTAGCCCTATGAAATTCCCTGGACAACGTAAATCAAAGCACTATTTTCCGGTTCACGCTCGTGACCCTTTAGTTAGCCAAGCTCAAACTAGTAAAAGAATGTCACGTACTCATATTATCGGCATTGACCAAACATTGGTGGATATCGAAGCGAAAGTGAGTTCTGAGCTAATCGAAAAATATGGCTTAAGTAAGGGACATTCGCTAGTCATCGGTGACGAAGCTGCAGAGTCTTTATATCAAGAATTAAAAGAGCAGTGCTTGATTACCAATGAATATGCTGGTGGTACGATCGGCAATACATTACACAACTATTCAGTGCTGGCAGATGACCGTTCAACGCTGCTAGGTGTAATGAGCCAAGATATTAAGATTGGTAGCTATGGTTATCGTTATTTATGTAATACATCAAGCAGAATGGATCTGAATCATTTACAAGGGGTAGATGGCGCAATTGGTCGCTGCTTTGCATTAATTACTGAAGATGGTGAACGTACTTTCGCAATTAGCGAAGGTCAAATGAACCAACTAAAACCTGAGAGTATTCCTGAAAAGATCTTCAAAAGTGCTTCTGCTTTGGTATTAACCGCTTATTTAGTTCGTTGTAAACCTGGCGACCCAATGCCTGATGCAACAATGAAAGCGATCGAGTACGCGAAGAAATATGATGTACCCGTTGTATTAACGTTGGGAACTAAATTCGTTATTCAAGATGATCCAGAGTTTTGGAAAGATTTCCTTGAGCAGCATGTAACAGTTGTTGCAATGAACGAAGACGAAGCGGAAGCGTTAACTGGTGAAAGTGATCCTCTTGCCGCTTCTGACAAAGCGCTAGAGTGGGTTGACTTAGTTCTATGTACTGCAGGCCCTGTTGGCCTATTTATGGCGGGTTACACAGAAGACGCCGCAAAGCGTGAAACGTCTTTACCTCTATTACCGGGTTCTATTGCGGAATTTAACCGTTACGAGTTTAGCCGTCCTGCTCATAAAAACTTATGTGACAACCCGACTAAGATCTATTCGCACATTGCACCTTATATGGGTGGCCCTGAAAAGATCAAGAATACCAATGGTGCAGGTGATGCTGCGTTATCGGCTTTATTGCATGATATGGCTGCGAATAAATACCACAAAGAAAACGTGCCTAACTCAAGTAAGCACCAACATTCATTTTTGACGTATTCGTCTTTCTCGCAAGTTTGTAAATATTCAAACCGAGCAAGTTATGAAGTGTTAGTTCAACACTCTCCACGTTTATCTCGTGGTCTTCCTGAAAGAGAAGACAGTTTAGAAGAAGCTTACTGGGAAAGATAAGGTGTCGTACTTATCAAATGAACTTCTCGGTTTATTAAGTACGCTACTGTGTTTATCAAATCCAGTAACGAATAACAAAATATAAAAAAGGCTCCGAAAGGAGCCTTTTTTGTTTCTGAATATATTCAAGCCGTAAATAATACTTTGGTCGACTTAAATATTAATTCTATTGCTTAGTGTGTTATTGATTATTCACTTAGCAAACACGATGCGTTAAAGAGCAAACTCTTCTAGAGATTTACCAGCATCTAGTTGTTCTTGGATAGCTGAAGGCGTACGGCCTTGACCTGTCCAAGTTTTCTCGTTGCCGTTTGCATCTACATATTTGTATTTAGCTGGGCGAGGAGCACGTTTAGCTTTTGTCGTTTTAGATTTTGCTTCACCAGAAAGTGCAGCGATAAGATCAGCAACATCAATTCCGTCTTTTGCAATTTGTTCAGCGATAGCAGAAAGCTTAGCTTCTTGCTCTGCTTTAGCAGCACGTTCTTCAGCTTCAGACTCTTGACGCTCTTGTACAACAATAGTCAGCTTGTCTAGCGCTTCTTCAAGTTGCTCAAGAGTTAATTCACGTGAGAATGCACGAAGGCTGCGGATATTTAATAAAGTTTTTGTTAATTCAGACATGATATTTCCCATCAAGGTAAACTAAATAATCCTCCTAATAATAAACAGAGCCTAGGAATAAAACAAATAGTATTTCTTCTATTACATATTTAAATAAAGAATTGAGATGAATAGTTGAAAATGAAAAGGCGAACTCCTAGTGAATTTATAATAATTATTAAGAATATCTAAAAAACTGATATGTGACTGGTGGAGTAATTACCTTAAGTTGACTATTCTTCTATTGATTACTTCATTAACAAAAAACTATTTTTGTCGGAATGATATGTTGCAATGCTGCCCTTGATGAGTACAATTGCGGCTACCTGATGCGATGCTTTGGTTGATTTGTTGTTAAACTTTGGTTTCAACGGTTAATAATGTTATCGCACGTAGAGGTGCAATTATAAAAAGTAGTTTTCGTTGGGGTGATGCCAATGAACGGGAATGAAAGGTCTAATTGCCGAAGTAAATTGTATATCTAAGCAATTTGCTGGGGTTGTGCTCAATAGGTACAACACTGCCATAGTCTTAATTTTAAACTATGGAGCGCTACTGTAGGGTTGGGTGAAGTGTTCACTTCCCTTTCGCTTAGTTCAACATGAGCTTGATAAGCCGTATCAAGTTTGTCTGCAGTAGATCTCTAGCCAAATAAAAAACTGGTTTTTGAAGATCATGAATTTAATAGATTTTGCAACATCACCTTTATCTTTGCTTCCTCCCCTTGTGGCCTTAACTCTCGCTATTGTTACCCGCCGTGTATTGGTTTCCTTGGGTGTCGGTATCGTTATGGGTGCGATTTTACTTGCTGATTACTCAGTAGGTAACGCAGCTAGCTACGTGTTTACTAAAGCTTCTGGTGTTTTCATCGAAGATGGTGGCATTAATACCTGGAACATGAGCATCGTCGCATTCCTAATTATTCTTGGAATGACAACCGCCTTATTAACATTATCTGGTGGTACGCGAGCATTCGCTGAGTGGGCCCAGTCTCGTGTTAAGAGCAAACGTGGTTCAAAACTACTTGCTGCTTTCTTGGGTGTGTTCATTTTTGTTGATGATTACTTCAACAGCTTAGCGGTAGGTGCTATCTCTCGTCCTGTTACAGACCGCTTTTACGTATCTCGCGCTAAGCTTGCTTATATTCTGGATTCTACTGCTGCTCCAATGTGTGTGATCATGCCGGCTTCTAGCTGGGGTGCTTACATCATTACTATTATTGGTGGCATCTTAGTAACACACGGTGTGACAGAGTACTCAGCATTGGGTGCTTACGTTCGTCTTATCCCGATGAATTTCTACGCTGTGTTCGCACTATTAATGGTATTTGCCGTTGCATGGTTCGGTCTAGATGTTGGTAAAATGCGTGAACATGAGATCGAAGCATCTCAAGGCCGTGGCTTTGAAGGTGACAACGATCAAAAGCAAGCTCACGACCTAAATGAAGAGCTAGACATTCAAGAGAGTGAAAACGGCTCTGTCTCTGATCTCGTTATGCCAATCGTATCGTTAATCGTAGCGACGGTAGCTGCAATGCTTTATACCGGTGGTCAAGCGCTTACCGCTGACGGTCAAGCATTCAACTTGCTTGGTGCGTTTGAAAATACAGATGTAGGCAAGTCTCTTGTTTACGGTGGTGTTGTTGGCCTGCTTGTTGCGCTAGCGACAGTGTTTAAGCAAAAGCTGCCAATGTCTGATATCGCAAGAACAATGTGGATCGGTGCTAGCTCTATGTTTGGCGCTATCCTGATTCTTGTGTTTGCATGGACTATCGGTTCTGTTATCGGTGACATGAAAACCGGTTCTTACCTTTCGTCTCTAGCAACAGGTAACATTGATTACCACTGGCTACCTGTTATTTTGTTCCTTCTTGCTGGCCTGATGGCATTCTCGACAGGCACATCATGGGGTACATTTGGTATCATGCTTCCTATCGCGGGTGACATGGCTGCAGCCTCTGACATCGCTCTGATTCTGCCTATGTTAAGTGCGGTTCTTGCGGGTTCTGTGTTTGGTGATCACTGTTCTCCAATCTCTGATACGACGATTCTCTCTTCTACCGGTGCTCGTTGTAACCACATTGACCACGTATCGACTCAGCTTCCTTATGCGCTGTCTGTGGCCTTCGTATCGTGTGTTGGTTTCATTACCTTAGGTATGACATCATCAACTGGCATCGCATTTGGTGCGGCGTCTCTAACGTTTGTTGCTGTATGCTTTGCATTGGCTTATTTCTCTCGCTGCAAAATGGCGACGTGCAACAGCTAATCATCATCTGATTGAATAATGAAAAGGGAGGCTGCGGCTTCCCTTTTTTGTACCTGTTAAATTAATTTGAGTTTTAGTGAAAAAAGTTCGAATAAATGGTTGAAAAAGGATGTCAGCTTAGTTAGTGTGGAGACAAGACAGCAAACAACCTAAGAGCTTATAAGTATGCGTAAATTAGTAATGAACATTCATCACCATCATCACCCTATCTAGTCTTTCGGGGAGATTTACGTATACCCGGGAGCAAGAATTCTCCCGGAGGTTAAGTCAAAGAATTTAGATTTAAACCCTCGGGACGACAAAGTCTTCCGAGGGTTTTTTAGTTTTAGCACTTTTAAATAATCAATAAATTCAAATATTTGCACAGGGATACAGCAATGCAGACACAACGCCTAAGAATCGCAATTCAAAAGAAAGGTCGCTTAAGTAAAGAGTGCCAAGACTTACTTAAAAAATGTGGTGTTAAATTTAACATCATGGGTGAGCGCCTAGTGGTTCATTCACTTAATATGCCAATCGACTTGTTACTGGTTCGTGATGATGACATCCCAGGTCTTATCATGGACGGTGTGGTTGACCTAGGTTTCATTGGTGAAAATGAGCTAGAAGAAGTTCGCCTAGACCGCGTTGCTCTAAAAGAGCCATCGCAATTTCGCACACTACGTCGTTTAGATTTCGGTGGTTGCCGCCTTTCTATCGCTATCAACAAAGATGAAGAATACAACGGCCCACAAGACCTAGCGGGTAAACGTATTGCAACAACCTACCCACAACTACTAAAAGCCTACATGGATGAGCAGGGTGTTGAATTCAGCACTTGTATGCTAACAGGCTCAGTTGAAGTAGCACCTCGAGCTGGACTAGCGGACGCTATCGCAGATTTGGTTTCTACAGGCGCTACGCTAGAAGCGAATGGCCTAAAAGAAGCAGAAGCTATTTTTCAATCTAAAGCAACGTTAATTCAACGCACCGGCGAATTTGATGCAGACAAAGAAGCATTAATTGAAAAACTACTGACTCGTATGCAAGGTGTTCAGCAAGCGAAAGAGTCGAAGTACATCATGCTTCACGCACCAACGTCTCAATTAGAGCAAATTAAAGCGCTATTGCCTGGAGCTGAAGATCCTACTGTTCTTCCTCTATCTACAGATAAAGACAAAGTTGCCGTTCACCTAGTAAGTACTGAGAACTTGTTCTGGGAAACTATGGAACAGCTGAAAGAGTTGGGTGCAAGCTCGATTCTAGTATTACCAATCGAAAAAATGATGGGGTAGTGACGATGAGAACCGTTGTTTGGCAATCTTTAAGTGAATCACAGCAAGACTCGGTATTAGAGCGTCCAGCTATTACTGAAGGTGCAAACATCACAGCGACTGTTTCTGATGTTATTGCAAAAGTACGAAATGAAGGCGACGCCGCACTCAAAGAACTGACTGAAAAGTTCGATCGTGTGACTCCTGAATCAATTCGAGTTACTTCGAATGAGATTGAAGAGGCGTGTGCTCGTCTAACACCAGAAATGAAGCAAGCGCTAGAGCAAGCTTATAGCAATATTGCCAAGTTTCATGAAGCTCAGAAGCCTCAGTCAATTAAGGTTGAAACTCAACCTGGCGTTTTGTGTGAGCAGGTAACGCGCGCGATTAATACGGTTGGTCTTTATATTCCTGGTGGCAGTGCGCCACTTCCGTCAACGGTTCTTATGTTAGGTGTACCCGCTCAGATTGCGGGTTGTCGTAAAGTTGTCTTGTGTTCGCCTCCACCAATTGCTGATGAAATCTTGTATGTCGCTAAGCTTTGTAAGATCGACGAGGTTTACAACGTTGGTGGTGGTCAAGCGGTTGCGGCAATGGCTTACGGTACCGAGAGTGTGGCTAAAGTCGATAAGATCTTCGGCCCGGGTAATGCCTATGTAACGGAAGCGAAACGCCAAGTCAGCAATGACTTCCGTGGTGCTGCAATTGACATGCCTGCTGGTCCATCAGAAGTGATGGTGATTGCAGATGAAACTGCAGATGCAGACTTCATCGCTGCGGATTTATTGAGCCAAGCGGAACACGGCCCTGATTCTCAGGTTGTCTTGGTTACGCCGTCTCCGGTTATTGCTGATCAAGTAACGGATGCGGTGCAGAAACAACTGAAAGAGTTGTCTCGCGCTAACATCGCTCAGCAAGCATTAGCATCTAGCTTGATTATCATCTCAGAATCAATCACTCAAGCTATCGCAATTTCGAACTTCTACGGTCCTGAGCACTTAATTGTTCAAACCAAGAATCCACGTGAGTTGTTGCCGTTGCTAGACAATGCAGGTTCAATATTCTTGGGTGACTGGTCTCCAGAGTCTGCAGGTGATTATGCATCAGGTACAAACCACGTATTGCCAACCTACGGTTACACCAAAACCTATTCGAGCCTAGGTTTAGCAGATTTCTCTAAACGTATGACAGTACAAGAACTAACAGCCGATGGCTTGAAAGGTCTAGCACCGACAGTGGTGACGATGGCTGAAGCCGAAGGTTTGGATGCTCACAAGCGTGCTGTGACTATCCGAGTTGAAAAGTTAAATAGAGCGAAGTAGGGGCGGAGCATGGAAAAGTTAGCAAGAAAACAAGTTCAGGCTCTAACACCTTACTTGTCTGCAAGGCGCATTGGCGGTAGCGGAGATGTATGGTTGAACGCCAATGAATCTCCGTTTGATAACGAGTACAGCTTAAATCTGACTCGCCTTAACCGCTACAGTGAATGTCAGCCAAAAGAATTAATCGATGCTTACGCACAATATGCAGGTGTAACACCAGAGCAAACATTGACAACACGTGGGGCTGACGAAGGCATTGAGTTACTGATTCGCGCTTTCTGTGAGCCAAACGAAGATGCAATTCTTTACTGTCCACCCACTTACGGTATGTATGCGATCAGCGCCGAAACCATTGGTGTCGAACGTAAAGTGGTGCCTCTGACCTCTGAATGGCAATTAGATCTTCCCTCTATTGAAGCTCAACTAGACAACGTGAAAGTGATATTTGTTTGTAGCCCAAACAACCCAACGGGTAACTTAGTTGATCGTAAAGACATCATTAAATTGCTTGAAATGACGCAAGACAAAGCGATTGTGGTGATGGATGAAGCGTATATCGACTTCTGCCCTGAAGCGTCAACGGTCGATTTGCTTGCTCAATATCCGAATTTAGCGATTTTGCGTACTCTTTCCAAAGCTTTCGCATTAGCGGGACTACGCTGTGGCTTTACGCTAGCAAACAAAGAGCTTATCGATGTACTGTTGAAAGTGATTGCACCATACCCAGTGCCAATCCCTGTTGCTGACATTGCGGTTCAAGCCCTTTCAGAGCAAGGTTTAGCAAGAGCTAAGTTTCAAGTTCTCGATTTAAGTGCTAATCGCGCTTATTTACAAGCTGGCCTACTTGGTATACCTCAAGTAACGGTATTTGATGGTTGGGGTAACTATTTATTGGTTAAATTCCCTAACGGTGACGAATTGTTCAAAGCGGCATGGGACACTGGCATCATCTTGCGTAATTCGCCAATTGAAGATTGTGTTCGTATTAGTATTGGTAATCGAGAAGAGTGCGAAAAGACACTTGGATTCATTCGTAACTTTTTTCAGTAACGAAGGCTTACCAGTAATCACATTGGACAGCTGTGTTTAATCAACATAGCTGGCCAATGAATCAGACATTTGGGTTAGCGGTTGATTTTAGCTAGGCCACCAGATTTAAAATTAAAAGGAAGTTCAAGTGAGTAAACAACAGAAAATACTTTTTATAGACCGTGATGGCACCTTAATTGTTGAGCCGCCAGTCGATTTTCAAGTAGACCGTTTAGACAAATTAAAATTCGAACCGCTCGTGATTCCTAGCTTGTTAGCATTGCAAGATGCGGGCTACCGTTTAGTGATGGTGACTAACCAAGATGGTCTAGGTACCGATAGCTACCCACAAGAAGATTTCGATGCACCACACAATATGATGATGGAGTTTTTCGAGTCTCAAGGCGTTAAGTTTGACGACGTGCTTATTTGTCCTCACTTTGACGAAGACAACTGCTCTTGCCGCAAGCCTAAGTTGGGTATGGTTAAAGAGTATCTACAGGGCGGTAAAGTCGACTTTCAACATTCTGTTGTGATTGGCGATCGAATGACTGATCTTCAACTTGCTGAGAACATGGCAATTCGCGGGATTCAATATGGCCCAGATGCGGAAACGGAAGGTACGCTTAACTGGCCACAGATTGTTAAAGATCTGACGGTTAATGCACGTGTTGCTGAAGTGGTTCGTACGACTAAAGAAACTGATATCAAGGTTGCAGTAAACCTTGACGAAACCGGTGGTAACAAGATCGACACTGGCATGGGTTTCTTCGATCACATGCTTGATCAAATCGCGACACACGGCGGTTTCCAAATGAACCTGACTGTGAAGGGCGATCTACACATTGATGATCACCACACAGTAGAAGACACAGCGCTTGCGCTAGGCCAAGCATTGAAAGATGCGCTAGGCGACAAACGTGGTATTGGTCGCTTTGGTTTCAGCCTACCAATGGATGAGTGTTTAGCTCAGTGTGCGCTAGACCTTTCTGGTCGCCCATACCTAAAGTTCGATGCTAAGTTCAGCCGTGAGCAAGTGGGTGATCTTTCAACAGAGATGGTGGTTCACTTCTTCCGTTCTCTAACCGATACATTGGCTTGTACGCTACACCTTTCTTCTAATGGCAATAATGACCACCACATCATTGAGAGCCTGTTTAAAGCGTTTGGTCGTACTCTTCGCCAAGCAATCAAAGTTGAAGGTAACGAGTTACCAAGCAGCAAAGGCGTCCTGTAAGGCTAACGTTAGCAAGGAAAAAACCATGAAAGATCAAAAAGTCGTCATTATTGATACTGGTTGTGCCAACGTTTCTTCGGTGAAATTTGCCATTGAACGTTTGGGCTATGCGGTTGAAATTTCAAAAGAGCCAGAAGTGGTTCTTGCTGCCGACAAGCTATTCCTACCCGGTGTAGGTACAGCAAGTGAGGCAATGAATAACCTGCAAGAGCGTGACCTTGTCTCTCTTGTGAAGCAAGTAGAGAAGCCTCTATTAGGTATCTGTTTAGGTATGCAACTGTTAGGCAAACTGTCTCAAGAGAAGGGCCAAAAGGCTGACGCGTTGGTTGAATGTTTAGGCTTGTGTGATGGTGAAGTTCGTTTACTTGAGACGGGTGATTTACCGCTACCACACATGGGTTGGAACACAGTTACCGCGACACCTAACCACCCTTTATTCAAAGATATTGAAGAGGGCGAGTACTTCTACTTTGTCCACAGCTTCGCAATGCCAGTGGGTGACTACACTATCGCACAATGTGATTACGGTAATCCGTTCACAGCTGCAGTGCAAAGTGGCAACTATTATGGTGTTCAGTTCCACCCAGAGCGTTCGTCAAAAGCTGGCTCTAAGCTGATTCAGAACTTCTTGGAATTGTAATAAGGATTAGGCAACGGCTAACGTTGCCCTATAAGGAATGTAAATGATTATTCCCGCATTAGATTTAATTGAAGGCCAAGTAGTTCGCTTATTCCAAGGCGATTACGGGCAAGTAACAGAATACAAAGTAGACCCAGCAGAGCAGTTTAATCTGTATCACCAAGCAGGCGCAGGTTGGCTTCACCTAGTAGACTTAACCGGCGCAAAAGATACAACAGCTCGCCAGCTAGACTTAATCGCCAAGCTACTTGCAAGCACACCAGCCAATATTCAAATTGGTGGTGGTGTTCGCAATGAACAAGATGTAATTGATTTGCTAGAAGCCGGCGCACAGCGCGTTGTGGTTGGCTCGACTGCTGTTAAACAACCTGAACTTGTGAAAGGTTGGATGGAAAAATACGGCGCTGAAAAAATCGTACTTGCTCTGGACATCAACATTGATGAAAACGGCACACGTAAAGTGGCGATTTCAGGTTGGCAAGAAGATTCAGGTGTGACCATCGAAGCGCTAATTGAAGATTACCTAACGGTTGGCCTCAAACACGTTCTCTGTACAGATATTTCACGTGATGGCACGCTAGAAGGATCAAACGTAGAGTTATACATTGACCTTTGTAAGCAGTACCCACAAGTACAATTTCAATCATCGGGTGGTATTGGCAGCCTAGCTGATATCGAAGCTCTGAAAGGCAGCGGCGTTGCGGGTGTGATTGTTGGTCGCGCACTGCTTGATGGCAAATTCACCGCAGAGGAGGCATTTGCATGCTGGCAAAGCGAATAATCCCTTGTTTGGATGTCCGTGATGGGCAAGTGGTTAAGGGCGTTCAATTCCGCAACCACGAAATTATTGGTGACATCGTTCCGCTAGCACAACGCTATGCAGAAGAGGGCGCTGATGAATTAGTGTTTTACGATATCACTGCATCAAGTGATGGACGTGTGGTCGATAAAAGCTGGGTGAAACGCGTAGCAGAAGTGATTGATATTCCTTTCTGTGTGGCTGGTGGTATCAAGTCAGCGGAAGATGCAGCACGCATTCTTGAGTTTGGTGCAGATAAAGTCTCAATTAACTCGCCTGCATTGGCTAACCCACAACTGATTACTGACCTTGCTGATAAGTTTGGCGTGCAGTGTATTGTTGTTGGTATCGATTCATACTTCGATAAAGATACCGGTAAATATCAGGTTTACCAGTTCACTGGCGATGAAGCGCGTACTAAAGCAACCAAGTGGGAAACCAAAGATTGGGTGAAGGAAGTACAAAAGCGTGGCGCAGGTGAGATTGTGTTAAACATGATGAACCAAGATGGTGTTCGTAATGGCTACGATATTGATCAGTTAAACATGGTACGCGAAGTGTGTAATGTACCTTTGATTGCGTCTGGTGGTGCAGGAGCGATGGAACACTTTGCTGAAGCCTACAAGAAGACAAACGTGGACGGGGCACTAGCGGCTTCGGTATTCCACAAACAAGTCATCAATATTGGTGAACTTAAACAGTATTTAAAACAACAAGATGTAGAGGTGCGACTATGAGTTTTGAAACCGCAAGCTTATCAAAAACAACAGTAGGCGCATTATCAGAGCGTATTAACTGGGAAAAAGTAGATGGTTTAGTTCCTGCCATTGTTCAAGATTACCAATCTAGCCAAGTGTTAATGATGGGATACATGAACCCTGCAGCACTTGAGAAAACCGGTGAAACTGGCAATGTTACGTTTTTCTCTCGTACTAAAGAGCGTCTTTGGACGAAAGGTGAAACGTCGGGCAACGTATTGCAACTGAAAAACATCGCTTTGGACTGCGATAACGATACTTTACTTGTTAAGGTAAATCCCATTGGCCCAACGTGCCACACAGGTACAACAACGTGTTGGGATGGAGACAAACAAGAAGAAACACAGATGGTGTGGCTTCATCAGCTTGAGCAGCTACTGGCTGCCCGCAAGGACGCAGACCCTGAGTCTTCTTATACTGCCAGTTTATATGCCCGTGGCACCAAGCGTATTTCGCAAAAAGTGGGCGAAGAAGGCGTTGAAGTCGCGCTTGCGGCGACGTCGGGCGATAAGGCGGAATTAGTGTGTGAATCAGCAGATTTGATTTACCACTTGATGGTTCTTTTACAAGACCAAGGCTTATCGATGAACGATGTGGTGAACAAATTAAAAGAGCGCCATAAGTAAGCTCTCTTTAGATTAATCGACTACGTAACAGATAAATAAAAGCCCTTTAAACAATTATGTTTACGGGGCTTTTTTAGCATTCAATTCTTGAGAATATCTCTTCGACTTTAGGCCTCGTCATTCCGAGGAGTCTAAGCGACATCAGGAAACTCTCCTCTTAATCTAACTTCCTAGACACATGAGTTAGCCGCAGCACTTTTTATACTTCTTACTGCTACCACAAATACACGGGTCATTGCGGCCGATCTTGAAGCTCTCTACAGTTTGGTTTAGGCGAGGATCTATCTCTGGTTGTGTTGCGTCTTCTTGTTCATTTTCTTGATTGGGGAAAGCGCCATCAATGTAGAACCAAATACCGTCTTCACGAACAAAGCGAGAACGTTCTTGCATACAGAACTGCTCAGCCCCGTCGTTGAAGTAAGCTTTAAACTCAACAAAGCCTTCGTTCTCATGTGAACCTGCGGCAGTATCGATGACTTCTAAACCCGCCCAATCACTATCAATGGATTCAGCAATACCTTCTCTCTGCGCTTCTGCATTACAAGTCGGGTGGTAAGTAGCAACCACATAATCAACCAAACCAAGTACATGTGCAGAATAGCGTGAGCGCATCAATTGTTCAGGTGTTTCGACTGAATTGTGGTCAAGATGTGCGGATTCACAGCACTGTTGGTAAGTATTTTTGCTACCACAAGGGCATAAAGACATAGTCAGTTCCTGTAAAAATGGCCTCGATTAAGAGGCCATAAATGAATGCATTGGAGTTTAGCAAGAAACGATCGCTCACCAAAGCTTAGTTTCTATTGCTGTTTTTGTAGGGAGTGTATTATTTCAATGAAGGTGATAACAGATCTTGAGCCCAAGTAGTGGCCTCATCATACGCTTGTCCGAGGTCTGCTTCGCTCAGTTTGAGCAGCTTACGAATGCGTGTCGCTTCATCCCAGCGAGCTTGCTCGTACGCAATGACCATCGCCATGATCGCACCAAGTACACCTTTACGCTGAATAAGAGCTTGTTTGATTTCTTCATCGATGGGTACTGAGTCCAATACTTGCTTTAAAGGCTGATCAAAGAGTGAATCGAGTAGCGAGAACATGCCGGTTAAAAAGGCTTGTCCAGGTTCAACTTTCACATTCATCTTTTCTACTAACAGTTCACATTGACGAGCGCGCAGTACCGCTAAACCATAAAGTGAATCCGGTTTATCTTCTTTCGCAGATGCGATTGCCACTAGTGAAACGAACTTACGCAGTTTCTGTTCCCCAAGGTAAATGAGTGCTTGGCGAAATGAACGGATAGTCGTCGCTGAACCGCCCGCAGAGTTTACGTAGGTGAGTAGCTTATAAGAGAGTGTTACATCCAATGTGATCAAACGTTCGACTTCACTGAAATCGATAGGATCGTGGGCTATTTCTTTTAGTAACTGAACGATAGTCAGAAAAGCAGGACTAAGTGCGCGAGTTTGGATCATTTCCGGTTTACTGAAGAAGTAACCCTGAAAATAAGAAAATCCGGCTTGTTTCGCTTCTTGATACTCATCGTAAGTTTCAACTTTTTCGGCAAGAAACTTGATATCCAATTCTCTCATAGAGTTCATGAACATTGATGCTTTTGTTATTGAGATCAAACGAATATCAAATTTAATGATAGATACGTAAGGCAAGAAACGTTTCCATGCTTTGCTTGGCACAAAGTCGTCCAACGCGATGGTATAACCCGCGTCGTAAATGGTTTTGATCGCTTCAAGCAATTCGTCCGTTGGTTCACAATCTTCAAGAACCTCAACAACGAGGCTTTCTTTCGGAAAGAGGGTAGGGACTAAGTTAATCAGACTTGCATAAGGAAAATTCACGAACCCCAACTTATCACCAAGCGTATTATAGTGAGTTGATAGGAAGTGATCGGAAAGCAAGCGGCTTGTAGCGAGTTCCGGTTCTACTTCAGGGAAAGTGTTCTTAGGACCGTCCCTGAATAGCAACTCGTAACCTATGGTTTTCTTGTCAGCATCGAGTATTGGCTGACGCGCTACATATGAATATTTCAACTTCGTACTGTGTTCGGTTTAGTTCTGATACAGAGATAATAGCTAATTGGAGAAAAATTACCATCTACAATCTTAGAAAGTCTGACCCATAATAATAATCAATGTGAAAGATGAGGAGTGACGTTAAAAGCGGTTGCTAAACTCACGATTCTGTAGTTCAAAACTTTGCGGAGTGAATACCAGAACTGAGCCCTGCGTGTACCAATCACCAAGTACGATACGAGTTTTAGTGCAACTATTGGTATTGAACCTATGAATGTCTGGGCGGTGCGTGTGACCGTGGATCATGAGATCTACATTATTTTGCGCCATCACATTTTCAACTTCTTGTTGTGTTACGTCCATGATGTCTAAAGACTTAGTCTGCTTGTCGTCCTTGATATCGGATTGAACCTTAGAAACAATTTTCTTTTTGATAAAGAATGGAATTCTATTGAATACCCATTGTAGCCAGGGCTGATGTACTTTTTCACGGAAGGCGAGATACTTTACATCTTCAGTGCACAAGGTATCACCGTGTAATACCACGGCTTTTTGTCCGTAGATATCGATCGTTGAAACTTCATCTAGTAGTTGGACGCCCGTTTGTTTGGCAAACTTTTTACCAACTAAAAAGTCCCGGTTGCCCTGAGTGAAATAACAAGGCACGCCAGTGTTAACTAGATCAATAAATGCTTGGCGAATGGAAGTAGCGAAATCGCTCGTATCGTCGTCACCAATCCAGAACTCGAAAAGGTCACCAAGTACATACAGTGCATCCGCTTCTACGGCTTCGTTTTTCATGAAGGTTAAGAAACAATCTGTGATGTCTGGTCGCGACGGGGCTAAGTGCAGATCTGATATAAAATATGTTTTCATAGGTCTAAAAAAGGGAGCGATTCGCTCCCTGTATCCTGATTTATCGGTTCACCAATGGTAATGATTAATACTAATCGAAAGCGAGTAATTAAGCTTCGATTGTAGTACCAGTGATGATCACTTCTTCTAGAGGTACATCTTGGTGCATACCCATAGAACCAGTGCTAACACCTTTAATCTTGTTTACGATGTCCATACCTTCAACAACTTCTGCGAATACACAGTAACCCCAACCGTCTAGGCTTTCGCTACGGAAGTTTAGGAAAGAATTGTCGTTCACGTTGATGAAGAACTGAGAGCTCGCTGAATGTGGTTCCATAGTACGAGCCATTGCAAGTGTACCTACTTTGTTAGCTAGGCCGTTGTTTGCTTCGTTCTTGATTGTAGCGCGAGTCGTTTTTTCTTTAAGGCCAGAAGTCATGCCACCGCCTTGAATCATGAAACCATCGATAACACGGTGGAATAGTGTGTTGTCGTAGAAACCGTCACGGCAATACTGTAGAAAGTTTGCGCTTGTTTCTGGTGCTTTTTCTTCGTTAAGTTGAACTTTGATGTCACCAAAATTTGTGTGAAGGATGATCATGATTGTTACCTTACTGTCTTTTTAATATGAAGTTCGAATTCTAGCGCATGTTGGCGGACTTTCAAATCACCAAATCATTCACTTAACTCAGATGTTTGAGGTAATTCCTGCTTTGGGGGATTACCTATTAAGGTATGACTTGTTATACTGCGAGCTTATTTTTGATTAATCCATAAAATAGATAGAGATCATGCTGAAGATATATAACACGCTCACAAGACAGAAAGAGGAATTCAAACCAATTACAGCTGGCAAAGTCGGTATGTATGTCTGTGGGGTAACCATATACGATCTCTGTCATATTGGTCATGGCCGTACGTTCGTTTCTTTCGACGTAGTAACTCGTTACCTTCGTTACCTTGGTTACGATTTGAACTTCGTTCGTAACATTACTGATATCGATGACAAGATCATCAAACGCGCTAACGAAAACGGCGAGTCTTGTGATTCTTTAACTGAGCGCTTGATTGGTGAAATGCATGCAGATTTCGATGCATTGAATATGAAACGCCCAGATGTAGAGCCTCGTGCAACAGAATTCATCACTGAGATCATTGAGTTAGTAGAAAAGCTAATTCAACGCGGCTTTGCTTACGTAGCAAGCAATGGCGATGTGATGTTCGAAGTTAAGAAGTTCGATGAATACGGTAAGCTTTCAAAGCAAGACTTAGATCAGCTTCAAGCTGGTGCTCGTGTCGATGTTGACTCTGCAAAACGCAGCCCATTAGATTTTGTTCTTTGGAAAATGTCTAAGCCAGGTGAACCTACGTGGGAATCGCCATGGGGTCCAGGTCGTCCAGGTTGGCACATTGAATGTTCAGCAATGAACTCTTCTATTCTTGGTAATCACTTCGATATCCACGGCGGCGGTTCAGATCTACAATTCCCTCACCACGAAAACGAGATTGCACAATCTTGCTGCGCACATGGTACTCAGTATGTAAATACTTGGATGCACAGTGGTATGGTAATGGTAGACAAAGAAAAAATGTCTAAATCATTAGGCAACTTCTTCACGATTCGTGATGTGCTAGCTCATTACGATGCCGAAACGGTACGTTACTTTCTAATGTCTGGCCACTACCGTAGCCAACTAAACTACAGTGAAGATAACCTAAATCAAGCACGTGCTTCATTAGAACGCCTCTACACGTCACTTCGTGGCTTGGATCTAACAGCAGCTCCGGCTGGTGGTGAAGAATATGTAACTCGTTTCTCTACTGCGATGAACGATGATTTCAACACACCTGAAGCTTATTCAGTGCTGTTTGAAATGGCTCGTGATATTAACCGTATCAAGACAGAAAGTATTGAAAAAGCAAGCGCTCTCGGTGCATTGATGCGTGAACTTGCCGACATCATCGGTATTCTTCATCAAGACCCAGAAGCTTTCCTTAAAGGTGATGCTGCTGGTAATGACGACGAAGTAGCAGAAATTGAAGCATTGATTAAGCTACGTAATGATTCTCGTGCTTCAAAGGATTGGGCTAACGCTGACCTTGCACGTGACAAGTTGAACGAGTTGGGTATTGTTCTGGAAGATGGTCCAGAAGGCACGACTTGGCGTCGTAAGTAAACTTTATAAAAAAGGGCTGATTTTCAGCCCTTTTTTCTAGCAAAAATTCTTTAATTTCACCTTTGCTTTTATCTTCAACTTTTAATTAACAGGAATATTTCTGTGGCTCAGATGTATTTTTATTACTCGGCAATGAATGCGGGTAAATCAACAACGCTTCTTCAATCTTCTTTTAACTATCAAGAGCGTGGTATGACGCCAGTGATCTTTACCGCAGCGTTAGACGACCGCTATGGTATTGGTAAAGTGAGCTCACGAATTGGTCTGCAATCTGAAGCTCAACTGTTTAAAAACGACACTAATATGTTTGACGCTATCCAAAAACTTAATGAAGAAGAAAAGCGTCATTGTGTTTTGATCGATGAGTGTCAGTTTTTATCGAAAGAGCAGGTTTACCAACTAACAGAAGTCGTAGATAAGCTGCACATTCCTGTACTTTGCTACGGTTTGCGCACTGACTTCTTGGGTGAGCTGTTTGAAGGTAGCCGTTACTTATTGTCTTGGGCCGACAAGTTAGTTGAGCTGAAAACGATTTGCCACTGTGGTCGTAAAGCGAATATGGTGATTCGTACTGATGAGCACGGTGTTGCGATTGCTGAAGGTGACCAAGTGGCCATCGGTGGTAATGACCAATATGTTTCTGCTTGCCGTCTGCACTACAAAGAAGCGTTAGGTAAATAAACGGCTCTTTGGTTGATTTTGCTTAGAGAACAAAGCAAAGATTAGCAATCTAAAGTAAAAAGCTAAGAATAATAAACGGTGGCCAAGTGCCACCGTTTTTGTTTCCTGAAACGTACTATTACGTTACCTAAAGCTTTATTCTAAACCCAGTTTCTTCAATACTTTGTAAGCATGGTCAACGTCATCAGGGATTGGCATTTCAATCTGAAACCCTTGAGCAGGGTACGTTTTGATTCTTTCAAAGTCGGCAACTAAAGCCCCTAGTACCATGTCCAGTGGCAACTCTTCGTTAAAGTAATCGACCCAACTTTGCCATTGCGAAGTCACTCTAATTTCCGCCGCCTGTTCTGGCCATTGTTTGCTGAATGTTGCGTAGGTACGTTTTTCCATAAAGGGCTTTTGTACCAAGGTCAGTCGCTTCGGTGATAGCCCACGTTTTGTAAGCAAGTCATAGGTAAAACGAACATTTTCGCCAGTATTAGTCGCGTGTTTTTCAATCAAAATGTCTGAATCAGGTACTCCACAATCTCTGGCAATAGCGGCAAATGTTTCAGCTTCTGAGCATTCAAAATTTCCCTCAGTAAAACGTCCCACTCCGCCTGAGAAAACGATGTAAGGCGCTACTTTTTGGTGATAGAGATCTGCCGCGTATTCAGCAACCCGAGTATCGTTGCTACATAACACAAAAATGCAGTCTGAAGTTTCTACGTTATGGTTCATCGACATAAAATTCCAAAGGATGTCTATGGAACGATGCAATTTAACCTTAGGGTTTATAATCGATAGTTCAGTCATGAAGTGCGTCCAGTGTGGAATTGAACTTAAACGAGTAGCCTAAGTCGAGAATCTTTTTCGAAGAGATCAGCTTGTCTGGTGTATCAACAATGGGCGGTAAAGGTTCACTACTGTTGGCGCTTTTCAATGCCGCGGCATAAAATTCCGCCTTACTGACCGTATTTGGCGTCGTCACGTTGACCACTTCGTTGTGCAGCTGACTAATAGCGAAGTCGACCGCGTTAATTGCGTCATCAAGGTGAAGCATGTTGGCGGGAGCCTGAGAGCTGACTTGTCTAAGTCTACTGGCAAATCTTGACGGATGACGATTCGGACCAATTAATCCACTAAAGCGAAGAATGGTATAATCGATACCTGAATCAATCACTGACTGCTCAGCTCGCAACATGACTCGTGCGTTATCAGAAAATGAAGGTGCATGGCCGTTATCTGAGTTTGATAGATTCAGTGACGCATCCGGTTCGTGCAGAACGCCGGGCTTAGTAGGGTAGACCGTTGTTGAACTGACCATGAGCAGTTTCTTTATGTTAGCTTTTTTGCAAGCCGTCGTTAACTGTTTCCAGTAAGTGGCATACTCTTGTCCCGCGCCTTTTCTAAAGCCTGGAGGGAAGCTGCCAATGACGATTTCAGTGTTGTTTTCCAGTAGGAGTGAGTAGAGTCGGCCAATAGAGCGTTCAGGTTGCGCGGCATCAAAACTGAACACTTCACAAGGAATGCATTCGTTGCCAATAGCATCAGCGCCTGACTGAGTGGTCTTCGTAACGACGACTCGGTGACCATGTTTGACGAGATGTTCAGATAAGGGGACACCAACCCAGCCTGCACCAACAATAAATATAGAAGCCATGTGTTCCTCACAACTGCAAATGACGAATTTACATTAAGCCTAACAAACCTTTGGCTAAAAATGAAAAAACTCCACGGCCGAAGCAAGTGGAGTTTTTTCTAGAACAATCGAGCTTTAGTTTAGTACGCGAATGAGCTTATCTGCGCGTTCTGCCATCTCGATACCTTCATCTGTTAGGTAACCGCCGTCTGGCTGAGTGCAAAGGTTTTTTTCGAATAGGCGCTTAACGGCGTCTTGAGTTTCTTGAGCAGCCTCTTGATGAACTTTAATTCCGGTAGCAGCGCTACTTACATCAAATTGAAGAAGGAGGTTTAAATCAGCAATATGTTCAGCGTTGTACTTCATAATTAACCTATATATTCATAACGTTCTCTACCTTCACCTTAGTGCGCATTGACAGCTCAGGCAATAGCAAATAAATAGAATTGATAAGTGATACCAAATTGAATGATTAATCATCGCATGAAGGACTTATTTTGGTTAAATTGGGTAATTTACACACGTTTACATCATGAGTGATGTCTATTGCTAAGTGGTTGTAATATATTGTGTGACTAGAAAGATATTGCATGCAGCTAATATTGTACAAAAAGGAAATGCATCAGTGAGAGTTAACAAAGTAGCATTGGTAATTAGTATGCTATTTGCTATCTCAGGTTGTCAAAGCACACCCTCAGAGCAGACAGACGCGAACCAAATCACAAATAATAATGAATCTACAACAGAGGTCCGTTCTTTTCAGTCTCTCCAAAGTGTTTACTCCCAATGGGAAATTAAACTTGAAGATCATGCTCAATTGTCTCTTTATGCTCCGGAGAATTACCATGAACTTCTAGATGCATGGGATGATGCTGAAAATATTTATGCAGATTTACTGAAAGATGAGAGTCGATTATCTAAAAGTTATTCGATTTTCTCGAGCCTAACTTATGCCGAAGCTTTTGATGAAAAAATTGCTCTGATCAAATCTAACTATGATTCGATTTTAGTTTTGAAGAAAAAAGCCGATCGAGTGCTAGCCGATTCGATAGTACAAATGGAATACCTTCAGTTTCTTGGTGCGGACACCATGTTTACATCGAGCTATAAGAAGTTGTATTCAGAGTACAGCGAGCTATTCGAATATGTATTGGTTGATGAGTTAGAAGATGCTCAGGAAGCACAGATCGAATTCCTCAATAGTGCTCGTCTGTTAGAAGTCAAAGTTGCTCATAAAAAATATATTGAGCCTTTGAAGAACGAATTAGAATTTTTGGAAGACGAAGATTTTGATGATGTGGTTCCCTTAACGTTTGCAAAGGCCGCTTCTCAAATAGCATTAGCTGAAAGCCAAGTGAAAGCGAGCCCACGCGAAAAATCGATTATTGAAGATGCCGTTCAAGCTGCAGAGTTTGAATTGAACCATGTACGTAGTGTAGCGCACGAAGTAAAGCTACTTGCGAGCGTGAAAGGTGATCGATTTGAGCAAACGGTATTGAATGCAGAGAACCAATTGTTAAGTATTTCTCAGGTAATTAATGACAAGGACTATCGTGATGTTGTGTTGCGCCTCCAATCTCAAAAGATTGTTGCTAGCGTTAAGGCATTAAAAAGTTCGGATATGACATCTTTATTAAAGTCAGAGATTGAAGCTTTGACTGAACAATTAGTTAAGTTAGAAAGCGATAATCAAAAGCAAGCTCAGCAATTGTTTGAAGCGACTAAGCACAATGAGTTATTAGGTGAGCAGGTCACCAAGAGCGATGCACACATAAAGAGCTTAGAAGAGCTGGTGGATAGTTTGAAAGGATTAGATGGTAAAGTTGCTAACGGAAGCGATTCTGATCTTGTTCCTTCTAACGTTGAATCTAACCTTGAAGATGAGACTTTAACACAACCATCAGAAGAAGTGATTGAGCCAGCAGTTTAGCATAACTAATGTCTTTATTTGTGACTGACTTAAAAGCGCCTAAGGGTGCTTTTTTACGTTCTGTTGATCTATATCAAAATCTCTAAATAAAAGCCCGTTAAATACGGTTAGAGTGTACGTTATTCTTTTGGTTTTTTCGTAACCTGTTGATATTTATGGATGTGTTATTTTTATTGTTGATAACGATTCATTCATAATAGTTTTGATTTTACTACTAAAGTCGTATGAAATTTTAATATCATTCAGAATTTAGTGCTTTATGCATAGTTAAAGTGAATTTGTGAGAAAAATAGCTCTTGAATTAAGAAATGAAAGAGAGGATTATCGCGCTCCCCGACAACATGTTTCAAAATGTAAATCACATGAATCTAAATCAATTTGACTCATTATTACCGCCACAAATGGCTGAGCGCGCTGCAGATATTGGCGTAGGTAAAGCAACCAAAGATCCCATTAAATCTTTTCTTCTCGCTATTTCTGCGGGTATTCATATCGGTATTGCCTTTGTATTCTATACCATCGTAACGACGGGTGCGGGTGATTTACCATGGGGTATTACTCGCTTATTGGGTGGCCTTGCATTTAGCTTGGGCTTGATTCTAGTCGTCGTGACTGGTGGTGAGCTATTTACTAGCTCTGTTTTAACGTTAGTGGCAAGAGCGAGCGGAAAAATTAGCTGGCGTACCCTGATGAAGAACTGGGCTACGGTTTATATCGGTAACTTGATTGGCGCGTTGCTACTAGTAGCTTGTATGCTTCTGACCAAACAATACATGTTCGACAACGGACAAGTGGGCTTGAATGCCATGGCTATTTCACAACACAAGATGCACCATGATTTTATCCAAGCTATCGCGTTAGGCATCATGTGTAATGTTTTGGTTTGTATTGCGGTGTGGATGACATTCAGTGGCCGTACATTAACGGACAAAATCGCAGTAATGATTTTACCTGTCGCGATGTTCGTGTCGGCAGGCTTTGAGCACTGTATTGCGAACATGTTCCAAGTACCACTCGCTATCGGAATTAAAACCTTTGCTCCCGCTGAATTCTGGACAATGACGGGTGCTAACCCTGCCGACTATGTTGACCTAAACATGATGGATTTCTTAATGAACAACCTGTTACCTGTGACTTTAGGCAACATCATTGGCGGCGGTATCTTTGTGGGTATGTGGTATTGGCTAATTTACTTACGCGATTAATCCAGTTTACAAAATTAACTCGGGTTCAGTAAAAACGCTGAACTGACTTATGACATTTACAAGACGGTCTGCATTGCAGGCCGTTTTTTATTTGTGGAAAACTTACTTATTCATTTCTCTAATTATTGAAACGAACGCCCAACAACGCTGATTTTCATGTGTGTATATGTCTTTGAAAACCCCCAAGGATCAATGGCAATGATCTTTTGTTGAGTCAAAGTGACCAAAAAAGGATCGATGTTGATTTGGTTATCCACAATTTCTGTGGATAACCTGTCTCAAATTCGGTGAGTAACCAGAACTGAGGGGAGGAGGTAGCTAGTTTGTTGGTTGTATACGGGCGAGAACTCGACCTTCTTTTGTTAGAGAGGTCTTCAAAGCTAGGTGAAGTGAGAGTGCCAAAGAACAGCTCATCATCACGAAAATCGCCAACATGATCATAAGCTGATATTTGATAGCAATCATTGGTGAAGCACCACCTAGGATTTGTCCTGTCATCATTCCTGGAAGTGTCACTAAGCCTGTGGTTGCCATGGAAGCCATAATAGGAGACATCGCCTTCTGTATAGCATTACGTATAAAAGGCGCTGCAGCATAGGTTGGAGCAGCGCCTAAAGCGATTGCCGCTTCATATTCTGACTTCTGCGTCTCAAAAGCGCCAAACAAGTTCTGCAGTGCCACAATATTACTGCTCAAGCTATTACCCAATAACATTCCTGCGATAGGGATAAGGTATTGCGCGTTCAAAATCGGTGTCGGTTTAATAATAAAGAAGCAGATAAACATGACTACGGGCACACATGTAACAGAGAGGCTCACGGCAACTGGGGCCAAAAGTAGGTTTTTCGGTAGTTTAGACTTTTCAACAATCGAGCTTGCACCGACGATTATCATGGTGAACAGCCACAATACATTGATCCACAAACTGTTCAGAGTGAACAAATATTCTAGGTAGAGACCGACAAGAAACAGCTGCACAACCATGCGAACAATACCGATAAAAGCTTCTTTGCCAAGGCCCAGTTTTAGCCAGTAATTTATCCCTATGGGGAGTACTAGAAGTGTACTGAATAACAACAATTGCCACCAAGATATATCAATAACGTCTTGCATAGTGCTTCCTTTTAAGTGGATACACATCATATATGAAAGTGTTAAATGATGCATTTTAGCTTCATTCCAGCTTACTCAAAAAACACCCAATGATTTAACAAACAAAACACAAAATATTGGTGATTTTAGGCTTTTTTAGCTACTACTTAGTAGGTAAAAGGTTAAAATTGGTTGCTAAATAGTTGTGCAAATGTTTGTTTTTAACATTTGTGAAATATACTTAATTCTTCACATTTGTTAATAGTTTTTAATAACTTTGTTTAACTGAAAACAAGTTTGGATGAGCTCAAAAAAGTATTGATTAGCAAGGGTTATAACGGGGGATTTGATTGAACCTTACTTTGTGTATGGTCTAAAATTTGTTGTTAGATACTCAAGAACTTTAGCTCCTTAGAATGAGCTACTCAGAATTACTAAATACAAAATAGGCAAAATGTATGAGTGATGTTAAAAAAATTGAAACTGGCGAAAAACGCTCGTTGGAGTGGAAGTCATTCCTCTTCATTGCGGTTGTTCTCTTTCCAATATTAAGTGTGGCTTTTGTAGGCGGTTACGGCTTCATAGTTTGGGCACTGCAAGTATTTGTATTCGGACCTCCTGGTGCTCATGGCGGCATGTAATGCCCTCTAGTAACAACATTTTTTAAAATCAATATTTAAGAGAGCTAAACATGAAATCATTTTTAGTTAAATTATGGCGCACAATGACTCGCCCAGCAGTACACATCAGTCTTGGTGTACTAACTATGGGTGGCTTTATCGCCGGTGTTATTTTCTGGGGCGGTTTCAATACAGCGCTAGAACACACAAATACAGAAGAGTTCTGTGTAAGCTGTCACACTATGCGTGACAACGTGTACGTAGAGCTACAAGAAACGGTTCACTGGAAAAACACTTCAGGTGTACGTGCAACTTGTCCTGACTGTCACGTTCCACATGAATGGACAGCAAAAATTGCTCGTAAGATGCAAGCATCTAAAGAAGTATTCGCTCAAGTATTTGGTGACCTAGACACACCAGAGAAATTCGAAGCGCGTCGTATTGAACTGGCTAAACATGAATGGGATCGTTTCTCTTCGAACAAATCTCTAGAGTGTAAAAATTGTCACAACTACGATTCAATGGATTTCGACAACATGCGCCCAACAGCGCGCATTCAGATGAAAAACGCAGCAGAGCGCGACCAAAGCTGTGTTGACTGTCACAAAGGTATTGCTCACAACCTTCCATTAGATATGGCATCGGCAAGCGGTATTGTTGGTGAGCTAGAAAATGTTGCAAGCAGCACATCTTACGCATCGGGTAGCGACGTTATTTCTATTCGTCATCTTCCAATGTATACAGATGAGACTGCTGAAGTTGAAGCGGGTCTACTAAGCCCTGCAAGTAAAGTTGCTGTGATCGATGAAAAAGGCGACATGATCAAGATTCAAATTGACGGTTGGCGTAAAGCGAAAGGCTTCGGACGTGTAATCCAAGAAGACTTCGGTATGAATATCTCGACTGCAATCTTGACGAAAGAAGTCTCTCAAAGTGACGCAATCACTGTTGGTGAGAAGAAAGAAGATGAGCTTACTGGCCTTCCATGGGAAGAAGTTAACCTAGCACTTTGGATGAAGAAAGAGTCTATGGTTGATAACTTCGATCCAATCTGGAACGCAGCGGGTCAAGCGTACCAATCTAACTGTTCAACGTGTCACTCACAGCCAGATGAAGCTCACTTCAGCGCTAACGGTTGGGTCGGTATGCTAGATGGCATGATTGCATTCGTTAACTTCGATACAGATACAGAAGCACTTGTTCTTAAGTATCTACAGAAGCACTCATCAGATTTTTCTGAAGGCCATCACTAATAAGACGTCAATTGGAGTAACACAATGGCAATTACAAGAAGAAGTTTTCTGAAAGGTGTCGCTACAACAAGTGCGGCATCGGTTATCGGTCCAAGCTTATTGGCGTCGGCATCAGCGTCTGCTGCAGAAACAGACGGCGCGTGGAAAGTCTCTGGTTCTCACTGGGGTGCATTCCGAGCTCGTGTTTACGCGGGTAAAGTACAAGAAATTAAACCTCTAGAAATCGATCAGCACCCAACAGAGATGCTGAAAGGTATTAAAGGTATTATCTACAGCCCATCTCGTGTGCGTTACCCTATGGTTCGCCTAGATTGGTTGAAGAAGCACAAGTACAGCGCTGACACGCGTGGTAACAACCGTTTCATTCGTGTGACTTGGGATGAGGCACTAGATCTTGTTTACCGCGAACTAGAGCGCGTACAGAAAGATTACGGTCCATGGGCACTTCACACCGGTCAAACTGGTTGGAGACAAACAGGTCAGTTCCACAGCTGTACTAACCACATGCAACGTGCAATGGCACTTCACGGTTACTCTGTGAAGAAAATCGGTGACTACTCAACAGGTGCTGGTCAAACGATCATGCCTTATGTGTTAGGTTCGACCGAAGTTTATGCACAAGGCACATCTTGGGAACTTATCTTAGAAAACAGTGACAATATTGTTCTTTGGGGTAACGATCCAGTGAAAAACCTTCAAGTAGGTTGGACATGTGAGACTCACGAGTCGTTTGCATATCTAGAACAGCTGAAAGAGAAAGTTGCTAAGAAAGAGATCAACGTTGTTTCTGTTGACCCTGTTAAAAACAAAACAGGTCGTTACCTAGAAAACGAGCAAATGTACATCAACCCACAAACTGATGTGGCGTTCATGCTAGGTGTTGCTCACGTTCTTTATAACGAAGACTTGTACGACAAAGAGTTCATCGAGACTTATTGTTTAGGTTTTGAAGACTTCATCAAGTACGTTCAAGGTGAAACGAAAGATAAAGTTGAGAAGACTCCTGAATGGGCTTCAGCTATCTGTGGCGCAAGCGCGGATTCAATTCGTGACTTCGCTAAGATGCTGGTTAACGGTCGTACACAGATCCTTGTGGGTTGGAGTATCCAACGTCAACAACACGGTGAGCAGCCTTACTGGATGTGTGCAGTTATTGCAGCAATGGTTGGCCAAATTGGTCTTCCAGGCGGTGGTATCTCTTACGGTCACCATTACTCTGGTATCGGTGTATCTTCAACTGGTTTCGCTGCTCCAGGTTCTTTCCCGTTGAACATCGACCAAGGTCAATCGCCTAAACACACCAACACAGATTACAACGGTTACAGCCGTGTAATCCCTGTTGCTCGTTGGGTAGATAGCTTGCTAGAGCCTGGTAAGAAGATCAAAGCGAACGGTTCTACAGTAACACTACCTGACATCAAGATGATGGTATTCAGTGGTAACAACCCGTGGCACCACCACCAAGATCGCAATAAGATGCGTAAAGCATTCAAGAGCCTACAAACGGTAGTAGCTGTTGATTTCGCTTGGACTGCAACTTGTCGTCACTCTGATATCGTGCTTCCAGCATGTACTCAGTGGGAACGTAACGATATTGATGGTTACGGTGCGTACTCTGGCCGTGGTTTGATCGCAATGCACAAGCTAGTGGATCCTCTGTTCCAGTCTAAAACTGACTTCGAGATCATGTCTAGCCTTACTAAACGTTGGGGTCGTTACGACGATTACACGCGTGGCATGGACGAAATGCAGTGGGTTAAATCTCTGTACGACGAATGTCGTGCTGCTAACGAAGGTAGCTTTGAAATGCCTGAGTTTGCTGAGTTCTGGGAAAAAGGTTTCCTAGACTTCGGTAAAGGCAAGCCATGGACTCGTCACGCTTCATTCCGTGAAGATCCAGAGATCAATGCACTAGGTACTCCTTCTGGTTTCATTGAAATCACAAGCCGTACTGTGGGTAATATGGGTTACGAGCACTGTCAAGAACACCCAATGTGGTTCGAGAAATCTGAACGTTCACACGGTGGTCCAGGCTCTGACAAACACCCGTATTGGCTACAATCTTGTCACCCAGACAAGCGCCTTCACTCTCAAATGTGTGAATCTGAAGAGTGGCGTGCGACTTACGCGGTGCAAGGCCGTGAGCCAATCTACATCAATCCAGTCGATGCTAAGAAGAAAGGCATCAAAGATGGCGATGTAGTACGTGTGTTCAATGACCGTGGTCAACTACTGGCAGGTGCTGTTCTAATGGATAGCTACGCTCCTGGTGTTGTTCGTATCGAAGAAGGTGCTTGGTACGGTCCGATCAACGAGAAAGTGGGCGCGCTAGATACTTACGGCGATCCAAACACACTAACTCAAGACATCGGTACGTCTGAACTTGCTCAAGCGACTTCAGCAAACACATGTTTGGTTAACTTCGAGAAGTTCCAAGGCAAACTGCCTCCAGTAACTTCATTCGGTGGTCCAATCGAAGTTTCTTAAGTTCTTGTTAAGTAGCCTAGCTTCTTAGTTGGGTAACTTAAGTACGAAAGCTTGAATTAAAGCCCCTGTAAGCATTCTTACAGGGGCTTTTTGTTTTTCTAGTGTACGTGTTGGGATTTCTAACTAAGCATTGTCACAGCGCCAATTTAGGGTGTTTTTGATACAGGCTTTAATGTGTGTTTGAGGTAGTTTGTAGAAGCAATGAAGCAGTAAGGGAATGTAAAAATAACCTGTTATAAGAACTTAGACCGATGGAAAAAAGGTCAATACAAAGTACTGACCTAATAAAAACCTATTGGAGAAGCTTGAACCTGGGATATAAAGCGGAGCCCTAAATAGAAACTTAAGCTTCGAACATAAACCAATAACCGTATGCGCAAATCAAAGCAGGAACACTCGAATAGAAGGTCGCGACAAGCGCTGCTTTCGGTGCCATTGCAATCGCTGGGAATAGCGCATCACCATCATTCGAAATAGCGTTACCGACCTGAGCCGAGAGTGGCAGTGCGCCTGAGAGATAAAGGCTAGTCACCAATAGCTGAGGACCACAGCCAGGTAATAACCCCATCAACACACCCGCCAGGGGGATCATCATGCCCCAACTCGAGAATAGCGTCGCAAAATCCACATTTGCTATCACAGAGCCAAATTCAAAGAAAAGAAAGGCCACCACAACCCACGCTGTTACGAAATTAGTATCTTGAGCCGTTTTTTGTAGTGGATGAGAGCCCACACACTTTTCGTCTTCACTCACGGCAGATTTGTAATCCTCAATTTCACGGGTCAGCCCCCACAGAAACATGGAGCTGATCAGCAAAATTGTTCCTGCCCACTCCATCGACATTTCAGGCAAAGCGAGTAACTCGTTAACATCGACTTGAAAAGAGCCGAGTAGGGCAACGGCAGCACCAGGAACAATCAGTACAGACCAAAGGTAACCTTGTAGGTTTATCGCTTTTTTAGAGACCGCTTCTTTGTCTTGAGATTGAGAAGCGCAGCTGTAAGTGACTTCACTTTTTTCTGCCGGTTTCGGGCGTAAGAAGTCGTCGGCGTGAAATAAGTTAATGATTCGGCCTGACGCAGTGCCTACAATGACGCCCATCGCCATCATGGCTAAACCTGTCTTAGGCTCGCTCGCTATGAGTAAGAACGCCGCGTCACCCATGGTCGAGACGAGCACCGCAACCACGGCACCAAATCCGAGTTTTCCTGAGATAAATTGTGTGGTCACCACTATCGCACCGCCACAGCCGGGTAGCGCCCCCATGAGAGCCGCGAATACCACTTGATTTGAGCGAGATTGATGAACGAGCTTGTTGAAGACGTTATCTTTGTTGATGTAGAAGCTTAACCAGTGGTAAATAGCCAAGGTTAACGCGACGTAACAAGACACGGCCCAGAAGGCATCTGACAAAGTGGTCACCGTCAATTCACGTGTGGCAGGGGCTGCCACTAAGGCTACAAGTGAGATAGGCAATAGCAGTCGCTTAAATGAGAGTGAAAACTGAGTTGTTTTCGAAGCACGATTGCTTGGCAAAAAAGAGATTAGTCGATCCATAGGTGTTACTCAAAATTAGTGGCTTAAGATAAATATATACGAATGATAATAATTATCAATTGCATTTGTTGTTTTTTTATCTATTGTTACTATTGGTTAAACCTACGAAACATGACCAATCTAAAAAAATGAGGTAAAGTATGGCCAATAAAGAGAGGCTCTAAAGGTAGAGTCATAATTGTTAGTGTAATAGGAAGAAACATGATTTTAGTTGTTGGTCACAAAAACCCTGATAGTGACAGTATTTGTAGTGCGTTAGTTGCAACTGAGCTTCTTAAAGCTCGTGGCGAGGAAGCGACACCAATTCGCCAAGGCGAGATCAACCGCGAAACTCAACACATTCTAGAAGTCGCTGGTGCTGAAAAGCCAGAGCTTCGTACTTCTGTTGCTGGTGAGAAAATCTGGCTAGTTGACTACTCAGATCTAGCACAAGCACCAGATGATGTTGCTGATGCAGAGATCGTAGGTATTGTCGATCACCACCGTCTAGGCGATGTGATGACAGTTAACCCAATGGAAGCTTGGATCTGGCCCGTTGGTTGTACAAACACTGTACTATTCAACATGTTCAAGATTGAAGGTCACGCTATCTCTCAACAAATCGCTAAACTAATGATGTCTGCAATTCTTTCAGACACTGTCGGTTTTGCTTCTCCAACATGTACTCAAAAAGACAAAGACGCCGTTGCTGAGCTTGCTGAAATCGCTGGCGTGACTGACGTTGATGCATTCATCAAAGCGCTTCTAATCGCTAAGACAAACATCGAAGGCCTATCTGCTGCACAGCTAGTAGAAAAAGACCTTAAAGGCTACCCATTCAACGGTCGTGATGTTGTTGTTGGTCAAGTTGAACTTGCGACTCTTGAGCAAGTAGACGGCATGATCGAAGCATTAGAAGCGGATCTTGAAGAGCGTTGTGAGAAAGACGGTCTAGCATTCGCTGCGGTAATGCTAACAGACATTACTACTGCACAAACTCGTCTACTTTACAAAGGTGAGTGGGCTGAGAAATTGGTTAAGCATGAGCAAAATGGTGTATTGATGATGGAAAATACATTAAGCCGTAAGAAGCAAGGTTGGCCTTGGCTTCAAGGTGAGCTAGCTTAATCAAGTCGCTTTAATAGTAAACGCCTGCTTATCTAGCAGGCGTTTTTCTTTGAAGTCGACTTTCTTCTTCAGAGGTATTAGTTGAAGTTAAGAACACTCGGCATAAAATAACTTTAAGAACAAAGTTACTGACTAAAGTAGGAAATTAAGATGACTACACAGCTAGACGATAAAAAAATCGCTGAAATCAACAAGTATACGGGTGAGCAACGCTTAAAATACTGTGTGAAAGAAATCGTAGCGAACCGTGAAGTATGGATCTTAACCGATGAGCACGGTTGTGTAATGTTGAACACAGAAGATGAAGATTGTGTTCCAGTATGGCCAAACCAAGAGTTCGCAGAATCGTGGGCAACGGGTGATTGGTCTGAGTGTAAAGCTGAGTCTATTTCGTTGAACAAGTGGCACAGCCGCTGGACGAATGGTCTTGAAGACGATGAACTTGCTGTTGTGGTATTCCCGAACGAGCAAGAAGAAGGTGTTATCTTGTTCCCGGATGAGTTCGACTTCGAGCTGAAGAAACAAGCGACTAAGCGATAATCCTCTCGTTAAACGGTAAGTTAGCGTTGCCTTCCTTTAGGCAGCGCTGTTGCTCTCTTTCTGATACTACGCTTCAACACTCAGCCACCAAATGAATACGTGTTAAAGTCGGTGCCTGCTTCTTTGCCCATCACCCATTTCTACGTCCAATGACCACCTTTTTATCCAGTAACTCCCTTTTCGTCTAGTAACGACCGCTTAAATTAGTATCCTATGAGCTGATATAAAGGAGCCTGTTGCGCGTTCTTTGACGCTTGTTGAAGTACGCTTGTTTTGCTGTACCTCTCGAGTATCTTTCGAACGATAGGTTTTACTTCAGATTTTGTCATTCCAGCTTTCAGCTCGGGTTCATACAGTAGTTGCAGTAGCACCACATCTAAAGGTGATAATAAGTCTTCTGGTGTATGGTCATTGAAAATAGAAGGGTATGCCTTATCTGAATCATTAGGCAGGCCGAGAACTTGTGTGATCTCTTCTACGATACATGCGACCAGCTTGCCTCGAGATCTGGCTTGATCCACGGGAATAATAACGCCTGCATAAACAATCTCTCCTTTTGAATTTGCACGATAGCCTGCGGTACAGATAGCGCTGCCCAAATGTTGAGTCGATTTAAGTTTGAGTATCGATTTGGCTTCGGAGACCCACTGGCTTTGTCTTGTGTATATCCACTTAACATTGGCATCGGACTCTTTAGTGACTATTTCAATGGGGTGCCGGGTAACCTGAGATAGGTGTTGAATATGGAGTTCTGCAAGCTCTTGATGCAACTCTTTGTCGCCAACTCGATGGTCGATCCAAATTTTGATCGGTTGGGTCCATTTAGCGAGTGGTTTGTTTCCTTCGGTATATTCGTGTTGAAGTGCAACATTATAAAACGCTGTTTCTACAAAGGTTTTATCTAGCCAGGTGAGCGATGTGCTTGCAACGTTAAAGGAAAACAGCCCGAGCAAGAGGGGAAGCATTGAAGCTATTCGTAACATACCTTTCCCCTTTGTAAAATATAGCGCGATATGAATTAATGGCTCGGCGCTTTGGAAAAATGGCTCTCAACTAATCGTTGCGTGATTTGGTGAGTTGGATTGGTCAACACTTGATCCGTTTCTCCACTCTCAACCACATTACCTTCGTGCATGACAATGATCTTGTCGGTAATGTGTTTAACAATACCGAGGTGTTGAGATACATAAACGAACGATACTCCCATCTCTTCTTGTAGTTCTAAGAAAAGGTTGATGATTTGAGAGCGCATCGCCATATCCAAACCATTCAACGCTTCATCGGCAACAATGATTGATGGTTGAAGTATCAGCGCGCGAGCCAAACAAACCCTCTGTTTCTGGCCCGCAGCAAGCATCTGAGGATAGAAGTAGGCATGTTCTGGTAACAGGCCAACACGCAATAGTGTGTCTTTCACACGGCGCATTCGGGCTTCTGGTAGCATGTTGGTGTTTCGCTTCAATGGGCCTTCAAGAATACGACCAATCTGTATGCGAGGGTTAAGTGAAGTATTGGGATCCTGGAAGATCATGCGAATCAGCTTACAGCGAGTCGAATAATCTTTGTGTTCTAGCTTTTCACCATTCACACGAATCTCGCCCGCAGTGGGCTCAACCATACCGGCTAGCATTCTTGCTAATGTCGACTTTCCTGAACCATTCTGACCGATAAAGCCAATTGTTTGTCCGGCTTCAAGGGTAAAACTTACAGGCTTCACTGCTTGATGAATCTTTTTACGGAAAAGACCAGAGCGAGTCGTAAAGTCTTTAGATAGATCACTGACTTCTAATAATGCACTCATGATTTCTTTTTCTTCTCCATATTCAGAGGGAAGTGACAGTTAAACTTATGGTTTTTAATTCGCTTGGTATGCGGGATCTCTACACATTGCCTTTGTGCATATGGGCAACGAGGCCCCAATCGACAACCAATAGGTAGATGTTGTAATGGTGGAATCGATCCTGGCAATGACTGTAATTTTTCTTTGTGAGGGATCCAGTTATTGAAGTCTGGCATCGCTTTCAACAAAGCAACGGTATAAGGGTGTTTTGGTGCAGCCAACAATTTCTGCGTATCCGAAGATTCGACCGATTGACCACAGTACATAACGGTAATGCGAGTTGCCCACTGAGTTATGGTGGTTAAGTCATGGCCGATCAGTACGATAGTTGTGTTGTTAATCTGGTTCATGCGGCTCAATAGGCGCAATATTTGAGACTGAGTTATCGGATCCAAATCGTTAGTAGGCTCGTCAGCTATCAGCACTTTAGGTTTAGCTGCGATGGCCATTGCAATCATGATCTTTTGACATTCGCCATCGGTTAACTCGTAAGAGTAGCTATCCATCAAGCGAGAGTGATTTTTGATACCGACTTTGTGCAGCAGGGCGATTGCTTGTTTCTTACGCCATTTAAATCGTTGCCACCAGCGACCGTCGAATGCATGGGAAGGAATTGATTCAATGAGCTGGTGTCCCACTTTTTCCGATGGGTCAAGACAACTCGATGGTTCTTGGAATATCATCGCAATATCGCGTGCAATTACACGACGCCTTTCTTTAGGCGTTAGTTGAAGTAGGTCGATATTGCCTAAGCGCATTCGATCGGCTGATACTTTCCAGTTTTCCTTACAAACACCTACGATAGCTTTGGCGACCAAACTCTTACCTGAGCCTGATTCACCTACAAGGCCACGAATTTCCCCTTCATTTAGGGTAATACTCATCCGATCTACAGCTTTAACCAACCCTTGAGGAGTCTCAATTTCGATGGTTAGATGTCGAATATCAAGTAACGGCATTATTCGATTCCTGCATTTAGTGCTTGGCGAACACCTTCACCGACGAGGTTAATTACGATCACTGTAAACATAATGGCTAGGCCGGGTAGCGTCACTGTCCATGGTGCAAGATAAATCAGCTCTACAGAGTCACCTAAGATAGAACCCCACTCAGTGCTCGGCGCTTGAGCGCCAAGCCCTAAGAAACCTAAAGCGGTGATATCTAAAATGGCAACTGACAGTGCTAGCGTAATTTCAAGTGCGACGACGGTGAGAATGTTGGGAACAATCGAATTCCATAACAGATAGAAATCGTTTGCACCATCAAGGCGAGAAGCCAGAATATAGTCTTTCTCTACCTCAGCATGCACAGCAATGTAGACCGAGCGGATAAAGCGCGGTATAAGCGCCAAACATATCGCTAGTAAGATATTAAATTCACCGAAGCCTAAAAAAGCCACAAAAATAATCGCTAGCAGCAGAGACGGAATTGACATAACGGTATCGAGCAGGTGATTAAGTGTGCTTGATAGTAGCCCACGAGTCATACCTGCGAGCACGCCAATTAAACAACCAATCACAGCAGCAATGAATGTGATGACAACAGCAGCACCGAAGGTCAACTGAGAACCAATAATGAGGCGAGAAAGGATATCTCGGCCCAAGTCGTCGGTACCTAGGAAATATTCCACCGTGCCTGCTGGATCCCAAGATGGCGGGGTTAAAAGGTGACCTGTTTGTTCGTGGGAATCGTGCGGTGCCAACCAAGGCGAAGTGACCGTGATTAGGATGATAAAGACTAAGCACCACAACCCGAACATCGCGAGGTTATTACCACGAAAGCTGCGCCAGAAACGTTCGAACTGGGTTGGAACTTGCTCTTCTTGGTAGACGTTATTTGTTAGCATACCATTCCTTCCTTACCAGTGGGTTAACCATTGCGCCCAATAGATCGGACAGAATGTTTGCGGTCAAAACCAGTGTCGCTACTACAATTACGCCAGCTTGAATCGAAACGTAATCTTGATTCGAAAGAGCATCTAGCAACCAGCGGCCAATACCAGGCCAGTTAAAGATGGATTCGGTAATAATAGCGAGCGTTAACATACTTGATAGTTGAACGCCGACTTTCGGAATGATCGGTGGGATCGCATTTCTTAATACGTGTTGCATGACGATCTCTCTGGTAGACAGACCTTTAATACGTGCCGCGCGGATGTAGTTTTGCGTCATCACTTCAGCCACCGATGATCTCATCAGTCGGATAACTTGAGTTGTCGGGGCTAACGCTAAAACAAGACAAGGTAACGCCATATGCTCGATAACACTTTGTAGTGCATGTGCTCGGTATCGACCTTCTGCAAAAAAGGCATCGATCATGGCAAACCCAGTTACGTGTTCAATCTCGTAAAGCAGATCATAGCGACCGCCAACAGGGAACATTTCAAAGTGCAGTGAAAACACCATGATCATCAACAACGCGACCCAAAATATAGGAGCAGAGTAACCTGCCATTGAGGTAAACGAGATCGTGGTATCGACCAATTTACCTTGTCTCATACCGGCGATGGTGCCGAAAGGAATGCCAATAAATAGAGCCAGAACGAAAGCAAAGAAACACAGTTCTAACGTTGCTGGGAATACGATGGCAAGTTCATCGATGATAGGTGCACCGTGTTTACTTAGGCCAAAATTAAGGGTCGATAACTCTGTAATATAGCTAATCCAACCGGGCCAGAAATCTTGAATTGCCCAAGGAGAAGTTTGGTCTAGTCGAAGTAGCGAAAAGCCCACTAAAGTCAGGATCGCAAGCGTAATAACAAATAAATTTACACGTCTTAATGTATACCAAAACATCAGTTCACCTCTCTTCTGACTTGATCAAAAGGTTGAGCGTTGAACGGGCTCTGTTTGAAACCGGTCAGTGAACGGTCGTGGACGCGGAATTGCACGCCGTGTGCGAGAGGTATCACAGGAACTTCTTCGTTCAATATGTTTTGGGCTTGTCGATACAGGTTCACACGGTGCCTTTGTTGATTTATTTCCAAGGCTAAGTCGAGAAGGAAATCAAAATCCGAATTACACCACATAGAGACGTTTAGCCCGGCACGTTCAGAGCTGCAAGAGAGTAAAGGACGCAAGAAATTATCAGGATCTCCGGTATTGCCTATCCAACCAGTAAGAAGCAGATCTGTTGAGGCAATCGATGATAGCTGTGTACGGTCGAATCGGTCGTCGGTATAGAGTTTCAGTTCAACACCGATATCGGCAAAGTTAGCTTGGATAAGCTCTGCCGTTTTTCTCGGGCTTGGGTTGTATGCTCTTGGTTCTAGCGGCACCCACATTGAAAGCTCTAAACCTGGTTCAACACCGGCTTCTTTAAGAAGCGCTAAGGCGTAGTTTCGGTCATAGCGAACCTGAACGCTGTCTTTCTGATGAGCCCAAGACGTTGGTGGCAATAAGGTGTAGGCCTTGGTACCTGTACCGTAGTACACAGAGTCGAGTATGTTCTGACGATTGATTGCTAAATTGAGTGCTTTACGGACTCGAGAGTCATGCAGTGCTGGGTGTTCAGTGTTAAGCGCAATGAAAGAGACATTGACAGCAGGGGTTGCTGAAATCTTTAATTCTTCACGGGCTTGAATGACTGGGATCTGGCTAGAAATTGGCGAGTTCAAGACATCACACTCATTGCGAAGCAGCTTGGCAAGCGTGCCTGTTCCACGTTGCGATGTGTCGAATACAACTTGGTCCATTTGAACGTCACCTTTCCAGTAACGCTTGTTCTTTTTCAAGCGCACTAGATCGTTGATCTGATATTCATCTAGGTAAAAAGGACCAGTACCAACAGGTTTAGAATCGATCTCATTTTTCTCGTCAGTCGCAATCAACTTGTTGGCGTATTCTTTGGAATGAATCACCGCGTAACTGGTGGCAATATTGTTGAGGAACGAGTTGTCTGGGTGGCTTAATCGGAATTTTACCGTTAGGTTATCAACTGCAGTGATATCGACAATTAAGTTTTGGAAATCGATGCCTGCAAACCATGGGTATAGGCCGCCACCCACATAATGAAATGGGTTCGAACTATCAATGATTCGTTCAAAACTAAAGACTACGTCTTCCGCGTTCATGCTGCGAGTTGGGGCAAACCAGTCTGTGGTTTGAAACGCAACATTGGGGCGAAGAGTGAAAGTGTACTCAGTACCTGACTTGTCGACAGACCAACTTGTTGCCAAGTTCTCTTTTGGTCGGTACGTCATAGGGTCAAGCGTTAGCAGTGTGTCGAAAATTTGAGGGCTCAGTGACTCAGAAGTAATGCCACTATCAACCAGTTGTGGGTTGAAGGTGCTAGGATTACCTTGGCCGCAATAGATGAAGCCTTTTTCACGGATTTGTTCGTGATCGACACTCTCACCACATCCAGCTAAAAAGCTCAGCGTACAGATGCTCAGTGATAGTCTTATTAGTGCTTTCATAAAAAGAAATACTTTTCGAAACGAGGCATTAGAGGAGCCTCAAGATCCGGACAATTTAACATTTTATTTATTCGGCTCCAAATAATAATCAAGTGTGGACAGCTATTTATCGTTAGCTTGTCCAACAATCGCGTACTTCCTCACCATTCCTCGTAATTGGTTGTAGGTTAACCCGAGTAATTCTGCTGCTTGCTTTTGGTTATACTTGCTTTGTTTTAAGGCTTGATTGAGCAGCTGGATGTCTTGTTGTTCTTGCCATGCTTTGTAGTCAAGCGGCAAAGAAAATGTCCCTTCAGATGAAGTATGGTTGGTGGATGGATCATTGCCAATTTCTAGTGTGGAATTTTGCTCAGTTTTCCATGCTGGCTCAAACGGGTTAAACACTAAAGTTTCAATAGGATATGGATTCTTACCGTGTTGATAGATAGCACGTTCAATAACGTTTTTGAGTTCTCTCACATTTCCTGGCCAAGAATAATCCAACAACGCATCAACGGCTGAAGGTGAGAAGCCGACAAACAATTCTAGTTCCAATTCTCGACACATCTTGATGGCGTAATACTCGGCGAGCAGTGTGATGTCTTCTTTGCGCTCACGAAGCGGCGGGATAGTAATCACGTCAAACGCCAGCCTGTCCAATAAATCGGCTCTGAATTCTCCCTTCAATGCCATAGCGGGTAGGTCGGCATTGGTTGCGCAGACTAGCCTTACATTGGCACTTAGTGCTTTTTGCCCGCCCACACGCTCATACTGACCGTATTCAATTACACGCAATAGCTTCTCTTGAACAGCAAGGGGAGTTGTAGCCAGTTCATCTAGAAAAAGGGTTCCACTTTCAGCTCTTTCAAAACGACCTTGATGGCGTCCTTTTGAACCAGTAAAAGAACCAGATTCATGACCAAACAGTTCTGAATCAATCAATCCTTCACTGAGTGTTGAGCAGTTCAGTGAGATCAAGGGTTGATCCCAGCGTCTTGAAAGGTAATGCAGCCTTTGAGCGATTAGCTCTTTACCCGTACCACGCTCTCCTATGATCAGAATCGGCCTTTCAATGTGGGCTAACTGAGACACTTTATCCAAAACAGAGAGAAAGCTAGGTGATTCACCAATAAGATTCTGCTGCATAGCGGTTCCTTGTGTGGTTTGAGCGCTGGTTGATGCTATTAGAGGGCTCAATTTAAATAGCTTAAGCAAAAGAGTAGTGGCGAAAAATACCATTACTTGGCTAAATTCATCATAGCATGTATAAACTTAATCACCATTTTATTATAAGTTATTGATAATAAATGGCTTAAAAGTTGGCACGCTACTTGGATTACTCATAGTAGGTTTAACAATAAACGTAAATTTGTGAGCAGGTGGATTGAGAAGTCGAACAACGATTTAAAACACATTTGCCATCATTGTAATTAAGGAGTTCCTCATGGGTATTTTTTCTCGCTTTGCAGACATTGTAAATTCAAACATCAGTGCACTATTAGATAAGGCTGAAGATCCAGAAAAGATGATTCGTCTTATTATCCAAGAAATGGAAGACACCTTAGTTGAAGTTCGTACCAACTCAGCAAAAGCAATTGCTGACAAGAAAGAGCTAGCGCGTAAAGTAGAAGCTATCGAAACACAGATTCTAGATTGGCAAAATAAAGCGACACTTGCCCTGACCAAACAACGCGAAGATTTGGCGAGAGCGGCGCTAATCGAAAAGCAAAAACTGGAAGACATCATCAAGAGCCTTCACACCGAACAAACCTTGGTTCATGAAACCATCGAAAAATTGACGAGTGAAATTGGTAAACTTGAAACAAAGATCGCAGAAACTCGTGCAAAGCAGCAAGCACTTATGATTCGTAATAACGCTGCGAGTAATCGTCGTGATGTTCAAAAACACTTGCACTCAAGCAAAACCAACGAAGCAATGGCGAAGTTTGAGCAATTCTCGCGTAAAGTTGATGAATTAGAAGCTGAAGCAGACGTTTACGCTAAGACAGGCAATGCAAAATCTTTAGATCAAGAATTTGCCGAACTACAAGCTCAAGATGAAATTGAAAAAGAGCTGGCGAAACTGAAGCAGCAAGTTGAAAACCGCGATAAATAATTTTAGGAGTTGTCTATGTCAACATTTCTAATTGCAGGTCCACTGATTGTCTTTTTAATCTTCGTGGCACCGCTATGGTTGTTCTTACATTACCGCAGCAAGAAGAAATCCAGCAATGGTCTTTCAGAGACGGATCTTCAACGTTTACACAAGCTTTCTGCTCAAGCTGAATCGATGCAAGATCGCGTGAAAACGCTAGAAAAAATACTGGATGCGGAGTCACCTAACTGGAGACGAAACTATGAGTAGAGAACTGTATCGCGATCCCATTAACGGTAAGCTTTCTGGAGTATGTGCCGGGTTAGCGAACTATTTTGGCCTGGAAGTTTGGTTGGTTCGTATCTTAGTTATCTCTGCGGCGCTACTTGGCGGAAGCTTTCTTGTCTTACTGGCGTATATTGCTTTGACATTTATGATTGAAAAACAACCACCTCAGTATGTCGATGAAATGAAAGCTAAACAAGAGCACACGCTGAAGCAAAAACCTTGGGAAAAAGGGCAAACGGCAGAGACTCTATTAGGCACTTTAGAAGATGATTTACAGAAGTTAGAGACCAGTGTGCGTAATATGGAAGCCTATGTAACCTCAGACACTTTTAAAGTCGACCGCGCATTTAAGAACATGTAACGGTAAACCTAAAAAAGATTAGATAACGGTTTAGGAAAATTTATTCCAAGCCGTTATTTTTTTTAATAATTTTGTCTAAATAAATCTTACGATAACTGGTAAGTTACATGTGATTAATCTATGTTATAAAAATATTTATAGATATGGATGATCACCAATGTATAGAGCCTCCGTTGTCCTTTTGACAGCCTTAGCTGGGTTGTCTGGGTGTGGTAAGGAGCTTCCTCCGGTACCTGAGCCTGAATCTAGACCCGCCAAACTCTTCACTGTCTCCGTTGGCAATAATGCCTTTGAACGTAGTTTCCCTGCCACCACTGAAGCCGGCGACAAAGCGGTACTTGCATTTCGTGTTCCTGGTTTATTGCAGAGCATTGACGTTACGTCTGGTCAGCAGGTTAACAAGGGTGATGAACTTGCAACGCTCAATCCTGATGAATATCAGTTGTTAGAAAAGCAAGCGAGAGCGAATTTTAAATTAGCCGATGTTCAATACCAACGTTCAATAAAGTTGCGTAAAGACCGAGTGGTATCAGAGCAAGATTTCGATCAGGCCAAAGCAAATCATAATTCGGCTAAAGCGGTTCTTAACCAAGCAAAAGCGAACCTTCGCTATACCACTTTGGTTGCGCCTTACGATGGAACGATTTCCATTATTCCCGCTGAAAACCATGAATACATCGCAGCCAAGCAAGGTGTGATGAATATTCAAACCAATCAAATTCTTAAAGTCGTATTCTTATTGCCCGACCAACTTATTACGCGCTTTTCTTCAGGGTTTGAGACAGATGCAACCATGGTTTTTGATGCGTTTCCTGAAAACTCTTACGTTTTAACCTTCCAAGAAGTGGATACTGAAGCCGACCCTACAACAGGCTCATACAAAGTCACTATGGTTATGGAAAGACCAACTGATGTCGGCATTTTACCGGGTATGTCTGGCACGGTAAATTTGGTTTCAGCACAGGCGGCAGCAACCAAAATTCCAACGTCAGCAATGATGACCGATGGGGATGACGTCTCAGTCTGGCGCGTAGATAGCGACGGTATTGTTGAAAACGTAGCCATTGTGATTGATGAAAAGCGTCATATCGTGTCTGGCCTAAACGATGGCGACCGAGTAGTGACTTCTGGTGTTAATGGGCTTGAAGCTGGCGTCAAAGTTCGTGAGTGGATCAAGGAGAGGGGGCTATAACATGAAAGCACTTAAGGTAGTTGCAGGAATGTCGTGTTTGGCCTTACTTACAGCTTGTGAAGATAAGCAAGTTGTGGAAGTCAATAACACTCCTTTGGTTAAAGCTATTGAGATCTCAGTCATCGATTTTAGCGATAAACTCTACTTCCCCGCAGTCGCAAACGCTGCGGAGAAAGCTCATCTCAGTTTTCGAGTTGCAGGTGAAATCAATAAGCTCGATGTGAAAGAGGGTGAGCGGGTTAAAGCTGGAGATATTATTGCTGAGTTGGATCCTACCGACTACCAATTGGAGGTGGATAACACTCAAGCACGATACACAGTAATCAATAGCCAGTACCGACGTTCAAGTCCACTTGTTAAAAAAGGCCTATTGGCTAAGTCTCAGTTTGATGAAATTGCCGCTCAACGACAAATTGCTTACGCCGAACTTGAATTAGCAAAACTGCGCTTGTCGTTCACTAAGCTTCGCGCCCCAGTTGATGGAATTATCTCTCGAGTCAGTGTCGACCAATATGAAAACATTCAGGTTGGCCAACAAATCGTAAATATTCACAGCATTGAAGATGTCGAGGTGGTGATCCAGCTGCCCGATCAAATCTATGTGAATCAACCCAATGAAACATTGCTCTCGAATGTTGAAGCCGTAGTGAGAGTTCCAAGCGGTAACGAATACACCGCAGGTATTAAAGAGTTCACAACCGAACCGGACCCAAGTACGGGTACCTTTACAGTGACACTTGCTTTACCTATGCCAGAAGATGACTTGATTCTTGATGGTATGGCTGTGGAAGTGACTTCAAACGGGCGAGATATCGGCTTGGAATTGAAAGCTGGAGTTTTGATTCCAATTGAAGCTGTGTTTAATGCCGATGGCGATGAGTTAACGCGTCAAAACTCTTATGTTTGGGTACTCAATGACGACAACACCGTCTCGAAGCAGCAAGTTGTGTTAGGAAAAGCAAACCAGAAAACGTTGCAGATAATGAAAGGATTGGAAGTGGGGCAGCATGTCGTTGTTGCAGGCGTATCGCGATTGCGAGATGGGATGACAGTGGAAGTATTGTCTCAGGAGACGAACAATGAGTGAAGTAAATAACAAGCCCCAAAATGACGATCAACAGGGTGATGATCAGATCACAGGTGTTGCTTCTTACTTTATACGTAACAAAGTCATTAGCTGGATGCTGTCTCTGATCTTTCTTATTGGTGGTGTCTCTGCATTTTTTGGGTTAGGGCGTTTAGAAGACCCTGCTTTTACCATCAAAGATGCAATGGTCGTGACCTCTTACCCAGGGGCTACGCCTCAGCAAGTGGAAGAAGAAGTTACCTACCCATTAGAGAAAGCCATTCAACAGCTTACCTATGTAGACGAAGTGAACTCTATCTCTAGCCGTGGCCTATCTCAGGTAACGGTAACTATGAAGAATAACTATGGTCCAGATGATCTTCCGCAAATCTGGGATGAGCTTCGCCGAAAAGTGAATGATCTCAAGGTTGAACTGCCACCCGGCGTTAATGATCCTCAAGTCATCGATGACTTCGGTGACGTTTACGGTATTTTGCTTGCAGTGACGGGTGATGGTTACAGCTACAAAGAACTGTTGGATTACATTGATTACCTAAGAAGAGAACTCGAGTTGGTCGATGGGGTCAGTAAAGTTTCTGTTTCTGGTCAACAGCAAGAACAAGTCTTCATTGAGATATCGATGAAGCGGATAAGCTCCTTGGGGCTGTCGCCAACAACCGTGTTTAATCTTTTATCGACTCAGAACATCGTTTCTAGTGCTGGTGCGGTAAGGATTGGCGACGAATACATACGGATCCACCCAACGGGTGAGTTCCAAAACGTAGAACAACTTGGCGATTTGATTCTTACCGAAGGTGGCGCTCAAGGGCTTATCTATCTAAAAGATGTTGCTGATGTAACGCGTGGCTATGTTGAAGTACCGAGTAACATTATTGGTTACAACGGAAAACTTGCGCTTAACCTGGGTGTCTCCTTTGCTCAGGGAGTGAACGTGGTTGCGGTGGGGGAGGCTTTTGATAGACGACTTGCAGAACTGAAATATCAACAACCTGTCGGTATTGATATCTCAGAGGTTTATAACCAGCCAAAAGAAGTCGATAAATCGGTAAGTGGATTTGTGGTCAGCCTCGGACAAGCGGTTGCCATCGTAATTATTGTGTTGTTGTTCTTCATGGGGCTTCGCTCTGGTTTGTTGATCGGTTTGATACTGTTGTTGACCGTTTTTGGCACTTTCATTTTTATGCAGTATTTCAAAATCGATTTACAACGTATCTCGCTAGGCGCCCTGGTTATCGCCTTGGGGATGCTGGTGGATAATGCCATTGTGGTGGTGGAAGGGATATTGATTGGCACGCAGAAGGGGCGAACCCGGATGCAGGCCGCCACCGATATCGTTACCCAAACTAAATGGCCGCTGCTGGGTGCAACTGTTATTGCGGTCACCGCTTTTGCACCGATAGGCTTGTCTGAAGACTCAACAGGTGAATACTGTGGCACCTTGTTCACGGTTCTACTTATCTCGTTAATGCTGAGTTGGTTTACTGCTATCTCAATTACGCCGTTCTTTGCTGATATTTTCTTTAAAGGTCAAAAAATTGACCCAGATAGCGAAGGTAAGGACCCATACAACGGGATGGTTTTTGTTATCTATAAAAACTTCCTTGAGTTCTGTATGAAGCGCGCGTGGCTTACCATGTTTGTTCTGATTATTGGTTTAGGCGCGAGTGTTTATGGTTTTGGTTTTGTGAAACAGGCCTTCTTCCCATCTTCAACTACACCAATGTTCCAAGTGGATGTGTGGATGCCAGAAGGTACCGATATTCGAGCAACCAACACCAAGCTTAAAGTGCTTGAAGGTTGGTTAGCGGAGCAGGATGAAGTCGAACATATCACGACGACGGCGGGTAAAGGCTTACAACGTTTCATGCTGACTTACTCTCCAGAAAAAAGTTATAGCGCATACGGTGAGATAACCGTTCGTGTGAAGAGTTATGAAGTGCTTGAGGGACTAATGCTGCGTTTTCGAGAACACGTAAACAGTCAGTTCCCTGAAATAGACTACAAGCTGAAACAAATTGAATTAGGTCCAGGTGGCGGTGCAAAAATTGAAGCAAGAATTGTAGGTTCTGATCCAACGGTACTGCGTTCAATTGCTGCGCAAGTTATGGATATCATGCGTGCTGATGACGGTGCGTTTAATATTCGTCACGATTGGCGTGAAAGAACCAAGGTGTTAGAGCCTCAGTTCAATGAAAGCCAAGCTCGCCGTTATGGTATTACCAAATCTGACGTTGATGATTTCCTAGCAATGTCTTTCTCTGGTAAATCGATTGGTGTGTACCGCGATGGTACTACGTTGATGCCTATCGTCGCGCGTTTACCGGAAGATGAGCGTATCGATATTCGTAACATTGAAGGCATGAAGATTTGGAGCCCAGCATTAAGTGAATACATCCCACTGCAACAAGTCACGCTAGGCTACGAGTTGGAATGGGAAGACCCACTGATCATTCGTAAGAACCGTAAGCGTATGCTAACGGTGATGGCCGACAATGACCTGTTGGGTGAAGAAACCGCTTCAACCCTGCAGAAGCGCTTACAGCCGCAAATTGAAGCGATTGAGATGCCACCGGGTTACTCACTTGAGTGGGGTGGTGAATATGAGTCATCTGCTGATGCACAGGCGTCACTTTTCACAACCATGCCTTTGGGTTACTTGTTCATGTTCTTGATTACTGTGTTCTTGTTTAACTCTGTAAAAGAACCATTAATTGTTTGGTTGACGGTTCCATTAGCACTAATTGGGGTAACGACAGGCTTATTAGCCTTGAATACACCATTTGGCTTTATGGCATTGCTAGGCTTCTTGAGTTTATCCGGGATGCTACTTAAGAACGGTATCGTATTACTTGATCAAATTGAGATTGAAATGAAGTCAGGTAAAGATCCGTACATAGCGGTTGTTGACGCGGCATTAAGCCGTGTTCGTCCGGTATGCATGGCCGCGATTACGACCATTTTAGGTATGATCCCGTTACTGCCTGATATCTTTTTCAAGCCAATGGCAGTAACCATTATGTTTGGTTTAGGCTTTGCGACTGTACTGACGCTAATCGTAGTACCTGTGTTGTATCGTCTATTCCATAAGATTGAAGTGGCTTAACGCTAGGGCGTGTTGACCAGCAAACGCTGCCCGAAGGGTTCGAGCTGGGCGCCCCGCAAAAAGCGTTTTACTCTTTGTTGAGGGATAATTTGCTTAGGATGAATAGGCTACTTCCCCCTCGCCTCGATTAAAAAGCTTTTATTTCGAACAAAATTTAACTACAAAAGGTCAGCGCGCCCTATTTAACCTTTGAAATAATGCTCCCAATTGGGGCACTATTTTTATATACGAATACAAATGAGAACTTTAAATGGAAACAAACACATCAGATAGAACCTGCGCATGGGCGCTTAAACACGAACTTGAGAGGGAATATCACGATGCTGAGTGGGGTGTACCTGTTTATGATGACCAAGTTTTGTTTGAGTTCATTACTTTAGAGGGAGCTCAGGCTGGCCTTAGTTGGATCACGATACTTAAAAAGCGCGAGGGTTATCGTGCCGCTTTTGACAATTATGACCTTAATAAGTTAGCTGCGTTGAATGAAGACAATGTGCCGAATATTATCGAACACTTCGATGTGGTTAAGCATAAGGGCAAGATTGCTTCGGTATACAACAATGCTCGTGCAACCCTTGAGCTTCAGAAAGAGTTTGGATCCCTATCCAATGCTTTATGGCAGTTTGTCGATAATAAGGTGATTAAAAATCAATGGACCGAGATGTCTCAAGTTCCCGCCTCTACAGAGCAATCCAAAGCGATGAGTAAGTTTTTAAAGAAGAGAGGGTTTAAATTTGTTGGTGAGACAATCTGTTACGCGTTTATGCAAGCAACAGGTATGGTCAATGATCATTTAGTCGGTTGCCCACACAAATAAAGTGTTATTTATTTCAGCGGAACAATCACTTAGAAATTGAAAAGTTCATAGCCATTTTTTCATCGCTCTGAGCTCTTTAAGTGGATGTGCTTTAAGGTTCAATATTGGCTTTGAAAGCTTCTGGATTATGAAGGCTTCTGGACTATGAGCGGTTTGTATTATGAGCTGAAGTATCTGAATATGAGTAGATACATTTGTTTTTGAGTTATGCTTTAAACAGAAAAAGGCAGGAATATCCTGCCTTTTTTGCATATTAGACCTATCGTTTCAGATTAAATCAGAGCGCTATAACGTTCTAATCCCGCCTCTAGATCAGCAATCAGGTCATCAACATCTTCTAATCCAATATGAACACGTATCAAGGTACCTTCGAAATTAGGATTGGCAACAGTTCTCAAGCTGTCAAAACTGCTTGGTTCGTTAGCTAGAATCAAACTTTCAAATCCACCCCAAGAGTAACCCATACTAAAATGTGTCATTCCATCAAGTAACGCTGTCGTCGCTTTGATATTAGAGTTGTTTAGTACAAAAGAGAACAAGCCATTACCGCCAGTAAAATCTCGTTTGAAGAATTCATGGCCTGGGCAAGACTCAAGAGCAGGATGACGAACATGGTTAACTTCAGGACGACTCTCTAACCATTTTGCGACCTTCAAGCTGCTTTCTGCGTGTTGGCGTAGACGCACATCAAGAGTACGAATGCCGCGAAGCCCTAAATAAGCATCATCAGGTGAGACACATTGCCCCATCAAGTAACTTTGCTCTCTTAGTTGATCCCAGCATTTCTCATTGGCGACTGCCGTACCTAGCATCACATCAGAGTGACCCACGATGTATTTGGTCGCTGCTTGAATCGAGATATCAACACCAAAATCAAACGGTGAGAAGTTCACGCCAGCCGCCCAAGTATTGTCTAGCATAACGATGATGTCATGTTCATGAGCGATACGTGCTAGTGTTGGAATATCCTGCACTTCCATGGTGACAGAGCCTGGAGACTCAGTAAACAGCACCTTAGTGTTTGGCTTGATAAGGTCTTGGATACCTTCACCAATCGTTGGCTCGTAGTAAGTTGTCTCTACCCCCATCTTTTTCATGATGGTGTCACAGAAATCACGAGTAGGTTCGTAGCAGGTGTCAACCATTAAAATATGATCACCTGTTTCTACAAAAGAGAGAATGGCATTCGAAATTGCTGCTGTACCACACGGGTACAGTGCACAACCCGCGCCCCCTTCAACTTCAACCATGGCATCTTGGAAAGCGAAATGAGTGGTGGTTCCACGACGTCCGTAAAAAAGCGTCTTGTTAGCGCGATTAATCGTAGCTTTGCGCTTTTCTTCTACTGAGTTGAAAACGACAGTGGAAGCGCGTTGTACTGGTGGATTAACGACACCATTGGTCCACTTCTTATCACGACCTGCAGTGATGAGCTTAGTGGTTTTGTTCTCGGACATGCTGTGAATTCCTTATCAATCGGTTATGTCCTATTTAAAACATGCGAGTAGCCATCAAAGCAAGAGGGGAGAGAGAGTTTTTAACGTTTTCTTTTGCTTTTTAACTTTTCCTCGATTTGTGATGAAAAGTTAAAAAGCGATCGCAAAGATACTATTCGTTGCCAATGGTGGTCGGCGAGCGAGGAGTATTAAAGCAACGGGTTGAATAAATAGAACAGTCTCTCAAAGAAACGGTTACGTAAATTTCTCTGTTCCCACTGCTCTAATTCCACGGGATGAGATGATTCAATATAGGATTGCTGTAAATCAAACAATTGCTTGGTGAAGTGTACGTCGTCAACGGCAAGGGTTACTTCAAAGTTGAGCCACAAACTACGCATGTCGATATTGACGGTTCCGATCAAGCAAAACTCTTCATCGATCACTACTGATTTGGTGTGAAGAAGGCCGCCATAAAACTCGTAAATTTTCACGCCAGCTTCAAGTAGTTCTGTATAAAAGGCGCGAGATGCCCATTTAACCATTAGTGAATCGTTATTGTGTGGAATGATCAGTTCTACAGTTACGCCGCGTTGAGCTGTCATCTTAAGTGTTTCGAGTAAGTCAGCACTTGGCACAAAATAAGGTGTAGTAATACGTACAGAATGATTCGCTTGATTGATGGCGATGGTCAGTACTTGTAAGATCAAATATTCAGGCATGCCAGGGCCAGACGGCACTACTTGAACCGGATGATGTGTCATGATTTCTTCAACTGGGCATTCAGGTATATCAGGGAGAATGCGTTCACCAGTCTCAACTTCCCAATCCCAGCCATGAATAGCGGATAACACATTAACGGTTGGCCCAGTCACTCTGACCATTACATCAATCCACTGACCAACGCCGGAACTTTGTTTGAAGTGAGCAGGATCGACCATGTTCATTGAACCCGTATAGGCGATAGTCTCGTCAATCACAATGATTTTGCGGTGTTGTCTTAAATCTAGGCGACGTAAAAAAATACGCCATGGGCTCACTTCTAGTGCTTGTACGACTTGAACGCCTGCGTCCTTCATCATTGACTGCCAGTGGCTTTTGAAAAAGCGAGGGCTACCGGCTGAGTCAAGTAGGACCTTAACATCTACACCACGTTTGGCTGCTCGAATAAGAGCTGAAGCTACGGAATCGGTTAGGCCACCAGGGTGCCAAATGTAGAAAACCATCTTGATGCTGGTCTGGGCGTTTTCTATATCTTCGATAATGGCGTGTAGGATCTCATTGGGTGAAGATTGCAGTGAAAGTGTGTTTCCACTAAGAGCAGGAATACCCATTCTGTTATTACAGAGTTCATCGATTTTGTGGATAGGGGATCCCACTTTGCCGGGAAGATGCAGTTGGCAATCATTTAATTGGCGGAACCAGTCACCAAAGGGAGTAAACATACGATGTGCGCGCTCAGCCCTTTTTCGGCCTAGGTTTAGCTCACCAAAAAGGAAGTAACAAGCTACGCCAACAATCGGGATAATGTAGATAACCATTAGCCAAGCAAGAGAAACGCTGACAGAGCGTCGTTTTAGTACAACACGAAACGTCACACCGGCTACGAGAACCCAGTACAAAACAACAGAGGCCAAAGTTAAAAAATGATAAAGCTTATCCACATTGAATACTCGAAAAAAGAGACACTTAGATAGTAATGCTATTTAACGGATATGGGAATTTAAGGAATCAACTATTTACAAAATAGAGCAAAAGCTGTAAATAGGTTAAAGTTGTTAAGTTTTGGTTAACTTAAGAAGAAAACGATTGTTTTGTATGAAAAGTCGGCATTTAACCATAAGAATTTACATCTTTAACGAAATTTGTACGGTATGCACTTCCAATTTTATTCTTAAACTGGTTTACTTGCTAGACAACGAGCGTCAATCAAATCTTTTAGGTGTGTAAATTTATTTATACACCTTCCTTTTAAAGACGCCACCCAAAGCAAAACACAACATCACATAACACAAAAGTTTGGAGTACACGTGGCTACTAGTAATACAACCACAACACCCCGCGATACCTGGGGTTCGAAGTTAGGATTCGTAATGGCTGCAGCAGGTTCTGCTGTTGGCTTAGGTAACATTTGGAAATTCCCATACACAGCAGGTGAAAGTGGCGGTGGTGCATTCGTTGCCATTTACCTGTTTTTTGTAATTTTTATTGGTTTCAGTGTCATGCTGACTGAATTTGCGATTGGCCGTCATACGCAAAAATCAGCAGTAGGTGCATTTAAAACAACTGACCGTCGTTGGACGTTCGCTGGCGTTATCGGCGTATTCAGTGGTCTACTTATCATGGGGTTCTACCCAGTAGTAGGCGGTTGGTCAATCGCATACATCGGTAAAATTGCAGGTGGTCTTCTAGACGCACCAGAAGCAATTGGTGATAGCTTTGGTGGCTTTATCTCAAACCCAGTTCAACCACTAATGTGGATGGGCTTATACCTACTACTTAACGTTGTTATCGTTATGAAAGGTATCTCTGGTGGTATTGAGAAAGCAGGTAAGATCCTGATGCCGCTTCTTTTCATTATCCTTATTGTAGTATCAATCAAAGGCATTATGCTTCCGGGCGCGATGGCTGGTCTTGAGTTCCTATTCAGTCCTGACTTCTCTAAAGTAGACAGCAATGTAATCCTAGCCGCGCTAGGTCAAGCATTCTTCTCTCTAAGTCTTGGTATGGGTTGTATGATGACATACGGTTCTTACCTTAAGAAGAAAGAGAACCTAGTTCAGACAACAGCAATGGTAACCGCAATGGATACTGGTGTTGCTATTCTAGCTGGTGTTGCAATGTTCCCTGCAATGTTCGCATTCGGTATGGAACCTGCAGCGGGCCCTGGTTTAGTATTCGTTGTTGTTCCTCAGCTATTCGCTGAAATGGGCGGCGTAATCGGTCTTCTATTTGCTCTTATGTTCTTCGTTGGTTTGAGTGTTGCGGCACTAACATCTTCAGTATCTCTACTTGAAGTTGTGGTTTCTTACCTAATCGATGAGAAAGGCATGAAGCGTGTAACAGCGGTACTGTCTGCAAGTGTTGTAATGGCGATTTTATGTATCTTCGCTTCTCTATCACTTGGCGGCTTCGGTCCAACACTGTTTGATACTGGCGCGTTCGACATTTTCGACCTACTAACGGATAAGATTTTCCTAGCGGTTGGCGGTATGTTGGTATGTATCTTCGCTGGTTGGAGACTAAACCGTGCAGACCTAGAGAAAGAAATCACTAACGACGGTGAAGTCTCTTTCCCACTATTTGGTCTATGGTACACACTAGTTAAGTACATCATCCCTGTAGCTATCGCAATCGTTGCGTTCATGGGTATCTCTTCTGGCTTCGATAGCGGTAAAGGTGCAATCATGCTACTAGGTATTGGTATCATTGCTGGTTTTGCGCTGATTTCTAAGAAGTTCTAATCGCAAGATAAAGTAATTTGATAAACGGGAGCTCATTAGCTCCCGTTTTTTTATGTCTGGAACTTAATTATCTAAGAAAAATAATTATTAAAGGTATCCGTCTGATAGCCGATATAAATGGAACGAATAGCTGTTAGAGCTATATTTTGATTTAGGTAGGTGTTGTTTGAAATTGTCAGTGAGAAAGAAACTGTATGCCGGTTTTGGCTCTATATTGGCGGTGCTTGTCACGTTAGTCGGTATTGTATGGATGGAAGTGATTGGCGCTCATAAGAGCGCCGATGAGATTAGATTAGATGATGTACCGGGTACCGTTACCTACCTTGTTTTGATCGATGAAGCTGGAGATGTCTATCGAGATGCTCTGGGTGCAATCACTCTGGTCGATAATGCACTCAATGATTATCGAACCAACAAGAACGAATTTACTCAAGCAATCGAACAAGCAAAACGTTTGGAGAGTCGAGGATCTGAAGACCATCGCCGTATTCAGAGAATAGAAGAGCTGATGGGACGTTTTACTCATGAGTTTGAATCGAAACTCGTACCTAAGATCAATAATGAGGCTGCGCTGTTATCCAATATCCAACAGCTTAGAGCCTTGTATGAAAAGAACCTTATCCCCATTGAAAACTTACTTGATCAGGCATCGGCAAGTGAGCGTGCAGATACGGAACAATCACTGCTTACCTTGACGGATTCGTTTACCACTATTGAACAAACCATCATGTTACTGTCTGCCTTTGCGATGGTATTTGGTGGTGTGATTGCATTTGTATTGTCTAGTTCGATTACCAACCGCTTAACTCGCGTTGAACAAGTGGCACGACGCGTAGCAAATGGCGACCTTACTACTGGGGATATTGTTGATGATTCAGGTGATGAGTTAGCCGATCTAGCTAAGTCAATTAATCAGATGCAGAAATCGCTGGTTGACCTTCTAAGTTCTATCTCTTCGGTGACTCACCAAGTCCAATCAGTGACAGGCGAGTTGTCGTCAATTAGCCAAGACATCGTTTCTGGCGCATCTGCTCAAGCGGACAAAGCAAACCTGATAGCGACAGCGGCTGAAGAACTAAGCTTAACTATTTCTGAGGTAGCACAGCAGGGCACTTCGACTTATGAAGAAGCACGTCGTTCAGAAACTTCGGCTGAAGATGGCCGTAATGTCATCGTCGAAATGGTTGCGAGTATCGAGCAAGTGTCGGCTCAAATGAGTGATATGTCGGTGCAAATGAATACGCTCGGTTCACATGGTGAGCAGATTGGTAGCGTTATTAAAGTGATTGAGGACATTGCTGGGCAAACCAACTTATTAGCTCTGAATGCTGCGATTGAGGCTGCGCGTGCTGGCGAGTTTGGGCGTGGGTTTGCTGTAGTTGCTGATGAAGTGAGAGCGTTGGCAGAGAGAACAACCAAAGCGACACAAGAAGTGTCGGGCATTATTCAATCAATTCAATCTGGTACGCAAGAAGCCGTTACTTACACGCAGGATAACTGTCGGTTAGTTGAGATTGGCGTAGAGAAAAGTTCAGGTGCGGTTTCAGCATTGGAAGCGATTGTTAGCGGCGCTGGTAACGTACAAAGCATGGTCAACTCTATTGCTACTGCAGCAGAAGAGCAGACAGCTGTAACCAAAGAAATTGCAGCGGACATTACGGCAATCAGTGATATATCTGAGCAATCCTTGCAGCTAGCGACGCGCAGTTCTGAAAACACTTCAGGCCTGAACGCTAAGGTTGCTGAGCTCGAAGCATTAGTCGGTAAGTTTAAACTGGCTTAGCGGTTAGTACGTGTTGGATAGAGATTAAAGATTCATCACCTAAACAGTCAGACGAAAAATGAGCCCAATTATTCAATGTTTATTGAGTCGATTGGGCTTTTTCCTAGCTGGAATCTGGGTTCAGACGCGGTATACTCCCCGTTCTACAATGGAGCTAGCCTTTACATGTTCGATATCCTTCTGAACCATCCTGATTTTTTACTTATTAACAAGCATCCTGGCGTCAGCGTTCATAAAGACGATGGCGATACCATGTTGCTTCAAGAAGTTGTTAAAGCGATTAATGAGCCTAAGTTATATCTTGTACATCGCCTTGATAAAATGACTTCAGGTATTCTACTGCTAGCAAAGAATGCTTCGGCAGCAAGCGAGCTTTCGCAGTTGTTCGCAAAGCGTGAGGTTGAGAAATATTACCTTGCGATTGGTTCTAAAAAGCCAAAGAAAAAGCAGGGTTTGATTTCAGGTGATATGGAACGTTCAAGACGTTCTAGTTGGAAGCTTCTGACATCCAAAGACAACCCAGCGATTACCCAGTTTTTATCGGCAACGGCAGAACCCGGCGAGCGTTTGCTATTATGTAAGCCCTATACAGGAAGGACGCATCAGATCCGTGTCGCGATGAAGTCGATCGGCTCCGCTATTGTTGGTGACCCTATTTATAATCCATCGAGTGAGGCTGACAGAGGCTATCTGCACGCTTTCGCGATTCGATTTACCTATCAATCCCAAGCCTATGAATATGTCTGTGACCCGAGGAACCTTGATTCCTTGGGTGAGAAGTGGCATCAAGAAACCGTGTCTAATGGTTTAGACAGTTGGCTTGAACCTTGGTCATTAACTTGGCCGAAGCTAAATACTAAGTGAGTGAAATAATGGAAGCATCAGCTTTACCTCTGTTTTTTAGTCATATTGAACAGCAACTTAATGAAGTGCCGAATGAGCTACGCCGTATTTTTCACGGTCGTGGTAAGTTTTGGCCGGGCCTAGAACAACTGACATGTGACTGGGTTGATGGGCAGTTATTGGTTAACGTATTCAAAGAGGTGGACGGCGAATTCTTATCATCGCTTAAAGCTGGATTGGTTGATCTGACTAATAAAGACATCTGGCAAGCAAAACAGGGCACAAGTATTGTTCTGCAACACCGTTATGCCGATGGCGCGCCTTCAGAGGTTTTATGGGGCGAACTCAATGACTCACCCGTTGTGGTTGAGCACGGTCTTAAATATCAATTAGACATTGGCCGTAATCAGAACTTCGGTCTGTTCCTAGACATGCGTAATGGTCGTCAGTGGGTACAAGATAATGCCAAGGATAAGAATGTTCTTAACCTGTTCGCATACACTTGTGGTTTCTCTGTCGCGGCTATCGCTGGTGGCGCTCGTCAATGTATGAATGTTGATATGTCGCGTGGTTCATTGAATAAAGGCCGTGATAATCATCGTTTGAATGACCACGATATGCGCTCGGTAAACTTCCTTGGTTACGATATCTTTAAGTCGTGGGGGAAAATCAAGAAAGGCGGTCCATACGAGTTGGTTATCATCGATCCGCCATCTTTCCAGAAAGGCAGTTTTGCTTTAACCAAAGATTACAAAAAGATCCTACGTCGTTTGCCTGAACTTCTAACGGAAGGTGGAGAAGTGATTGCTTGTGTTAACTCACCAGCAGTATCACCCAACTTCTTGATTGAAACGATGGCAGAAGAAGCGCCAAGCGTTGAGTTTATTGAACGTTTAGACAACCCGCCTGAGTTTGTCGATGTCGACCTTGATTCAAGCCTGAAGGTATTGAGGTTTAAAATCACGGCTTCAGCTGAAGCTTGATATCATGATTTAGTGGGCATTATCCATACTAATATAGAAAACGCCGCTCACAATGAGCGGCGTTTTTATAGGTGCAAGAAACTAACTCATTTATTAACTAGCTTGGTTTTTTAGTGTCTGAAAACCAAAATAAATACGCATGAACGTCGTTAGCCAACACGCTGCGCCAAAAATATAGGCAATAACGGCAAAGTGCTGAGGAAAAATACAAAACACAATAAAACAAGCGATAGTTTCTGTGCCTTCGGTTAGCCCTGACATGTAGTACAGAGACTTATGTTTGTAGACTGGGTTCTCGATACCGCGTTTGCCTGCCATCACTGCAAACGCTAAGAAACTACTGCCTGTGCCGATAAATGAAAAGATCAAAAACGCGCCTGCAATGGCATTGTGTTCTGGGTTGGCAACAACAAAGCCAAAAGGAATGAGTGAATAGAATAAAAAGTCCAAGCTGATATCGAGAAAGCCACCAGCATCACTAATTCCTTGGATTCGAGCCAAAGCTCCATCCAGTCCGTCGCAAACTCTATTCAATACAATGAAGCCCAAAGCCCAATCGTATTGTTGTAATGCAAGCGCAGGAAAAGCTAAACAGCCAACCAAAAAGCCAAACAAGGTCGTTTGGTTTGCTGTGATGCCTACTTGATTCAATAGCTTAGCTGATTGGTTAAGTGGCCACTTGATGATCTTGATGGAATACTTATCCAGCATGATGACTCCTCCACGGCCAAGAAAGTACTTGGGCTCCTTTTGGTACATCGGTTTCGTCGTGCGTCACCATCAACGTTGGTATATTGGCTTTGCTGAGTTGCTCAAACACCCAATCGCGAAACTGTGCTCTCAACTCCTGATCTAACTTACTGAACGGTTCGTCAAGCAGAGCTAGTTTTGGCTTAGCTAATAGCATACGAGCTAAGCTTACTCTTGCCCTTTGGCCCCCTGATATTTGGTCAGGGAACGATTCAGCTAAGTGTGTCAGTTCAATATCCTGGAGTGCTTTCATCGCTTGATTTTGACGAGCCGAGCCCCTAATTGAATTTGGAAGTGAGAATGCTAAGTTTTCCCATACCTTGAGGTGAGGGAACAATAAATCGTCTTGAAATAATATCCCAACCTTACGTTGATGTGAGGGGATGTTATCAAGGTGAATGTCGTTTAAAACAACACTCCCGGTATACGAAAACTCGCCATTGAGATGTCCAGCGATGGCATCTAATAAGGTCGATTTTCCACAGCCACTAGGCCCCATCAAAGCCAATACTTGGCCTGATTCTAGCGTTACGTTTAGCGCTGAAAATAGCGAATCGCCTCCTTTTTTATGGATGGCGAGGTCGTTGAGATACAGACTCATTGGTGAGAAAACCTTTAAAAGTAAGACGGCGATATCTAAGCTGAAGTCGACTGACAACTATCGCTAAAGAGAAAAAGAACAGAGGTAATAGAGCCTGCCAGATGGCATAAATAGCGGTTACCCTGCGGTCGAAGCCACTGGTAAGTGCGACAGCTTCTGTAGTAATGGTGCTAATTCTGCCAGCGCCTAACATTAATGTTGGCAAGTACTGAGCCAAACTCACACTGATTCCAACTGCCCATGCAAAAGCAATAGCAGGGAGCAGGATTGGTAGCTTGATTGAGCACCAACTCTGAAATGGTGATTTTCCTAGGCTGAGTGAGGCTTTTATCAAGCCATCATTGAAGCTTTTCCATGGGCCATCCAAAGATAAATAAACAAACGGGAAGGCAAAGAAAACATGAGCCCAAATCACCCACAGCTCGTAAGCACTACTGCCAATATAGAGTGTTGTCACCTGTAGTCCGAATAACACTGAAAGCTGAGGGATTAACATTGGGATCGCGATAATAAAACCTGGCACTTGCCATCTGTGCCTGATTCGATATTCATGAGCAACCAACGCTAACAATAATGCAACTGACGCTGAAGCAAGAGCAATCCATAAGCTTTGTCCGACGGTACTTAAGATACCGTCCCACTCATACTCCCAAAATTTTAGGCTATATCGGCTTGGCAATAAGTCTGGAAAACGCCAGCGTTGAGCTATGCTCCATATAATCATTAACGGGATAATGAGTAACGATAATGCAGCAAGAATCGTGAAGACTGTTTTTCCTGGTAAGTTAATTCCTGTGCGACCAGAAAACTGCCAAAACTTGAACTGTTTTAGCAATGACCACTCAATCAGTCGTGCTGTGGCAATGATAAGTGACGCCAAAACAAACAAGACAATAGCACCAGCCGCAGCGCGTGGTAATAAGCTCAGATCTGGGTCGTTAAACCACTGCCATACTAATACTGCAAAAGTTGGGGGATTGGTTGGCCCGAGAATCAGTGCAATGTCGACAACCGATAAACTATAAGCGAGTACCGCCAGCATTGGGAAGCGAAGCTTGGTAAACCACTGTGGGAAAATAACCTTCCACCAAATTTGAGAACGACTGTAGCCCAATGAAGCACTGACTTTAGTAATGCGTTCAACATCGATCTGTTGAAGTATCGATAAGCTCATTAGCAATAAAAATGGAATTTCTTTTATTGCGAGCATAATGATTAGCCCGAATGCATAAGGGTCTTTGACCAATAATGCAAGCTCAGAACTGTTGCCAGCTTCTCCGACTAATTGATGTAAAGCTCTGGCGCCAAGGCCGGTAGGGCTAAACAAAAAAGCAAACCCGATTGCAAAAGCAACATGCGGAATAGCGAGCATTGGGGACAACGTTAGCTCAATTTTTTTCCAAAAAGGCTTTCCCCAGGTTGCTTGGATAATACAAAAAGTGAGAAAGCAGGCGATGTAACTGCTCGCAAAGGCAGAAGATAAACTCAGAGCAATAGAGTGCCAAACGCCTTCCCATTGAAAGACTTGTTCAAAACCGTTGAGCGAAGGCTCCACTAGACCCAAGGGCGGGATATAGCTTAGTGATGAAGCCACTACTCCCGCAACCCCAGGGATCGTTGGGATTATGCACACTGCTATAACAACAAAATATAGGGCGTGTAGCATCAAATTTAGTTACCGTATCGCTTAAGCCACTCTTTTTCGAGTGCAGCTTGCCAACTAGGGTGAGGCTCATCAACCGATTTGAATTGCTGAGTATTTTTAGCGCTGCCAGTTAAGTATTTACTACTTAATACTGAAGGGTCACCCCAAATATTCAGGTCACCTTTACGTGATTGTGCTTCTGGGCTGAGTAAGAAGTTGATGGCTACTTGTGCACCAGCAGAAGAGTTGGCATTCCAAGGGATCGCTAAGAAGTGAATGTTTGAGAGTGCGCCACTCTCTAGCGCATAAGCTTTGGTGCTTTCTGCCAGTTTTCCGCTAGATTGCGCAGAGAACACAGCATTTGGATTGAACGTGATCGCAAGGTCGATCTGCCCGTCATCAAGCAGTTGAATGCTCTCTGATGTACCAGCCGGGAACTGTTTGCCACCACGCCAAGCGACTTTATGGAATTTATCTAAGTAAGCCCATAGTGGAGCGGTAACGGATTGAAAATCGTCTTCTGAAACCGGTTTAGATAGTGCAGGGTTATTGTTGGTCAACTCAATGAGTAGAGACTTGATAAAGCTAGTACCGTGAAACTCAGGTGGTCGAGGGTAACTTAGGCGATTAGGAAAAGCTTGAGCGTAACTCAACATTTCCGAAAATGACTGAGGAGGGTTGTGTAGCGTCTCTTGATCATGGATGAAAACCAGTTGCCCTACACCCCAAGGTGCTTCTAGACCTTCGGTTGGTTCAGAGAAGTCGACATCAATTGGTAGAGATTTATCAACGTACTGCCAGTTTGGAAGTGATTGAGTAAACGGCCCAAAGAGTAGACTATTGTCTTTCATTGAGCGGAAATTCTCACCGTTGATCCAAACAATATCAACACTGCCTTCACTGTTTTTTCCTGCTGCTTTTTCAGCAATCAAACGCGTGGTTGTTTCTGCGATATCGGTTACTTTTACGTGCTTTAAAGTGACACCATACTCATTTTGTAACTGCTTGCCTGCCCACTGTATGTAACGATTGATCTCTTGGCTACCGCCCCAAGCGTGAAAGTAAACAGTTTGTCCTTCTGCTTGCTGTTCAATTTGGTTCCAATTATCTGTTGATGTTACTTCATCAGCATAAATAGTTGCACTGTATGCAACGGTTGCCATGATTCCTAACGTACTTACTATCTTGTTCATAAACTTTTCCATTTGGTAGTGAACGGGCAAGAGCTTTGCTATTTCGAATTCCCTAACAGTTATTCTATCTGTTTCTGAAATAATTTCTAATTCAACAGTGAATTAGAGGCTTCTGCCATCCTAACAACAGACCGTTAAACCAGTGAATTAATTGCACCTAAATGAGAGATTTTTAATGTTTATTGGACGTGAGTACGAAAATTCGATGAGAAGTAAAGTTTTGGTGAAGAAAAGGGCGATTTTAAGCAATAAAAAAGGAGCCGATAAGGCTCCTTTGATCAATGTCTGGTATCGACAGTATATTGTTAATCGAGGCTAGTTTACCCAATCACGAATGGTGTACGTTAGCGTATGCACGTCGTTTTTCAATACTAGTATGTCTTTTGTTAGGGTTACGTCACTCCACTCGCTAAGAGTCGCTGAAACCGACTGTTCGATTTCCATTGCAGAGCCGTGACACATCTTCATTGTCATGCCCATTTGCTTAATACGGAACTGGCCGTCTTTCAGCTCGCCTTGGCCAAAGAAGTTGTTACAGCCAGCGATGCCGTTCGCAGTCATCTTTTCACCGATTTCCAGACGAGGAGTCGCTTGGTTTTCGCTTTTCTCAATGTCCTTGCCATCAATTTGAGCAAGTTCCCAGTTATGGTGCTGTAGATCGGTTGGTGTTACTTGCATCGCGTTATCACCTGTTGTTGTGCATGCTGCTAGCAACATAGGTAAAGCGGCTACTGCTAGTAATTTTTTTGAACTAAACTTCATATTAAAAGGCTCCAAAAGAAAAAACGAAGTTACTGAAAAAGGTGTAACTTGATGGGTTCAAAGTATAGTTTACAAAACACTATATGTGTCAGTATAAGGTCATAGTTTAGTATGAATTTTATGAGCGAGGCGACAAATTAATCGCTTACTTTTTAATTAGTAAGCTTAACTTTTATTGTTTCAGGAAGTGAGGAGACATGGTGGAGCAGTTAGAGTTTTTTCAAGTTCCAAGCCCTTGCGTTGGGGTGTGTTCAAGCGATGATAAAGGTTATTGCAATGGTTGCATGCGCAAAAGAGAGGAGCGCTTTAACTGGATGGCGATGACGCCGTCTGAGCAGTTGCACGTTATTAAGTTATGTCGTCAGCGTTATAGAAGAAAAATAATGAAGCAAAAGAACTTAATCGATAGCAAAACTAACCTAGTTGGTAATAAAAATAATACACAGGGTGAGCCAGTTGACGAAGAGGGAAGTACCACTCCTCAAAGAGAACTTTTCGGCTAATGTGGAACTATCAATATTTTATTTAACTCCGAAGCAACTATTACTTTACATAATGGTTGGCGTGTAATATTAAGGTAGGTACCTTTGTACCAGAAGGAGTGATGTCGGTATGAATAAAAAGCACGCAAAACTCAAAAAGAAACCAATCAAAGCATTGGATCGAAAACCTATTGGGGCGAAAGATGACCCTGAACAAAGCGCGCGTGATTGGCATTCAATGACCGAAGAAGAGAGAATGGAAATCCTTTCACATCTTTCAGATATGCCTTTTCAATAACATCACAGATTCTTCAGAACCTCTTCGACAGATTAAAATCGCCTAAAGGCTAAACATGGCTAATAGGTAAACTTATACAAACATGTGATTCGCTTTCGTTACACCACGATGATAAGTACAGAATGTATCATCGGCATCGGTGGTTTTACTGTGAATTTTGATGTTTGTGATGACTTCGACAGCATCGGCATCGTAACAAGCTTGTTCAGCCTTTTTAATTATATCGAGTAGTTGGTTGAGTTCACCTTTCATCGTGGTTTCCATCGCGCCGATTTGGAAAGGAACATCCGCTGCCTTAACCACTTCAAGTGCCTTATCAACCACTTCGAAATTGTTGCCTTCTTTAACGCGAGGAATCACTTGGAAGGCAACCATCACTTGTTTTTCTCTTTTTAACTCAGACACTTTCTGCTTACTCAATGAGGGGGAATTGTTGCAGATGATAGGTTAATGCGGAGATAAATTCTACAGCGACAAATCTAGTTCATTTGTTGGGTGCTCTTATTGATCAGCTTACCTAATAACATGGGTTTGCCTAATGACACTGCTATTTGCTACCCCAATGATCGCTAACCCAACCACCAATATGCTCATCAAAATGACTGCCACTGAATCTGTGGTTACGTTCTACAGAAGTATCACACTCATCTTTGTTATCTATCAGGTTTTGTATGTAGTTTGCCATCGGGTCATTCGAACGTTGACGATCTCGGCGAGTAGCCACTTCCTTAATCAGTTGTAATCGGTATGTAGAGCTTGCACGTTTCATTTCGATGACCTCCCGGTTTTTAGACACTAGTAGAAAAATCTAGTTGCCAAATATAGGGGCGTCAACGTGATCAGAAAGTATTTTTTTTGAGCAACCAAGAATCAATACGTTGGCATCATAATTCACAAAAGTGTCATTTAAAATGGCGCGCAGAGGTGCATTATTCTTCAATAAAAATGCTTATCTCTTCCTAAAATATTTATTGCTCAAGCTCAACAGCGAACGTAAAAACGCCCAGAAAAATTTGGGCGCTTATGGGAGGATTCAATTTAGAACAAGGAACTATTTAGTGTGATTTGGCTTGCTCTTAAATTGCTTCACACTTTTTTTCTTTGCGGTTCTGCGGTTGGCCATTTTGTCTTTGGGTGGGCGCTTACGAGCGGTTGCTTCTGACGCTGGCTTGTCTGTGACAGGGAACCCTTCCAGTGATTGTAACGATAACGGTTTATTGGTCAAAGAACGAATCGCGTTTAAACATTCATTCTCACTGTGACTAACAAGAGATATTGCGACTCCAGCACTTCCTGCTCTTGCTGTTCGTCCAACACGATGTACGTAAGTTGCCGAGTGTGCAGGTAAATCAAAGTTGATCACGACCGGCAGTTGCTCGATATGAATACCTCTAGCCATCACATCGGTCGCAATGAGAACTCGTGTTTCACCATTCTTGAAACTCTCTAGTGCTAAGGTACGTTCTTCTTGGTTCTTGTTTCCATGCAGTGCACAGACACTGATTTTTGCTTTGTTTAAACGTTTGGTTAGTGCGTCAGCGTTATCTTTTGCTCCGATAAACACCAAAACCTGTGACCAATCGTTCTGATTAAGTAGAGCAAGGAGCGCTTGAGCTTTACTGCCTTTGTTCACGAGATAGAGCGTTTCATCAATGGCAGAGACAACGCTATTCTCTTGGTGTGCCGCAATTTTTACTGGATGACTGAGAAGTGCTTCCGCTTGGCTAACCAGTTCTTGGGGAAGCGTAGCTGAAAACAGCGATGATTGACGTTTCACTGGAAGAGCATCAGTAATGCTTTGAATATCGGGCCAGAAACCCATATCGAGCAAACGGTCTGCTTCATCAAGCACCAAAGATACGCAGCGAGCTAACTCAAGCTCCCCAGTTTGGATCACAGCGAGTAAGCGGCCAGGCGTAGCAATAGCAAGTTGCGGTTTCTCTGATAACAGCTGTTGCTGATTATCTATGTTGACACCACCGCTTAATGTGATGGTTTTAATTGAGAGTTCTGTTGCAATGGGTTGAAGAGCTTCAGCCACTTGTGATGCGAGTTCACGAGTTGGAACTATGATGATGGCTTGCAGTTCATTCAAGTCGATATTGATGTTGTTCAATAAAGGTAAGCCGAACGCCAACGTTTTTCCACTGCCCGTCTGCGCGAGCGCAAGAACATCTTGGCCTGCGACAATCTTGGGTACGGTCGCTTGCTGTATCTCAGTCGGTGTATTGAATCGAGAAGGAATGGCTGCGACAGTTTTTGCGTTAAGGGTTAGTTTATCAAACGACATAAATGAACCAAGTATCAAAGTGGATGTGGAGTCTAACAGGGCTGTAAAAGTTAGAGAATGAGTTTTGCTATCTTCGTGACAAACTTTTCGAGTATAAGTGTGAAAAACGTTCAGGATATTTTATGAGTAATGATTTAGGTTTGGATTTTTGTTTAGATATGATGTTCCGCTCGTAGTATATGACCGACATCTCAGTTTTTGCAGAGTTTTAGGTAATACCAAGCTCCCAGCTCAAATTACTTAAAGTATTCGTTCATTAAGTCGATATAATTACTAGATATTAATGCAATGAATACATCAATTTTAAAGCGTTAACTGAAACTAATCGATAGCTTATTACTGATCAATCAAAAGAGACGGGAGTCACTGATGTGTGAAGAATCGTTCACCCAGAAACGCCAATATTATCGTTTAAAGTACCCTAAAAGGGCACGTCCGGTGATGCGAATTAAGGATGAGCTTTTTCATGTCAGTGAGGTTTCTGAAAAGGGTGTGCGTCTAATGATGCAAAACGTCATTCCTGTTTACCGCGGCTTTTCAATGGCGGGAACGTTAAGACTACACGACAACAATAGTGTTGATATTAGTGGGGCTGTGTTGCGACAAGAGGGCGATGAAGTGATTGTTCAATTGTCTCAAGGCCCAAGCTTCAAAGATATGGTGTCAGAACAAAGGCATATTCGGCAGAGATACCCGGTCTTCTTTGCTAACTTGAGAGTGGCCTAAGCTAATTAGTAGATTAGTAGATTAAACAAGTAGATAAGTAGATAAGAAATCAAAAAGCCCGGCGCATCTGAATGCACCGGGCTTTGTCGTTTTTGTATAGCAATATCTTTACGCAGCACTTCTAACCAAAATCGCAAAAAATATGTCTTTGGTTAGGTTAGCGTGACGTCAATTAGAGTTTGCCTGCTGTCGCCCAAACTGCCGCTAGCATGTCGTGACCGAATGCAACGCTACGCTCTGGAGACCAACCGTAAAGTTCATCAGCGTGGCTGATGTGGTCTTTAAATGGCATCTCCACTGTATAAGCCAAACACTTGAACTGTTCGCTTATCCAGTTTGTGCCCACTGTCATATTCGCTTTTCCTGGTTCGTCTTTATCGTAACCAAATTCATCTTGGAATTCGGGAGTGATAGTCAGAAGGGCTTGCTTGAAGTGGTTCTCTAGTTTTTCAATGCGCTCACTGTATGACGGCGTACCTTCGCTACCCGCAACAAAGTTATATGGGATTGCTTCGTCGCCGTGAATGTCTAGACACATGTCAACGCCAGTTTCTAGCATACGCTCACGCACAAGGAAAACTTCAGGACTACGTTCTAGAGATGGCGATTGCCATTCACGGTTAAGGTTAACGCCAATCGCGTTGGTACGTAGGTGACCACGGATACTGCCATCTGGGTTCATGTTCGGTACAACGTGGAAAACAACGTTATCTAGAAGAGAACGACCTACTGTGTCTGTTTCATCAAGTAAACGTTGCAGCAAGCCTTCGATCAGCCATTCAGCCATAGTCTCGCCCGGGTGTTGGCGACCAATAACCCAGATGTTTTTCTTCTCTTCACTTGGCTCACCAATGGTTAGCAAAGTGATGTCATTGTTGTCTAGCGTGTGACCCAGCGTTTCTAACTTACAAGCCGGGTGCGTTTGAGCACTGTGCAGGAGATCTTGGTGACGATCATATGAGTAAGGCGCGAAATAGGCGAAGTACATTGAATCGTGTTCAGGAATGATATCAAAGCTTAGTGTATCGCCATCGAACTGAGATGGAACACGGAACCACTCTTCACGATCATAAGATGCAACAACATCGTAATCTTTCCAGCCTTCAGGATAGGCTGATGTTGCCAATTGGCCGATTTCAAAGTGGTGAGCTTGTTGATCTTCACTTTCTAAACGGAAGTGAAACCATTGAGAGATTTCAGTCTGGTTGTCTGCTGGGATCGTCAGTTGAATGTTTTGTGGTGAATCTGCTGAAACGACGTGAATGTTGCCGCTTTCGAAATTGCTGAAAATTTTCATTGTAGTTTTTATCTCGTAGTTGAGTTGCCGTAAGACTAGCACACTTTTTTTCGAGCAAACCACTAGCGAGATCGCAATGAGATGTTATTTCAATTATCTATTTCTTATTATCTACCTTTGAGTTTTCTGACTTGAAACTAGCGACGTTGGCAAGTAGTACAACCACGACAGGCAGAACGTGTGTGGCGATCTAACTTACTACGTTGAACCTTACAGTAGGCGTTTTTCAATGCTCTTCGTCCAGAAAACCAATCGTCGGGCTTTGACAGAATGAGATAACCGTTAAAACGCTTCATCAGTTCTATTCTGTTTTGGTCGATGAACTTGCTATCAAACCCAATTTCAAAGTAATCAAGCGCTTGTTCGATAGAAGTGAAGCTCGTTATTTTTTGTTGGAACTCTGTTTGATTCATGGGGAGCTTATTTGTGACTCATCAATAACAGGTATTGTACTAAGCCTATGGTTTGATTTATTGACCTTAGTTATGAGCTCCCCAGTTTTAAGTGTCAACTTACAGATTAAAGTGATCCCTTTTGTTATTGCGTACTTATAGTTTGAAACATCACAGCGAGAGATAACCCATGAATCGAATTAATCCAAAGAAATTACTTCGCAGTAAATGGACTGCCGTTAGCCCAGTAAAAAAAGAAAAGCACTTTATGATCACAGAGGTTGAATTTGAAGAAGGGGAGGTAATTCGTTGCTTAATAGAGGCAGTGATGACCAAACGAGAGGAAGCTATTAACTGGCGAGAGCTAACCGACAACCAACATTGGCTCCCAGGTTGGAAGTAGGAGTAAGAAAAGTAATCGAGAAGCCTTTTCCCTTGATTAAGAAACAGGTTCGTGGCTCACGAGCTAGTACCTATCCACTATTTACAGATGTTTGTTTACAGATGCTCGTTTTTGCCAGTACTTCAGCCCCTCTAAAACGCCCGCGGCGTGTGTTGCTGTGCTGGTGTAAACATTTTCTCTGTCGGACAGGTGAGCAACTTCCGGATAATGGTTCGCCACCAATATTGAGTTGACGCCTTCTATAGTAAGCATAGATGTGTCGTTCGCAGAGTCACCTGCAACGCACACTTCTTCAACACTCAAATCATGCTGTTGGAGCAGATGACGAATCGCCGTGGCTTTATTAACTCCTTTGGGCGTTATATCTAAGTACCAGTCGTGAGAGTAAGTGAGATGGACGTCTAGGCCGTGCGATTTCAAGCTCAATCCAATCAGCGTTTGTTGAGGTTCAGATAATTTCCCTTCAAAAGTAATTTTGTAATCGCCTTGATGGTTTTCCAAACGTTCACCCATGAAATTCAGTGATGCGAGTGCCAACTCTACTTTTGATTTGTTCCAAGAAGCTTCTAACTGGTTATGCCAAATATGATCAGGCAATTGGGAGTGGTTGTGATGAATTCTTGTACCAACATCGCTGATAATACTGTGGGGTTTTGGGTAGTTGTTTGAAGCTAATCCAACCCTGATGGAAGGTAAGGTTCTACCTGTCGCAATGATAAAGCGGATATCTGTTTGGTCAGCTAAGTAGTCAGATAACTGATTTACTCCATGAGATGAGCCTCCATCAAGTGTCCCATCAAAGTCACACACCAACATTTTTATCATCAGAATCCCTTTTTTTTCTTTAATCGATAGGCAGAAAAGATCGACGCCTTGCATAAAGAATGGCTCAGCTGCTAGTACTCTACAAGTCGTCTTTTGGTCTAGATAATCGATATTTGATAGTTTGCAGCAAGTATCACAACTGGTGTTGTATTTTTAAAGGTTGAAGATATTTCGACCAACCTGGGTTCATCTTAATAGAATTGGCTTTATCGACTTTTTCCCTTTATGCCGTGATTTTGCCACTTTTCTGTTCGCTTGAACTTCCAGTTTTTAAGCACCCGAAAAACTTAACCAATAGTTTGTATTCGAATTATTTGTACACGAACTATTTATGCTTAATCTTGGTTCGTTCAGCCTATTCCTTGTACTAATGTAAAATAAATATTCAATAATCTGTCAGTAAGTAATACATAATTCCGTGCGCATTTGTGATTGCTTAATGTCTTTTATTATCAGTATTTTATTGAATTACTCTTTTTATTTTAACCTTGTTTTTTATATGTTATTTGGTAGTTTTCACTGGCCTTTACCGAATGCAACCCCTTGATTTACTCTGCTGGATTGCTTAGAGTGCTAATTGTTTTTTTGAATTTAGATGACCATTTTTAAGTTTAAATAACCATTTTTAAGTTTAAATAACTAACAAAGGATTAGATTTCATGGATCCCATACTGGAAGTTAAGGGACTGTACAAGGTGTTTGGTGAAGACACCGACCGTGCTTTTACGATGATCAGTGAAGGCGCAAACAAAGACAAAGTTTTCGAAGAAACAGGTCTAACGATCGGCGTTAACGATGTTTCTCTTAGTATCAAAGAAGGCGAGATTTTCGTAATAATGGGACTGTCAGGATCTGGCAAATCAACCCTAGTACGCCTTCTTAATCGCTTAATTGAACCCACCAAAGGTAATGTGCTTCTTCGAGGCAAAGATATTGCCCACATCTCAGAAGACGAACTCCGCGAAGTTCGCCGCAACAACATCTCTATGGTTTTCCAAAATTTCGCTTTGATGCCACACATGACGGTGATAGAAAACGCAGCATTTGGCCTTGAGCTTGCGGGTGTTGAGCTAAGTAAACGCAAACAATCTGCATTTGAAGCCTTGGAGCGAGTAGGTCTTGGGCCGTATTCGGAATCTTACCCAGATGAATTATCTGGTGGTATGAAGCAACGTGTTGGTTTGGCTCGTGCCCTAGCATGTGACCCAGATATCTTGTTAATGGATGAAGCATTTTCTGCACTCGACCCTTTGATTCGTACTGAAATGCAGGATGAATTGATTCGCCTTCAAAACGATGACAAACGTACGATTGTGTTCATTTCGCATGATTTGGATGAAGCAATGCGTATTGGTGACCGAATTGCGATTATGCAAAATGGTGAAGTGGTTCAAGTAGGCACCCCTGACGAAATTCTTAACAATCCGGCTAACGATTACGTTGAAGCCTTTTTCCGAGGCGTAAATGTAGCAAGTGTTCTTACTGTGAAAGATATCGCACGTAAGAAACCGGCTGCAGTATTTAAGAAATCGGAACACGATGGCCCAGCTTCTGCTCTGCAAATTCTGATGGATAATGACCGTGAATACGGCATCGTTATCGATAAAAGCAGCCTTTACTCAGGCATCGTTTCTGTCGATTCTCTTCGTCAAGCTCACAAAGAGAACAAATCTTTGGTTAGTGCGCAGCTCGATGATGGTTTAACGCTGAGCCCAGATTTACCTATCAATGATGTACTTGGCCTTGTTGGTGGTGTGCCTTATTCAGTCCCTGTTGTGGATGAACAAGGCAATTACTTCGGTGTGGTGACTAAATCACGACTGTTACAAACATTGGATAAGGGGTAGATCATGTCATCAGAACAAACGAATAATGACCCATGGTCACAATCTACTGTTTCAGAGCAATCGACCCAGCCATCAAGTGATCCTTGGGGTCAAGCAACTGACACCTCACCATCAGCGGATTGGTTAAGCAGTGAAACGGTAGAAACCATACCTTTTGACCCACTTAACCCATTTGCCGAAGCAGTATTGCCTGTCGATACTTGGGTTGAATCTGGTTTGAATTGGTTAGTTGAACACGGGCGTCCGTTATTTCAGGCAATACGAATTCCTATCGACTTCATTCTAAGTTCATTTGAAACGGCATTAGTTTCTACGCCAGCCCCGTTTATGCTTATCATTCTATTTTTGTTGGCATGGCAGTTTTCAAACTTGAAGTTGGGTCTTGCGACTGCAGTATCGCTTACTTTTATCGGTTTGATTGGTGCTTGGTCTGAAGCGATGACCACTCTTTCATTGGTTATGACATCGGTATTCTTCTGTTTATTGATAGGCTTACCAATGGGTATCTGGCTCGCCCGAAGTAATACTGCTGCTAAATTTGTGCGTCCAATTCTAGATGCTATGCAAACCACGCCAGCTTTCGTTTATTTGGTACCAATTGTTATGTTATTTGGTATTGGTAATGTGCCGGGCGTAGTGGTAACCATCATATTTGCACTACCACCAGTGGTACGTTTGACCATCTTGGGCATTCAGCAGGTACCTGAAGAGCTGATAGAAGCAGGTCACTCATTTGGTGCCAGCAAAAAGCAGATGTTATATCGAATTCAATTGCCATTGGCATTGCCAACTATCATGGCAGGCGTGAACCAAACGTTGATGCTGTCGCTATCTATGGTCGTTATCGCGTCAATGATCGCAGTCGGTGGTTTAGGCCAGATGGTATTGAGAGGTATCGGCCGTCTAGATATGGGACTTGCGGCTGTCGGCGGTCTGGGCATCGTTATTCTTGCTATCTTGCTTGATCGCATTACTCAAGTTTTAGGCGCTAACGCAGGCAACACAAAATTACGCTGGTACCAGATGGGACCTGTTTCTCTTGTACTTAACGCATTCAATCTCGGCAACAAATCAGAACTACAATTAAGGAAAAAAACCAATGAATAATTCATGGAAGAGTAAACTTGCTGTTAGCATCGTTTCTACATTAGCAGTATCAACGAACCTTTGGGCTGCAAGCTTACCGGGTGAAGGTGTATCTGTTCAGCCAGTTCAATCTTCTGTCGCTGAGGAAACATTTCAAACGTTGATCGTAAACCGTGCGTTAGAAGAACTTGGCTACGACGTAAAAGCGACACAAGAAGTGGACTACAACGTAGCTTACACTTCTATCGCAAAAGGTGATGCAACGTTCTTAACAGTAGGTTGGTTCCCACTTCATGCTGATAAATACAAAATGGCTGGTGGCGATGACAAATTCTATCGTGAAGGTCAGTATGTAAGTGGCGCGGCACAAGGTTACCTAATTGATAAAAAAACGGCAGAACAGTACAACATTACTAACATTGGCCAACTGACCGACCCGAAAATTGCAAAACTGTTTGATGCAAACGGTGATGGTAAAGCAGACTTAACGGGCTGTAACCCTGGCTGGGGTTGTGAGATGGTTATCGAACATCAACTTTCAGCATTCAAACTTGATGATACAGTTACGCATAACCAAGGTAACTATGCCGCCATTATTGCTGATACGATTTCGCGTTACCAAAAGGGTGAGTCGATTCTTTACTACACTTGGACTCCATACTGGGTGAGTGGCGTGTTGGTTCCAAATGAAGATGTAGTGTGGCTAGAAGTACCATTCTCATCTCTTCCTGGCGATCGTGCTGATGTCGATACAACGTTGTCGAATGGTAAAAACTACGGTTTCCAAATGAACTCGATGCGCATTATCGCGAACAAAGAGTTTGCTAAGAATAACCCAGCGGCGGCGAAGCTTTTCGAAATCATCAAATTGAACATCAACGATGTAAGTGCTCAGAACATGATGATGAGCAAAGGCAAAAACAGCTCTGCTGATATTGAAGCGCATGTAAACGGTTGGATTAAAGCGAATCAAAGTACGTTTGATGCTTGGATTGCAGAATCGAAGAAAGCAGCACTTTAATAACACTTACTTGTATTCGTCCAGACAATATCTGGCCCTTTAATTTGATATTATGAGCGTGTTTAGCGCCAGTGTAGAGTCGCCGAATCACCATCAAATTAAGTAAAGCAATGGCAAGTGTTAATCACTAAAAAAAGCCAGTAGTCTTATTTGGACTGCTGGCTTTTTGCTTTCTGTTTTACTCTTGAGCTTCTAGCGTTCGCCTTGAACTTCAAAGTAGTCGCTTACTAGGCGAGCATGGCCATCGCCTTCCAAAGCCCAGTGCTCACGGTGCACGACACCGAATGCCTTGTTCATCGTCCAGCTTGCAGTCAGGATGTAACCACCTTCTGGGTGTTCTGCCCACGTCACGTCTGTGTAATCAACGTCTTTGAAGCCTTGGTCAATAATATTCTGCCAAAATGCTTGAATCGCTTCACGACCTTCAAAAACACCAAACGGACGCGCTTCCATCACACATACTTCAGTGTATTGAGCTGCACACTCTTTGGCATCTTGGCTGTTGAATGCTTTCTGCCATGCGTCAATGCCTTGCTTGCATGCTTCTAATATTTGGTTGTTTAACATTATTCTCTCCATAACAGTCTTCTTTCAAACACTGTGTTTTGATTTGGGTATCTTGATAAGTTGGATTCAGTTTAGTTCTATAAATTGAATGGAAAAACAGAGATAATAAAAAAGACTGTATGTAAAAAGAGAACAATTAAATGAATAAGCTAAAGCAGATGTCTATTTTCGCTCATATTGTAGAGCAGGGTTCAGTATCAGCGGCGGCTGAAAAGCTTGAACTATCTAAGTCTGTCGTCAGCCAGCACCTTAAAATACTGGAACAAGAGTTAGGCGCCTCACTTCTTAAACGAACAACGCGGAGACAGATCCTGACCAGTATGGGGGAGCGTTTTTATCTAAGCTGTAAAGACATCAACGTGATCGCTGACTCTGCTTGGGATATGGCGAAAGCAGAATTAGAAGAGCCACAAGGTCGGATTAGAATCACGGCGCCGAATGCGCTGATGGACTTGCTCGTCGCGCCTGTTATTGCAGAGCTAATGAAGCAATACCCGAAATTAGAACCAGAACTGATTGGTGATGACCAGCACTTGGACTTCATGGAGCACGATATTGATCTCGCGGTACGAGTGGGAAGCTCACGTGACAGTAACCTTAAGCAGAAGCGTTTGGGTGAGTTCAAAGACGTGTTATGTGGCGTCGAAAGTATGCGAGATAGTGAACTTACTTCTATTCCATACATTGCAAACTCGTGGCAGGGAAAGCAGGTGACTCATTCTTTCACTTCTAACAGTGAGCAAGACTTTGTTTACCAACAACAAGCCAGTTGCACCACTAACTCATTCCACAGCTGTCTTGCCTTAATCAAATCAGGCGTTGGTATTGGTGTAATACCAGATTTCTACCTTCATCAGCTATCCGATGATGTGGTCGATGTCATACCGAACTTTCAATTGCCAACTAACACGGTCTATGCGTTAACCCCATTCGCTGCAAACACACCGATCGCCATTAAACTATGTGTTCAAGCATTGGAAGATAGACTCAAAAATGACTTCATTTAATTGGTGTGAGGTTTTCATCTTAATAACCGTCTACTCGATGTTAAGGGAGATTACTCAGATGGCAGGTTCTGCTTCAGCTCTAATAACATTTGATACGCGCTTTCCCCAGACATTTCATATGGGTTAAATTGGTTAGAGGCCGAAAATTGTAAGTTCAACAATTCAGTCAAGCTAGATTGGGGAATATCACCCATTGACCAATCACCAAACTGTCGGCTATCAATTTCTTTGTAATAGAGAATTGTCACGTTGTTGTGGCGATGGTCATTGAGAATATGGTTGTAGGTATGATTGACCGCATCTCTCGACCCCTCTATACACTGAAGAAAATACTTTTGATTATGACTAAGTAGCCCAGTTAAATGGCTTTGTTTATTGTGGTCACGGGAAATATCCAAAATATCATCTAAAGCTTTGGCGTCGCAACTTTCGCAAAGCGTACTGACATAAATCAACCGAGTTAGGAACATAAACACCACTTCAATTTTTGTTTAAAGGTTACCTACAAATATAAGCCAAGTTGATGGAATTGCGAATTCAGCGACAAAACAGGGTGTTCTAATGATTGATTAGTCAGTAATTATCAGAATCTAATTGGCTTGTTAGTGCGGAATTTTATGAACAAGGAGTATCATAACAATACTCCTTGTTCACTTTTCATGATATTTAGACTGACGTTAGTAGTGACCAGGGAATGTCGGACTAAATACAGGGTAGAGTGCTCTCAGCTCATCTTGGCTAAGGTAGCCACGTTGAGTCTTGATGACTTCTCCATTTTCTCGGTATACAGCCATAGCACTTGAGTAGGTGCCGGTTTCTAACCAAGAGGTCTTGAATTCGGCACAATAAGCGTCGATACAATTTCGTGGGTTTTGAGTGGCCCAACTGCCAAATCCAGTCTTCCAACCCAATAGTGTAGAGCCTTCACTTACGATTTTATCGTCATCTATGTAATGAAAACTTGATGAAGAGTGTTCAATTTCGATTTCGGTATTTCCAATTAAATCACTGTAAAATACGTAAGTAGGCCATAAGTCAGCGGTGTTATGAGAAAGAATGAAGGTCACTTTAGCTAAGCCTTCTAATAATTGTGTTTCACGCTCTATAGTAAATATGATTCTTTCTTGTATGTCCGCAAGGTTGCAGCTCCAAAGTTGACACGCATTGTACATCTCGTCGTAACTTGTTCCCCAGCGTTGGGCTGCTTCAACTATTAACGCGTCTTTAGATGGATTTAAGTCTGTATCTTCATCAGGATTGGTTTGATCGCCCGCAGAGCCATCGCCGCCTTCTGGTGGTAAGATCGGTTTTTCAGGGTTATGAGGTGCTGAACCATCAACTGAATTAGAATCATTTGAGCTGTTACATCCGGTCAGTAACGCCGCTATTAAGGAGGCAAATAAAGCTGTTCTTTTCATTTTGAAACTACTCTCTACTTTAGAAAAAAGTATCCTAACTATGTGACAAGCATTATCTTTCAATGATGGCTTATCGATAACTTTCCATTGATAGAGGTATAGTATTTGCGATGTTTACAACTGGCTAACTAGTGGTTTGAATATGAATAATAAGTAGCGCTTATCACGAGAAGGCGGAAGCAGGTGAAGTGCAGAGTCATGCTTTTATCTCTAATCAATAAACGGTGAGCTATATTATCTAAGCCCACCATCTAAGTAATTGAATCTAATATTTAGTTATTCACTACTGAGATTGACTCAACATTTGAAGATAGATCGAAGCGAACATTAACAAGTACATCTTCACGTTTAAAAGTCACATCATCAAAATCTGTTGTCGCAATTTTAAATCCATTTCTTGCGAATAAGCTCGTCACAATTGTGCGTTGTTTTTGTTCCATTGCGTTTGTCAGTAGCTTGTCCATTATTATTTCCCTTGAGTAACCGTATGCATAAAGCAAAGGTACAGCTTCCAATTTATGAGATCAATTGCTTAATAGATAGTCATGGTTAATGTGTTATTTAGTATTATTCAGGTATGTTTTATTGTGATAGAACGGGGTGTTTTTTTTACGTTTACTTATTGAATTTCAAGAATTTTGTGATGTGGCTTCAAGCGGCTTTGTGCGTTTTAGCAACCAGTATAATTATGAGTGAAACATATGCTTACAAAGTTGTAGGTTTTGCAGGCTAATATCATCTGTGCATTAATCTGATACTCAGCGGTAGTTCGGGTGAAGCATTACATGGGTGTCACTAATGCTCAGGCCCCTTCTAATTATGATAAATGTTATTAACCATATAAGCTTGATTTTAATATTGGCTTGATTTATAAATTCACCGTTCATTAATAACTTCATGATTATATTAGCTTTTACTAACCTTTAATAACATGCAGAAAAGCGATGAATAAGAACCATAAGCGCAATAGGTTGGCGAATATAATGCGATTTCGTAAGTCTTATAAGGAGACTGATTTTCTTGTAAATGACAGTGAATTACGAGTTAAGAAGGACGTTTATAGCTTACGGAAAATTAAACAGTTAGAAGTTCGTCAGTTAGGCCTTAAAGAAAACGCAATCAATATCGTTTCATTGGCTTTGGTGCTTTCCGCTGCTACTTGGGCATTTGTACCTCAGTTTGGTTTGCCTATGCTTGCACTGACTTTTATTTTGGCCTTTATCTCATGGCGAAGATATGAGTTGCGTGTAGAGTTTAAAGGGTCAGATGAAACGGGCGATCATTGGGTGTCTGTCGCTCGTGGTTGTACTCGCGAAGAATTCAAAGTCTTGAAAAACGTTGAGTTGGAGTTACGTGACCAGGTTTATTCGTAAACTAGTTTTCGTAATGTAGATAGCATCACTCTAACTACGCTTGTGAAAACAAAGCTCGTCATTATTTGACGAGCTTTTTGTTTTCTGAATAGCATGAATAAAGTATTCCATTATTTAACAACGATTGTTATTCGTATGATTCTTGAGTTGTGGCATTTATGATTTGGTTTTGTTCTTAGATGTAGTGATTGTTAAAACGTCAAAGGGACTATATTCAATTTCTAGGCTGGGATTTGAACTGTACGGTTTACATTGGCTCCTAATGATAGTTATCGTTGAGATTGATAACCCTTTTAATCAGGTTTGGAAAGTATATGAAAGTCACTATTAGGCCCGCCATGCCAAGTGAATTGGCCGCTATTTATGCTTTGGTCACCTCAAACGATGAGTGGACGAAGTTTAACGGCCCTTATTTCCCGTACTCCCACCCATCATTTGAACAGTTTGAAAGTTGTTCGTTCCGACGGTTACTCAATGGAGCTGATTTACAGCTGGTGGTTGTAGACGGTGTGCCTGTAGGAACCGTCAATTGTTATTGGGAGTGTGAAGAGACCCATTGGCTTGAAGCTGGCGTTGTTATTTATGATTCTAAATATTGGGGTAAGGGCATTGCAGCGTTAGCACTTCCTTTTTGGGTCTCTTATTTATTCGAAAATAAGCAGATAGAGCGTGTGGGTTTAACGACTTGGTCGGGTAATCCGCGGATGATGTCACTGGCGTTGAAGTTGGGTTTTCAACAGGAAGCGAGACTAAGAAAAGTACGCTTTTATAAAGGCGAGTATTATGATTCAGTTAAGTATGGCCTGTTGCGTTGTGAGTGGTTGGAACGCCATTAACGACTTGTAAATATAACGGATAACTCTTTGATCTAAAAATCGAGAACGAGCGTATTTTTGTCTAGTTTAACTAGGATGAGTGTGCAATGAAGTTATCGAGAGAAAGTGAATCAAGAATTATAGAGATGGCGTGGGAAGACAGAACGCCATTTGAGGCCATTGAGTTACAATTTGGTTTGAATGAATCTGAAGTGATTCGCTTTATGCGTGCCAAATTAAAGCTGGGGAGTTTCAAGTTGTGGCGGTCGCGTGTTTCCGGGCGATCAACAAAGCATTTAAAGCTTCGTAGGTCGGATGTTTCGAGAGGTTATTGCCCGACCCAGTATAAGCAGCGTTAGAGTGTTCATACCTTAGCGCTGTGTTATCGCGCTTGAATTTGTACAGCTTAGTGGATGATGAATTCATCCACACTAATCTATCAAACTGAATTAAAGGTCAGTTGGCTTTGCGCTTAACCATTTTGTTCACAGCTTTCAAAGAAGACTTAACCATCACTGTGTGCGATTTTATTTCCTTAATACTTTTAACAAATATCGAAGATAAGTTAAGAAGACAAATGACGAACAGCACGAACGTCGTTTTCAATCCGAATGACATCACCTTGAGGTCCGTACCCGTTAGGGTAATCTTTCGCGTTGCCTGTTTTCGGTTCTGCGCGTTGAGCGCCCGCGCCATGTACATCAAGTAGAGTGCACGTTTTTGATTTTGGTCTCTTCATATAACCTAAGCATTCGTCGAAGCAGAAGTAGGCAGCTTGTGATTGTGACTTTGGACCAACGCGGAGGTGAGTCGTGTTACTCCAAAATGCAGGGTAGTTAAGCTTTCCTTGTTCGTCTTGAATTGAGGATATCGAAAATACAGGGTCAATCGCTGCAGAGTTTGTTGCTTGAGGCGAACGGTATTTCCACGAACTAGACGAGCAGTGAACTTGTTTGGTGCGTGGATGGACAAGTGGATATCCTTACACATTAGGTTCACTTCGAACTGTCGTTAACTATCTATTACCACAGTATTTATATGCTTGAAATATTAGACTATTGTTAAGTTACAGTGATACTTAGTTGAGGGTTCGGAAATGACAAGGTTTGTATTGGTAATATTGTTTATGCTTATTTCTACTGGTTGCGGAACCAGTGACAGTGCTTTAATGAAGAGTGGCCATAACGAATCTTACATACAAGGTTTCCATGACGGTAGACACAGCGGAATGCAAGAAACTGGTAATGACTTCGAAGACTATATAAAAGATGAAAAGCGTTTCAATTCAGATACCGACTACAAACAAGGCTGGCTTGCGGGCGAGTCTGAGGGTAAAAAACTTCAAGATGAAGCAACTTCGATTGGTAAAGGTTTAGCAGGTAGTTATCCACAAAAGACTAAATCGACGAGCTCTGATGATGTAGCAAAAGAAGCATTGAAAGGTATCGATACATCAGGGTTGGAGAACTTGGAATAGGGGGCAAAACACGTAAGTCTTCAATCCTTCTTACTATAAATATCCCGACAGAAAGGTAGGTACAAAGAGGCAGTAATTGTTTCAGTATATTGCGCGAGATTTACGACGTTTTTGATGGCTCAAAAACGGTGAAACCCCGATGTTGGTAGCATCGGGGTTTCGAATTTCTAGATTTCTCGACTGGTAAGATCGATTATCTTTTCTATGCAGAAGGCTTGGATTAATCCAATCTTATTCCTTGGTAGGGAATTAGATACGGATGAAGTCCATGTGCTCAACTTTAGGCTTGAACGCGTGACGTTGAACGTCTTGCGGCTTAACCTTAACTTCTGCGCCGTCAATCAGTAGAGTGATTGCTTCGTAGAATTCAGGCTTATCCATTTGGTTGATCACGTCAGCGTGAACAAGTTCGATAGCTACAGCTGCTGCTTCGCCACCGTAGATTACAGCTGGGAATTTACCAGCGTGACGTAGGCGGCGGCTCGCACCTTTACCTAGTTCAGTACGTACTACTGCTTCAAATTTCATAGTTTTACTCTCAAATTAGTAAAAATTAACTTCACACCTCAATGCGACCTTGAGTATGTGGTAATGCTTATGCATAAACGAGTTCATGCTTAAGCGAGCGCGGATACTAACATTACATTCAAATCGGAGCAAGTCAGAAGCCTATCACAAAGGGAAATTCCTTCGATATTCAGCTCGTTTGACGATAAAATGTTCATTGGTCTTCATTTTTGCCTTTCTCGCCCTTTGTATCACAGACCTTATCTATTTATATCATCAGCTAATGAACGGAAAATGAATGTTCAACTAAGGATTGGTTAAGACTCTGTTAGTTAATCTTAGTGTTAATTAAACAGCAGAATAAATAGGTGAACATATGGAACCGGTTAGCATTATCGTTATTACTTTAAACGAAGAAAAACGCATTGGACGCTTGATGGAAAAGTTGAGCGTCCAAACCCATCAGGAGTTTGAAGTTATCGTTGTCGATTCAAACAGCGAAGACAACACAAGAGAAGTGGCGCAGGCCTATGAAAGTGCATTGCCAAACTTAACGGTTCACCACATGGAAACACGTGGTGTGAGCTTGGGCAGAAACACGGGAGCTTCTTTGGCTCAGTACAACAGAATCCTCTTTTTAGACGCTGATGTAAGCTTACCTCGAAACTTTCTTGCCAAAGCGCTTTATGAATTGGACGAGAAGAAACTCGAAGTCGCAGGCGTGTACATGAGCTCTAAGGGTTTGCCGCTTGTTCACAAGTTTGGTTATGGGGTGTTTAACGCCGGGCTATTTGCCACTCAGTTCTTTTTTCCAACAGCGATTGGCGCGTGTATTTTCTCGACTAAGCGAGTACACGATGAAATCGGCGGGTTCGATGAAGAAATTGTATTGTGCGAAGACTGTGATTACGTAAAACGTGCGAGCAAGACATGGCGATTTAGATTCCTGAATATGACTTTTGGCTTTGACCCTCGTCGGTTAGACCAAGATGGTGTTGTTAAAACGGGATCAACTTACCTTAAAGCCAATGTAAGACGTTTCTTTAAGGGTGAAATGCGTGACAACGAGATGAACTACAAGTTTGGTCATTATAAAGAACAGTAAGCGCTGAGGTTGTTATGTTTGATGGACTAGGGCTGTTTTTGGGTGCATTAGGTGACGCACTCATAGGCCCGAACCTATTTGTACCGGGAGAGCCCTTTTTTATCGCTGCGGGCTTTCAACTGTATTCAGGTGCATGGATGGCGTTGGTGCTAGTGATGTTGGGTGGCTTCATCGGAGACCAGTTGAGCTATTTTATTGGATCAAAATGGGGTGCAACCGCACAAAAGAAACTTATAAAATTCCGCCCTAAAACCAAAAGGCTTATGGCTCGATGCCGTTACCTAATCGCAAAGAAGGGCAATTACATTATTGTGGCTGCTCGCCTTCTTGGACCTATTGCTTGGGTCGTACCTTTTATTGCGGGCTCTCATCGCGTTAAGTGGAGTAGCTTTACGCTGCTTTCATCGATTGGGTTGTTGCTTGGTGGTGGACAATTTATTGCATGGGGCATGTTATTGGCACATGGAGTTGAACAGTTTCCATTATTGAATACTGTTAAGGTTTTTCTTACTGAACATCAAAGCTTAATGATTGGCTTGGTCGTCGTTATTGCCTTTGTCACAATCGGATATAAGTTCAAGTGGCGCAGACTGACGCTGAAGACCAGTACACTTTTGGTCGTTTGGTTATGCTACGCAAATTACGCGCACTTCTTCTGGAAGGCCGATGATTTTCAAACTCAACAAGCGCCAGAAGAAACGGCCTCTATTGACTTAGAGCAAGTGATTTATAAAGCATTTCCTGGCTTGTCTCCCGTTTACGATGCACAAGCGATCAATGTTGTGTATGTCGGGGAGTCCCCCCGTGAATTGATGAATCAACTTGGTTGGATAGAGAACCAAACCTTTTCTCGACATGAGATTGAATGGACACATTATTTAGCCTTGTTAAAAGCGAATACTCCTCCGGTTTCTGACTTGTATTGGCGAAATCAGCCTCAAGATATGGCATTTCAATTGCCTGGAAACCTAATGAAAAGAAGCCACATACGTTGGTGGAACGCAGGGCTAGACAGTAATAGCAATCAACTTAAGTGGTTAGGGGCAATCAGCTACGATGATGGGCTTAAAGTGACGCCGTACTCAGGTATTGTCACCATACTTCATAAAATTGACCCGAATGTGGATGAAGAACGCGATAGGTTTGCCAAACAGATCAAATCGACTTATCCAAATATTGGTTTGGTGCACTTGCCACTCGCTAACGCAGAAGCTTTGAATGATAATCACGATTATTATACTGATGGCAAAATTCTGATGATTGGAGCAACGACGTACGGCGTTAAATCGCCAGCTTTAAATGTGGCAGTGAACGATATATAGAAGAGTGGTACAAAGCTTGTTAAAGGAAACCTGTTGCTTTGGTTTTTGGCTCATTATCCATCGTTCTAGTGATATGCACCCATATAGTAGTTAACTAACTGCTTATCTTTCTCTCGCTTCTTTCTGGTCTACCCATCCTAGAACAGCCAATAATATGAGCCTTGTTTAATTCTTAAATCGAACAGGGCCTTGCCTTTTCTTCAGCGCTTATTTTAAGTTAAGCAACTTAACCCTCTTATAAGCTACTTCTCAGCGATAATCTGTTTTCTTTGTCTATGCTAATTAAGGGCGAGTAAGCGGCGAAAGCCAAGGACAACGTTATGCAAATGAATCCGATTGGTTGGTTTGAAATTTATGTCGATGATATGGCGAGAGCGAAGGCTTTTTACGAAGCTGTGTTTAAAGTGAGGCTAGAGAAGTTAGATAACGAAACTGAAATCGACATTGAAATGTGGGTATTTCCTTGTGAGATGGACAGTTACGGTGCAACAGGGGCGCTGTGTTCTATGTCTGGTGTCAAAGCTGGTGGTAACAGCACGATGGTTTATTTCTCTTGTGAAGACTGTGAGACCGAAGCGAGCTTAGCAGCAGCGAATGGTGGTGCCTTACAAGTGCCCAAAATGGCCATTGGTCAACATGGTTTCATTAGTGTTGTCAGTGATACTGAGGGCAATACGATAGGGTTGCATTCTATGAGTTAAAGTGAGCTCTAATTAAGTAAGAAAAAAGAGCAGGAGTTTGCAAATGATAGGCAAACGCCTGCTTTTCGCGCCCAGAAGCTTTATTGTTTTTAAGAAGCCTAAGAAGCCTAAGAAGCCTAAGAAGCCTAAGAAGCCTAAGAAGCTTGAGAGGCCTTTAGAATGAGAGAGGCTTTTAACCCCCCCATAGAGCTCTTGCTTAGAGTTAAACTGCCTCGATAGCTGTGGGCCATTTCGTTCACTATATTGAGCCCCAAACCTGTACCTGGCGTTGTTTCGTCAAGTCGAACGCCTCGCTTGGTGACTTGCGCGAGTTTCTCTTCAGGAATGCCTTTTCCGTCATCTTCAATGACCAATTCAATATTACCGTCTGCAAGCGCGTTGGCGTGAACTCGAATAATACTGCTCGCCCATTTATAGCTATTTTCAAGCAGGTTGCCGACCATTTCATCTAGGTCAGTTTTTTCTACGGCGACTTCAAGTTCAGAATCCAGCTCATTGATCATGGTGACGTCGTTAGCGGCATAGACTTTATCAAAAGCCATCGCGATAGCTTCGACACGTTCACAAGGTGATGACTTCACGGAAAGGATATTCATTGCACCCGCCATGCGTGCGCGGCCAAGGTGATAGTCAATTTGGCTTTGAATTTGATAAATGGGTTGCTGTAAGAGTTTCTTCTCGTTATCGGGAAGCATTTCTATCTCATTTTTCAAAACCGATAACGGTGTTTTTAACGCGTGAGAAAGGTTACCTGCGTGGTTTCGAGCTCGCTCCAATAGCTCTTGGTAATGGAAGAGTAGGGCATTAAGGTCAGAGACTAGCGGAGACACTTCTTTCGGGTAGTTATCACTTAACCCTTGTTGTTCGCCTTTTCTTAGCATCACCAGTTCGCGCTGCATTTTACTTAGTGGCAGTAGTGACCAACTGACTTGAATGCCGATGAGCAGTAGCACCCCTACAAACAACAACATCAAAATAAGCCAAACCTGGCGTGTTAACTGATTGAGTGTTGACTCTAGTGGGTCTTCATCGAGGCCAATAGTAATGGTGACAGGCTCACTCAGTTCAGGTAAGTAAATGTCTTGCTCGATGTAAATCAACTTATCGTCTTGAGGTCCCTTAACGGAGGTGTGAATGGGTGAACGCTTGATGGTAAGATCTTTATCCCATAGAGAACGAGAACGAATGATCTGATCTTGAGTGGATGCACGCCAATAGATCCCGCTGTACGGTTGGTTGAATCTTGGATCGGAAAGACGTTCGGCCATGATAAGGTTGCCGCTGTTACTTGTTTCGATGTTTGCAGTTAACTCGTCCATAGTAAGACTCAATTGCTGCTTTACGTCATCGACCAAGTAATCATTAACCAATTTTGGTATACCGATACCAGCAGCAAGTATCATTGCACCCAACCAAAAAGCCGCAGCGAGAAGCAAGCGGCTTTTTAGACTGATGTTTTTAAGCGTTCTTTTTTTTAGATTCATGCATTTCTAGCCTGCCTTTGCTCGTCGCGATTTATCAGTATTACGGTGATCAGAACAGGCTATCCACTTATTTGATGTGTATTTGATTAATGATGGCGCTTGTTAATTGACGATCGCGCTATTCAGCATTCAGTTGGTAGCCGAGGCCACGAACGGTTTTTATGATCTTTGGTGCGATTTTCTTACGAATACGCCCGATAAACACTTCCACGGTGTTTGAATCGCGGTCAAAATCTTGTTTGTAAATGTGTTCAACCAATTCCGTACGTGAAATAACCTTGTTTTGGTTATGCATGAAATACGCGACTACTTTGTATTCGAGTGCGGTTAAGCTGACAGCTTGACCTTGCCACAAAACTTTTGAACTGCGCGTGTCTAAGCTGAGATCGCCAATCTGTAGCACTGGAGCGGCACTGCCAGATGCTCGGCGTAACTGAGCGCGGATTCGAGCAATCAGCTCTACCATTTCAAATGGCTTGGTTAGATAATCGTCAGCGCCAGCATTCAAGCCTTCTACTCGTTGAGTTAATGTGTCTCTAGCACTTAAAATAACTACGGGTGTATTGATGTTTTCGTCTCGAATGCCTTTCAATACGGTTAAGCCATCTAATTTTGGTAAGCCTAAGTCGAGAACAATCACGTCCCACTCTTCAGATGTTGCCCGATACAGTGCGTCAATACCATCTTGAGAAAGCTCGGGTACCCAGTCGGCTCCCTCAAGTGTTTCAATAATTTGTTGGCCTAAACGAGGTTCGTCTTCAACGACTAAAATTTTCATGTTTACTCTTCTTATTTTTATGAACTACTAATTAGCGCTTTTTATAGCGTCTTTAAAGTTTCGGCCTTTTATCATTAACATTTCTAGCGTTTCAGCGTTGTATTCGACTTTGATAATGTTGTTTTGATGATTAATTTTGAGTTCGTAAACCCAAACGTCGTCATCTTCTTCAAGCTCTACTTTAATGATTCGACCATGCAGATCGTTTTCCACTGCCGCGTACATTTCTGAGAAAGGGCGGATATAGCCTTCTTGTACTGCGTCGTAGACTTCGTCTTGATCTTCTTCAAATTCGATACGAGTTCCTGCTTTGTGGACATCTTGTACGAGGTCATGACCGTTATGATCAGAGTCGGCCCAGACACTGGCAGAAACCAATAAGCCGAAGCTTATAGAAAACAAAGAAATCATAGCTTTACTAAACATAGCGAATCCTAGAGAAGGTTGATAGCGTTCAGTATAAAAAAGTAATTCTGAACAGAAAGTGAACCTGATTAATTATGAGTTTTAGGTTCTCAAAAAATGAGGTATTAGCGCTGTTGAAGCTCGTCTTCGAATATCTTGTCTCTCATCTTCCAAAAGCGTCCCACTTTACGTGCAATCACAAATTGAGGCGGGCGAAATCGATGTTGGTGAGCAACAACCTTGGTTGGTGACGCTTCCTCAAACGGTCTGTGCCTGTCGGCAAGGTGAGGGCGAACAAACTGATCCTTAAAGTTCTGCTTCTGTTTCTTGGTGGTTAATGACCAAAACTCATGCACTTGTGCTTGGTTTTCTCCACGATAAGTGACCTTAAGCTGCGACTTGCCTTTTTCGTCCTTGAGAACGTTAAGGTCCATTTCTAAACACTCAAACACCAACGCATCTTTGAGGTTTAACGCTTCTTTAAGCTTTTTATCTGGGTCAACTAAGGTGGCATCGCATTCGTGGCAAATACGTGCGGCAATGTCGTTGTCCGCGCCGCATTCACCGCAATATTTAGCTCGAAAGCGATAGTTACAGTGCTCGCGTTCCCCTGTGTCTTCATCGGTAAAGTAGCCTTGGCATTTTCGCCCAAAGTGTTCGAGTAAGAAGCCGTTGCTGTCTAGCTTGCCCCAGAAGTTATTATTGAAGCCGCAAGCAGGGCAGGGAATGGTGATGATCTCACTGTCTGAATCCGGCTTAGGATCGCCGACTTCAGGTTGGTAGAGGTCGTAACTGTTGCCTGCATAATCTAATACCAAACACTCTTTTTTGCCTGGAGACAAACGTAATCCACGACCAACAATTTGTTGATATAAACTGATGGACTCTGTCGGTCGTAAAATTGCGATTAAATCCACATGTGGCGCGTCAAAACCTGTGGTTAATACCGATACGTTAACTAAGAATTTGATTTTACGTTCTTTGAAATCGTTGATGATTTGGTCGCGCTCTAGCGTAGGTGTGTCACCAATCACGATGGATGATTCACCTTCAGGGAGTAAGCTCAGGATCTCTTGTGCGTGTCTAACGGTTGCAGCGAATACCATGATGCCGAGTTTGTCTTTGGCCAGCTCAATGATTTGGTCGACAATTTGTGGCGTGGCGCGTTTCGATTGTTCGATCACCATATCGAGCTCAGCTTCTTTATAGCGACCAGTGCTTGCTGGCTTTAACTTAGAGAAGTCATAACTCAAAACCGGAGCATCAATCATGCGTGCTGGCGTAAGAAAGCCTTCGTCTAATAAGTAGCGGATCGGCAGTTCGAAAATACAGTCTCTGAAAAATCTCGGTTCTTCAGAACGCACTTGGCCACGTGTGTGGTATTGATAAAGCCAACCCATACCAAGACGATATGGGGTTGCAGTCAGCCCAAGCACTTTGATACCTGGATTGTTCTCGCGCAAGTGAGTGATCACTTTCTGGTAGCTACTGGTCTTTTCATCCGGTACACGGTGGCATTCATCGATAACCAATAATGAAAACTGGTTAGAAAATGAATCGAGATTGCGAACCACGGATTGAACCGACGCGAATACCACTTGCTGGTCGGTTTCTTTACGGCCTAAACCGGCAGAAAAAATCGAACCTTTTAACCCATAACCTTCATATTTTTCATGGTTTTGCTCTACTAACTCTTTAACGTGAGCAAGCACCAAAACGCGGCCTTTGGCAAGCCTTGCTAGCTCTGCAATGACTAGGCTTTTTCCTGCACCCGTTGGCAGCACCAAAACTGCTGGAGTTTGGTGTTTTCTGAAGTAATGAATCACTGATTTTACGGAGTCAGCTTGGTATGGGCGGAGTGTATACATATCGAGTCTTGTATGGTGAAAAACAAATAGTGTGAAATAGCTCAACTAATTGAGCAAAGGTGACTATAATACCCGACTTAGATTAGTTGAGGTATTCATGCGTTTAGATAAATTTCTGTGCGATGCGTTAGGCGTCACTCGAAGAGAAGCAACACACTTATTAAAATCAAAAGCAGTGACTGTTAATGATGTCATTCAAAAAAGCGGCTCACTTAAGGTAACTGAAGAGTGCGTTGTGGAATGGCAAGGCAATGAACTTCACGTTCACGGCCCACGTTACATCATGCTTTATAAGCCAGAAGGCTTTGTTTGTTCGCATGAAGATGGCGCAAATCGTATTGCGTTTGAATTGCTTGATGAAATCAAAATGGACAAGCTGCACTTTGCAGGTCGTCTCGATGTTGATACCACTGGTCTTGTATTGATTACTGACGATGGTAAGTGGTCTCACCGCATCACGTCGCCAAAGCACAAGTGCGAAAAAACATACCGTGTATGGCTTGTTGAACCTGTTGAAGCGGACTACGTTGAAAAATTCAAAGAAGGCATTCAGCTTAAGAGCGAAGATGGCCTAACACTTCCTGCACACCTTGATGTACGTGCTGAGCGTGAAGTGCTTTTAACGATTCACGAAGGCAAATACCATCAAGTAAAACGCATGTTTGCGGCGCTTGGTAACAAGGTTGAAGCATTGCATCGCGAGCGTATCGGTGAAATCGAGATGGACGAATCTCTGGAGTTGGGTGAATACCGTTATCTAACACAAGAAGAAGTCGACTCTATCTGGAAGTAGTTTTTTCTATTGTAAAATGTGGCCGACCAAGGATAGCGTCGGCTGATTATTGTGACTGGTACTAGGACAGTTTCAGCCATTATTACTATTTGCGTATTTATATATCGCTATGTGTATATTCGCGTATCACTGTGTGCATGTTCATGCTCACATAAAACCTAGTACTTAGTCGGAGAGTTATGCAAACGTCTACCCAACAGACCCCAAAATCACAACCACAAACTCCTCAGTTAGGTTGGATGCTATTTTTGGTTCTGGGTGCGATTGGTGCACTGACACCACTCGCCATCGATATGTACCTGCCCGCAATGCCAACGATCGCCAAAGATCTCGGCGTAACAGCGGGTGAAGTACAAATCACACTCACAGCGTACACCGCAGGTTTTGCGTTAGGTCAGTTGTTACATGGCCCGTTAGCCGACAGTTATGGTCGCAAGCCTGTTTTACTGATTGGTGTCTTCTTCTTTGCAATTGCGTCTGTTGTGAGTGCTACTACTCATGGCATTGAAGCGCTAACGTTAGTTCGTACTGCTCAAGGTTTCGCAGGGGCAGCGGCAGCGGTCATTATCCAGGCCGTTGTGCGTGATATGTTCGACCGTGAAGATTTTGCAAGAACCATGTCGTTCGTTACCTTGGTGATGACGGTTGCGCCACTTATCGCACCTATGATTGGTGGTTACTTGGCATTGTGGTTTGGCTGGCGTTCAATCTTTTGGGTCTTGGCCATTTTTGCGGTGATTGTGATTCTCGCGGTAATAATCAAAATCCCTGAGACACTGCCTGTTGAAAATCGCCAGCCACTGCGCTTTAAAACGACGATTCGTAATTACGCTCGTTTATGTAAAAACCCTACGGCTATGGGCCTGATTTTCTCTGGTGCATTCTCTTTTTCTGGGATGTTTGCATTCTTAACCGCAGGCTCTTTTGTTTATATCGACATTTATGGCGTACGTCCTGATTTGTTTGGTTACTTATTTGGCTTGAACATTGTTGCGATGATTCTGATGACGACAATCAATGGTCGAATCGTTAAGAAGGTCGGTTCTCATACCATGCTGAGAGCAGCGCTGGTCATTCAATTACTGGCTGGTGTGGGTTTACTGGCTGGTTGGGCATTGGATCTCGGGCTTTGGGGTGTTGTACCGTTTGTGATGCTGTTTATCGGCACTATTTCTACGATTGGCAGTAACTCTATGGGTCTACTGCTAAGTGGTTACCCTAATATGGCAGGCACGGCTTCATCGCTTGCGGGAACATTGAGATTTGGTACTGGTTCTGTCGTTGGAGCGATCGTTGCGATGCTACCAAGTGACAGTGCTGGGTCTATGGCTATGGTAATGGCTGCGTGTGCAGTAATGTCAGCATTACTATATTGGACATTAGGAAAGAAGGCATAATGTCAAAATACTATATTGAAATTCAGAAGTTAGTGAATGATGCGCTAGGCGAGCTATATGCTTTACATAAATCTGGCAAGGCCATTGACGCACCTATCGCGAACAACCTTTACCTTGTTCGTTGGGTAACAAAGACGATTAAATCTCAAGCTTATGATCGCGTGATTGTGCCTGACTTGGTTCGCTGGCAGAAACAGGGTCGCTCAAAAGGCAACAACTCTGATTTAACTTTTACCTTCAAACGTATTTCTGCGTTTTACGGACGTTTTTTCCCTGAAGGCGAAGAGCCTAAAGCGCTAAAAGACAGTGATGTTGAAGCATTTATGGACAAAATGTATGAGATGGGTTGGAGCGTATCGAGTGAAGATGAACTGACCACTGGCGGTAAGATTCAATTCTTCACCGATGGCGAACATTCTTTTGCCTTGTGTGGTAAACAGTGTGACGACTCTTTCGACGGTGAGTTGATGGTTAAGCCGATGAACTGGTTTGTGCGTGGTAATCACGCAGAGTTTATTCAAGCAGCGATGGAAGCAGGCTTTATGCTTCACAAAGTTACAGACTATAAGTCAGCGGTGAAGTATCACGGTGAATACATCGTGTATCCTGCTAACCAAGGTAATCAGTTAGCGGAAATTCCAATCAGTGTTATTGGTTAACTAAGTGACTATCGATATTTATCAAAAGACCGCCGAATTGGCGGTCTTTTTTTTAATGATAGCAACGGGCTACATCATTCGTTTTTACTGTCTTAGCATCTCTTTACTCTAATGTTTCATGTGCTGTTATGGTTTTTTATCAGCTTTTTTAGCCTGCTTTTCTATCGCCTTTACCATGCCTTTAAAGATAAACAGGTGGGCCGGCATCATCGCAAACCAATACAGTAATCCTAGAAAGCCCTTTGGATGCCACCAAGCTGAGATATTCAGTTCACGAGCATCTCCGTGGTCAGATACGGTAATTTCCAGCCTACCTAAACCAGGGCCTTTCATTCCGAAAAGCAGAGATAAGAACCGATTCTCTTCGCAACGGATCACTTTCCACGAGTCGATTTTGTCACCCACTTTTAAGTTTGGGCCTTCAGGCATTTGTCGAACCGGTATACCGCCACCAAACAGAACATCTAGCCATTCTCGTGTGCGCCATAAAGCGTTAGCAAAGAAGTAACCTTGCTTGGGGCTTCCTATCTGCTGTGCGACATTCCACAGTGATTCCAGTGACGCGGTTGAAGTGATGCTTGCACCGGTTTTCTTGGGGTAGTAGCCATATCCAGCTTGCCATCGTTTGAACGCGGTTTTATCAAAGCCCCAGACATTACTTTTAACGAAATTTCCTTCAGCGTGAATGGCTTGCTCAACCATGCTCTCGAACGATATAAGCTTTTGAGGGTACTTTTCTCTAATGGTGGTCGAACTGGCAATGAAGTCATGCTTTAAGCCTGCGAGAAGCGCTCTGCCGATGTTAGAAGGGACGGAGGTGACTACCCCTAACCAATAGGAAGCGATTTGAGGCGTTAGTAATGACGTTGCCCAAAGCCTGAGTGGGCGATCGGCTGTTTTGGCTATATGAGCAAACTGGTTTCGGTAAGAGACAATATCAGGTCCGCCAACCTCAAACGTTTGGCTTTCATTGGGTGTTTCCTGTGCGAGTTTCAGCAAGTAGTGGTTAAGGTTCTGCAAGGCGATAGGGTTGGCTTTGGAGTCCACCCATATTGGCGCAATCATGATGGGTAGGTTGTAAACGAAATCTCGCATGATCTCGAATGCTGCGGAGCCTGGACCGATGATAACACCGGCTTGGAGTTCGGTTACTGGAACGGGGCCTTTTCGAAGTAGCTGTCCGGTTTTTTTTCTAGCTTGAAGGTGTTCTGAATCGCCCGTTTGAGGCTGAAGAGAACTGAGATAGATAATGTGTTGATTCTTCGGTCCAAGTGCCGAAACAAAGTTACGCGCCAAGTTGAGCTCGTAATCAATGAAATCATGGCCTTCTGCCATGCCATGAACTAGAAAGAAGATAAGATCAAAATCGGGTACCAATGCTTGTGTCGCCGCTTGATCTGCGAGATCAAGGTATTCCAGTGACAAGTTGTCGTGAGGTTCTGTTCGTGCCTTTAAATAGTCGATATGCCTTGCTGCTGCAGTAACTTGATAGCCTTGTTCAAGCAGGAGGGGGAGGAGCTGTGAACCAACATATCCAGAAGCGCCTAAAACCAGTACTTTCTTCATTGTTACTCCATTTATATCTGTGGTTAAAAACCGAACATTGATATAATAGCGCGATATTTATCTTTATTCATCAATACGTTCCGTTTAGGTATCTCTATGTTGCTCTCTTCCATTCTTCATCACACTCGCGGTGATTTTGTTCGTAGGCTTATTGCGATTGCTTTGCCTATCACTTTGCAGAGCATTATGTTTTCAAGCCGAGGCTTAGTGGATGTGTTGATGTTGGGTCAGCTTGGAGAAGCAGACATTGCGGCGGTTGGAGTAGCAAGCCGTGCGATGTTTGTGACGACCATTATGTTAGTTGGTGTTACCACGGGTGGCGCGTTGTTGACGGCACAATACTGGGGAGCGGGGGACAAACAAGGTGTGAGAGAAAGTACCGCTCTGACCTGGTTGGTTTCGACGTTGTTTGCCTTACTGACTATTGTTTTCTTTGTCTCTTTCCCAGCGCAAATCATGGGTGTGACGACAGACTCTCAAGAAGTCATTAACTTGGGTATGGAATACATCGTTATCACTTCATTTAGCATGTTGGCGGTATCCTGTGTGAGCAGTATGGCTGTTGGCTTGAGAGCGATGCATAAACCAGGGCTCAGTACTTTCTTTAGTGGTATTGGCATCCTTTCTAATGTGTTCTTAAACTGGGTACTGATCTTTGGTAATTGGGGCTTTCCTGCTCTTGGAATAAAAGGCGCAGCGATTGCGACGGTAATGAGTGGGGCTATTGAAGTAGCGACCTTGTTTGGTTACCTCTATTTCTCTAAACATTTATTAGCCTTTAAATTCTGTGATATCAAAGCGGCAGCGACCGTTGAAAAAGTGATTCGCTTTTTGAAGTTATCGTTGCCGACGACGTTTAATTTCTTAGCTTGGGCTGGTGGTCTTTTTGCTTATCACGCAATCATGGGGCAATCAGGTGTACAAGGTTTGGCGGCACTGTCAGTAATGACGCCGGTTGAGTCTATCTCGTTGAGTCTATTGATTGGCATGTCGAATGCAGCTTCTGTTTTGGTCGGGAATCAACTTGGCGCAAAGAATAATGAAGCGGTTTACTATCAAGCTCTCGGCCTAACCATTTTGTGTTTCTTGACCAGTATTGTTGTGGCGGTCTTCCTTTATTTTGTGCAAGTACCAATACTTAATGCGTTCAGCGCGTTGACTGAAGAAACCAGAGCGCTCTCAGAGAAGTTTATTCTCATTTTAAGTGTCGGAATTGTTATCCGTTCTATCCCAATGACAGTGATTGTAGGTGTATTGAGAGCGGGTGGTGATGTTAAGTTCTGCCTCTATCAAGACTTAATTGCTCAGTGGGTGATTGGCATTCCATTGGCCGCGATCGCTGCTATTTATTTCAAGTTCCCGCCTGAATGGGTGTATTTACTGTTTCTTACCGAAGAAGTCATAAAGTGGGGCGGTTCGCTCTATCGAATGAAAACAAGAAAATGGATTAAGAACTTAATAGGAAGTTGAAGTGAGGCGCATCAATCTAATGACTTTCTCGTTGGCGTGTGATCTATCTTTCAAAATACTTCCTCCTAACAGGGAATTAGTGTAGATTCTCCTTCCAAATTCTAACTAATGTGAGCTGTTTAATGTTAAAGCTGTCAGACCTATGTAAAGGCTATGTCGACGGGGGGGAGTTCCACCCTGTTTTGCAAGGTGCTGAGTTAACATTAAACCAAGGCGATCAACTCGCATTAATGGGAGAAAGCGGTTCAGGGAAAAGTACATTATTGAATCTTATCGCGGGTTTAGACCTAGCAGACTCAGGTGAAATTGCTTTTCCTCATTTCAACATGCACGCCTCCACTGAACGTGATCGTACTGCTTATCGCCGAAATAATATTGGCCATATCTTCCAGCAATTCAACTTACTGCCAACGCTTAATATTGCCGATAACATTCGCTTTTGCCGTCAATTAAAGGGTTTACCAGAAGATAAAGGACTCTGGAGACAAATTCTTTCTGCTTTAGACCTTATGCCTTTACTGGGGCGTTATCCTGAAGAGGCGTCTGGTGGCCAACAACAACGTGCGGCAATTGCTCGTGCTTTGTATATGGAACCTAAAATTTTGTTGGCCGATGAACCAACAGGAAGCTTAGATGAACGTAATGCGGAAGCGGTAATGCGTTTGCTTACTTCTTTGGCTCGTCAGTTAGAGTGTACCTTGTTATTGGTGACGCACAGTGAAAAAGTAGCGCTCCATATGGATGGTCGTATCCGTCTACAAGGAGGGCAACTGCATGTCATGGCCCGTAGTTAAGGCACTACTCGGTCACTATCGACGTTACCCACTTCAGATTATTTTGGTATGGCTTGGTTTAACCCTTGGCGTATCACTTTTGGTTGGTGTTACTGCCATCAACCAACACGCCAAGCAAAGCTATGCGCATGGCGAGAAACTTTTTTCGAATCCTCTTCCTTATCGTATTCGACCAAAACACAACGCTAATAAAATCCCGCAAGGTTTTTATATCCAACTTCGCCGTGAAGGCTTTCAACAGTGCTCTCCTTTTGACCACCATCGTATCACTGATGAAAACGGCGCGAACTTCATGCTAATTGGCTTAGACCCTGTGTCTATGCTTCAGCTACAGCCGGGTGTTGCATTAAAAGATCTCACTACCTTAAATCTAATGAAACCGCCATACCCGATCCTAGTCAGTGATGATCTCGCTGAACACATGGAATGGAAACACGGCGACTACATCCATCTGATGGATGGATCTGAGTTAGGGCCAGTGGCTGTCGATCAAGACAATATTATTAATGGTACTCGCCTGATTGCGGATATCTCATTGCTCAGAATGCTAAAACGCAGTGCAGGGCTTTCGGTGATTGCGTGTTCAGATATGCCAACTGAAAAGTTTGAGCGTCTTAAGAACATGCTACCAAATGGATTAACGATTACTCGTAGTTCAAAGGCGGAGCTGGAATCTCTTACCAGTGCCTTCCACTTGAACTTAACCGCCATGGGTATGTTGTCGTTTGTGGTGGGCTTGTTTATTTTTTATCAAGCGATGTCGCTTTCATTTATTCAACGTCAGCCGTTAGTTGGAATATTAAGACAAACAGGTGTATCCGGTTGGCAACTTGCGAAAGCGCTTTGTTTAGAGCTATTGATCTTAGTTTTACTCAGCTGGATATGCGGCAATATTTTTGGCTTGATGCTCGCGAATCAACTGTTACCTGCAGTTTCTTCAAGCTTGGGCGATCTTTATGATGCTAATGTGGGCTTAACGCTGAGCTGGAGTTGGCGTTGGAGTGGTTACAGCTTATTAATGGCATTACTTGGGGCATTCTTAGCGTGCGCTTGGCCGTTGGTACGTTTGCTTAAATCTCAGCCTATTCGTTTGACCTCTCGACTGTCATTAATGCGCTTCGCTGGCACCGAGTTTACTTGGCAAGCCTTAATGGGTTGTGGGTTCTGTGTCGCTGCGGTTGCTGTGTATCAAGCGCCCCAAACCCAAGAAACGGGTTTTGCAATTATTGCCCTGATGCTGGTGAGTGTCGCGTTGTTTACGCCATTCTTGATGTGGAAGCTGTTCAATAGTTTGTCTTACTCTTTGCGTTGGGTTCGTGCTCGTTGGTTCTTTGCTGATGCAGCCTCGAGTATGAGCTATCGTGGTGTGGCGACAATGGCCTTTATGTTGGCGTTAACAGCTAATATTGGCGTTGAAACCATGGTGGGCAGTTTCAGAGATACTACGGATAAATGGCTAACGCAGCGTTTGGCCGCTGATCTCTATATATACCCAACTAACAATGCCGCTGCTCGCATGAGCAACTGGTTGTCAGATCAACCTGAAGTGGATTCTGTGTGGTGGCGTTGGGAAAAAGACGTCGCTTCACCTGTAGGCAGTATTCAAGTTGTTAGTACTGGCCCATCAGAAGGTGAACTAGAAGCACTAACGATTAAGTTAGGTATTCCGAATTATTGGTATCACTTGCATCATTCTAAAGGCGTATTGATCAGTGAATCTATGTCTTTGAAACTGGGTATTCGTCCTGGTGACTACATTGATCTTTATGACAGCCTAGGCTCTGGTTGGCAGGTTGTGGGTGTGTATTACGATTATGGTAATCCTTACCATCAAGTAATGATGTCCCATCGAAACTGGCTGTATGGTTTTGCTGGCAGGGGTAATGTGGGGCTTGGCGTCATTTTAAAAGACGACGTGAATGCAATAGGCTTACGTAGCCGACTAGAGAATGTATTCAGGCTGGGGTCGGAACGTATTTTCGATAATAACAATATCCATAGCCAAGCGATGCGTGTGTTTGATAGAACTTTCGCTATTGCCGACACTCTAGGCAACATCACTTTAGTGATTGCGGTTTTCGGTATCTTCTTTGCGACTGTTGCGGGCGAGGTATCGCGTCAAAGGCATATTTCATTACAGCGTTGTTTGGGAGTTTCGGCTAAAGAGCTGATCCTAACTGGTAGTTTACAGTTGTTTGTATTTGGACTTATTTCCTCACTAATCGCCATTCCGCTTGGCTTAGCGTTAGCGAGCTTGATCGTGGATATCGTGATTAAGCAATCTTTTGGTTGGTCACTCGAGTTACAAGTGATTCCATGGGATTATTTAGTGACATTTGCATGGGCCATGGCAGCATTAATGCTTGCTGGTGCTTTACCAGTGATGAGAATGATTCGGAACACACCGATGAAATCATTAAGGGATGCGCTTTAATATGCTTCAACGCGATAATTCAATTAAATTCAGGCACCGATTGATCTCTTCTGTTTTGTTGATCTGCTTCTTTGGTGCGCTTTTAAGTATCTGGGCTTACTACTCCTATTTCGTTGACGTCGGTGAAAAGGGCGTCAATGAAGTTAACTCGGTACTGGTCAGTGAGCATTTCAATGTATTTGAACCAGTGTTACCCGATAGAACGGTTTCTCTGCCGCGAGATTTCCAATTTCATCCAGAGTTTCAACACGAATGGTGGCATTATTTTGCGTCCCTAAAAGGGAAAGATGGTAAAAAGTACTCGGTTCAATGGAGTTTCTTTCGTATCGCAACAGATGAACGCGAAACTCCGGGGTGGCAAAGCCCGCAAATCTATATTTCAAATGTGGTGATCTCTTCTGAGATGAAAGTTTGGAAAGAGCAACGTTTAGCTCGTGGTGGCATTGGTCAAGCGGGAATGACAAATCGACCGTTTAGAATTTGGATTGATAATTGGAACTGGCGAGCATTGGGTAATACGCCGTTTCCTGGCCGTCTTCAAGTCAAAACCGATACATTTGGTCTCGAGTTGGACACTGTGGCTAAAGGGCCATACGTGCTTAACGGGGACAATGGTTATCAGAAAAAACACGATCTACTACCTGTCGCTTCTTACAACTTTAGCGCACCCTTTTTATCATTGAGTGGAGTGTTGAACCTTGATGGTGTTACCAAAGAAGTTGAAGGTACGGCGTGGGTGCATAAAGAGTGGGGCAGTGGCTTACTTGGAGTGGGTCAACAAGGTTGGGATTGGTTTGTGTTTAATCTTGATGATGGCACCGCGTTAAGTATCAATCGCTATCGTCACAACCAACAATTGCCTTATGTTTTTGGTACATTGGCAACTCGCTCAGGTAAGGTTTATCACTTAACAGACTCTGATATCTCTATCAAGCCTCTGCAGAACACAACGTTATTGAATGGCAGAAGAATGCCCCTTCAATGGATAATCAACGTGCCACAGCACAATATCAATCTCACAACGCGCATTAAACGCAGAGATATGTGGCTTCCATTTGTCATACCATATTGGGAAGGGCCAATAATGGCCAGCGGAAGCCATGAAGCGACGGGCTTTATGCAGTTAACCGGCTACTGAAAAACACCTAAGGCTATCATTTGATAGCCTTTTTTATGCTTGAGGTTTCTAAAAAGCTTAAACTAAATGTGCATACAGACTCGGCTATCTCATCTATACTTAATTTATGTGACATAATAACATTATGGAATATACGACGTATTGTTTAGTATTTGTAGGAAAAACCGAAGTTAAACATCCGAAGAAGTGATTATCTATCGAGAAAGCTTGGATATAAACTCATGGCTATTCTTTGTTATTCGTTTATTTAAATAATAAATATAAGGGCGAAATCATGACCGACGTCATCCGTGACTTCTTTAAAATGGAATCTGCTGGCGGCATCATACTAGTCATCGCTGCGGCGATCGCAATGTTTGTAGCAAACTCACCACTGAACGAAATGTACCAAGGCGTATTACATAGTTACGTTTTGGGTATGTCTGTGTCTCACTGGATTAACGATGGCTTAATGGCAGTGTTCTTCCTTCTAATCGGCTTAGAGGTTAAGCGTGAGCTTTTAGAAGGTGCATTAAAATCTAAAGAGACAGCAATCTTCCCAGCTATCGCAGCCGTTGGCGGTATGCTAGCTCCGGCACTTATTTACGTGCTATTTAACTCAAGTAACCCAGAAGCGCTTCAAGGTTGGGCTATCCCAGCGGCAACTGATATTGCATTCGCATTAGGTATCATGGCGCTTCTTGGTAACCGTGTACCGGTTAGCTTGAAGGTGTTCCTATTGGCTTTAGCAATTATCGATGACCTTGGCGTTGTTGTTATCATTGCACTGTTCTACTCAGGCGACCTATCAACGCTTGCGCTAACGGTTGGTTTCATCGCAACGGGTGTGCTGTTCATGCTAAACAACAAGCATGTAACTAAGCTGAGTGTGTATCTCATTGTTGGTGCAATTCTGTGGTTTGCAGTATTGAAGTCTGGTGTTCATGCAACGCTGGCTGGTGTAGTGATTGGTTTTGCTATCCCACTGAAAGGCAATAAAGGTGAACATTCTCCGCTGAAGCATCTAGAACATGCTCTGCACCCATACGTCGCTTTTGCAATCTTGCCAGTCTTTGCTTTTGCAAACGCAGGTATTTCATTGGAAGGTATCTCAATCTCAAGCCTAACAGGTATGCTACCGCTTGGTATCGCTATGGGTCTATTGATTGGTAAGCCTCTTGGTATCTTTGCATTCAGCTGGGGTGCGGTGAAATTGGGTGTTGCTAAGCTCCCTGAAGGTGTGAACTTTATGAACATCTTCGCAGTATCTGTCCTGTGTGGTATTGGTTTTACAATGTCTATCTTTATCTCTTCGTTAGCGTTTGGCCCAACGAATGTAGAGTTTGACACACTAGCTCGACTAGGCATCCTGATGGGATCTACAACAGCTGCAATTCTAGGTTACTTCCTGCTAAGCGTTTCTTTACCGAAAACAGCAAAGCAACAAGAAGTAAAACTATAATCAGCGGTAGGCTCGTTTAACGGCGAGCCTATTCACTGATTAACAAGCTAACTTCTGAGTAGCAAGACGAGTCACAGAATCATCCTCCCCGATTCATGTGACAGCAAAGAACAAAAAAGCCGTGATAGGGTTTCCTATCACGGCTTTATTGATCCTAACTGCTAGTATTTTTAGTTTGGTTAGTTATTGATGATCTAAAACTCCTAGATTCAACTCATTATTTTGATCGGCATGAATTGCGGATCGTTTTGGATGACCAGAGTGACAGTGTCATGTTATTTTTCTAGCGTGGTAAATATGGTCCACTCCTCGACGATCTGCTCATTCAGCCCGACAACCGTTGCTGTTACTCGACGGTTCAGTGCATGAGAAGTAGCATCGTTGCCATCGCTCTCTAAGCGGTTTTCACCGTAACCGACAACTCTTACTCGGCTCGGGTCTATACCATTCGACAATAATTCATCTTCAACGTGGTGAGCGCGCTTCTTTGATAACTCTAAGTTGTATTCACTCGCGCCGACTTTACTGGCGTAACCTTGAATTTCTATCGATGCACTTTGGTAGGTTTCTAAGAACTCAGCCATGGTAGTGATTTGATCTGAGAAGATAGGGTTAACTTCATAAGAGTCATTGGCGAAAAGGATGTTCAGCTGTCTGATTTCTTCTGAGCGTATAGTCTCGCCACAACCTTCATTATCAACTAATGACGCTCTAGGTGTACTTGGGCAGGTATCTCGTGCATTGACCACCCCATCATTATCATCGTCTTGCAGGTCTGAAATTTGCTCCGCTTCTGGCGTTTCTATGTAGGGCTCTTCATTTTGGCTAGAGCATGCACATAGCGTTATCGTTAATGCGGAAAGCAATAAGTAAGGTATTTTCATCATTAATACTCCACGGCCGTTGTCCACTCGTCTGGAATGTCGACCAGTAGAGCGTTCAATAGAGAGCCTGTCGCGTTCATTACACGGTATTTAGCGTACTGTTCAGAGTAATGCGCATCTAAGTAATCTTTACGGGCTTCAAACAATTCGTTTTCAGTGTTAAGCAGGTCAAGGAGTGTACGTTTGCCGATTCGATATTGTTTCTCATAAGCGATAACGGTTTCTGACGCCGAATCCACGTGATCAGACAAGAAGTTCTTTTGTTGCAACGTCAGATCCAATGCACTCCAAGATAGGCGAAGGCCTTCTTCCACTTGTCGATAAGCACGATCTCTTAGATCCTTCGCTTTATTAAGTTGGTAAGCTGCAGCTTCTGAATTAGCACTATCGGTACCACCGTTGTAGAGGTTGTATCGCATTCTTAACATTGCCAACGTCTCTTGGCTCGAACCTTCATCGCCTCCCGCATCATCGCGCCATGATTGAGATGCCTCGATAGAGAAAGTCGGGTAGTTAACCCCTTTTGATTGTTTGTACTGGAAGTGCGCCGAATCGACATCTGCAGTTGCGACTTTGATTACCGGGTGTTGGTCCAGAGCATTAACAAGGGCGTCTGATAATGACAGAGGAATCATAGAAATATCGGCTCTTGGGTAGACCAAGCCAAGCGGTTCTTGACCCACTATTCTTCTAAATTGAGTGTGGGTATCAATTAGGTTGTTCTGTGCGGCTAATAAATTGCCGTGCGCTTTTGCAATCCTAGCTTCTACTTGAGATACATCTGCGGTTGAGCCTATGCCTGAGGCTGCTCGTTTTTTGATGTCTTTATAGATTTTCTTGTGGATAGCAAGGTTACTTTCCGAAAGGGCTAAAACTTCAGTTGCTTTGACTGCATCCAGGTAGATCTGTGTGACCTCTAGCGCTTTGTCTTCGGCATCCGCGAGTAATTGTAAGCGAACCGATTCCGCTTCTGCGGCAGTACGGTCAATATCATTGAGAGTCGACGAACCATCCCACAACAACTGAGTGAGGGATATGGTGGCTTCCTTTCGTGTGAGATCGGTATCAGGACCGTTGTTTGGCGCAGGGTTTATGCCTTCATAGCCAATACCAGCATCAAGATCGATACTCGGCCTATAAGCACCACCTGCGGCATCGTTTCGTTTTTGTACACTCACAAACTCATTAAAAATACTTTTTATCTCAGGATTGGTAGCCAAGGTAATGGCAACAGCCTGTTCTAAAGTCTGAGCAGAGAGTGGGGTTGCAATAGCTAAGCAACAGATGATGGGTAATTTAAACAGTCTCAAAGTAGGTCTCCTTCTACTTTTAAAAGCTCCCGCCTCCTCCCAACTAGCGTTTAACTAATTAATTGAGAAGGGTATTAAACGAAGCTTAGGACATCTGCTAGAAATTGCTAAGTTTGTTGGCTTTATTTCGAATGTAAGTCTCTATCGCTATTGATTAATTTACCAGTTGTGACAGGTGCCAAGCTTCGAGTAAATGTGTTGAAAATAAATGCAAGGCTAGAATTCGGCTTGGGCAGAGATTGATAAACGTTGGTTAGGGGGTTGTTTGAAATACGTATCTCAGTGATAGCAATGTGCCAAGCGTGGTAGTTCGATTTTCAGTAAAAAATGACAATATATAAAGAATCGATCGCGCTGTTTAGTTTGTAGTTGTAGCTGTGAAGAAGGGCAAGTAAGGTTTCACTCTAAACAACAAACAAAAAAAAGCCCAAACCAACACGGTTTGGGCGGATACAAGTATAGGAGTTAATAAGGAAAATGCAGTAATTAAGAAAGCAGTGAGAAGAACAAGTTTGACGGCCTGTTAAACTTCTAAATACTCTGTTTTCTACTTAATTTATGACCCTCCATTTCTATTTCAGTTCCAAGAAAATTCATTAATTTTTCCTTTTTTTGTAAACACACATCGATTCAATTGGTTAGTGTCGACTTCTTCCAACTGGTACGACCAATTTGTGAAAATGTGATGTTGCTTGCTTGTTAAATAAATGTACTAAGAGTATATTTCAAACAGTTGTTTAATACGAGTGATTGAAATGGCACCAAGAAGTACAACCAAAGACAAAATCTTAGATGTGGCTGAAGGCTTATTCGCTGAGCACGGTTTTAATGACACCTCTTTACGTACCATTACGGGTAAAGCCAATGTCAATTTAGCTTCAGTGAATTACCACTTTGGCGATAAGAAAACTCTGGTTCGTGCGGTACTCAATCGGTACTTAGAGGCATTCATGCCAGCTCTACAAGATGCGCTAGTGAACTTAAACTTGAACGAAACGTATTCTATGAGTGACGTGTTTGAGTCTTTAAGACAGCCATTAAGAGCACTCAACGATGTTAGACCAAACGGTACGAGTCGCTTCATGTTGCTTATCGGTAGAGGCTATACGGATGTGCAAGGGCACCTGCGTTGGTTTATTACTACTCGTTATAGCGAAGTACTTTCTTTGTTTACGACATCAGTAATGAAGGCGAATCCGAACCTTACTCAAGAACAGTTATTTTGGCGATTGCACTTCACCCTAGGGACTTGTGTGTTCACCATGGCATCTAGCCAAGCCCTCATAGAAATTGCAGAGAATGACTATGACAGAAAGATAGATGCGAAATCAGTGGTCGATATTCTCATTCCATATTTAGCCGCTGGTATGTCAGCAAAAGAATAAAACAATAAAAAGTAAAATATTCACAAACAATATAGTGAACAAAAGGATCTGAACTATGAGCTCTCTAAGACAAAAATGGGTAAGTGACCCAGCTTTTAAACTCTTTAAAAAAGTACTACCACCACTATCTAGCACCGAGAAAGAAGCGATGGAAGCGGGTAGTGTTTGGTGGGACGGAGAGCTGTTTTCTGGTAAACCAGATTTCACTAAGCTGCATCAATATCCAAAACCTCAGCTAACAGCAGAAGAGCAATCGTTCATGGACAATGAACTTGAGACCCTGCTCGCTATGCTTGATGACCACCAAATTGTAAAAGAAGACCGAGACCTTCCCGAGGAAGTTTGGAACTTCTTACGCAAAGAGCGTTTCTTCTCGTTAATTATTGCGAAAGGGTACGGCGGTCGTGAATTTTCAGCGCACGCAAACTCTACTATCGTAACTAAGATTGCGACTCGCAGTATCAGTACTGCGGTTTCAGTAATGGTTCCAAACTCTCTTGGGCCTGGTGAGCTACTGTCTCACTACGGTACTCAAGCTCAAAAAGATTACTGGCTTCCACGTCTAGCTGACGGTACAGATATACCATGTTTCGCATTAACAGGCCCTGAAGCGGGTTCTGATGCAGGCGGTATCCCTGATGTAGGCACTGTGTGTATGGGTATGCACGAAGGCAAAGAGACACTTGGCATCAAGCTTAACTGGAACAAGCGTTACATTACGCTAGCACCAGTGGCTACGGTACTTGGCCTGGCTTTCAAACTGCACGATCCAGAAAAGCTACTGGGTGACAAAGAAGACATCGGTATCACTTGTGCGCTTATCCCAGCAGACCACGAAGGTGTTGTGATCGGTGAGCGTCATGATCCACTTGGTCTTGCGTTTATGAATGGTCCAACACGCGGTCACGATGTATTTATTCCTATGGAATGGCTAATCGGTGGCGCAGATTACGCAGGTAAAGGCTGGCGTATGCTGGTGGAATGTCTGTCTGCAGGTCGCGGTATCTCATTACCCGCACTTGGCACGGCGATGGGCCACCTAACAGCGAAAACGACCGGTGCGTACGCTTATGTTCGTAAGCAGTTCGGTATGTCGATTGGTAAGTTTGAAGGTGTTGCAGAGAGCCTAGGCCGTATTGGTGGCTTAACGTATCTATTAGAAGCGACTCGTACACTGACAACCACTTCACTTGATATGAAAGAGAAGCCGGGTATCGTAACGGCTATCGCGAAATATCACATGACAGAAATGGCACGTACTATTTTGAATGACTCAATGGATATCCATTCAGGTCGTGCAATTCAAGATGGCCCAATGAACTACTTGGCTGCGCCTTACCTAGGTATTCCAGTTGCAATCACAGTAGAAGGTGCGAACATTCTAACTCGTAACCTGATGATCTTCGGTCAAGGTGCGACACGTTGTCACCCATACGTATTGAGCGAAATGGAAGCGGCTGCGAACCCAGATGAGAAGCAAGGTGCAAAAGACTTTGATAGCTTGTTGTTCAAGCATATCTCACACGCAACTAAGAACACATTCGGTGCTTTTGGTGCAGCATTAACTGGCTCTAAATTTATTAAAGCCGACATGAGTGGTCCAACGAAACCTTACTACCAAGATCTAACTCGTTTGAGCCGTGCGCTTGCTGTCAGTGCGGATTTCGCAATGCTGACGCTAGGTGGTGAGCTGAAACGTAAAGAACTTATCTCTGCACGTTTGGGCGATGGCCTAAGTTACCTATACATGGCTTCGGCTGCGCTTAAGAAGTACGAGGATGAAGGTCGTCAACAAGCTGATCTAGACTACGTACACTACGCAGTTCAACACTGTTTCCACAATGCGGCTAAGTCACTACAAGAAGCGTACCGTAACTTCCCTAACAAGATGGTTGGGAAAGTGCTGAAAGGTTTAGTTTTCCCTGTAGGTAACCACTTCGAAAAACCGAGTGACAATCTAACGGTTCAATTAGCTGAAAGCTTGATGACTCCGGGAGCGCACCGTGAACGTCTGACTCATCTTTGCTACATCGGCAAGGAAGAGGATGACAGTATTGGTCTTATGGAGAACGCTTTTAACGCGATGTACAGCATCAAGCCTCTGGAACGTAAGATCTTCAAAGCAGTGAAAGAAGGCAAAGTGGCTCGTAAAGGCTTGCTGGCCGACAAACTGGCTCAAGCACTTGCTGCCGATGTTCTAACGCAAGAAGAAGTCGACCAAATTGTCGCTGCTGATAAACTGCGTTACACCGCGATTCAAGTTGACCACTTCAGTCATGACTTTAGTGAAACTTTGACGCGAAAAGAGTTAAAACCTAAGCTAAATAGCGTTGCTTAGATAAAGAAACGATAAAAGGCACCTAATAAGGTGCCTTTTTTGTTTTTGTCGCAGAAGTCGCAATAGATGCGTTAACAAATGGTGACTTAGTCAGCAAATATCAGTTGAGTGCTCCAACCACTTGCATTTTCACCACATTTTTACAGAAATTAGATGCCATTTGCGTACGAAACTTTTATCCTTAACCTGATTTTTTAAGGAAGTTGAATATGATCATCAAACCTCGAATTCGCGGATTCATCTGTACTACAACACATCCAGTCGGTTGTGAAGCTAATGTAAAAGAACAAATTGCTTACACAAAAGCTCAAGGTCCAATCGCAAACGCACCTAAACGTGTATTAGTTGTTGGCTCTTCAAGTGGCTACGGCTTGTCTTCACGTATTGCGGCTGCATTTGGTGGCGGCGCTTCAACTATCGGTGTTTTCTTCGAGAAAGCCGGTACTGAGAAAAAGCCGGGCACAGCTGGTTATTACAACTCAGCAGCGTTCGACAAGCTTGCTAAAGAAGAAGGCCTGTATTCAAAGAGCCTTAATGGTGATGCTTTCTCTAACGAAGCGAAACAGAAAACAATTGACCTGATCAAAGAAGATCTAGGCCAAATCGATATGGTTGTGTACTCACTGGCATCTCCAGTGCGTAAAATGCCAGAGACTGGTGAAGTGATTCGTTCAGCTCTAAAACCTATCGGTGAAACATACACATCAACGGCTGTTGATACGAACAAAGACCTGATCATTGAAGCAAGCGTAGAGCCTGCTACTGAAGAAGAGATTAAAGACACTGTTACTGTAATGGGCGGTGAAGATTGGGAACTTTGGATCAACGCACTTTCAGAAGCTGGTGTTCTAGCTGACGGTTGTAAGACAGTTGCTTACAGCTACATCGGTACTGAACTAACGTGGCCAATCTACTGGGATGGCGCGCTAGGTAAAGCGAAGATGGATCTAGACCGTGCAGCATCAGTGCTAAACGAGAAGCTAGGCCAAACTGGCGGTACAGCAAACGTTGCTGTCCTTAAGTCTGTTGTGACTCAAGCAAGCTCGGCTATCCCTGTTATGCCTCTTTACATCGCTATGGTGTTCAAGAAGATGCGTGAAGAAGGTATCCACGAAGGTTGTATGGAACAGATCTTCCGCATGTTCAGCCAACGTCTATACAAAGAAGACGGTAGCGCTGCAGAAGTTGATGAAGTGAACCGTCTACGCCTAGACGACCTAGAACTTCGTGACGACATCCAAGAACATTGCCGTAACCTATGGCCTCAAATCACAACTGAAAACCTAAAAGAACTGACAGACTACGTCGAGTACAAAGAAGAGTTCTTGAAGTTATTCGGTTTTGGTGTTGAAGGTGTGGATTACGAAGCTGACGTTGATACAGCGGTTGAATTTGATGTAGCTGACATCTAATTCGAACAATCGAATAAAACGAAATAGGCGCTCATTGAGCGCCTATTTTTTTATCTGTAGTTTGAGAAAAATGACGAGCTGATTTGATATGTGCAGAGAGCTAAAAGACAGATGAGAAAGATAGGGTAAAGAGAAGAATATAACGAGTAATAAAAATGCACTAATCCAAAGGTGAATTAGTGCATTAAAAATATCTAACCTAAAGCGCTCTTAACACCTAAGAGATTAGCTAATAATGATGATGAAGGTACCCGCTAAGGTCATCAATATATTGGCTATCGCATAGGTACCTGCATAACCCAGAGCCGGAATGGTTGAGCGAGCGTGGTCGTTTACGATATCCATCGCAGGCGCGCAGGTTCGAGCGCCAATGATGGCTCCAAATAATAAAGCTCGGTTCATCTTCAGCACATAAGCGCCGACCAAGTAGGCGAAGAATACTGGTAGAACACTCACCACCAGAGCAATACCAATGACCTGTGGTCCAACTTGGGTTAAGTGCTCGAATATCTTGCCACCGGCGCTTAAGCCTATACCGACCATAAAGAACATTAAACCGAGGTCTTTGACCATGTTTAACGCACCCTGAGGTACGTAACCAAAGGTAGGGTGGTTTGCTCTTAAGAAGCCAAGCATGATCCCCGACAATAGCAGGCCGACTGCATTGCCTAAGCCAAACGAAACCTGACCGAATGTCATGGTGATCAAACCAAACAAAATGCCCAGAATGAAGAAGCTACAGAAAGCCATCAAGTCTGCCATTTGGCTGTGGATCGAGATGAAACCAATTTTCTCAGCTAAGCCGTGAACACGACTCTTTTCACCACTCACTTGCAGCACGTCGCCTTTGGAAAGCACGATGTTTAAGTCCATCGGCATTTCAATTTGAGCTCGAACTACGCGGTTAAGGAAACAGCCATACTCAGACAGATTGAGATCTGAAAGACGTTTACCTGCGATATTGTCACTTTTAACGACGATCTCTTCTTCTACGATTCGTAGATCGAGAAGGTTACGGTCGAAAACTTCTTTACCATTACGGAAGCTTGGGTCGAGACGAGCGTGGCTATCAGGGAAGCCTACCAATGCAATCTCATCGCCTTCTTGCAAAATTGCGTCACCATCAGGGTGGGCGAGAATACCGTTACGGCGAATACGTTCAATGTAACAACCCGTTTGACGATAGATACCTAGTTCACGCAGGTTCTTACCGTCTGTCCAAGATATAAGCTCTGGTCCCACGCGGTAAGCACGAATTATTGGAAGATAAACCTTACGTTGGCCAGATGCCCCTAGACCGCGTTCTTGAGCGATTTGCTCTGCTGAGTCATGCAGGTTTACTTTTTGAAGTTTTGGAATGAGGCGAGCGAACATAATCATACTGATTAAGCCGACTAAGTAAGCCATCGCATAACCCACAGAAAGGTTTTCGATGATCAAACCTAAATCCATGTTTCTTGGTAATTCTGCAATCCCAGAATTGAGAGCATCTTGAGCACCAACTAATATCGGCGTTGCCGTTAGGGCTCCCGCCATCATGCCTGCTGATAAGCCAAAGTCTAAACCAAGGTAGTGGCTGCTGAAATACGTTAAAGCAATTGCGGTAGAGAGTACGACAAGGCTAAGAATAAGGTAATGCTTACCGTCTCTGAAGAAGATACCGAAGAAATTAGGCCCGGCTTCGATACCAACACAGTAAATGAAGAGCATAAAGCCAATAGTGAGCGCATCTGCATTAAACGAAAAACCCAGATGTCCCATGATAAGGGAAGTAATCAGAACACCGATTGAGTTGCCGAGTTGGAGGCTACCGAAACGAATTTTACCAATGGCTAAACCAATCGATAAAACAACAAAGATGAGAAGGATAGGGTTTTGTTCTAGCAGAAAAACAACGTCGATATTCACAGCGGTCGCTCAATAATTGGCGTGAAACACAGGGTAAGTTTGAGAGGTGAATTGTATCTAAATATAAATAAATTATAAGCGATATTTTGCTATTTTACTTGATTTTGACCTGATTCTTATTCGGTACGAAAACTTGTTATGAAAAAAGCCCGCTACAGGGAGCGGGCTTTATATAAATCTGACAGTCTAACGGTAAACTGGTTAGCTGCTTAAGGCTTTAACCTCGATGCTCGTAAGAGACAATTTAGCTTAGTCAAAAAGGCCTAAGTTTTCTTTTGCGTATGCTTCAAATTCTGTGCAACCGCCAATGTGGTCTTGGTCGATGAAAATTTGTGGCACTGTATCTACCGGCTTACCTACTGTTTTTTCCAGGTCAGCTTTGCTGATGCCTTCAGCGTGAATATCAACATAACGGTAGTTGAAATCATCACGCTTCGCTTTAAGAGTTTCAGCATGCTCTTTTGCACGAACACAGAATGGGCAAGCTGGGCGACCAAAAATAACTACAAACATTTCATTTCTCCTAAATACGGGATGAGGCTCGTTAACCTAAATATGTCAACTATTCTTAAACTGAATACGACTCAAAAATTCTTGAAACCAACTATGCCCTAATGCCTTAGGGAAATAAAGATGGAATTGCCTCTTAATACAATAGGTTTTGCCTATCAGAGCAAATAATGTTCATAAAAAACAACATGGCTGTTCTCTTGTGAATGTTGACGATGAGTACCCTTACTATAAGAATGTGAATTACCCCTAAAAATAGGACTTTAATCTGTCTTTAATACGACAAGTTGCACCTCGTCAAAAAAATCAGCTGCAGAACGAGGCATCTTAGAAACAGATATAGAACCACACTCTGTATTCTTCGCTGATGTTACTACGTCAATATCGTGGTTATGTTTGAAACACAAACGTCATATTCCAAATACCAAGAGTTCGCAGTTTTGTTTAGTCATACATAGGCGCAGGAGGCACCATGTTTCAGTTTATGACATCTACAAAGATCATCTTTGGTGATGGGGCATTAAAGGCTTCATTGTCTCTCTTTAATCAATATGGCTACAGTGTTCTATTGGTTACTGGTAATACGTTAGAACGAACTTCAATCGTCACCGATTACTTTGATGCGCAAAGCATACGTTATCAACACATTGCGGTCTCAGGTGAACCCAACATAAAAATGGTAGAAGAAGCCGCCATTTCTGCTCGTCGATTTAAACCTGACATGGTAGTGGCCATGGGTGGAGGCAGTGCGATTGATATGGGGAAAGCTTTAGCGGCGGTTCTACCTAATCAAGGTAATTTATACGACTATGTAGAAGTGGTTGGTCGTAATGTTCCTTTGAAAACCAAACCTATTCCGTTTATCGCTATCCCTACAACGGCGAGTACGGGGGCAGAAGTAACTAAGAATGCGGTGCTCAAATCAGGCCAAGATCAAGTCAAGGTTAGCCTTAGAAGCCCAGACATGCTGGCGAACGTTGCGATTGTTGACCCTACTTTAACTCATGGCACTAATCTGTATCTATCGGGGCGTGGTGCGATGGATGCATTTACTCATTTAATGGAAGCCTATGTGTGTGGTGAACCTAACCCGCTGACCGATATGATTTGCGAGGAAGGGCTGCGTAAATTGAGTTCATCTGTGGTTCGGGCATGTATTGATGATGAGCCACAAGCACGTTGTGATCTAGCGTTTGCCTCTATGCTTGGTGGAATGGCAATCACTAATGCTAAGCTTGGTGCTGCTCATGGTTTAGCGTCTGCGCTAGGTGGTAAAATTTCTGCGCCACACAGTATTATTACGGCTCGGTTAGCGCCATATGTAATGTTAGAAAACATTGCCGTAGCAAGAGAACAGAAACGAGACGACATCTTAGTACGTTATAAACGAATTGCTCAAATAGTGACGTATAATATAGAGGCTAAAGAGGAAGAGGCCGTTTCTTGGTTATCTGGAACATTAAATACTCTCCAGTTACCAAGTCTACTCGAATTTGGTGTGTGTGCCGCTCAGTTTGATGAAGTGTCAGCCGATGCATTAAAATCGGTCGCAATTAAAGGCAATCCGCTACCGCTGAATCGAGAAAGGTTAGTACATATTTTACAGCAAGTTTGTGAGGAGTGCTGTTGTGATCAGAGCTCTGATAAGAACGCTTTATTGAATCAAAAAGATCGGTCTCAAGAGGTTGAGTCGAGTTTTACATATATTAATTCTTATGCGTCTGAAAACGGAGTGGTTGAAAAAGGCAATAGTTGGACTATTTAACCGTATTTGTTTTGGTAAAGAGAACATTAAAAAGATTCTTTCGGAAAGACAAATAAAAACGGAGCACTAGGCTCCGTTTTTTAATTCGACTTGTTCTCAAGTCATGTGCTTTCTGTTCATGTCTTAGCAGGTTAGAACTGAGAGTACTTCTCGTAACGTGAATCACGAAGTGACTCTTTAACGCGTTTTAGGTTCTCTCTGAAACCAGAGCCACGACGAAGCGTAAAGCCTGTTGCTAGCACATCGATAACCGTCATTTGAACGACACGGCTTGCCATTGGCATGTAAACGTCTGTGTCTTCCGGTACATCCAATGAGATAGACAGTGAACTCGCTTTATCTAGTGGAGAGTCTTTTGCTGTGATAGCAATAACTGTCGCACCGTTTTCACGCGCTAAGTTCGCGATCTCAACTTGGCTTTTAGTTCGGCCTGTATGAGAGATAAGAACAATAACGTCGTTATCACTGCAGTTAATGCAGCTCATTCGTTGCATCACGATGTCTTCGAAACATGTGATCGGAATATTAAAACGGATGAACTTGTTTTGAGCATCTTTGGCTACAGCAGAAGAGGCACCCAGTCCGAAGAACGAAATGCGTTTTGCTTGAGTCAGCAAGTCAACCGCACGGTTTACCTGCATCGCGTCGAGACTGTTTTTAGCAACGTCTAAACAAGCCATAGTCGATTCGAAAATCTTGTGTGTATAAGCATCTGGGCCATCATCTTCTTCAACGTTACGGTTCACGTAAGGTGTACCGTTCGCCAAGCTTTGAGCTAGGTGAAGTTTAAAGTCAGGGAAGCCTTTTGTGTCTAAACGACGACAGAAGCGGTTAACTGTTGGCTCACTCACGTCAGCCATTTTAGCTAAGGTAGCAATGCTAGAATGAATTGCAGTTTGAGGGGAAGCCATAATTACTTCGGCTACCTTACGCTCAGACTTGCTGAAATTTTCCAGGTTTTTTTGTATTTTTTCTAATGTATTCATAGTGTTCACAAGGGTATAGAGAACAACTTGCTAGTTAATATCTTTTTACCAGGGGGTATGGCTGAAACAAATATCAGTAAAACATGACTCAAAATATTTTTTTGCATGTAAATACCGCTGCTTCAAATAGATATCAAGCTAACTAGCACCATATAGTCAGTATAAACCCAACATACTATTTACTAATACAAAAACACGGCATGAATGCTTAAGAATATGACAAACCTCAACAAAATTTTAGAAAACTACAGAACTGGAAGAGATTTTGAGTAAAAAGAGTGCAAATTGAGTACGAACTGACAGCTTAGTTACATCAAAAAGAAAGAAATTTTCAATTTGATGCAACTAAAATTGAATGGCTATGTGTTGATTTGCGTAACCAACTTGGTGATTTTACCCATCAAGTTAGGGGCTAGTGTCGATATTTCGCGCTGTTCTTCAAGTACCGAAGAAAGAATGTCGTTGCCTGTTAGTGGGTTCGCTAACACAACACGGAAAACGATGATTGGTTGATGCGCCCAAACTTCAGGGTTCAAACGAGTTCTTGAAACAAAAGATCGACCTGTTTCACGTTGTTTTTTCTGAATGAACTTAGTGAGCTCGTTCAGTAACTCATTCAGTTCAATACGTTCTTTTGCATCGGCTTTAAGTAGGGCGGCTTTAACTGATTCAGGCACATAGCGGTAAGTCAGTAGGCAAAGTTCAGGCTCTGATACCAATTCAAAATCGTTTTGTTGCTTGATCAGGTCGGCAAAGTAGCGCGCTTTGTTAATACTCTGGTCGATCAGTAGCTCATAACCTGGACGACTGATGATGTGCATCGAAGCATAAACCAGCATGGCCATGCCTGAGCGAGAGCCTTCTAACGTATGGCTGCCGAGATCTTTAGATCCTTTACGCAAAATATATTGAGCATGATGTTCAATAGCAGTCATTGCGTCTGGTTTTTTAAACAGAACCATACCCGCACCCATAGGGATATAAAGCTGTTTATGTGCATCAATCGTAACTGAATCCGCCAGCTCAATGCCATCAAGCAGGTGGCGATAATTATTCGACATTAAAGTCGCGCCGCCCCAAGCAGCATCCACATGGAAGTGGCAATCAGATTCAGCACATACCTCGGCAATGTCTCTTAACGGATCGATATTACCGGTTTCTGTTGTACCCGCTACGCCAATAACAGCGAAAGGTTTTATCTTGTTCTGCTTGAGTTGTTCTATTTTCAGTCTTAGATCGTCTGTGCAAATTCGGTTGTTGTTGTCGGTTTTAACAGACACTAGGCCTTCTTGACCGATACCGAGTACATCAGCGGCTTTTTTAAGAGAGTAGTGACCACGTTCAGAGACTAAGATGGCAAGGCCTTCATAGTCGTAGTGCTTCATGGCTTTGAATAAGCCTTCTTTCTCGACACCTTTGAACGAACCTTGTGCTTTCAGTGCATTGTTACGTGCAACCCAAAGCGCAGTAATGTTCGCGATGGTACCTCCAGAACAAAACGCACCTAGAGAGTGGTTTGCGCTGTGCATCCAACGAGAGTAAAACTGATCACTATCTTGATAAATCAAGCGATGTAGCATGCCCAGAACTTGACGTTCTAGGGGAGTAAAAGCTTTTGAGGTCTCGATTTTTACTAGATTCTGATTGAGGGCAATCATTATCTTAGAAAGCGGCATCAAGAAATACGGCAGGGCAGAAGTCATGTGGCCAATAAAACTTGGCGACGACGTATGTACCGAATGAGACACGAGAGAATCGAGTAGATGCTCAGTATGTTCAGAAACAAATTCAGGCTGCTCAGGGATATGAGCATTTGAAAAATCTTTCTCAATTTCACGCAGCGGCTTTTCTTCAGCCACAATGTGTTCACGTAAGAATTGATTCAGGTTTCGTGAAAGTTTGTCTTCAATTTGAGTGAGTGTTGAATCTGGGCCTTCAGGTACCGTGAAGATACGTAAAAGACTGTCGAAGCTAACATCTGCTGTTTTTTGTTCCGTAACCATAGCAAGCGAGTTATTTTTTTTTATATTGACGCGAGCGGGACAATCTAAACGAAAACGGGAACAATGTCCCGTCTTAATTATGAAATCCAACTTCTCAAAAAAGCATATTAAATGAGGGGTTATTTACATTTAATCGCTTCAAGTTTAGCAATTGACTGGTTGTAGCGCTGCAGTGCTGTGTCGATCTGCTTAGGGTGACTAAGCAATTCTGCAAACGCTGAACGTAGTTCGTAGTTTTGAGCGTGAGGCGTGGATTGGCGGTCATCGAACGTTGTTTTTGCGATTTGGCCAAGCTCATCATTACGCGTTGAAAGTGTCTTAATGTCGTGTTGTTCTAATTGCAACCAACCTTCAACTGGCTGCTCAGTAGCGACTTTACTTGAGTCGTTAACTAGGTAGTAATTGACCGCGGCACGATTAAGTTCAAAGTGGTGTTTACGACCTTCTAGGAACCACTCACTGACTTCTGTTAACTCTGGGTACTGTTCAGACGTTAAAGCAGCAAGGTCGGCATACCAATTCAAAGAAGCGTCGATGTACGCATCATATTTTGTTGCTTGGCACTGATTTGTTTCAGACATAGAATCTGCTGCAAAAGAGAAAGTAGAAGTTGAAGCTAGCAGTAATGCGACGCAAAGGCGTTTCATAGTGGTTCCTTTTGTAAGTTTATTCTTTTTATAACTTTGTCGTTACAGAGTACCGTGATCATTATTTGTTGAGCAATGACACTTCGTGTCTTTTTATTTCGGTAACTGTATCGGTATCTTGGGCATTTCAATTCGAGATGCATTCTAATCTAAAACAATTACTATTCCTGCGATCTAGTTAGCAAGAGATACAAAGAACAACATCAAAATCGGGACAAGCAAGCTTAAAATAAAGCCACTGACAATCGCGATAGGAACGCATCTAACGCCTCCTGTGGTTTGAATCACAGGTAAGGTGAAGTCCATCGCCGTTGCCCCCGCATAACCAATCGAGGTGCATGGATAGCTACGAATCAGAACTGGGATCAACACCAAGGCAACCAGTTCTCTTAGCAGCTCAAGCATGAAGGACGCCCCCCCATAGACTGGACCAAAGGCGTCACCCATCAAAATACCGGCCAATGAGTACCAACCAAAACCTGAAGACATCGCCAAAGCTTTGAACAGAGGTATATCAAGAAGATAAGCCGCGATAACGCCACCTACCAATGAGGTGATGACGATTGTTACCGCGATAACCATGCCGTGCTTGTTGAGCAAGATTTGCCGAAGCGTTAGTCCGCTATTACGAAGTTGGATGCCGATGAAGAACAGAAGTACAAACAAAATCCATTCACTGGCGGTATCGACCCAATCCAGGCCGATAGGCAACACCAAGCCAGCGATAAGGCCAGAGCCCACCACTAAGATTAGCTTGGCCGATTCCATCGCCATAGAGGACAGAGGGAGCTTCTTTTTGCTGCTGTCAGTTTGAAGTGGCAGTAATTTATCAATAGCAGGCAGTGCCATTAGGTTACAAGCACCCAAGCAAACAAAGAAAGTGACAGTATAAAGAAGGATTGTCTGCAGGTTGCTACCTAGGTTATCAAGCGCGGCTAAGCTTAGGCCCATAAGCGCCAAGATCACGTAAATTAAACGCGAGGTAGAGCGGTTGATAAACTCTAGCGTTTGAATATTTGAAATAGAAAAAAGATACCCCACGACGAGTGGTGCAAATATAAAGATCATCCCTGTAAACATGCTTTCCCCATTGCATTTACTTAATATTACATATACTTAGCTTTTAACGGTTGCCTAGAAACCGCTAGTGTTTATAACGTCGTTTAGCTTTGCATTAAAATCATGTTTACTCAAGTTGCTTAATTTATAAAGCACCTCTGCACCAGTCACATTCAGTTCAACTTCGTGCTCGTCGATGTTCTCGTCCTTGTTTCTGAACATCAATAGGTGGTTAGCAATTCTAGCGATATCCAGGTAAGACACTTCACGCTCTTCTTGTATATTGATGGTGTTGCTACACACATCAATAAAGTCGCTATCGAAACCCCAACGTCGTAAAACTAGCTTACTTGTCGCCGAACACTGACCTTGGAAGATTTGCAGGGCGATATCGTGGTTGAGGTAGTTACCGTTTTCGAGATAGAGGTGATATTCGCTGACTAAACAGAACAAACCTATGTCTGCTAATAACCCAACAAGCAATGATTTTTCATGTTCAAGATAGCGATATTCAATAGGGGAAAGCTCTTTGAATCCATTGGTCACGAGAACCATGGTCGCGCCAAGCTCTTTGGACACAGAAGCACTCTGGACCAAAAGTTGGTTACATTCGTTGCTAAGGTTTACTGAATGCTTGAGTTGCTCAATTGCTTGAGCTGTAACAATGTCGCGTACTCTCAATATACCGAGGCGAGAAACCGCTGTCACAATATCGACGCAAGTAATGTTGCGTCTGTTAAAGACGACAGAGTTAGCAACGCGAATCACAACGGCCGTGAGGCCCGGGTCCTCAAGTAAGCACTCGGCAACTTCGGCAATCCCGGTTGAATCGAGGGTACAAAGTTTCTGAATTTTGAGTACAACGTTAGGTATAGGAGGAAGTGTTATTTTTCCCGCTGAGATAGAATGACCAACTAATTGGGCAAACTCTGATTCTAGACCCTTTAATAGAAGAGCTTTATTTTGTGGTAGCCAGAAAAACGATAAATGATTCATATAAAAAACAACAGCAGGTATGTCGTACTATTTTACAAGCCACGATGCTGAGAGGCAATACTGATCGGGCCACATAAGCTCCGAAAGTTTGAACCGATGTATCACCAAATGTCAGTATTCTACTCAAATTTGATAGTTTACTGTGAAGTCAATCATGAAATACTGGAATAGACAATTAATTGATGTGAACTAAGTCCAGACTTATTTTTCTTTTCGAAGTATCATTTATTTTAAAGGTGAGAGACGAAACATAATATTCACCTAAACAATAAAAAATAGATTAAAAATTTTTCGCATAAAAAGCTGCTTGTCTGGTGATCAACCTAATCGGGGTAATTTGATTAAGGATCAACGGATATGACCGAGACAGCATTTATTAATTACATGAATCAATTTGGTAAGCATCAAAAACGTTCTATGTTCGGAGGTATGGGCCTCTTTCAAAATGACGCTATGTTCGCTTTGTTGAGCGAAGGTTGTTTATTTATTAGAGGTGGAAAGTCATTAGATAAAAAACTGGCAGATCTTGATTGTGAAAAGTATCGTCATGTAAAAAAACAGACGACAGCAACCGTAAACTATTACGATATTACTGACTTGTTTACATGTGAACACCCTGATTTGGATAGCATTATTCGTACTTCAATCGATAATTCAATTCAGCAACGTAGCTTCAAAAAATCATCAGCTAGCCGTCGATTGAGAGATCTTCCGAACATGCAACTTACACTAGAGCGCATGGTTAAGAAGGCGGGTGTGGATGATGTTTCAATGTTTATGCAGCTAGGCGCACCTGAAGTGTTTAGTAAGGTTCGCAAAGCGTACGGCAATGATGTTGACCTAAAACTACTTTGGAAATTTGCGGGTGCAATTGATGGTATCCATTGGAAACTGTTACAAGAACCACGCAAGCAGCAATTATTAAAGAGCTGCCACTAAAGAAGTTGTTCCTATATGCTTAAGATTATTGTTAATAAATAAAAACCGAGGAATATCCTCGGTTTTTTTGTTTCTGTCTTAGCCTTGATTATTGGAAAGCTAAGTGCCCATTGAGAGCAATCTCTTCAAGTATTAGTACTTGAAACGAGCTGTGAACATTAGCTGATCACCGTAGAAGTCGTTGATACGAGCTTCTGCACCTAGAGAAAATAGCTCTGTAGAGTGGAAACGTGCGTAAACAGAACCAGTCCAATCATCATTGTCATCGATTGAAACGTAACCACCTTTACCACCCACTTCTAGTTGTGGACCAAGCCATTGGCGAACACCAACGTTTATTTCCATACCTATATCCGTCGAACTAGAGTTCTCAGGTTGAACGATGCGCGCTAGCATTTCACCTGTTAGATCTGCCCAGTTGTTTAATGGTGCGTGGAAACCAAGACCTACAGCTGAATCGTAATCGCCTTCAAATTCTGAATCGATACGTGCGATAGCGTGAGCATTCGGGTGAATTGACTTACTGAACGCGCCACCAAACGTTACTGGGCTAGCACCGATACGTGCTTCAAAGTAATCGTAGTTAAAGTTGCTCATTACTTGTGGTTGTTCATCAACAGCTAGTGCTTGGCTAGATGCCAGTAGCATAGCGGTAGTAAGTAGAATTTTGCGCATAACGACAGTAAACCTTTATTTGTGTTAATTCCTTTGGTTTGAGATAAATCAGGCAAACCATAAACATTGAGACAGTTTAATCTAACTCACGGAAAAGTAATCCATAAAAATGCCATTCATTTGTCAATTAACTAAAAAATGACCAAATCAAGGGTTACTCTGCAACTGAGATCTCATGTTTTAGATACAATTCATCAAAATGTAAGCGTTAATAAATAAAATCTCAGTGCTATGCTGTGCAAGCTAAAATGCGACTCGCCGAGATTAAATCTCTATTTGACCTAATTTAATCTTTGTTCGCTCAGCTTGAACGGCTATCCCTTGCTTTAATAGCTATCAGAAAAGTTTAGTCTGACCACTTGCTTCTAATCGTCATTACCACCCGTATGGGGCTGGGAGCTATTCGCCAAAACTTGTTCGTTTGTCTGCCATGGCGGTCAGTATGCGCTCGGTATCCAAAATGGAAGTCCAGTTTAGCAATTGCTTGTCGTTAGCAATGACATAGTCAGTCAACTGTTGAGTAATCGTGTCTCGGAGTTGATCACCCTGCCAAGGTTTAGATATATAGAAATCGAGTGCAGCGTTATTAATTGCCGTCACGGTATCTTCTAACCCTGCTTGTCCTGTGAGTAGCAGTTTACGTGTCGGTTTAGTGAAGTCGTGTTGGTTGAGTTCAATAAGGAAATCGATCCCTGTTTTGTCCGGCATGATGTGGTCACATAAAATTAAAGCGAGCTTAATGCCATCCTGGCCCATCTCTTTGATTACTTGTTTGGCTTCATCGACCGATTCTGCACCTTCAACGATAAAGTTTTCTTCAAATACCGCCAAGTCTTGAAGCACACTGTTGAGAACTTCCGGTTCATCATCGACACATAAAATTAGGTACTTATTCATGAGGTGCTCCTTCTTGTTTGAATGGAAGCCAAACCTGCATGTTAGTATGGCTTCCTACCTCAGACTCCACCAAAATAAATCCTTGATGAGTCGAAACAATTTGTTGAGAGATGGATAATCCAATTCCTAAACCAAAGTTGCCTTCTTTTTTGGTCGTAAAATTTGGGTCGAAAATCGTATTGATATGTTCTTTGTCGATACCGTGGCCAGTGTCGGATATTTGCACAACCAAAAAAGAGTCATCCCCTTTTTTTTGCTGAGACGTTGTGATCGAGACTTTTCCTCTTTCTGAAAGTGCGTCGAGCGCGTTGGAGATAAGGTTCGTCCACACCTGTTGCAGTGCGAGTGACTGACACAATAAAGGGGGGAGGTCGGTATCGTAGTGTTTTTCTAGCTCGTGAAATTTAAGCCTGTTTTCAAAAATAACTAGCGTATCTTCTAGCCCTTCGTGAATGTCCGCGTAGTGGCGAACCTCTTCATCTTCTCGGGCGTAGCTTTTTAGGCTTTTGACCATGTCGGCAATGCGTTTGCTGCACACTTGAATTGAGCGAATCGAGTTTCCAACATAGTGATAATGCTCTAAATCATTGAGCAGCTCTTTACCTGCGACAGGGGAGTCTTTCAAGGTCTCTAGAACCGTAGAATCTTGGCATAGGTTAAGCCTGACTGCTTTTTTGGCTAGCGCCCGATCATCGATCGTTGAGGTCAAATGTTTTACTAGCTGTCTTTCTTGAGCCGTCGATAGTGGCTTGGCCAACTTCGAATGCGCTAATACTTCGGTCCCTTTGTTTGACTCTGGGAGAGACGAGTTTTCGAGTATCTGATCGAGATGTTCAGATAAGGTTTCAATACTTCTCAATATTGCTGCGATAGGGTTGTTTAACTCATGAGCGACGCCCGCGACGAGTTGACCCAACATCGCCATCTTCTCTTTTTCTATTAGCTGTTGATGTGCGGATTCCAAAGATTCGAGCGTTTGTTGGAGCTTAATCTTATTGGTGATGCTTCTTTGCAAGCGTCGGTTAAAGTGACGAAGCAATAAATTAGTAAACAGCGGTAACAGAGTGCTGTTTGAGTGCATAACCTGAGCGAAACTGTCTTTATCAAGCTTAATCACTCGTGTTTGAGTCAGAGTTATCGCGGTAGAAAACGAAGGCTCACCAGTCACGAAGGACATCCCACCGACAATGTTCCCTTTGGAGTGACGTACTACTTCTCGCTGTTGCCCTAATTCATCTTTCTTGTAGAGTGCAGCTTCACCCTCAATGAGCAACCACAGAAAGCGATTGTCTTCGCCCTCAACCGTCAGTAAATGCTCTGGTGAATAATCACGAATTGCTTTGGTTTTATCGTCTTTAGAGAAGACATCTTGCAGGGCACTAACTACGCGCTCAGCTAGAGCATTATCAGAAAGCTGGTGGTAGTCGTGAATGAACCCCGATTGAAAAGAGTGAATCTTTTGTTCAATGTGCGCTCTGAGTAAGCGCTGTTGATCCAATGCATCACTGTAAGAGAGCAGGTTTTCTGAGTCGTATTGGATAACAAAAGAAGTCAGCTCTTTTTGCGCTGATTTGAATAGAACCTGATCTTGAACTGGTTTGGTTAGACAGTGATTGAGTCGACCTTCATTCACAGCGGTTAGAATGGATTGAATGTCTGACGAGGCGCTGACTAATATCGTTCTTGCGGTATTACTATGGGGCAGCTGTTCAAGTTCAATAAGAAATTGCACGCCATTAAATTCAGAATGATGATGAGTGATCACCAAGGCAACGGTTTGGTTGTGATCATGGATATCTTCTAATGCGTGATGTGCGTCTTCTATGTTCTCGGCAGTATAAATATCGAATACAGAAGCCAACGGAGCCAGCTCCAAATGTATTCTTTCAATGCTAACCGGATTATTGTCCAAACAGATAACAGCGTATTGATTCACAGCTCAACCTTAATAGTAGCGACGCTTCTAGCCTAGCAAGAACCGACGAATAAGGATGAGAGCTAACCGTTAATTTATTGAGGCAATCGAAGTATCGAGCAATAGACTGATTTAACTCAATGTTTCTTGTTTGCTACTGATGGGTTAGACTAAAAAAAACAGACACGTGTAGAAAGAGAACTCATGGAACAGTTAAGAAAAATTGGCGCAATCGGCGGAGCAATCTCATTGGCACTTTGTTGGCCACTAGCGGTTGGGCAAATTGGACAAAACGCGATTACTGATGGCGTTGCAAAGCTTAACAATTCAAGCATTCAAGCTGAGATCGTGGAATACGATAGAGGTTATTTATCTTCTAATGTTAAAACACGTTTAACGGTGACGGATGAAAATCTCAAAGAGCAACTCGCGCTTGATGGGATTCCGAGTGAGTTTGTTATCAACAGCGCGGTTAGCCATGGTCTAGTCAGCCTAGGTGCGCTGTCGACATTTGAAAATGCAGATATTCTTCCTCTGACTCTTACTACCAGCACCGAGTTAAACGGCAACACTGATTTTAATTTCGAGTTGAGTCAGTTTAATTATCAAGGTTCTGATGATAATGGTACCTCAGTCTCTATCACGAAATCGAACCTGTCTGGCCATGCCACTGTATTAGGGCAAGTCGATTACAAGCTTACGGTTCCTTCTGTGCAAATTGATTTTGAAACCGGTGAAGAAGTGACACTGTCGAACCTGACGGGTGTTGGTTCTGGCCAGCAAGCAAAAGGCTATTGGTTAGGCTCACAGAATTTTACTATCGATAGCTTCCTAGTTTCGGATTCGGCTATGCAGCCATTCATGACTATCGAAAATTCAAAGTACGATTTTGAATCTCACCTTGATGAAGCGACTAAACGTCTGCGCAGTAATCTCAAGTTGGATATCGCCAATATCGAGACCAACGAAGGTCAAGTGAATAACTTAAACGTCGATTTCGAAATGGCGAAACTGGACAGTGAATCGTTTGAGAAGATCTTTGAAATCTACCAATCAAATCCGGTTCTGACTCAAGATGATGTTGCAGAGATCATTCCATTCATCGATATCCTGTTTGCTAAAGGGTTTGACCTTTCAATGAATAATATGTCTCTACAGCTAGGTCAGGGTGAATTTGACTCTAAATGGTTGCTGAGCGTACCCGAAGGAACTGAAAACATCAGTAGTAATCCTTCTATGATTGTTCCTGCATTAACGGGTAATATTCACTCGAGTTTCTCAAATGGACTTGTCGAGGAGTACCCATTCATCCGTGAAGGTATAGATGAATTGATCGTAATGGAGATGATCAAGCAAACAGAAAGTGGTTATGAAATCAGCGCTGACATAGCAAACGGAAATCTAGTGTTTGAAAATGGACAAGAAATTCCATTAATTGCGCTACTTATGCCGGTTTTTGTTCAATAAAAAGAACAGGCCTGAATACTGGTAGGGTGTTTTAACGAGTTAAGTTAAACATTTTGTACGGTACGAAACAAAAGAGGTCTTAAGACCTCTTTTGTGGTTTTTATGTTGGGGAAAACATGGTATTACTTGCTTAGTTATTATTTAGCAGGAGCAATTACCCCCATGGAACTTACATTAGATAACGTCTTTAACTTTAGTGCTGGTCCAGCGGCACTGCCTAAACCAGTAATGAAACAAGCACAAGCTGATTTCATTGATTGGAATGGTTTGGGTACTTCCGTTATGGAAATCAGCCATCGAAGCAAAGAGTTTATTAAAGTTGCCGACGAATCTGAGCAAGACCTACGTGATCTTTTGAATATCCCAGACAACTACAAAGTTCTTTTTTGTCAGGGGGGCGCTCGTGCTCAATTCGCTGCTGTGCCTCTAAACCTTCTGGGTGACGCAAAGACTGCGACTTATATTGATGCGGGTTACTGGGCAGAAAGCGCAGTGACAGAAGCAAGTAAGTACTGTGAAATCGATGTATTCAACGCGAAAACATCAATTGATGGTAAAGCGGCGGTTGTACCAGCTAAAGATTGGAAAATCGATCCGAAAGCAGCTTACGTGCACTTCTGCCCAAATGAAACTATAGATGGCATTGAGATCAGCGAGCTACCGCAAACTGATAAACCAATCGTTGCCGACATGTCATCAAATATATTGTCTCGTCAAATCGATGTTTCTCAGTACGGCGTTATCTACGCGGGCGCTCAAAAGAATATTGGTCCTGCGGGTATCTGCATTGCTATCGTTCGTGATGATCTACTCGATCTTGCAAACGATGTGCTACCGAGTATTCTTAACTACAAAGTGCTTGCTGAAAAAGACTCAATGTTCAACACGCCACCAACGTATGCTTGGTACTTATCGGGCCTTGTATTTAAATGGCTGAAAGCTGAAGGTGGTGTTGAAGCAATGGAGCGCGTCAATCAAGAAAAAGCGGCGCTACTTTACAACGCGATTGATGATTCTGCTTTCTACAGAAACGATGTTCACACAGCAAACCGCTCAAGAATGAATGTGCCATTTCAATTGGCGAAACCAGAACTGGATAGCAAGTTCCTTGAGCTAGCTGACGCTGCAGGCCTTAAATCACTTAAAGGTCACCGCGCTGTTGGCGGTATGAGAGCTTCGTTATACAACGCAATGACACTAGAAGGTGTTCAAGCATTGGTGAGCTTTATGAAAGAGTTTGAAGAAAAATACGCTTAGTAAGCGAACTTCAATATTCACAATTCGAAAGAGGAGCTTGATGCTCCTCTTTTTTTATTTCTTTGAAGCGGTAAGCCTGCCTTCTTAGCTTCTAACTAGGCTCTTGTACGACAAGTTATTACAAAGTAGAAAGTAACACTTCACTTGTTTTATTAAGCCCCATCACTGCTCGTATCTCACCATTAGCACTTACACTCTCCGTTGACCATTAACACGAAACTGCTGTGGGGTAACATCAAAATAGGCCTTGAAAGCTTTGATGTATGAAGAGTCGTTCTGATAACCCACTTTGTCGGCAATATTTTGAATTGAGAGTTCTTCATCCAATAAAGACAGCGAGTAAATCAGTCGTATTTGCTGTCGCCATAATTGAAACGACGTATTGAATTCTTTTGAGAATAACCGCGATAACGTGCGCTCTGATGCGCCTACTTTCTTCCCCCATTCACTGAGCGACCAATCTAATGCTGGAATATCTGTAAGCGCTTCAAATATTAGTTTTAAGCGTCTGTCTTCGGGTAATAATAGTTGAAAGGTCTGTACATTACCTTTCATGATTTGGTCATGTAAAACCGCGAGCAAACGTGATACTTCCTCATCACTTTTGTGTCCTTCACACTGCCTTCGGAGCTCTTGTAACAGTTCATTTAAGAACGGCGTGAGCGTAATGGTTCGCACTTGAGGATCATAGGTCGTGCCAAAATCAGGATTGATATAAATGCCGACAAACGTCGTATGACTAAGTGCGATAGATTCATGTGGGATACTGGCAGGAACAAACAAGGCTGAGGTGTGTGGCACAAGGTGTTGGTAGTGATCGGTTTTGGTTTGCAACAGCCCTTTGATGGGAAAGATAACTTGATGCCATGTGTGCTGATGCATTTTGTCAATATACCCTTTGGGCATGTCGATGGTCTTCACCAATGCAGGTGAATGGAAACTGGTAGCCATCATTTCATTTGAACTCATGACATCGGATTGAGAATCAATTTGGCGGGTTAGCATTGTTAACTGTCCTTACATCCCTACCCTGACACAGGTTCACTAGGCTATCATGTTGGGAAACGTGAATGAAGCCGCGAAAGAAAATGTATGCGATATCAAGTTGGAATATCCAAAGAAAACGGCATGTTTAAGCAAGCGGCAACGTTAATCAAACGATAGATCAAGCGATAAAGTTCAGCAGACAAGTTACGGTTAAAAGGGAAGGGATATGAAAAAGTTAGGCGTAGTGAATAGTGTATTAACAGGCAAGACTGTGGACTTTGCACACGGATCAAAAAGTGCCATTAACAAACAAGTTGTGCCTAGTCGTCAACATGCCACAGAGCTTGGCTTTACAAATGACGAGCAAGGCGATCCTCGTTTCCATGGTGGTATTCAAAAAGCCCTTCATATTTATCCAAGTGAACACTACCCAGCTTGGCAACGCGAGCTAGGCGACAAATCGATTTTCCAAGCTGCAGGCGCATTTGGCGAGAACCTCAGCTCAAGTGGTATAACTGAAGCGTCAATTTGTTTGAAAGATAAGATTCGCATTGGTTCAACAATGTTGGAAGTCTCACAGGGACGTATGCCTTGTTGGAAGTTGAACGTAAGATTCGAGCAAAATGATATGGCAAGAAGACTGCAAGATACTCTTCGTACTGGTTGGTACTTTCGAGTATTGGAACACGGGAATATTGGAGCTGGTGACGAGATTATTTTGTGCGAAAGACCTTATCCTGACTGGTCTCTAGCTCGAATCATGGGAGCGGTCTTCACTGGTTGTCTCGACAAAAGAGAGTTAAGCCAATTAGCTGATTTGCCGTTAGTTGAATCCTGGGGAAAGCTTGTTGAACGACGTTTGGAAACGGGTGAGGTTGAAGATTGGGAAATGCGATTAGTTGGGCCAACATTGGTCAACTAATTCAATAGCACCAAATGAGATGAATGCCGCTTTTGCGGTATTTTTTTTTGCCTAGGCAATACTTAAGGGTATGATATGTTGTCACGTTGTCCTATTTCTTCATGGTTTTTTGCTATATAACGTATCGCCAAAAAATAACAACTAGCAAGTGATCGCGTAATGATGAGGTTGGTTTGTGTTCGAATAATTAAGTTTGACCCTGATGTTTTTTTACCTATTGGAGTGATGTGTGAGACTACTGAGTATCTTGCCGGCGTTTTTTCCGATGTTTACTTGTGCCTCTACACTCGAAATATGGGCGGGTATCAACTATGAAACCGCCGACTATGTCAAAGAACATATTGAGTCGATGACCGAGCATTACGTTGAAATTCGCCCATTCAACGTCAACAGTATTCGTTCAGAGCTTCTTGTTGCAGATCCTAGGGATAATATCTTCCCAGATGCTATTTGGGTGCCTTCCGATTTCCTAGGGTTAAGTGAATATATCGATCTTGCTACCCTCCCTGAAAATTGGGTTAATACCTCACGCTATGAGAAGAAAGCGCTTGATGCAGTGCTTATCGACGGTGAGCTTAAAGCGCTGCCTGTTGGTATTGGTAATCAGATAGTGTTGTATTCAAATAAACCACAATCTCAAGTCATTACTTGGGAGTCGTTAATCCAACGTTCTGCAGATACGAAGCAGGTAAGCCTTCTTTTCCCTAATCCAAATATGTACTTCTATTTGGCATTTTATCAGCTATTTTCAAAAAATTTGCTTTCAGCGCAGAATGTCAATGGCAAAGGTTTGGTCTCGGTTTTTGAGTTTATCGAGATGCTTGAAAAGACAAATACTATTGAACGATCTTGTGATGAAGTATGCGCTAGGCAGCAATTCATTAATGGTGAAGTTGAGTTTCTAATTGATGGAGATTGGGCGTTTAGTGAACTTGATTCGGCTTTTGGTGAGGCTTTACACGTGAATTCATTGCCGACGTATCAAGGAAGATCTATGTCCTCTTTTAGTGGCGCGAAAGTGTTCGCTATCACCAAAAAAGGTATGGAAAACCCAGAGAAAAGAGAGGCATTGAAGGAGGTGGTTGAATACTTACAATCGAATCGCTTCACCTACTTAGCTCACTCAAATGCAATGATCTCTCCATTTTACGAAGTGAATCAACGTCGAGTAAAAGAGGGGAATCACACCTTTTCCAATATGTACGATGAGTTTCAGTCGTCGCAAATGATGTCGAGTGATTACCGAATGGCGATTGTATGGGAAGCGTCTGCAAGGGCATATGAGCGATTCAAGTCAGGTATGCCAAAGGGAGAGTTGCATAAGTTCTATGATGAATTCGTGCTCTATTACTCGGCGACGATGAGGTCCGGCAATTGAAACTTTCTCTAAAGTACACCATGGGGTTAGTACTACTTGCTTGTTCATTGCTTCCTGTTTATGTCGCTGGACAGCTTATATTGAATCAACAAAGCCAAAGCTCTCTAGAGCAAAAAGAAATCAAGTTGGCCAATTCGACTATCGGTATTGAGCAAACGGTATTTGACAAAGTTAATCTCATCGCAAGCCTTACACAATGGTATTCGCAGGATCGCTCTTTGATTAAGGCGGGAGGGAATATCTTTTTCTCGAGCGTAGTCTGGGACAAGATGGATAGTTTTAATTCGTTGGCTGATAGCGTGTCAGCCACGTACATACTGGATCGTTACTGGAAACCTATTTATGACAGCAAGGGCAGTTTGTATCACTTTGAGAAAAGTCAGTTACTCGAAGATTTGAAGCAGCCGCTTTTAACCTATAAGCAAGGAAAGCTGTTTCACACTGAATTTACTGAACCTGAGTTAGTGGATGATGCCAGTGCAGGCATTGCGTTTGTTGCTCCCATTTTGCCTTATCGGCTTATTGAAGGTTCTAGTTATACACCGCAAGGTTATTTGGTTGTACTGATGGGTTACGACCGGTTGGAGTCCAAAGTCACCCCCTTCCTATATGAGAATGAGTCGGTCGAGTTTAATCACGTTCCTCACTCTGGTTTAGAACGCACTAGCGTCGAACGCACTAATGCAGAGAACACTGCGTCTGAAACGAAGCTCGTTTCAATAGGCAACGACTTGTTTTCAGCACCTTTAAGGCTCTCGATAAAACATAATGTTTCTGACAGTGCTCGATTGTTAGAAATGCAGCAATCAGAGGCGGTGTTTGTCAAAATTCTATTCGCAACATTAGCCATTGCTATTGTGTGTGCTCTGCTTTTAAGTCGTTTGTTCTCACAACAGTTGAACTTGCTAACAGAGTCGGTTGGGTCATATTCGAGTAATAAGTTGCCTAATCATAAACTAGAAGAGCATCGTTTTACGGAATTCTTCACTCTCAGCAGTTTATTAGGAAAAATGTGGGCTCGAATACAGCATCAACTCAGTGAATTAACGGTACGAAATGAGCAGTTAATTTCTGCTAACTATCAGATCGCCGAGAGTAATAACAAGCTAGAAAATTTCAATATACAGTTAGAGAAAACGGTAGAAGAGAAAACCAGCAGCCTAGCGTATTCATTAGCCCGTGAAGAATCACATAAGCATCGAATTCTCAAGATTGTTCAGTTTGCTTCGATGAGAAAAAGTGTTGAATATCGCCTAATTCCAGAGCTGGTTAATGTACAACTTGTATCGATATTGCCTAACTGTTGTATGCAGTTCAGTTTTAGTGATAAGCCCGAGAGCAGCAAAGCGCTATTGGATTCTAAAGCGCTGTTGGGTTCTAAAGTGCTCTTGGATTCTAAAGTATTGGTGGATTCTAAAGGCGCCACTATTGGCTACTTTGTTTCTAAAGAGTTTGATCGTCTGAGCGAAGAAGACGTATTAATTTTCGATTTGTACCAAAAACAGTTAGCCGGTTGGATAGAGCTAGAAAACATCACTCGAGTTAACATGCAGACAGGCTGCTATAACCGAAAAGCGTTTAACGAAGATTTTGAGTTTAGTAAGCGGTGTGTCGTCAACAACCGAGATACACTGTCTTTATTTATTATTGATATCAACGGATTGAAAAATACGAATGACGTCTACGGGCATGAGGTCGGAGATCAGTTGATACAGTGTAGTGTGGAAGTTATTCGTAAGCGACTGGATAGTATGAGTAATTTGTACCGTTTAGGAGGAGACGAGTTTGGGATCCTCACTTTAAGCGGTCACGGTCAAGATCTTCAAAGTGCAGGTTCATTGGTGCAGTGTCTGTATGCGGACCAAGAAGGACAAGTTATTGAAGCTAAAGCTGGTATCTCTATTCCGGTTCGATTTTCTATCGGGTCTTCGTGCAGCGAATCTACCGATCTCGATAATCTGTTCGCTGTCGCCGATGAGGATATGTATAAACAGAAACGTCATTATTATCAGTCTTTGCTTTCGACAGACAAATAACAATGAATAGAGAAAGAGGAGCATGATGCACCTCTTTTTTCATATATCTAACTCTATATTGCTCTTCTGCCACCGATTCGCCATGTAGCAGCCACTACAGCCAGAAATCCTTTAAAGGCATGTCATCGCTGTAGTGATGAGCAATCTGCGCTTGGAGTAGCTCTGCGGTTGCAATGGCATCCACTAGTGCGTGGTGTGGCGTGTAGTCCGGTAAGTGGTATCGACGACGACTTTGCCCAAGTCTTACTGATGCCGGCTTCTTGCCTTTGAGTTTATTCCACAAGCCACCGGCCAATTTATGCTGAATTTGAGATTCTATTTCTAGTGTATCTAATACTGGAAACTCAATGCCTTCGCCTAGCCTTACTTTTAACGCGTTGTCCAAGAAATCACGCTCAATTCGACGGTAATGAACAACTGGAATGTGGCCTGCCATTGCCCCCAAAATATCTTCAAGCACTTCATTTAAATCTGGAGCATCAATAATGTCATTGTGAGTAATGCCATGGATGACGACTGATTCTTCTTCTAGTTTTTGTTTAGGCCTAAGTGTCCAGTGTCTTGCCTGTCGTAGATAAATACGATTGAGCGTAAACGGGACTAACCCAATGGTAATGATGCCATCTTTAACAGGGTTTAAGCCTGTGGTTTCAAAGTCCACTGCTAAAAAGGTCACTTCAGAAAGTGGTGTATCTGAAGCCGGAAGTGGCTCACTATAAAATTTCTGCAAACGCTCATCTTTTGAACGCTCTAGCTTTTGCGCAAACTTAAAAGGCCAGTCCACCGCAGGAGTTCTAAATAATTTACTCATAGTCCCTACTTAAACTTATTGCTAGCTTGATAACGGAACTTAAGGAAGTTTTGCGCGTTGCTAAGAATTTGGAATGCGTCCTTCAAGTTACGACGTTCAAAATCTGAAAGGTTTTCGGGTTCAATGTTGTTATCAGGCTCGATGTTATTGTCAACATCGTGTGCTTGATGACGAATACGAACTAGAGAGATAAACTCCATGGCGTCTTTCAAGTCTTGTGCTCTACCTTTTGGCAAAATACCGGCGTCGATAATGTCATCCAAACGTTCAAATGAGTTCTTTGAACGAGAAGCCACCGCTAAAGAGTGAACACGAATTAAGTCTGCGAGTGGCGCGGTGCCACGACGTTTAAGGTTGATCGAGTTGTTGTGACGGCCATCTTTCTCCATTACGAAATCTTTGAAGAAACCCAGAGGCGGTGTGCGGTTGAGCGCGTTACGAGCAAGACACGCTAAGAAGCGATTATTCTTACGTGCACGTCTTACGATGAAGCTGTTCAATTGCTCAGCCCATTTTAAGCGGCCATACACGCCATCTAAATCAAAGAAGATGGAAGCATTTAGTAGTGCTTTCGGGTTCGGATCATCAATCCAATCGGCAAAGCACTCTTCCCATTGGCGACGTGTCATGCGCCAAGTAGGATTTGTCGCCATGATGTCGCCAGTACAGTAAACGTAACCACATTGATCTAAACCGTCACAGATAAAAGTGGAAAGCTCTTCAAAGTATTTACCATGCTTTTTCTCGTCGTACGTATCGTCAAGAATGATGGCATTATCTTGGTCTGTGACTAGCAGCTGTTCGTCACGGCCCATAGAGCCGAGTGCAAGGAAACAATAAGGAATGGGCGCTTTACCCAGTTTCTCTTCACCTAACTCGATAATACGTTGTTTAAAGCTACGGCCAATTACTGACATAGCGGTACCAACCATATGTGCGTTGGCGTCTTCGTTGACTAGACGAACAAAGCTGTCTTTTACTTGTTCTGAGAGCACTTTGAGATCTTCAATACTCTGCTGTTGGAAGATACTGCTTACCAATAATAGGGAGTTTTGAGATTCGTAACGCACGATATCAGTTGCTTCGATTATACCGATTGGCTTCTTGTCTTTTAGTACTGGTAGGTGATGCACGTTGTAGCGAAGCATAGTCATCATTGCTTCGTATACATAGGCGTTATGGTCTAGCGAGATAACCTCGGCTGTCATTACGCTTGATACTTCATCGGATGGGTCGAGGCCTTCTGCGAGAACGCGTGTACACAAGTCTCGGTCCGTGATAATGCCGATAACAGGCGTTGAGTCGTCTTCATCGTCTTCAACAATATCTGGGTCAATAATGAGCAGTGAAGAGACGTTGTCTTCGGCCATCATGGTGGCAGCTTGCTGAATCGTGCGCGTTTTTTCGATCATCGGTGCTTCACTGGTGAGCAGTGTTTTCACCTTAGAGGTCGTTAAATCATTAGCGTCGTTGCTGTCTGAATTAGCTTGACGAAGGCGGGCGTTGTCTTCGACTTCAACGAAGTCGGCAAAAGAGTCATAGTTGTCATAGAGTTCTTGGAAGATTGGCTCAGGAATGCAATAGAGTAGGGTATCTTCGGTCGCTTTCACTGGAAAACGAACCTTGTTGTTGGTCAGCAAGCCCATTTGGCCGAACAAGTGCCCTTCATCAAGGCGGTTATAGAGTTCGCCTTTACGACGATAAACTTCTACTTCACCGCTTCGAACGATATAGAGATCATGAATTTGGTCACCAAAGTGAATGATAGGTGTATCTTGGCGGTAATAAGAAATTTCTACGCTACTGGTCACTTTCATCAAGGCCTCCTCAGGGAGTTCTGTGAAAGGTGGGTATTGTGCCAGAAAGTTCTGAATCTCTAATAACTCAGCATCCATAATGATCATCCATTAGTTTGTATGATTTCATGGTACAACATTTGATAATAATTTGCCGTGACAAATCAATCTGTGAGCTAAAACCTTTTTAAAGTCTTATGGATAGACTAATCTTTCAGTTAATGGAGTGATTGCTTAAGGATAATAGGAATGTCGAAGTGGAAGCTTAGTTTGGTATCTGCAGTTTTTATGTTTTCTCCAAATTTGTGGGCAGAAACTCATAGTGTGGATATTCTTGATTATGACCATATATACGCCACCGCGCATTCGGGCAGTTTAAATGAAGATGCCGGCAGTAATAACAATGCTTCGTCATATGGGTTGGGTGTGAGTTACGCCATGACTGACGACTGGTTGTTGCTAGGTGACTACAGTGCACGTTTCATCCACCCGGATGAAACGACAACTCGAATTGATACGCTTATGCCGGGTGTTGGTTATCGATATAGTATTAAAAAAGATTTAGATGTGGTGGCTTACTACCTGCTTGGTATTACTAAGGGTAAGGTTGAAGATAATGATACCAACCGAACTGAATCTTCGGACACTGAGTTCATCCAAGGGATAAAAGCCGAACTTAACTATGGATTTGCGAAACGTTGGATTGCAAACGGCAGTGTGCAAGTGAATCGCAGTGACCTGTTTGATGAAGAAATTTACCACGTGGGTTTACGTTATCTAGTGACCAATAAGTTTGCGATTGGTGGCTCTTATCAACACCGAGACGGTGAAGGTAAGATTCGCAGTGAACGCACCAATGAGCTTGGAGTGGAGTTTGTTCTAGAGTATTAGTCAACGATATGAAGGCTAAGTGTTTGATACACAAAGTAAGTGATTCATACATCAAAACTCAGACGTAAAAAAGCCAGCGTAACTGCTGGCTTTTTGATATCTATACGTCTTCAAGTACAGGTTTATGCTTTACGATTAAAGAACCGCAGCGATACCTTTACACAGAGGACCCATGTTTGACTTAGTCATACCAGCAACACTAATACGGCCAGAGCCAACAATGTAGATAGCGAATTCGTCTTTCAGGCGAGTTACTTGCTCTTTGCTTAGGCCAGAGAACGAGAACATGCCGTTTTGGCGTTCGATGAATGTGAAGTCTGCATCAACACCTTCAGATTTCAGTGTTGTTACGAACAGCTCACGCATCTCTTGGATACGATCACGCATTTCTGCTACTTCCGCTTCCCATTCAGCACGTAGATCAGCATCACCAAGGATGTGAGTTACTACAGCACTACCGTGCGCTGGTGGGTTAGAGTAGATAGAGCGAATGATGCTCTTAACTTGAGAGAACGCTGTCGTTGCTACGTCTGCAGATTCAGCAACAAGAGTGAATGCACCTACGCGTTCGTTGTACAAGCCGAAGTTCTTAGAGAATGAGCTAGCAACAAGGATCTCCTTGTTGTATTGAGCAAAAATACGTAAGCCAGCCGCATCTTCTTCAACGCCTTTTGCAAAACCTTGGTAAGCAAAATCGAATAGAGGAAGCAGTTTCTTCTCTGCAACTAGTTTAGCCAGTACTTCCCACTCTTCAGTTGTTGGGTCGATACCTGTTGGGTTATGACAGCAGCCGTGAAGAAGAACGATATCGCCAGCAGAAGCTTTCTCTAGGTCAGCAACCATGCCTGCGAAATCTTTGTCTTTTGTTTCAGCGTTGTAGTAGCTGTATTGAGCGGTTTCGATACCTGCCGCAGCGAAAACGCCGTTGTGGTTAGCCCAAGTTGGGTTACTGATCCAGATTTTCACGTCGCCCAGTTGGCGCTTGATGAATTCACCTGCTACGCGAAGTGCACCCGTACCACCTGGAGCTTGTGCTGTTTTAGCACGCTGAGACGTTACGATTTCTGCATCTGAACCGAAAAGAAGTTTCTGAACGGCTAGACCGTATTCAGCCGTGCCTTCAATTGTTAGGTAAGATTTGGTTTTTTCGTTTTCAAGAAGTGCAGCTTCTGCTTTCTTTACTGTTTTAAGTACAGGCGTTTGACCATCTTCATTTTTGTAGATGCCAACACCAAGGTTGATTTTCTCTGCGCGAGAGTCTTTTTTAAACTCTTCAGTAAGGCCGAGGATAGGGTCGGCGGGAGCAGCTAACACTTTTTCAAACATAATCTTCATCCATGTCAATTGAGAGGGGATAGTATCTACTGGTAGTTATACCTGTATGGAATTTTTAAGACAATACGAAGTGAACAGAAAGACCAAAAAAAATCCATTTCAATCAGATTTATTGACTAAAGAGGGTATTTGATAACAAAACACCCTACGGGTTAACCTATAGGGTGTAAGAAGTTAGTGATTTTTGAATAGATTATGCTGGTTGAGCAATGAAGCTCTCGCGTTCAAGTTCACTTGGGATGTTTTTGCCATCTTTATAGGTCGCTGCAATCTCGACAAACCGCTGTTCAACAGTAAGAAATGCTTGAACAACTTGCGGATCAAAATGCGTCCCATTGCCCTCCAAGATAATCTGTTTAGCTTGCTCGTGAGTAAAGGCTGGCTTGTACACGCGCTTCGATATGAGCGCATCATAAACATCTGCTAATGCCATTAATCGGCCAGATAACGGGATTTCTTCACCGGACAACTGATTTGGATAGCCGCTGCCATTCCATTTCTCATGATGCGTCAGTGATATCTCTTTCGCGACTTTTAAGAATGAGCAGCTTCCCAACTGCTTTTCTGCAATAGACAGGGCTTCAGCACCAATTGCAGGGTGACCTTTCATTATTTCAAATTCTTCATCGGTTAATTTACCGGGTTTTAGTAAAACCTTGTCAGGAATACCTACCTTGCCGACGTCATGTAGGGGAGCCGATTTATAAAGTAATTCGATATAATTCGGAGTTAACAAATTAGCGTGTGTTTCCGACCTGCTAAGCTCTTGTGCCAGTACCTTTACGTACTCTTGAGTTCTTAGAATGTGAGCACCCGTTTCATTATCTCGAGACTCTGCAAGCGCCGACAAGCTAACAATCGCAACATCACGTGTGGTTTTTACTTCGTTCTGCGCGGTTTCAAGGCTATCTAGCATGATGTTAGTCATGGATGCCATAGAACCTAGCTCGTTGTAGCCGAAAATCGGTAGACGAATGCCTGGTTCACCTTGGGTAACTTTATTCAAGGCGCACTCTTGGCTAAGGAGAATACGTTTAATCAACTTGTTCCAAAGTGTCATTATGGTTATCGCGTATCCACCAAGTACTAGCGCTAAATAGATGAACTCTTTAATCACGCTGACTTTGCCGGTGCCATCCAACAAGCGTTCAGGGTTGTTCTCCAGCCAAAAAATATCTTTAACAGCCACCATCGTCAGCATAGTGGTCAGTGTGATTAGAAGTACGATGACTAAACCGATCATCTGATTCACTAATGAACTTCGCTCTCCTACTAGTTGGAAGTCAAATTGCCCAGATTTTTCCATCTTGTCTATCTGATTCAATTTGGCTTTCAGTTGCAGAATGCTTCCCGTAAAAAAGCCGAACAACGTCATTCCGAAGACCACTTTTAAATTACTATCGATAGTGAAGTCGTAACTCAAGTTGTAATAAAGAGCGAAAGGGACGCTTGCTACAAAAAACAACAGGGAATCGAGTTGTGCAAACCGACCTTGTTTAACCAAAGTGTGGTGTGCAAACAGGAAATGGCGCACAAGCCAAACCAAGGCAAAAACGATGCTCACTTGAGTGAATATTTCTAGGGTCGTTAAGGTGTCGAGCATAGGGCATACTCGACTGCAATAGGTGCCAAAAAGTACGCCAGCGATAACGTACAGTTGAGTTGTTAGCGACTGATTATAGTTTGATGTATCCATCGATAAGCCTTTATTCGTTTTCGTTTCTGATCTACATAATGCTTATTAGATTCACGAGTTTTAAGCACGCATACTTGCTGTGAAATACGCATTGCCTGTATTGAAATATAAATAACTTGAATGACTTGCGTAAATAAGACCGGAAATTCTATCGATAGCTTTCGTTGATTGATACAAGAAATTGATGTGTGTAAGTGATTTGTTAACTAAGTGGGGATTATTACAGCATTACTATGAGTATACGTTAATAGCCTCGATAGAGAGTCGAGGCTATTCTGTGGTCGATCTTGGCTTGCTCTTGAAGAACAGCGAAAGCCGTTACGTTTAATTGTGTATTATTTTTTTAGATTGATCTCAGCTTCAATAGAACTGGTTTCAATATCAGGATGAGACGCCAGTTTGTCAGTTGCCCACTGGTTTAAGTGCTTAAGAATTGCAGACACCGCGTGTTTCTCTGTCGGCGCTTGATCTTGCCCTACGTCGATCTTCTGCTTTGGATGCGAACCTGTTGCATCTTCAGCGATATGAAGCCAGTCTGGGTGCCAGTAATATGGCTGGCCACTCGGTGTCGTCCAACTATGAACACCGTTTGACTCTCCTTTATAACTTAATTGGTCTGCTTTTATTTTTGTCATTGTTATCTCGCATGTTTTTTGGGTTACATCAAATTATTGAGGCTTAGAGCGAACTTGGCTCTCGCCCTGATTACAAACTTAGCAAAGCTTACAAAGTTATCTGTGAACCAATTCACACAATTATAGAAATCAGGGGTAATCATATGGATAGCAGCAATAGTTGTTAACGTTAGTGATAAAATCTCCGGCTTATTAGAATTTATCTAGGTAGTACAGTTAGATGGCGCGTTATGAAGAGCTTGCAAAGGACATTCGAACTCAGATTGCTAACAACACTTGGCGGTCCGGGGAGAAGATCCCTTCTGTGCGCATGAGTTGTCGAAATTACAACGTCAGTAATAGTACTGTTCTACAAGCCTATCAATTGTTAGAAAGTGAAGGTTGGATTATCGCCAAGCCTCAATCTGGCTATTTTGTCGCGCCCAGAATGGATGATATGGATTACCTATTAACGCCAGAGCGTGAGAAGAAAGCGATCAATGACCGCTTGTTTGATTTCTTAAAATCGAGTTCCGCAGAAGGTGTAATACCTTTTGGCTCAGCCTTCCCAGATCCTGACCTTTTTCCTTTGCCTACCTTGACCCGAAACCTCGCGAGTGCAGGAAGAAAGATGACGGGAGCGAGTGTCATTAATAATTTGCCGCCGGGCAGTGAGTCACTCAGAAGGCAAATTGCCCAACGATATTTGCAGCAGGGTATTACGGTGAATCATCAAGACATCGTGATTACTTCAGGTGCGATGGAAGCGCTCAACTTGAGCCTACAAACGGTCACCAATTCAGGTGACAACGTTGTGATTGAATCTCCAGCTTTCTATGGCGCTTTACAGGCCGTAGAGAGGTTGGGGCTCAATCCGATTGAAGTGGATGTTTGTCCAATCAATGGATTGAATATTGATCAGTTTGAAAGCGCACTACAAAACCAAGATGTAAAAGCGTGTTGGCTGATGACGACTTTTCAAAACCCGACAGGGACAAGTTTGTCTGAAGAGGCAAAGCGCCGTGTGGTTGAGATTGCAGAACAACACGAAACCTACATTATTGAAGATGACGTATATGGTGACCTCTACTTCGAGGGTCATAAACCCAAACCACTAAAAGCCTTCGATAAGACTGATTCTGTTCTGCTTTGTGGTTCGTACTCAAAAAGTCTGTGTCCGGGTTATCGGGTCGGCTGGGTTGTGAACACGCGTTTCAATGATGCCATTCAAAAGCTTCAGCTTCTTTCTACACTGTCGAGTAGCGCGCCTGTTCAGCTCGGAGTCGCACACTTTCTGACGCATGAAAGCTACGATAACCACCTTCGTAAACTGCGCAAAAACCTGTTGCTAAGAAAAGAGAGTTTTATCAACGTGATCAGGCAATACTTTCCACATTCTATCCAAATTGAAGAGCCCACTGGCGGTTATTTTGTCTGGATTCGTTTTGTTGAGAAATTCGACAGCCAACAATTTCATCAACTGGCTATTGAGCAAGGTATTAGCGTCGCATCTGGCGATTTGTTTAGCGAACAGGGCAGAGTAGACAACGCGATTCGGTTGAACTTTTCGTATGAACTGACTAAAGAGAAAGAGCAAGCTCTGAAGTTACTTGGGCAATTGGCGCATCAATTAACGAATTCATAGTCTGGCAGCTTGCTCAAAAGGTTAAGTTACTCATAAAACAGCGAGTGATTTCAACTGTACGGGCTGATTACGCTGTAACTGTACGCCTTGTTGATCAAAGAGTTGTGATTCAATAACGGTAGACCAAATTTTGGAGATACCGTTATGTTGAAAGTGACTATGGGAAACGAAGTTAAGCTTATTATTGTCGCGATTGTGTGCGCACTTCTGCTTATCATCGGCCATGTTTTATTGGCCAAAGCATTCGCAGATATGGCTTGGGCTGAATATACAACTGCAGCAATCCCATTCGTTATGATGGCAATCTGTGGCTTTGCCATTAAATACGCGAAAGACCAAGATGTCGATTAGCTTTTGAATGATTAGTTTCTGCTGGTGGTATGCCGAAGCATCAGTCGTTTCTTTTATTCCGAATATAAAAAACCTCCGCAAATTACGGAGGTTTTTATTTGTTCTTAACTTTTAGATTCTAGTAAGAGCTAAGCTCTCAATATCGAATTAGAAGTTTGCAGAGCGTGGTGTACGTGGGAATGGAATCACGTCACGAACGTTGCCCATACCTGTTACGTAAGATACTAGACGCTCGAAACCAAGACCGAAACCAGCGTGTGGCACTGTGCCGTATTTACGTAGGTCGCGGTACCAGCTCATGTGCTCAGGGTCGATACCCATAGCAATCATACGCTCGTCTAGAATGTCTAGACGCTCTTCACGTTGTGCACCACCGATGATTTCACCGATGCCTGGTGCAAGTACGTCCATTGCCGCAACTGTTTTGCCGTCGTCGTTTAAGCGCATGTAGAAAGCTTTGATGTCTTTCGGGTAGTTCTTAACGATAACAGGTGCTTTGAAGTGCTCTTCAGCTAGGTAACGCTCATGCTCAGAAGACATGTCGATGCCCCACTCAACGTCGAATTCAAATTTCTTACCAGAATCTAGTAGGATTTGGATTGCGTCAGTGTAGTCAACTTGTGCGAAATCAGCGTCTACGAATTGCTCTAGACGAGTGATTGCTTGCTTGTCGATGCGAGAAGCGAAGAACTCAAGGTCGTCACGGCGCTCTTCAAGAACAGCTGCGAAAACGTACTTAAGCATGTCTTCAGCCAGTTTTGCTACATCGTCAAGGTCTGCAAACGCAACTTCAGGCTCAACCATCCAGAACTCAGCTAGGTGGCGGCTTGTGTTTGAGTTTTCAGCACGGAACGTAGGACCGAACGTGTAAACTTTGCTTAATGCACAAGCGTAAGCTTCAGCATTAAGTTGGCCAGATACTGTTAGGAAAGTTTCTTTACCGAAGAAATCTTCGTTGAAGTCAACTTTGCCATCGTCAGTGCGAGGTAGGTTTTCCATGTCTAGCGTAGATACGCGGAACATTTCACCAGCGCCTTCTGCATCAGATGCAGTGATAAGCGGAGCTGAAGTCCAGAAGAAACCTTGCTCGTGGTAGAAACGGTGAATCGCTTGCGATAGACAGTTACGTACACGTGCTACTGCGCCAATCACGTTTGTACGTGGGCGTAGGTGAGCAACTTCACGAAGGTATTCGATAGAGTGACGTGTCTTAGCCATTGGGTAAGTGTCAGCGTCTTCAACCCAGCCTACAACTTTAACGTCAGTTGCTGCTAGTTCGAAGTCTTGACCTTTCGCAGGAGACTCAACAATCTTACCAGTTACTTCAACAGAGCAGCCAGTTGTTAGCTTTAATACTTCGTTTTCGTAATTATTAAGATTATTAGGAACCACGGCCTGAATCGGGTCGAAACAAGAGCCGTCATAAATGGCAAGGAAAGAGATTCCAGCTTTGGAATCACGACGTGAACGGATCCAGCCGCGAACAGTTACTTCACTGTCTACCGCTAGCTTGCCGCCAAGTACGTCTGTTACAGGCGCGTAAGTCATGTTGATTTCATTCTCCATTGAGGGACAAATTCAACTCAAAGTTACTAGCGTTACTGCAAATATATAGATATTCGCACAATAATTAGCCGAAACATCGAGTTGTATAAACTTTTTAAATCGATTGAACATATTACCTGTCATACGGACAGCTTCAACCTTTATTCTTGCTCGACGAAAGAAATATTGTGTCTGCAGACAAGAAAAACCACTAAGGGTTGTTTTTTTGTTCGATTTCATGCGGTGCAATTGCCGTTGGACGTTTATAAACGTTATGTCGGAGTTAGCTTATTAAACTAGGTTAGTAACGGTTTTAGTAAATAGCAGTAACCGTTTTAATGAATAGCCGTAACCGTTGACGAGGTGGTATAGGTTTGGAATCTTTGTTTGCAATAATGAATGTGTGATTGCATCAAGACTCACTTTATATTGGCGCGGCTCAAGCTAGCTCAAGACTTACTAATTAGGTTAATGCTTACTATTTAGATGAATGCTTGGTATATCGCTCAGTACTTATTATCCAGCGGTTTGGGCATACTGAATCAATAGCAAATAAATCACAAACAAGAGGAGTTTAATATTCACGTGTTAATTACGCCGCCTTAACCCCTGCATTCTCTCTACACCCGCATTTTTCGAGCGCTCGCTCATTCAAGAAAAACAGTCGATCAAATTATGTCTCAACAAGGCAGGACTGGCTGTACAAGTAAAAGAGAATTACATGCTTAATTATTTAAAAAAACACTGGTTATCAAACGTTAAAGGAGATTCATTATCTGGGATTGTGGTTGCACTTGCATTGATCCCTGAAGCTATCGCATTTTCAATTATTGCAGGCGTTGACCCTAAAGTAGGACTCTATGCCTCGTTCTGTATTTGTGTCGTCACTGCTTTGGTTGGCAGTCGTCCGGGAATGATTTCCGGTGCAACAGGTGCAATGGCGCTATTAATGGTCACCTTAGTTAAAGACCACGGGCTAGAATATCTACTCGCCGCTTCGTTTCTTGCTGGCGTCATTCAAATCGCGGCTGGATATCTCAAGCTCGGCAACCTAATGAACTTCGTTTCCAAATCGGTGATTACAGGATTTGTTAACGCGCTCGCCATTCTAATTTTCATGGCCCAACTTCCTGAATTGATCAATGTCCCTTCAAGTGTTTACGTGTTAGTCGCTTTGGGTTTAGCGATTATTTATCTGCTTCCTTATTTTCCAAAGTTTGGTCGCACGATACCTTCTCCACTGGTCGCTATTGTCACCCTGACAATCATTAGTTTGTTGTTCGGATTAGATGTGAGAACGATTGGCGACATGGGCAAGCTTCCGGATTCACTGCCAGTGTTCTTGATTCCTAATATTCCATTCACGTTTGATACGCTCGCAACCATCCTTCCATATTCGATTGCTCTATCTCTAGTTGGCTTGTTGGAATCCTTGATGACAGCAACCATAGTCGATGATCTGACCGATACTGAAAGTAATAAAAACAATGAATGTAAAGGGCAGGGCGTTGCGAACATCGTGGCTTCCCTTTTTGGTGGAATGGCGGGCTGCGCAATGATCGGTCAGTCGATCATTAACATCAAATCAGGTGGCTTAACCCGATTATCCAGTATGATCGCTGGGGTGGTTTTACTGCTAATGGTGGTGTTTGTTTCTGATTGGTTGAAGCTGATACCGATGGCGGCGTTAGTGTCTGTGATGATCATGGTTTCTATCGGCACATTCTCATGGCGTTCTGTTGTTGAGCTTAAAGACCATACACTGCCAACTAATGTAACCATGTTGGCAACCGTGGCGGTGGTGGTGTTTACTCATAACTTAGCGATAGGTGTGGCGGTTGGCGTGGTGCTGTCGGCTCTGTTTTATGCACATGCCAGCAAATCTATGGTGTTTATATCCGATGAAGTAGTGACTAACGAACTGCACACCATTCACCGAGTAAAAGGCCATGTCTTCTTTGCTTCGTCAGATGCGTTTGTCGATCTATTTGATTATGACAACGCGACCTCTTTAGTGACCATCGATATATCGGATGCGTCATTCTTAGATAATACCTCTGTTGAGGCGCTTGATAAGGTGGTGTTCAAGTTCCGTAAAAAGGGCGCTTACGTTGAAGTCTCTGGAATGGATACTGTGAGTGCGAATCTTATTTTCAAACATGCGATGTACCATAAGCATAAAGACCTAACTGCGGTTTCTATTACACACTAAATGATTGTTTAATTGGGAATTCGAGTCCTAAATAAAGAAAGCTAATAACTTAAAGCGCTCAAAATTGAGCGCTTTTTTTGTTGAAAAGGAAAGAAAAGCAACTTCAAAAACAGCGCCACACTGCGGCGTTATGGCGTTATGGCGTTATGGCGTTAGGCGTTATGACCTTTTCTTATCTCTGGCGTTTGCGCTCGACAAAGTGAATTGATTTATCAGTGATTCAAGGTGGTCAGACAGCTCTTCAAGGTCATTACTGATCCCGCGGGTTTCACCAGCAGATTGTGACGTATTATCGGCATGTGAAGTGATGGTCTCGACCTTCTGCTGAACGTCTTTGGTCGCCAGTGTGGTGGATTGCGTTTGCTGCTGGATATTTTGTGCATGGGCCAGCACTTGTTTCATCTCTTCCACGACACTGTTCATTTCATGCGATAGTGCATCGATATCTGTTGAGCTTTGATGTGCTTGCTCGCAAACTCGGTCGGCCGAAGTTAAAGATTCTTCGCTACCTTGTTGGAACTGATGGATAATCGATTCAATACTGCCTGTCGCTTCAGCCGTTCGTGAGGCAAGATTACGAACCTCATCAGCAACTACCGCAAAGCCACGACCTTGTTCACCTGCGCGAGCGGCTTCAATTGCTGCATTCAAGGCAAGAAGGTTAGTTTGATCGGCAATGCCTCGAATAACACTCAATATTGAAGAAACCTCTCCAGTTTGCTCATTGAGTGTCAGTATTTTGTGTTTCACCTCTTCAATGCTGGTGACTAGGTTCTTTATTTCACCACTTGCGTCATGTGCCTGGTTGGCACTTTTGCACGCTACATCAGCTGTGTGGTTGATGAGTTCGGAGGCCGTTAACGTCGCTTGTTCTACGTTGATCTGCTGAGCTTGTATCCCTTCAACATTGTTTTGTACTTCAGCCGTTTCATTCTGCTGATCACTGGCTGCTTGTTCGGTAATGTGCGCAACGCTGGTCAGTTGATTGGCAGACGCATTCAACTTATGTGAGGTGTTTTGTACCTTTTCCAAACTGTCGGAAACGGTGCCCATGAACGAGTTAATAGAGTTAGCCAGTGTTCCAATCTCATCTTTACTTTGTTCGGGCAGCCGAGTGGATAGGTTTTTATCGCTGCTGACTTGGGTCATAAAGCGAGATGTCTGTTGAAGAGGGCGAACGATGATTTTACGAATCAGCCCCATGGTTAACACGAAACCAGCAAAAGAGATCACCGCCATAATACCGATCGCGGTCATCGTTTGAGTATTGATCAGCGAGTTGACATGGCTAAGGTTATATTCAAGTCGAATCGCCCCTAAAACTTCCCCCTCCGGTGCCATGTGACAAGTGATGCAGTTTGTACCGCGATAGTTTTCACTCGATTTCATTGGTAGGGCGATAACAAGGCCTTTTCCCCAATCAGAAGAAAATGGTTCGATAACGGTTTCGCCAGCCAATGCGCGCTTGTCGATATCATCAACGGGTATTTGGTTTTCATTGCCGGGACCGTATAGTTTACTCACTGCGTCTGCACGCAAGACTCGAACATTTTCAATACCGTCTTGAGCTAGCGCTTTTTGACGGAGTGTCTCTTTTTGCGCCATGGTACCAGTGAGCATCATCATATTGAGGCTATCGAAATAGTTACTCGCTTTGTCGTGTAGTTGTTCACTGAGTACCGAGTTAACCAACTCTTTTTGTTGCGAATATTGAAAATACGTCGATATGGCAAGCAGGAAGGTAAACACGACGGCCAAAGCCACCAGGATTTTGAAAGTGATTGTTGAGCGCATAGGGAATAGTTTTTATTATTTATAATGACGCGCATACTTTACGTGTCAGAGACCCTACTACCTATGGGGTATAACAAATAGTGTGACCATTCTCCGCTTATGATGATGTTTCTGTGATGTAACAAGTTTGTGTTGTTTTTTTGGCGCGTAAGTGTCAGTAATTTATCATTAAATAGCGATAAGTATGACCTTGTTTCCGTGTTCTCGAACTTTAAATGTTAAATCTATTAATAGATGCGATTGATGGTGTTTGGTTTTATAAATCAGTTTGAGGGCTTACTATTGATAGAACTTGTGAAGTGGCAGGGTTTTACGTAAAATTGCGTGTCATTTTTTTAGCCTGAGAAACACAATGAGATCTGAGTTATACAAAGAGTTTATGTTTGAAGCAGCCCACCATCTTCCACACGTGCCGGAAGGGCATAAGTGCGGTCGTTTGCATGGCCACTCTTTTCTTGTTCGTTTGTACGTAGAAGGCGAAGTTGATCCGCATACTGGTTGGGTAATCGACTTTTCTGAAATCAAAGCCGTATTCAAACCAATCTACGACCGTCTCGACCACTATTACTTGAACGATATTGAAGGTTTAGAGAACCCAACGAGTGAAGTATTAGCTAAATGGATCTGGAACGAGCTAAAACCAAACTTGCCGCTTCTAAGCAAAGTTGAGATTAAAGAAACATGTACTGCAGGTTGTATCTACCGCGGTGAATAAGTTTTCAATACTGTAATTTTGAGACTGCACTTAGAAAACTGTATTTTCAAAGCAATTAACTTCAATACGATAGTATTCAATATCGCATTTAAGGTTATAGTTTTCAAAGTTTCAAAGTTTCAAAGTTTCAAAGTTTCAAAGTTTCAAAGTTACGAAAGGCGCTCACAAGAGCGCCTTTTTTGTGCTTGTTATCTGGTTTGGTTACTCTGCGCACAAGCTCTGATTTTATTGGGTTTGATGTATTTATGGAGCGGCTTTTTATCAATAATGATTATTGTTTTACAAAGTTAAGTGGTTAATTTGTATTCAAATGGCCATTTTGTTTAATTTAATAGCAAAAATTGTGGCTATAGCGTTGTGTTTCGAGGCTCATTCTATAAGATGAAAAGACCTCTATGAGAGAGGTAAGGCAGCAACGGATACGCTGCTTCAAATACTATGGAATGTGACTTATTGGACACATACATGAAATTCAAGATTACATCGCCGATTATTGAACCTACGGAAGGTTCACCACATCAGCTAACGCTCACTCACGCTTCTCGTTTTACCTCTTTTAAAACAAGCTCCCCTTTGAACGCCCTGTTCGACAATGTCTCTGCACGCTTCTCTACCGCTTATCGCTCCTATTGTTATTCGTTTTATAACTTTATTTCTATCTGAACACCTTTGTCATCTGCTCGATGTACGAAGACTTACACCTATAAAAACTAAACAAATAAGTTAAAGACAATGAATATTAAAATGATAGGGAGCTCCCTAATTATCGCTGGTACCGCTCTCGGTGCTGGTATGCTTGCGATCCCAATGGTATTAGCTCAATTTGGATTGCTTTACGGCACACTGCTGATGGTTCTGATCTGTTTCGGCACCACTTACGCAGCATTATTACTTCTAGAAGCGACCATCAAAGCGGGTGGCGGTTTAGGATTAAATTCTATTGCCCGAAAAACCTTGGGTAGACAAGGCCAGCTACTCACTAACGGCTTGCTATACGCGTTATTGATTTGCCTATTGATGGCTTATATTTTGGGCGCAGGTGACTTGCTGAGTAAGTTACTGTCTAACTTTGGCATAGAGATCACCGCGACCACGAGCCAAATCGTGTTCACGCTTATTGCCGGAGCCGTCGTCGCAAGTGGTACTGGCGTAATTGATAAGCTCAACCGTGCACTGTTCTTCGTGATGTTAGCGAGCTTGTTTGCAACCATGACTTTTTTGGCGCCGAGTATGACTCAAGAAAACCTGATGCAGGTGACAAGTCATGACCACGTTGATCTCATTAAAACCAGTGCAATTCTGTTTACCAGTTTTGGTTTTATGGTTGTGATTCCAACTTTGGTTTCTTACAACCATGAAGCGACAGACAAACAGCTGCGTAACATGGTGATCGTCGGTTCTCTGATCCCATTAGTGTGTTACTTATGTTGGTTGTTTGCGGTAGTGGGTAACTTGAGCGAAGAGCAATTCAGAAGCTTCAAAAACGTATCAGATTTGATGGCGGCGTTTGAGGCTCAGTCTCCTTGGGTGGGTAATATACTTTCTACCTTTACAGGTTTGGCGTTGTTAACCTCTTTCTTTGGTGTGGCGATGGCGTTGTTCAACCAGAACAAAGATATGTTCAATCAAAATACGGCGGTAACTTATTGCATTAGCTTCATCTTACCGTTGGTGGGCTCATTACTTGCTGCAGATAAGTTCCTACAAGTCTTGAACTACGCAGGCATCATTTTGGTATTCTTGGCGGTGTTTGTTCCTTTAGTAATGGTTCACAAGCAGCGTTTCATGAAAGTTGCTGACGATAGGTACCGCGCCGAAGGTGGCAACGTAATGATGCTGTTTTCACTGTTGTTTGGTTGCTTCTTGCTTGTTTCACAAGTGATTTAACAAAACAATTTGGTGGGTTGAATAAATCAGTCACCAAGCTTCCTTCAGATACAGAAGCTTCAGAAACAAAAAAAGGAACGCATCGGCGTTCCTTTTCATTATCTGCTCGTTATCAAGCAAACTGAGTTAAGCGTTGGTTTTTTAACTGATGCTGGCCAATAAATTAATACGGACTAGCAAGCCAATGCTAACTAACAAACGAATGTTAATTAACAAACAACCTTAACAGCCAAACCACCTTGAGACGTCTCACGGTATTTAGCGTTCATGTCTTTGCCTGTTTCTAGCATCGTTTCGATAACTTTATCTAGAGAAACAGTGGGAGCAGAAGAACGACGCAGTGCCATACGAGTCGAGTTGATTGCTTTCACTGCAGCAATACCGTTACGCTCGATACATGGAACTTGTACTTGGCCAGCAACTGGGTCACACGTTAGACCTAGGTTGTGCTCCATACCGATTTCTGCAGCCATACATACTTGCTCTGGGCTACCACCCATAAGTTCAGCAAGTCCAGCCGCCGCCATAGAACATGCCACGCCAACTTCACCCTGACAGCCAACTTCAGCGCCAGAGATAGAAGCGTTACGTTTGTAAAGACCACCGATCGCGCCAGAAGCTGCGAAGTAACGGATGTAGTCTTTCTCTGTCACCGTTTGGATGAACTTATCGTAGTAAGCTAATACAGCAGGGATGATGCCACATGCGCCGTTTGTTGGTGCCGTTACTACACGGCCGCCAGCTGCGTTTTCTTCGTTTACGGCGAAAGCAAACATGTTTACCCAGTCAACAACCGTCATTGGGTCATTGGTTGTTTTTTCTGAAGTCATTAGCTGTTGGCGAAGTGCTGCTGCACGACGAGGCACACGCAGTGGACCAGGTAGGATACCTTCAGTATTCATACCGCGGTCCATACACTCACGCATCGTTTTCCAGATGTTAGCGAAGTAAGTGCGAGACTCTTCGTCTGAGTGGAAAGCCGCTTGGTTTTTCATAACCAATGTACTGATAGAAAGGCCGCTTTCTTTACACTGATTAACCAGCTCTTCAGCTGTTGTGAATTCGTAAGGTGCTTTGATTGGGTTTTCTTCTTCTTTGCCGAAGTTCTCTTCGTCAACGATGAAACCGCCACCAATGGAGTAGTATGTTTTTGAGTATGCTACTTCGTCATCAACCCAAGCATGAATGCTCATGCCATTCTCGTGCAGAGAAAGGTTGCTAGTGTGGAAGTTCATTCCACCATCGCGTGGGAATGAAACAGTATGACAGTGCATACCAACAGGTAGGCGTTCAGTTTCTTCTACGCGAGCAATGAAGCCAGCAATAGAGTCGATATCAACACGCTCAGGAGTATTGCCAGCAAGACCCATGATGATTGCGATATCTGTGTGGTGACCTTTCCCTGTCAGTGATAGTGATCCATATACGTCCACGGTGATTTTAGTGATGTCGCGCAATTTTCCCATTGAACGTAGGTCATCAATAAATTCTTTACCCGCTTTCATTGGTCCAACTGTGTGTGAGCTCGATGGACCAACACCGATTTTATAGATATCAAATACACTAATCATAGCGATTACCTCAAAAAGAGAGCCTCCCACGTCGAGTAGGGAGGCTCATTTATTATCATTATATTTTTTGTCTAATCTCGCGATATAAGATGGATGTCATCTTATAAAAAGTAGCGGAGATTAAAGAGCGCCGTAGATTACAGAACTAATAGCCGCTAGACCACATAAAGCTGTAAAGATTTGCACAGGTGCTGAAGTTTTGTACTTAGCCATTGCTGGTACTTTTTGCATCGCGAATACAGGCATTAGGAACAGGATAGCTGCAATCATTGGAGCACCCATTGTTTCAATCATACCTAGGATGCTTGGGTTAACTACCGCAACAATCCAAGTTGTAACAACGATGAATGCTAGAGATGCTTTCTCAATCGTGCTGATTGAAGAACCAGAGCGAGACTTGATTAGGCCAACAAGACCTTCGTGAGCACCTAGGAAGTGACCGAAGTAGCTAGAAGTAATCGCTGCAAACGCTACAAGAGGACCCATGTAAGAGATAAGTGGAGACTCGTGAACATTAGCTAGGTAAGAAAGAACAGAGATGTTTTGTGCTTGTGCTGTTGCTAGTTGCTCTGGAGATAGAGAAAGCACTACAGAGAATACGAAGAACATTACAAAACCCATCAGCATCATTGCTGCGCCGCCAGTGATCGCGTCAGTTTTCTTAACTGCGTCTTCACCGTATACACGACGTTGCTCTTTAGAGAACTGTGAAATGATTGGGCTGTGGTTGAAAGAGAACACGATGATTGGAATCGCAAGCCAGATAATAGAAGGCATTGCTGACCATTCTGGGCTTGTTTCCATCATTGAAGTGTTCCAATCAGGAACTAGGTAGAAAGATAACGCTAGTAAGATGAATACTAGTGGGTAAACCATCGCTGAAGTTGCTTTAAGCATCAACTCTTTACCGAATACAACACCCGCTGTCATAGCAAGGATAAGTGCACCAGAAAGAAGAGGACGTGGAATGGATTCCATACCCATTTGGTTTACTAAGAAAGAGTCAACCGTGTTTGTGATACCAACACCGTAGATTAGAACGATCGGGTAGATAGCGAAGAAGTAAGCAAAAGTAATAATGTTTGCGCCAGTCTTACCGAAATGTTCTTCAACTGTGTCTGTAATATCGGCTTCAGGGTTTTTAGCAGACAGTACGAAACGAGCTAGAGATTTGTGTGCGAACCAAGTCATTGGTGCCGCGATTAGAGCTAGGATAACTAATGGCCAAAAACCACCCGCACCAGCTTTGATTGGAAGAAATAGTACGCCAGCACCAACTGCTGTACCAAATAGTGATAAACACCAGGTAAAATCTTTGTAGTTAAACTTGCTTGAATCTTTAACGGCATTTGCCGAAGAAGTTGTTGTGTTCATGTTAAATTACTCATTTTTTGGGAACAGGAAATAAGTCGGCGCCAATTCTGCAGAATTTTCTTCTGCAAAAAATAGATCTAAATCATGTAATGAAACGGCGTGGCACATGATATGCGAAAAACGGATTTTTGATCACGAAAATGGTGTGCTACAGGTGATTTATATTTGGCTTGGGTATTAGTTTTTCTTATGAATTGGCGGGGCTTGTATAGTTTTATACCAGGGAATCGTTTGCGTAAAATTGCATTAATAAATCTGTTCCATGGAAAGACAGGATTTTGTTAACAGAGATTAAACAAAACGTAGTTGCTATGTAATTTGTTGCACTACGTGTCGCTGCAGTGATTGGATGATTTGAGCCGTAACGCCCCAAATTAGGTGCTCTTCGAAGGGCATCGCAAAAACACGATGCTTAATTTTCTTAAAATTCATCGTGTGACTGTGCAACTTGGCTTGGTCTAAAACATAGGTGGCTGGAACCTCAAAAATTGAGGCAACTTCGTTCTCATCGATGATGGCTTCATAGTCAGGATCGACCATGGCAACAATCGGTGTCACAGAAAATTTACTAATGGTACTCAATGCTGGTAATTGCCCAACAATTTTAACTTGATCTGATCGAATTCCGACCTCTTCGTGGAGCTCTCTCAGTGCCGTAAACTGCATGGATGGGTCGGAAAGTTCGTGCTTCCCTCCAGGAAAACTGACTTGGCCAGGATGGTGCTTAAGGTGAGCTGCTCTTTTAGTAAAAATGACATGTAAACCATCCTCTCTTTCAACTAAACCTACCACTACTGCTGCTTTACGAAGTTGATCCTCTGTTATGTGAGAAACACGCTCAACAGACTCTGGGTGATAGCCAACGGTTGGGTTAAGTTGGAATTGCTGAAGGAAGTTATCTTTATTCATATCATGCCAATATATTGATTGTTATGCTTTTAAGTATAGTCACAACACCGAGTCGAAAGCCAATCTCGCTTTTCTGTTTGCTGAACGATTTGTTTGGTACCAGTTTTAACGTTGTACTAATGTCTTCATTGTCTATTTTTATTGGCACTCTTAAATCGCAAATAGCAGGTTGATATGTGATACGTCCACCCAATCAGGAGGGGTGTATCTAAAATTCAGTGGCTTTTGCTATATTCAATAGGATCATATGAGCCGGTAAGCGTTACTCATGTCATAAAATTGAGTGGTGGATGGTTATTTTGTCCTTAAGAATTTGATAACCCTCACTTAGTGGCTCATTCTAAAAAGAAATAGAATAAAAGGTATGAGATGAAAGGAATCATATTCACCGAATTTTTAGAGCTTGTTGAAGAAAAGTTTGGTTTAGAACTTTTGGAAGAAGTTTTAGAGATGTCAGAAGACGAGGGGATCTATACATCGGTCGGAAGTTACGACCACAAAGATCTCGTGAAACTCATCATTAACCTGAGTAAGAAAACCGATATCGATGCAGGAAGTTTGCAACGCGTATTTGGGCAATCTGTATTTAAAAACCTGTTAGCCTCTTTGCCGAACAAAGCCAGCCTTGCACATAGCAATACCACTTTTCAATTTATTCAACACGTAGAGCGCTATATTCATGTAGAAGTGAAGAAGCTCTATCCCGACGCTGAACCACCAGAATTCAGTTTTATTACTACGACCGAAGCACAACTTATTTTTGACTACAAAAGCGCAAGGTGTATGTCTCATGTTTGTTTGGGGCTAATTGAAGGATGCGCTGAATATCACGGGGAGTCTATCTTGGTAGAAATGACACCTCAGAATGATGACCAAAGCGTGGTTAGGTTTAATTTGAAAGTCGAAAAGTAATATGGATCTGGCATCAGCCTTAGAGAAGAAGCTTAAACGTCAAGTCGCGGCACGGAAAGCGGCTGAAGCATTGTTGGAACAAAAGAGTCTTGAATTGTTTGAGGCAAACCAACAGCTTGAGCTTGCTTTGCGTCAGTTAGAAAAACGTTCGAACGCGAATATTCGCCGCATTGAGTTTCAAGAGCAAATCGACAATTTGTTGATCGATTTTGGGCGCGCGTTTCTTAGGAATGATCTCGATGACATCATGTTGTCTGAATTAACGACAAACGTGACGAACAGTTATTTAATTGAAGCCAGTCGTCTGATACTGCCACCTAAACTCATACCTCAACTTCTCACATATGATTACGGCGACGAAACGGTCGGTGGGTTAGATCAAGAGATTCAGGAACCTCAATGGCAAGGTAACTTGTTGACGGTGCCTCTTGAAGTGGAGAAGGTGATCGTTGGTGCACTGATCGTTAAGGTTAGGTTGCTCGATCAAGACTATGAGTTTATTGAGAGTCAACTTTTGTTAGTAACGGATTTGATATGCAGTGCGCTAACTCATCAGCTCGCGATTAACCGAAATATTGAATCACGCAAACGAGCAGAAGAGTCCGAAAGAGCAACTCGTGATTTCGTTGCAATGATTAACCACGAATTAAGAACCCCACTCAACGGCTTGTTAGGTAGTGCTGAATTGATCAGCGACACCGACTTGACCTTTTCTCAGCGTGAAATAGTCAACAACCTAAGTCAATCTGGTGAGTTCCTAAGAACCATCATTAATGACTTACTTGATTACAGTAAGATTAATGCGGGTATGTTGGAGCTGATTCCCAAGACATTTGCACTGGATGATTTGAGAAACACGATTCAAAGCATCTTCACCAATCGTGCGATTGAGAAGCAGCTTGAATTTAATATCAGCGTGTCCTCAAATGTACCTACTCATTTTAATGGGGATTTAGAACGCATCACTCAGCTATTTGTAAACCTAATAGGTAATGCGATTAAATTCACAGAAGAGGGACATGTGAATGTTGGTATCGAATGGAACAACAGCCAATTCGTTTTTTCTGTAGAAGATACCGGGGTTGGGATTGCCGAATCTGCACACAAAACTTTGTTTGAACCTTTTACTCAAGCTGATAATTCGAGTAGCCGAAACTATGAGGGTACCGGACTTGGCTTAGCGATTTGCCGTAAGTTGGTCGCTTTGATGAATGGTCATATTAGTGTGTCTAGTGTGGTTGAAGTCGGAACAACTTTTACTATTTCTATACCTTTAAAAGTTATCGATATATCGCGTGAAGATGAACGGGTGGCCAAAAATGTCGAATCAAACGTTGAGCTGTCTTTATTGAAAGTTCTGGTAGTTGATGATATCAAAATGAACCAAATCATCATCCAACAAATGCTACGTAAGCATGAGATTGAACCTGTTATCGCTAGTAATGGTGTAGAAGGGTTCGAGCTAGCCTCAAATAATGATTACGACATTGTTTTTATGGATTGCAGAATGCCGGTTATGGATGGCTTTGAAGCGACAGAAAAGCTCAGAGAGAAAGGTTACGCCAAATCTATAGTGGCACTGACTGCCGGCACAACATTAGAAGAGCGTGAACGTTGTATTCAGTGTGGAATGGATGACATCCTTAGTAAACCTTATACCGCGAACGACCTCACAGAGATGCTCAAGAAGTGGGGTGTTTCTGCTGTGAAGGTAGCGTAAGTCACGTTAATAGTGAGTGGTCAATTATCTACTCAGACTCAGACTCAAATACTAAAAAACCGAAGTGATCTTATGATCCTTCGGTTTTTTTATATCGAGCTTTTGCCTATGACTAAATAGCCTTCAGTGTCGTTACCTAACACTCTTCAAGCACAGGAAGGATGCGACTCAGCTTATCTAATGTTTCTTGATATTCAGAGGCGCAATCACTATCGAATACCACACCACCACCAGCCCAAGCATAAAGCGTGTTGTTCTCGGCAACTAACGTACGAATGGTAATGCTGGTGTCCATTCTGCCATTTCTACTGATGTAGCCGATACTGCCGCAATACGCTGAGCGTCGATGCGGTTCCAACTCTTCAATGATCTGCATAGCGCGCACTTTTGGAGCGCCAGTAATTGAACCTCCAGGGAAGCAAGCTCTCAGTAAGTCGGTTGCTGAGTATTTAGAATCTAGGTCGGCTCTGATTGTACTAACTAAGTGATGCACAGCAGGGAAGCTTTCGATATCAAACAGTTTAGGGACATGCACCGTACCAGGTTTTGCCACACGGCCAATATCATTACGTAACAGGTCAACGATCATCAGGTTTTCGGCCTGATCTTTTTCTGCACTCAACAAATCTTGAGCATGGGCATCATCAACTTTACGATCCTCAGAACGAGGGCGCGTACCTTTAATTGGCTTAGTTTCGATGATGTTGTCTTTAAGCTCTAAGAAACGCTCCGGAGAAACACTAATGATTGCGCACTCTGCCAATCGGATAAAACCAGAAAAGGGCGCCGAGTTGTACTGTTCAAGTTTCTCATAAGCGAGCCATTCACTACCTTGGTATTGAGCATTGAAGCGCTGAGCTAAGTTAATTTGATAACAGTCACCCGATAACAAATACTCTTGCACGCTATTAAACTTATTGGCGTAGCTCTCTTCGCTCATATTGGATTGCCACGGTGTGGTTAATCCAAAGCGCACATGTGTTCGGTTTGGCCTAGAGGCCTGTTGTATCAGCCAATCATGATGTTCATCGATATTGCAGCCGACAATACACGCTGTTTTTAATTGATGGTCAACGATCACTGCCCATTCATATAAACCAACCGCCATGTCGGGCGCAGAAATATCATGCTTAGCAAGAGAGGGAAGAGCTTCTACTCGTCGCCCTAAATCGTAACTGAAGTAGCCTAAAGCGCCGCCAACGAATGGCAAATCAGCATGCTCTTTGGTCGCCGGTAATAACTGCTGTTGATATTGGTCGAGTAGTTCGAAAGGATCCGACTTTGAAACGAAATGCTTTTTGCTAACAAGAGTTTCTTCATTAACATTAACGGTCGTTTCTGCACCGATAGTCTCGAAGGTGGCGATGGGTTGAGCAACTAAAATATCGTATCGACTATCAACATGGCTTTCTGAAGCGGAGCGTAATAGCATTGCCCACGGTAGGTTTTCAATATGAGAAAACAGATGTTTAGCTAAAGTTGATTGATATTCAAGCGGCTTGATTTGGATAGAGCGAAATTCGTTGTTATTCATTTGTTTAATTTGTGACAAAGAGTTCGATCACTGCATGGCGTGTGAGAGGAAGCAAGAGTATCATAAATTGAAAATAAAATGGGTTCTTGATTAGAACGGTGCAAACCACATGGTTTAGTTTAAAGCTATGCAAGCGATTGCTACAGCAACTAAATACAGCTCAACATAATAAAAAGCTAAGCCAACTAATTCGGTTAGACAAAAACAGTTAAACCAAGATCCCACATGGAACCAGAACAATAAAGAGGCATGCAATGACGGTTATTCGTAAGCAAGATGTGATCAGCAGTGTCGCTGACGCACTTCAGTACATTTCTTATTATCACCCTTTAGACTTTGTCCAAGCCCTAGAAACAGCGTACGAGAAAGAAGAAAGCCAAGCAGCAAAAGATGCTATCGCTCAGATTCTTATTAACTCGCGTATGTCTGCGGAAGGTCATCGTCCAATTTGTCAGGATACGGGTATTGTTACTTGTTTCGTGAACATCGGTATGGATGTTAGGTGGGAAACGGATCAAACAGTACAACAGATGGTTGATGAAGGCGTTCGTCAAGCTTACAACAATCCAGATAACCCATTGCGTGCATCTGTCCTAATGGACCCTGCAGGTAAGCGTATTAATACCAAAGACAACACACCAGCAGTTGTTCACATTAATATGGTTCCAGGCAACAAAGTTGAAATTCAAATCGCGGCAAAAGGCGGCGGTTCTGAGAACAAAACCAAGATGGTAATGCTTAACCCTTCTGATGATATTGCAGAGTGGGTAGAGAAGACGCTACCAACAATGGGCGCGGGCTGGTGTCCACCGGGCATGCTTGGTATAGGCATTGGCGGTACGGCTGAGAAAGCCGCGGTACTCGCTAAAGAATCTCTGATGGAACACATCGATATTCAAGACCTTATCGACAAAGGTCCAGAGAACGCAGAAGAAGAGCTTCGTTTAGACATCTTCAACCGTGTAAACAAGCTTGGTATTGGTGCACAAGGCCTTGGCGGTCTAACGACTGTGGTTGACGTTAAAATCAAAACAGCGCCAACGCATGCAGCTTCAAAGCCTGTTTGCTTGATCCCGAATTGTGCGGCAACGCGTCACGTTCACTTTACGCTAGACGGCAGCGGCCCTGCAGAACTAACACCACCTAAGTTAGAAGAGTGGCCAGACATTACTTGGGAAGCAGGCGCAAATACACGCCGTGTTAACCTTGATGAAATTACTAAAGAAGACGTTCAAGAGTGGAAGACTGGCGAAACGGTTCTTCTATCAGGCAAGATCTTAACCGGTCGTGATGCTGCTCATAAGCGTATTCAAGGCATGCTTGAAAGTGGTGAAGGTTTACCAGAAGGCGTCGACCTGAAAGGCAAGTTCATATACTACGTTGGCCCTGTCGATGCTGTGGGTGACGAAGCGGTAGGTCCTGCGGGCCCAACAACGTCTACTCGCATGGATAAGTTCACCGACATGATGCTAGAAGAAACCGGTATTATGGGCATGATTGGTAAAGCCGAGCGTGGCCCTGCAACGGTTGAGTCAATCAAACAGCATAAATCGGTTTACCTAATGGCCGTTGGTGGTGCAGCTTATTTAGTCGCGAAGGCAATTAAAAAAGCACGCGTGGTTGCGTTTGAAGATCTCGGTATGGAAGCGATTTACGAGTTTGAAGTTGAGGACATGCCGGTAACGGTAGCGGTTGACTCTAACGGCGTAAACGCACACCAGATCGGCCCTGACACGTGGAAAGTGAAAATTGCAGAAGCCGAAAAAGCGTAATTAACGAACGCTAGAAAGGCGCAATTAACCTTGACCTGAGTGTTTGAATTGCAATTTTTGACAGAAACTTAAGAATAAAAGTGCAGCATTGTCTGCACTTTTGTCTTATTATCAATGATATAGTTATAAACACATCGTTTGATATAAGAACATAGGAGAGAGGAATGCCTCGTTTTATTCAGATCCTACAGATTATCTTGGCAGTGGTGATTGGTAGTTTCATTGGTTACGATTTGATCTTGCACGGAATCAGCATCTTTAACGAAAAGTACGTAACTATCACATGTGTATTATGGTTGATTTCTGAGATCACACTGTTCGTTATCTACAAGCTGATAGAAGACGATTAGTCTGACATTAACTGAAAATTTTAAAGCCCCTGATTATGAATGTAGTCAGGGGCTTTTATTCATCTAGCATTAAGAATGTGTATTGCATACTCACTACTATTAGCAAAAGAACAAGCATAAGCATACAAACTAACCCAACTGGGAAAGAGCACAGGCTAACGTTTCTATTACTATATCAGTTAGCTTAACTATTACGGAGTCGTTCAAATGAAACACCTAACTCAAGAAATGAGTGACTTTATAAGCAGAGGAACGGATTCTCATATTCGAGTAGCGGTCACGGGGCTTTCTCGTGCGGGTAAGACAGCATTCATTACTTCGCTGGTTAATCAACTTCTTCATACGTCTACCCACAAAAATCTGCCTCTACTTGCCTCGGCGAGAGATGGAAGAATCATTGGTGCTAAACGTATTCCACAACATAACATGATGATCCCGCGTTTTTCTTACGATGAAGCGATGGAGTCACTCAATGCGGAGCCACCAGAATGGCCCGTGCCAACGCGTGATGTCAGTGAGATTCGCTTAGCCATCAAATATAAACCAGCCAAAGGCGCGAAGAAGCTGCTGAGTAAAAACAGCACCCTTTATCTCGATATTGTCGACTACCCAGGCGAGTGGCTACTTGATTTACCCCTACTGGATATGGATTTCGATACTTGGAGTCAATCTCAATTTTCCGCATTGAAAGGCGATAGAGAAGTCTACTCGCAACAGTGGAACGCAATGCGCGGTGACATTGACTTGCTAGCCGAAGCCGACGAAAAAAAACTGGTCGCGATTGCCGATAGCTACACCCAGTACCTGCATACTTGTAAAAGTAACGGACTGCATTGGGTGCAACCGGGTCGATTCGTATTACCGGGTGAGCTTGAAGGTGCGCCTGTGCTGCAATTTTTCCCGTGCATCGCACCTGAGGGCAAGTTCTCAAAAACAAGTAACTATGCGGTTTTAAAAGCACGTTATGAAGAGTATCAGCAAAAGGTCGTAAAGGCGTTCTATAAGAATCACTTCGCGACGTTCGATAGACAAATCGTGCTGGTGGACTGCTTACAGCCGCTCAATGCGGGCTACGACTCTTTCATGGATATGCGTGGTGCATTAGAGCAGCTATTAAAGAGCTTTAAGTACGGCCGAAGCAATATCTTAAGACGCCTGTTTGCGCCGAAGATCGACAAGATCTTGTTTGCAGCCACCAAAGCTGACCATGTGACACCGGATCAACATCCGAACTTGGTGTCGCTGTTACAACAGATGGTACACCCAGCGTGGCAACAGGCGGCGTTTGAACATATCGACATGAGTTGCATGAGCATCGCGTCTATTCAAGCGACCAGTGCGGGTTATATTTCGTCAGGTTCAGACAATGTTCCTGCGTTGCAAGGGGTCACTTTAGATAACGTGTCTCAAACCATGTATCCTGGCGAGGTGCCGCGTAAGCTGCCGAACAAACAATATTGGGAAACCAATCAGTTTGATTTCACGAGCTTTAGGCCAATGGAACAACATTCCGATGAGCCTTGTCAGCACTTACGAGTCGATAAGGTTTTAGAGTATCTCATTGGCGATAAGTTGAAGTAATTGAGGCAATCAAAATGAGTGAATTAAAAACGAAACAAGTCTTTGATGAACCGTTGAAGACCTCGTTCGATGAGCAAGATAAGAATGAAGTTAGCCCAGATTTAGGTGCTCAACAAATGTTCACCGAACAAGAAAAATTTGTACCTGTCGCACCACAAGTAGAAATTGACCTAGATGGCGAAGCTGAGCAACAACTGGAGCAAGTGATACGCCCGAGTAAAAAGAAAAAGTGGTTTACTTCTGGCTTGTTGGTCGCTTTCTCTGGCTTAGTGGGCTGGCAAGCGGTCGATTCTGTGATCACCGCGATTCAAGCCGCTGACTGGTTAGCATTAGGTTGGGCCGGTTTTATTGCTGCAATCGCGTCATTAGGCCTTGGTGCAATAGGTAAAGAGCTATGGAAGCTACGTTCACTGAAAGACCATTTCAGTGTGCAAGAGCAGAGCGAAGAGCTACTCCAAAGTCAAAGCGTTGGTAAGGGAAAAGCGTTTTGTGAACACATCGCTAAACAAGGGGGCATTGTTGCCGAGTCTCCTTCATACGATAAGTGGCGGAACAGTATCAACCCGGCACATAGCGATGCCGAAGTGCTGGATATGTACGATGCGTTGGTCGTTAGCCATCAGGATAAAGTCGCCACTCAGATCGTGACTAAGTTTTCTACTGAATCTGCAGCTTTGGTTGCAGTGAGCCCATTGGCTGCTGCAGACATGTTGTTGGTGGCGTGGCGTAATTTCACCATGATAGACAAGCTAGCCGATGTGTATGGTATTGAACTTGGCTACTGGTCGCGCATTAAGCTGTTTAAATTAGTGTTAATCAACATGGCAGCGGCAGGGGCAAGTGAATTGGCGATTGATGCGAGCATGGACCTCGTATCGATGGACTTAGCAGGCAAAATTTCTGCAAGAGCAGGGCAGGGGCTCGGTGTTGGTATTTTAACCGCTCGACTGGGCTTAAAAGCCATGACTTTGCTTCGTCCTATGCCTTGGCATAAAGAGCGAAAAGTAAAATTATCGGACCTTCGTAAAGCCGTCCTTTCTGAAATAAAGCGTATTACTCTCAAATAAAGTATTTGAGGCTCAATAGTTTGAGAAGAAGGGTAAACATATGTTTACTCTTCTTCTTGACTGAACTCAGACCTTAATCCACACTACTGTCAACTTATCCTGACACCTATAATAGGACTATTTGTGCGTCTTGAAGTATTGTGTGAAGACAGACTCGGCTTAACGCGTGAGTTGCTCGATATCTTGGCCTCAAAAAGCATTGATTTAAGAGGAATCGAAATTGATGTAAAAGGCATTATTTACCTAAATTGCCCTGATATTAATTTTGATGCTTTTAGTGAACTTATGGCTGAAATTCGCCGAATTTCAGGTGTGAAGGATGTACGTAAAATCCAATTTATGCCGAGCGAAAGGCATAACACCGAGCTGATTGCACTGCTTGCAAACCTACCAGATCCAGTGATTGCGATTGACCTTAAAGGTTCAGTCGACATGGCAAACCACGCAGCACTCAACCTTTTTGGTAAGCAAGAAAGTGAAGTTATTGGCGAGCCGTTATCAACGTTTGTTCCTAGCTTCAATTTTGCTCGTTGGATCGACGGTGATGTAACACGTCATCGTGAAGTCGTAGTACTAGACGGTTTGGATTTTTCTATCGAGATACTGCCTATTTATCTTGGGGGTGACGTGAACGAAGCGGTACTGGCTAGCGCCGTAATGACGATTCGTTCTTGCAACCAAGAGATTAACTCGACAGATGCGATCCCAGAACAGAACAACCTGGGCTTTGAACATTTTGTCGGTGTCTCTAATCGTCACAAAGCCTTGATCAGTCAAGCTAAGAAGTTGGCGATGTTGGATCAACCTCTTCTGATTGAAGGTGATACGGGGACAGGTAAAGAGATGCTTGCAAAAGCATGCCATAACCGCTCAAACCGATCGTCTTTCCCATTCTTGATTTTAAGCTGTGCATCAATGCCTGATGACGTGGCAGAAACGGAACTGTTTGGTCATGCTCCGGGTTCATTCAACCATGAACAAGGACATAAAGGCATTTTCGAACAAGCAAATGGCGGTACTGTATTTTTAGATGAAATTGGCGAAATGAGCCCGCATCTACAAATCAAACTTTTACGCTTCCTACAGGATGGTTCATTCCGTCGTGTTGGTGAAGAAGAAGAGATGCACGCTGATGTTCGTATTATTGCATCAACGCGCCACCGTCTTTCTGAATTAGCTGACTCAGGCTCGTTTCGTGAAGACCTGTTCTACCGCTTGAATGTACTGACGCTATCAATTCCAGCCTTACGTGAGCGCTCTAACGACGTAGCACCGTTATTGGAGTTGTTTGTTGCTAAGTACGCACAGCAGTTAGGTATGCTAAAGCCAAAGTTAACTCCAGAATTGATCGACCAATTGGGCAACTATCAATGGCCGGGCAACATTCGTCAATTGGACAACATGGTTTTGCGTGCACTCACTGAATTAGATTCTGACACGTTAACGGTTGAGCAATTCCATCTGCCTCAACTTGAAACCATGACCGCTGGAATGGCGAATCTGAGCTTGGATGGTTCTCTGGACGAGATCATGAAAGATTATGAATCTCAGATCCTTGAAAAGCTCTATCAGTCTTTCCCATCGAGCCGTAAGTTAGCAAAACGTTTGAACGTCTCTCATACCTCAATTGCGAACAAGCTTCGTGACTATGGGATCAGAAAAAACTGATTGAACCTGCTTAGCCATCGTACTGAGCAAAAAAACAAGACAAGTTGACGGATTAAGAAAAACGAATGGAAGATTTAAGTACACCAGCCCGCGTTTATAAGCACGATGGAAACCTTATTCTACGTACAGCGCAAGTTGACGACGCGAGTATGATCAGTGAGTACTTTCAGATTAATAGAAAGCACCTCAAGCCATGGGAACCGATTCGCGAAGATGCGTTCTTCGAAAGAGAAGGTTGGGCTCAGCGACTGATCAAGTTAAATGAGCTTCATAAAATGGGGCTTGGCTACTACTGTTTATTGATCAATGCAGACTCAAACGAGATGCTAGGGACAATATCTTTCAGCAACTTGTCACGGTTCCCGTTCTACGCTTGTAATGTGGGCTACTCATTGGCTGAAAGTGCACAAGGCCACGGTTACATGCGGAGAGGCTTGAGCATGGCAAAAGACTACATGTTTGATGTGCAGAACATGCACCGCTTAATGGCGGGCTATATGCCTCACAATGAACGCAGTGCGAGTGTATTGGAGCATCTTGGTTTTGTTCGCGAAGGTTTTGCCAAAGATTACCTACAGATTAACGGTAAATGGGAAGATCATATACTAACGGCATTAGTTAACCCAAACTGGGAAGATAAGCGCGTTCTTTAAACGCCAATAATACTTAGACCTAGTGATTTTTAACGCTAATAGCGTCGCATACATAAAAGAATTTTAGAGGCAGCAATCATTTAAGCGACCATGAAGTCGCCGCTGCATCAAAAAGTACATATAGGCATGGTTATCCACTTGCCTTAGAAGATATTTGAGGAATTTTGATGTCATATACAACTTTGGACGAATACCAAAGAAAATGGATTTTCACTCATCAGTCAATGCCGCTGCCAGCGGAAGACTTGGAAAAGATCAAGCCAATGACTCAGGCAAGAGCGTCTCAGTTCTGGAAAGAGAACGTAAGCCCTCAAAGCCCAGATGCAGAAAGACTGAGTTCACAAGACTGGCCAAGCAAATCGTCGAACTGGAACGAAGAGATCAGCTGGATGGCGAATTGGGAAGCCGACGAACCAGAAATGCCTGAAGAAATCTTAAACTTCATTGATTGGCAAGATGACGTAACTGTTTATTTTTGTTACGAAAAATACAACGTCCTTGAAACTAAATGGTCAGTATTTAAGAAACATTGGAAGAACTTTTTGTTCTACGATGATGGACCAATTTTGCTAGGTCGTCGTCGTTCGGAAGCGCTTTGGTTTGCAACAAACGGCACGGTGAAAATCGGTAACCGCGCTTAAACTCAACGTGGCTTAATTAAGCTTGTGTTGTATGGGCTATAGATAAAAAGCGAGCACTTAGCTCGCTTTTTTTGTGCGCGATGATCTTTAATGATCGTTGAGGGTTTACGACTATTTGAGCCCTGCTTTTGATGTGTATTTCTGTTTGTGTCGATCGGGTGATTTACGAAATTGAGACCGCTATCCCATTGGCTCACTTGAAGTTTTAAGAGGTTTGGCTATATTTATATTACTGCCTTAGTGGAGGTGAAGTATTATGATTTGGGATACTCTCGAACGTGTAAATAAACTTCGCAAGGAAGCAATGGAGGATCCAGAATTTTTGGATTCGGCAAAAATGCATGAGCAATGGCTTTTAAGCGAAACTCATAACCAATCAACTAAAGGAGCCAAGGATAAGAAACCGAAAAAACTATCAGATATTTATGAAAACACGGATTTTCCGATTAACCCAACAGGAACGAAACATTAATAATGATGAACTGCAACACGGCTAAGGCCTTTAAACAGCGAGCCTCTAATCAATTAGATATTGGCCAGCGAAACACTAGCCAACCAGACACTTGCAAACAGGCCTTTAGCCACCTATAAAAAAGCCACTTTCAACGAATCGAAAGTGGCTTTTTCTTTTCTAACTTGTGACTAAAGCTAATCGCTATAAAACTAACAGCTTTTAAAACTAGCTATTGATCAGGCTTAATCCGCTTGGTAATGCATCGCCAAATACGCGCTTAGACTCACTTTCAGAAAGTTCTGTCACTTCATTCACCAGTGTTAACCATGAATCAGGGACCTTGCTTTGTTTAAGCTTCTCAATCACTTGATTGCGATAGTCATCAGAGATATCAAACTGACGGTCACCGGTTTTACGACAAATCATCACAGCAGCGAAGGCTATCATTTGTTCTTTGTGCCAGTTCTGCTCAAGCAGTTTCGGTAGCCACTGTTCAGCTTGTTCTCTTGGAATCACACTATGTTGGCTGCCATACAAAGGCGTTCTTGATGCTAATCGACCTAGCGCCCACCAGTGAGCTTGTTCAAATTGGTTATGGTTAATCGCTTTGCTCAAGAACCAGCTTGCCAGCAGCACTTTGTCTTCCACTTCCAGTTGCTCAAGTGATGCCGCTAAACGAACCATGGCTTCATAACCATTGTCTTGCGCATCTTTAGCTGTTTTAGGGTTCTTCATTGCGCCTGGGTGAAGGTACTTCGCGATATCAGCCAAGATAGTTTCTTGCTGTTCTTGATTCAGGCCTCCAGCAACACGACGCCAGAATACCCACCAATCTGTCCAACCTTGATGGTTCTGGAATTGGATGTTTTGTTGGTAAAGTCCCCAAATTTGTTCAATACGCCATGAGTCAGTTGGGTCACCAAAGCCAGGTCGCATAGAGTAACCCGCCAAACGAAGCCAGTTTTTCTCATGCGCTTCAGAGCGACGACGGCGTTTACGACCTAAAGAGAACGAATCAAACAGGTGACGGAGAGTAGTAAAGTCCCACTCTTCGCGCTTACCGAGTCGCTTTTCAAGATCTTTAGCAAGTGTTTTGATCTCTTTAGATTCAGCACTCTTCTTGTTACCGCTGTATAGGCGAGAAATTAGCTCCTTACATTCGTCCAGTCTTGGATGAAGTTTAGAGTTATCGGATTCATCGCCTTGCTTGTTTCTTACTTCAAACTCGAGCAACCAACGCTTAGAGTCATCTTCTGTACTCACACACTCCATTTTTAGTGTGCCGACTTCGGTTAACTGACAAGCGAGCAGTACTTCAACACGCTCTTTTTGGTTGGCTTGAAGTTCTGCAGTACCTGAGCCTTCCAACGTAGAAATATACGGTGGGAGAGGCGAGAACAAGTCGGCATCCACATTGACCATCACACCATTTTGAATAGCAGTGTCGTGAGCTATTTGGTCGTGTGTTGAAGTCAGTAGATTAAATCGTACTGGCTCACCTAACGTCAACGAAAAACGACGACTGTTTAAGCGTATCTCTTGGCCTTCCTCAGTACCTTTGGCAAGCAAACAAAGTGCTTTACCCATCTTGTTCTTCTCTTGTAGATGCAAGAAGTAAGAACGCGCAGCACCGCCACCGATTTTCAGTTGTGCACCACGGCGGGCTTTACCAAAGGCGACCGCGCCAAGGGCAACAGACCAATCAGGGTGAGGGTTATCAAGCACTGTGATTGGAGAACCGTTCCAATTGCCTAGTAGCTGAGTAATACGCTCAGTCACAAGTTCACTGTTGAACACACCACCATTGAGTAGTACACCTACAGGAATTGCAGGTTTGGTGTCATCGAACTCAACAGAGCCTGAGTTTTCCAATGCGGCTTTAGACACTTGTTGGTGTGTCGTTAGGAATTCTGCAACGTGCTTACTCACCGCAGGGTCAGCCACGTAAGGCAGACCGAATTCAACCACGGCGCTGCGGCGTTTGTCGGGTGTTTCAGTAAACTCAGAAAGCGGGAAGAAACCTTCCAAAGCGATTTGATGAACTTCTTGCTTAGTTAAGCCAATGCTCTTGGTACCACCTAGTAGCTTCGAACCACTACCGAGCATGGTGATCTTCACGTCTTCTGGCGCATTGGCAGAAAGCAGGCTCTCTTTTGCAGCGCGAGTTTGTTGAATCAATTTGGTTAGACTAGACGCGTTGAGCTTTTTGTTTTGATTGAAGCGTTGCTCAGCAAGGTGAGCAAGCGCTAAATCGAGGTTATCACCACCAAGCATCAAGTGTTCACCAACACCGATACGATCAAGTGCTAACTCGTTAATTCCATCGTTGTTCGAATCGAACTTAGCCTCGATTAAGCTCAAGTCGGTAGTACCACCGCCGACATCACACACTAAGATCAATGGGATCTGTTGAAGCTCTTCCGCAGCCGTTTGTTGATGACGAGCATACCAGTCATAACAAACAGCTTGAGGCTCTTCGAGTAATAAAATCTTACCTAAGCCAGCAAGTTCTGCGGCTTCAAGTGTCAGCTTACGTGCTGTCTCATCGAATGATGCAGGAACCGTTACAACAACATCTTGGTCTTCAAGTTTGTTGCTTGGATTACGGTAGTTCCACGCTTGGCGGATGTGATTCAGGTAGCTCGCACTCGCGACAACCGGCGATACTTTATCGACATCAGCTGCGCCAGCCCAAGGAAGGATATCTGAACTACGATCGACGGCTTGGTGTGACAGCCAGCTTTTAGCACTGGATACTTGACGGCCTTCGACTTTAGCACCCAATTCACGTGCCCATTCACCGACGATAACGTTTTTAATATCGCCTTCAACTAAGTTCGGTGCCCAAGGCATGGTGAGGTCGGAAGGGGAGATCTGACCTTGTGCTGGGTGGTAACGAAATGATGGAAGTAGGGTTTTTCGAACCACTTCACCAGGGCCGATGAGTTGGTCAATATCGAAAAGAGAAACGGGAGCGTGTTGTAGGTCGTCGTTGATTTCACAGTAAGCAACAACGGTATTGGTTGTGCCTAAGTCAATGCCGACTAAAAAACGAGGAGATGCCATACAAAACCTTATTCTGCCAAAGTGATGACCAGTTTATTGATAGTTTTGGTCTTATTGTTGCTATTCGTGAACGTCATTCCCGAGAAGAAGGTACGACTGAGTCGGGAATATCATCACACTGTGTTTAAGACCGAAAAATTAGAACCTATAAGTTAAAACAGAGCGGTTAAAAAACACAGGGGTTAAAACAGATTCCCTAGTTTGTTCGTACTTGCGGTAGGGAATCGCATTGATAAAGTAACGGCACCCGTTAAGGTGCCGTTGATTCGTTATGCTTGGTCGTTTGAGTCGTTATTCACGTCTTCACGAACATCAAACTCAACGTGCCATTTCTGACCGTTATCAGCAGCAATTGCTTCTAGGTAAAGCGTGCCGAGTTCAGTAACACGAGAGGCTAGGGTTACCGGAACCACTTCACCCTCACGGCGACCTTCAGATACTGGCAGTGTCACTTGAATCTCTGGAAGTTCATCAAGGTCTTCTGGTGCCCAATGATCAAGGTGCGTACCCGCTACGTCTTCACGACGAGTGGTTGAACCGAAGAATTGGAAGTGAACTGGCTGGCCAATCACCAAACCAAACTCTTGGCTAGGCACTTGAACGCTTGAACCTTCTTCCATACCAAATGGCGCAACACACAGTGCTTCCATTGGCGGAGCCATACCTGGGATAGCTGGCATCGCGCTTTCAATTCCTACGTAGTAAGAAGAAGCGATACCACCACGGATACGAACGCCTTGGCCGCGACGCACTGCTCCGTAGTAAGAAGCGCCACTTGCAACCGCTAGGTCTAGATCCAAACCTGAAAGCTGTTTAGCAAATTCTGCATCAGCATTGATCAACCATTCGTTGATCGTATCTGAAAGACGATCAGCAAGTAGGTTAGATTTTAGAACACCACCATTGAACAGTACCGCTGTTGGTTTGATAAAATCTGCCGCTGGCGCTTCAGCACCTGGCATACCGGGCATGTTTGCAAACGGGTTGAAATCTTGCTGAGCCGTTTCGCTATTTCCAGAAAGCGCATTGGCTTGCTTAGAAAGAAATGCAGCTATATGACGAGTGATACCCGCATCTTGAGCGTAAGGCAGACCCATTTGAGTCAGTGCGCCACGCGTCTTTTGAACTGGGTGCTCATTCACGGCTACTTTCGGGAAGAAGCCATCAACCAATGTTTGTTGTACTTCTTGCTGAGTCAATTCTGTTTTTAGTGTTGCGCCAAGTAGTTTAGAGCCACGGCTAGGTACAACGATAGGCACAGATTGCAGTTCAGCATCGTTAAGCAGTGCTTCTTTTGCATCACGACATGCGTGAGTCATTGCTTGAACCTGCCAAGGAGCCAACTCTTTGCCTTCTTGAGCCAGTTTCATTTTCAGACGGTAAGCCAGTGCTAGGTCCATGTTGTCGCCGCCAAGTAGGATATGTTCACCTACTGCGATACGGTTCAGGCTTAGGTTGCCGTCATCTTGTGTTACTTCAACTAGCGAAAGGTCGGTTGTACCACCACCGATATCGACAACAAGAACGATGTCACCAACGTTCACTTCATCACGCCATGTGTCGTTGCTGTTATCAATCCAGCTGTAAAGAGCCGCTTGTGGCTCTTCAAGAAGCGTTAGGTGAGTGAAACCCACATTACGTGCAGCTTCTGCTGTTAGGTCACGAGCCGCAGGATCAAACGAAGCAGGAACCGTGATCGTTACATCTTGGTCTGCCAGTTTGTGTTCTGGGTTAGCGTGGTTCCAAGCGTCTTTAAGGTGCTCAAGGTACAATTCAGTGGTCTTAAGCGGAGATACTTTTTCAACTTCTTCAGGGCTGCCTGCAGGAAGGAACGCATCACGACGGTTCACACCACCGTGGCATAGCCAAGATTTTGCGCTTGCGACCAAACGGATAGGGGTTTTAGAACCTAGGTTACGAGCAATAGCACCAACCAGTGCTTTAGGCTCAGAAGACCAAGGTAGAACGCGAGAGCCCGCATTCATTTCATGTTCGTGCGGTTGGTATAGGAATGAGCCTAGTTGGCTGCGAGTTTCTACTGTACCAGGAGCCGTGAGTTGAGGTATTTGCATTACCTCTACGCGAGCGTCTTCATTCGTTGTGTCGATGAACGACAAAACGCAGTGTGTAGTACCTAAATCGATACCAACACTGAACTTAGGCGCCTGATGTTGCTCTTGAGAAGATGGCTCTTGTGAATGCTCTTGCGATGAAGAATGGTTTTGGTGTTCCATTATAGCTCCACCTCTGCCGGTGCAATGACAGATGCATCGTAATTTTCAGCAAGCTTAGGCAGGTTCATGTCAGTGGCTTTCCAACCTTTGTGAACCAATGTGCCATTGAATGGTGCGTTGCCTGTTACGTTGCCTGTTAGGCGAATTTCTTGTGGGTTGAAGCCTTCGACTACCGTGATACGCGTTTCTTCATCTTCCGTACGGATGTGAGAGAGGGTTACGTAATCAGCAAGTACTTTTTGACCGCCAGTGTGGATTACACGTGCAGCTGCGCCAACTTCTTCGTCAGAGAACGAAGTGAGATCTTCTTTTAGGAAGTCAATTAAACGTGCTTCTTGCTGCATGATAGACAATAGCTGCATTGCTGAATCGGTCGGTGCTGTTGCTAGTTTTGATTCAACTTCAACGACTCTTTCAATCACTTTTTCAACTTCAACAACTTTCTCTACTTCGACAATTTTTTCTACTGGTTTTTCAACTTCAACGATCTTTTCTACTGGTTTTTCTACGACTTTCTCAACCACTTTGGATTTACGAGAAACGGCAATAAGCAGCAGTAAAACGCTTGATGCAGTGAGGCCTGCGTGAAGCATATCAAACGTTTGTGGAATTAGGTTCAAATCAACGATCATAGTGATTTTCTCTTTAAATTGATTTAACGGTATATTCATTGGTTAAGTTGAACATACGGGTTGGAAAGAAAACTCTGTCGCACTCAGGCAAAACGGTATCTTTCAAGCTATAAATATGGATGGATACTAGCATATTCAAGGCTTAAGGGCTGTATTTAATGTTTTTATTCAAGTGGGTTTTTAGTGTGTTAGCGTGAAAATTAGTCGAGATTTGTTTGAATAATAGCCTTTGATGTAAGGGGAAGGTAAACATTGCCCATTTTGTGTCAGATTTAGGACTAAACATGAATGGAGCAGGGTTCCTTAACGTTATATACTTATGACTTTATATAATCCGACATGAGATATGTATGCCGCATACAATCGACCCGTTGACAGGGTTGAAGAGAAGAACCTTGCCAGTAGTTGCTTTTTTGGTCACCTTTCTGATTACGGTGTTATGCTTTGTGTTGGTAGCTCTTAACCAAAATCGTGCCTTGAACATGAATTTGGAGAGCTTTGCTAAAAACCAAACTCTAAGCCTAAAAGCGTTTATTGATAACGATGTTGCTTACATTGGTTCTGGTGCTAATTTTTTCTACGCAAATGATCCTGAAAACTGGGATAAGTTTGATCGTTTTGCGCAACAAACGATTAATGTTTCAAAAAGTCTAATTGGCTTGCAATGGATGCAAAAAGTGACAGCCGATGAGATTGAAGAACACACTGCTCGGATGGAAGAAAAGTACCCATCATATAAGTTATTCACTATTCCAAAACATGAATCAAAAGCTTTTGGTTACATCTTAGATGGTGAGCCAGCCTTTGTTGCGACTGATATCTACCCAAATACCGAACCTAATAACAGAGTTCTTGGTTTCTACTCTTCTCGTGAACGATTTAAGCGTGTTTTAGACAATATTAAACATACACGCCAAGCGAATATTTCAGACAAAGTTCGTTTAATACAAGATGGTTTAGACCCAAAAACACCGAAAAGTGGCATGTTGGTGTATCACCCTGTATTTGAGGGTGAAAGTGACAATTTGCTCGGTGTTGTGATTGGTGTGGTTCGTACGACTTATTATTTTGAGAACTTACTGGCATCCACTGCGGGTGATATGAATGTATATGTGCGAGTGACCGATACCGGTTTTGAAGCAGAAGATTCTCCCATTTTGTTTGAAACTGAAGGTTTTGAAGGCGTAACTGGGCACCTTATTACCAAAACCATTAGCCTAACCAACCGTGATTGGAAAATTGATTACAAGATAGGTTCATGCATCTCATTTTCAGGCTACTTGGTACTCGCCGGCATTGCTTTAGTTGGGACCACTATCTCTTTACTGTTGGCCTACATAGTTAATCTACAAGTTCGTGAGAAACAACGTTTGTACCAAATGCTATATGAGAGGACGGAAGAGCTGCGCTTTTTAGCCAATCATGACAGCTTAACCGAGGTCTACAACCGACGAGCGTTTAATAAGAAATTAGACAAAGCGATCGACAGCGATAAACCATTTAGCCTTATTGGTTTTGATATCGATAAGTTCAAAAACATCAACGATCAATTTGGTCATCCAGCGGGTGATGCATTGCTGATTCACGTCGTCAAACTGATCTCTGTTAATTTGAAAGATGGTGATGACCTGTTCCGTTTAGGAGGTGATGAATTTTGCATCATTTCGAGTATCTCAGATCACGAAGCGTTGGAGCGTTATTTAGAATGTATCCTAAATACTGTTAGCCGCTCTCATTGTGAGCACAAAGGTCGCCAATTGAGTTGTACGCTTAGTATTGGCGCTTCTATTCGTAGCAATGAAAATACCGAAGAAATTCAGCAGCGAACCGACAGCATCTTGTATCAAAGTAAACTAAACGGTCGAAATCGAGTCACAATTGCAGGCTAAATGAGCACTTGATGTAACAAGGGTCGAGTTCCTGACTGTCCTCATGTACAATTTCACGAAATTTTTGACGAGAGAATTAGGCGACGTATGAATCACAATCGAGTGGTGTGTTTCGATTTGGAAATGTGCTGTTGGAGCGAAAATGGTGTAGGAACAACAGGGGAGATCATTGAAGTGGGTCTTGCTGAGATTGATCTAGCATCTGGCACTATCGTGAAGCGAGCGCAATACTACGTTAAGCCAGAGAAAGACGAAGTCTCTCTGTTCTGCGCCGAGTTAACGGGCATTACACCTCGTAAAATCGAAAAACAGGGGCGCCCATTAGAGTCTGTTATCAAGTCGATGATTAAGAACTTCGGTGGCCCAAAGAAAATCTATGCAGCGTGGGGACGAGATGATCTGATCTTACATAAAGAGTGTAAAGAGAAAGGCATAGAACCTCCGTTTAGCGAGTTTATAAATATCGCAACACTTTATCGAATTCAGAATCGTTTGAAAGAAAAACGCATTGGTCACCGCGCGGCTCAAGAAGCGAAAAATATTGAGTGGGAAGGCCGTCAGCACTCTGGGTATGTCGATGCGTATAACCTCGCGAAGTTGGCGTTAACGATGCTCTAGATAGCAGCAGTGAACACCCGAACATAGAAAAGCCATCTACTTGTAGATGGCTTTTTGGTTTAATTTTTATCGGTATTTCTAAAGATTAACTCATTTTTTAATGACCAAGCTCGAGTTACTTACCATACCTTCGACCCTGTCGGTGATGTGAACCAGTCCGTTTGAAGTGTACCGCCAGACTCTGCCCACGTGGTTAGATGTTCATATGCTTCACAAGTATCAATACGTTCGTATGGGTGAGACCATTGGCCTGGGATATCTAGAGCCCATGGGTGGCCAGTCGTGTTTTGATAGTATTCACCTTCACTTGTTACTGTATCATCATCACCAGCACCGAATATTGCGGTATCTGCTACATCTGTATTTGGATAGTTCATCAAGTGAATCTCTCTGCCTCTCGCGTTGGCTTTGTAAATGAACGGGTTAAAATCCGTATTGCTTAGCGCAGGAATTGAACCATCAATCACCAGCGAGACACTGTAATCGATTAAGCTTCGTACATCACCCGACTCTGTGTTGTAAAAGCTATAAGTGCTTGTACTTGGCAGCATCGCCGCGACACTATCAATCACAACAAATACCAACTCGCCTGAGTGACCGGCCTCTGGTGTTAACGCTACGGTAGAGCCGTTGTATGTTTTGGTCAGTGAAGTGACATCCGTGTCTTCAAGCCCTGCTAACGAAATAGCGAAACCATTGTCTTCAGCCGCTCCACGAGCAATAGCTTGACCGTAGTAATCAAAACGAGTTATTTGGTTATTCGCGTTTGTATAAACACCTAATGCGTAGTGGCTAACAAAGTCATTTAGATCGTAGTCACCTTCATTTGGCCATAAATCTTCGTAGGCTAATGTGTACCATCCACTGGTTGGTGTTCGGCTATAAAAAGCGATTGTCGGATCGTTTGGTGCGTAGTCGTTTGCATCTGATACACCATCACCGTCACTATCCCCAATTGAAGGCCATGCAATCTCAGCGATTTCACTGATCAGCCCATTCTGGTCAATAGCGATGACCTGAACCTTCCAAAGTTCTCCAACTTCAGTTTCACTGGCCGGCAACGTAGCATTACTGTTGTCATTTTTTCCGACAAACTCATCATCCACATAGAACCCTTGACCTACATCGACAAACCAACGGTAGCTATAAGTTACAGAATCACCGTCTGGGTCTTCCGGTGTTGGACCGGTTACTGTCACAACCAAGTCGTCATTATCACCGAGTCCAGTGCTGCGACTTAGAGTTGGTGTAGAAGGAGGGTTATTAGCAATGGTGACATAAGTAACACTGATAAGGCTGTAATCCAGCGTGGTTAGCCAACCGTCGTTATTCACATCAATATCTAGGTCTACATTCACAAGACTGTCGTCAAGTGAAGCGATAGGGAGGTCAAAAACGGTTGTCGACCAGTTATTGTTGGTACCTTGTAAGAACCCGGGAGTAAGTAAAGAACCGTCAACAGCGATACTGTCGTATTCTCCGTTTTCTCCGTGGTGTGCTTCTGAATCAACATCATAAGCGTAAATAGTGAGTGTCGCTGCGGTAATCTGTGCGCCATCAGGGACCGTCAAATTATGTTGCCAAGAGTAGTCTTCGTTTGCTCGGCTGTAGATGTCGAAACCATAACCAGAAGGCGCGATGTAATGTGGTGAGGTACTACTTGCATCGATCTTTTGAGTCACTGTTATTGAGCCATCACCGTTAGTGGTTGTTGTGTTTTCTGTTGCAGCTGCAAACGTCTGTTGCGAGAAAGAACACATAGCGACTGAACCCATCACCATTAGAGATTTTTTAATATTTTTCATGGCAGCTATCCTTAGTCAGAATCCAGAACAATGTCGCAAGAAACTAGCAAATCAGTAGTGACGTTATCTAGGTCAACGGTACTTCTACACTCTTGACCACGCACCTGAGCAACGATTTCCAATCCTTCCCAGTTGGTTGGAATGCTAAAGTCACTCACTAATTCACCATCGCGGTTCGACATACCAGAGTAGAAGGCTTGAGAATCTGTTTGGTCTGAGGTCACGCTGTATAATTTGATGATGTGGGAACCGCGAATCGGAGCCGGCTCACCGTCTTTGTATGAAAAACTACTGACGACAATGACGCTCATTGTTCGCGAAGCCGTTCCACGCCACTCAAAACTGTCTGGTACAGCAATATCAACAAAAGTCGTATTGGCAGCTGTTGCGGCAGGACTCGCAGCGCTGTCAGTTGAGCCGCTTGCACCACCTCCGCCACCAGAACTGCCGGACCCGCCACCACCACCGCCGCAGGCGATGAGAGACATTGATGTGACCGATGTTAAGAGGAGTGTTTTTAATTTCATCATCATAATCTTCCGTAATTAATTGAGGCCGTGTAAAACTTAAAGAGCAATGACTGTGCCAGTTTTTATGTTGTTGATAAAAAAGGAAAAATTTGATTTTTTGATGTGGTTTGAAATTAATTGTATATCAGCATCTCAATTAGAGAATCAATCTGACGATAACGAATAAATGACGGCCTGATAATGAGATTGGATAGGGAATTAGATTCAGTTTTCACGAATGCTGAGTGAGGAAAGTTGAATCTGTAATAAGAGACATTTGACTGGTATTTCTCTTGTTCAATAGGTGGTGGGTATCGGTTTTTACATCAACACAAACAGAATGAAAAGAATGTTAATTCTTAATAAATGTCAGAAGCGCTTTAATTAATATTAAATCGCAGGTTTCGACCTTGATTGGGCAGAGCTAGATGGTAGCGTTAGTTCACCCAAAACAAATAGCACAAGAGAAGCCAAACCAAAAAGCGATGATCAGGCCTGTCTATTCCATGGCAAGTTTAGAGTTAAACCTTGGCTATGTTTAAAGGTGAGTGAGTTTACGTGACTGACTCACCTTGTCGTTATTTCATCTTGTTACTCGTCGAACTTATATTTGACTGAATTATTGGTTAAACTTCGCGCCACTCTTTTCTATGTATAGCTTGGCATTAGAATAACCAAGCAAACATCTTTTTGATGACCTTTTTATTTATGAACTCCTCGCTGAAATGAACGCCAATAGCCCTGAAAAATCACCTTAGACGCTTCGGGTATCGAGCTGATTAATAACACACTCATTGATTCTGAATCAGGTAATCAGGCCACCTTATCTCCCTCAGAAAGCTTGATCCTTGAACATTTAGTGAAGAACAGCCCAAAAGCCGTTGGTCGTAACTTTTTACTTGAACACGGCTGGCCGGGACGGGTGGTGACGGGCAGTTCACTGAATGTTGCGGTCAAGAACATTCGTACAGCATTAAATTCGCTTGAGTGTGATTGCAAAATTTTAACGGTTCAAAAGGAAGGGTATAGCTTCAATGGCCCGAGACAGGTTGGTAGTTATTTATCGATGCCAACGCCTACGACTGACATACATGTTGAATCGGCAATTGTTGAATCGACATTTTCAGAGAATGCCGCCACCACAGATGACTTAACATTTGTAGCAAAGCTCACGCCTTCTGGCATGAACAGACAAGGTGGAAAATCAAAGCAACAGTACCCACAATCTCATCAGTCTATAGTGAAGCACTTTATCACTCGTCATCAATCTCGTATCGCTGGAATCGTAGTCAGCTTGTTTCTCGTCATGTTGTTTTATCAGTTTGCGTTTTTTATGGATAAGAGTCGTTATCGTGGCATGGATGTTTATCACGATAATTTGAACTTTGATCAATCGCTGTTAACTGAGTTGAACACTGTCTCAAAACTCGGTGTTGATTTACTTTACCTACATCGTATCGGAGTTGGGTGCCAGAATATTCAAGCCGTTGCGCTGATAAATGGGCGCTGGAGAGAGATGAGTCATCAGTTTAAATCTCTCTCTTGTGATGGCGATAATGACGATGAGCGAGGCTAACCGATATGAATCGTAAGTTTTGGATGCCTATCTTGCTCACGCTTTTTGTGATTATAAATGTAGGCTTAATCTCTGGGCTCGCAACTAAAAGTACCTATAAATTTTCCGCAGAGTATCCAATGGTAGGCTGGGAAAAAATCTCACTTCGATTGGAAAGTGGTCGGGTAAAAATGCAGTACATTGGTTACGACATCGATGGAAATGTTGCTCAAACTAAGCAAATGTTTGGAGTGTTCTTTCGCTGGGGGAATCACTACTACCTTTATCAATTGGACCAAGACCAAACCCAAGATAAACAGACTTTCAATATCAAACACTTATACATCCAACAAACGCAAGGCAAGCGCAGTGTGTTGGTGTCAAATCAGCGTGGCCTTTATGTGACAAAAAAAGGCACGCCGTTAGAGCTGAAAGGCATAATGTATGGTGATCGCTTACTCTAGTTGAGAGTATCAACGAGTAGAAAGCCTTTGGTTAGCTTTTACCCAAGACGTTCAGCTTGGTCTTAATAAAGTCACTGTGGTCAACGTAAAGCAGTTCTGCGGTTTTGCGGATCACTGAATCTTCAAGTGGATCAATCTCTCCATCAGCATGTGCCACTTCCCACATTGCCTTTATTAGATCTATGCGGACTGGTTGAGACAGCTCTCGCAGTTGAGAAGTAAAGTCGTAAAGAGAGACAGATTGTTCAACTTGAGGTTCAGCTTGCGCCAATAAGGCTTTGGATTCGTCTTCAGTTATGTTCAGCAGGCGTTGAAGCAAGTGAAGTTTAGCTTCTTGTTCGGATTCGTTAATCGCGTGGTCTGCACCGGCGACTTCACATAACAAGCTGGCGATAGCTAAGTTAGGAGAGGCGGTTGGCGTTTTACCTAAATCAGAGCCTTCAACTAATTGTTTAAATAACGAGGTAAGTGAGTTAAACATAAGATCATTCCAGTTATGATGAATATTATTACTATTGGGCCTACAGAGTGTGATCGCAAGCGTCTTTACTCAAAACTGACATTACGGATGAGCGAGCAATAAAGAACACTTGTTAATCAGGCTCAGGGAATCGTGTGACTTTCCCATCACCACTTAGTGTCGTTATTGCTTGCGGTTTGCCTTCGCTATCTAACTTTAATTCACCAATCGCACTTCGGTTTGAAAGTCGATAGAAAGTCTGATTATCAGGGCTACGTTTTTCAATCTTTAAGCGTTTTCGCTTGGTGAAATAGTTCAGAATTGAGCGTGGGCTATACAGCAATCGGTCCCATACATCACAGAATTTAAGCAATGAAGTAGGGAACTGGTTTTTAATACCACTGCAAGTAATCTGATAGATATTCGGGCTGTTACGGCGGTATCTAAGTTTAATGTCGTAAGCAAAAGAGTAGTGAACATCACCAGAAAGCACGACGAATTTGGTTGGTGTTTTGGTGTGGGTAAAGATACTGATGAGTGTGTTAGCACTGCCCGGATGTGCCATCCAGTTTTCCGCATCAATCACCAATGGTTTACCGATTGTGGTCGCCATTTTTTGCAGTGTTTCAATAAACTTCACGCCAAACATCGGCGCAGCAGAAACAATCACCACCTTATCTTGATGGAGCAGCTGGTGCTGAAACTCAATTAAGGCTTCCCAGTCCATCAAACCAGAAGGTTTATTCATGCGAGATTCTGATCGCCAGCGACGCGTTCGAGTATCCAACACAATGACTTTTGGAGACGTATCTATCGTGTAATGCCACTCTTCAAAGCGACCGAGCATCTCAATGAAGGCCTGGTGTTTGTTTGGTTCTATGTTGCCAACAGAGTGTTCAGTATTGTTGCCGCCAGTTTCATTCTGCGCTTGATTTTCAGCATGCCATTGAAAACCAAAGAGCTGTTTTGCTTGCTTGATGAACTCTTTGTTAAAGCTCTCCGGTTTGTTGCCCCAACCCTGACACATCCAGTAGGCGGCAAGGCCGTTACCAATCACTTGAGTAGCAAACTGATTTTGATCGACAGCATGTTCCCAACCCACAGTCAGGTTCCAATCATCGGTGACATCGTGATCGTCGAAGATCATGTACGTTGGAATATGAGCGAACAGACGCTGCACTTTCGGTAGACCTGCTATGAAGTCATCAATGATAATGCTCTCGTCACGCCATTGTTGTTGCTCTGCCGGTGATAATTGACGTCCACCTTCTGTGAAATCATTTTCGATCAATTGCTCTCGGTTGATGCATTGCCACAATGTCGGAGACCAAACCAGCAAATACATCGCGATGAATTCTGACAAGGTGACCAAGTGATTCTCACAATCGGTCGAGCTGAAAATAGGGATTCCGCGCTTAGGAAATAGCTTATCAAGCAACGAATCAGAGGTGTTGTGGTGTGGCAGTAAATGATGACGTCGATACAGCTGATATTCACTCTTGAACAAGGCTTCACTACTGTCGATTGTGCTTACCTGTGAATCCGTCGGCAAGCTCTCGCCCACAAGACCAAGCAGTTGAATCACTTGTTGAATAGCATCAAGCGTTGGACCTGCTACATGATCGGCGTAGATCTGGTCGCCGCTCATCATTAGCATATCTGGCCGTTCAAGTACCGTTTGCTTTCCGACCTTGTTATCTGCAGCAACTAGGCTGTCTTTGCTCGGGTGATGAGGGTTACGACAAGAGCCATGCAGGATATAATCAGCAGTCGTTGAGATCTTAAATTCAACGCGAGACTTGTCGCTATAAACAAGGTGAGGAGCCCATGTGGCCAGTGACCCTAGTTCGGTGTGAATGTCATATTCAAGGGGCGTATTGGTAGGGAACTCACCCTTTAATTGAATCAGGGTTACCCAAGCATGTGTCCCCACTTGAATTGACCCTTGTTCATCAAGTGGCGACGAATAAAAAGGCGAATCTTGCTCTGCGTTGAATAGTTCAGTTGAGCCTGTAGGTTGTGAACTCGTCACCATCCACAGTACCACCTCGTTGGCGGTGGTTTTTCTTAAAATTGGGCCTGCAAGTAAGAAGGGAAGAGATGATGTCGTCGAACGTTTCAATGCGGTTCCTAAATCGGTAGCGTTAGTCTTTGAGTTGTCTCGTTTCAAGATCAGAGGTTTCGAACTCTGGTGTATCAGGCTCGTTAATTTCGAGAGCAGAGATGTCCTGCTCTATCGCTTCAGATTGATTTGCTTCGAGTTCCGTTGTTTCAGCTTCTGTCGTTGCCTGATCTGGCATTTCAGACTCCGTTGCCTCAAGCTCTGTCATTTCAAGTATTTCGATAACTTCTGAACTAGAAAGTTCATGGCCCATTAGAAATATTGCCAATAGGGCATCGGCTTTTGTTTTGGTATCGGACGGATCGTCCAGTACTTGTTCGAGTCTTTCTCGAATCATAGCGATTTCGTGTTCGACGAAACCACGGCCTTCATCGTCCCCTTGGTTTTCTTCAGGGGCATTATCAAACTCAAGAAACAGCATGTCGCTATCGAGTCTGGTGTTAACCAAACGCTCAGGCAACCACTCTTCGCCCATGACAATATCTGGATCGGAATCTTGGGGTAAGTGGTCTATAATGTTTTGTAATTCTGAGACTTTCACAATACTTTCATTTAACCGAGAATATTCTTCATTGTAACGGTCAAAGTCGATCAAACCTAAAACTAGTTGGCTGGCATGGCCAATAAATGTCTATTCAGTAACACAAAAATTATTACAAAGAGTAATTACACAAGAATGAAGCACAAATTTTCACCGAAGCTCATTTCGTATGGAGCGGTTTTATTAAGTAACGCTTTTCTAGGTAATAGCGTAGCCTGGGCTGCCGAAGAGCAAGAATGGGGCATTGCTGCAATGTTCCGCAGTGCGAGTATTCCCTACGATACATCAGGTGGGGATCAAACCGTCGGTTCTTTTGTTCCGATGCTATTTTTTAAGAATGACTATGTATTTATCGACGGTACTGAAATGGGGGCTTACCTCTACCAGACTGACGACGAAAAATGGTCTCTTAATGCGATATCGCGTATGCGTTTTATTGATATCCCTGCTTCAGAACAAAATGCCATTGAGGGTGATACTGCCGATTTTGGTGCGCAAGTCAGTTATCAGTGGGATGAGCAGTGGAAGCTTGAAACCGAGCTAATGAGCGACAGTGAATACAATTTTCACGGAAATCTACGCGCCAAAGTAAAGTATGAAACGGGCGATTGGGAGTTTACTCCGAGTGCGACACTTCGTTATAAAAGTGCCGATTTCAATAGTGCTTACTATTCAGCCGAAGGCGAGTCGATTGGCGCAGGTATCGATCTTAATGTGGGTGTTGAAGCACGTTACCACGTGGTTTCCAACTTATACCTACTTGGTTCAACTAGTGTCACTCGATTAGACGACAACGCTTATGATTCATCAGTAGTTGAAGATCGTTATCAAGGTGAACTTTATCTTGGTTTTGGTTTCTTCAATGACAAAGAGAAAGCGCCGAAACCGAAATTGAGTAACGCGCCGTATTTACGTGTCGCGCACGGTTGGGCAACGCCATCGAATATTGGCGAGATTATGAAGTTCAATACTGAGAAAGACGAATACAATAACCAACTGACCTCGTTTTTCTACGGCCACCCGCTAACAGACGAAATCTTTGGTCTCCCGCTGGATATCTACCTAACACCGGGTATCGCGCATCACTGGAATTCAGATGTTCAATCGAGTAGCACCGAGTACATTATTGCGATCAAAGCGTATTACACCTTTGATTGGCCGACACAGTGGCGATTTGGTGTGGCTGAAGGTATGTCGTACATCGACTCGATCACCTACATCGAAGGCTCTGAGATGGATCGTAAAGGTTACACCGCAAGCCACTTGTTGAATTACCTAGACTTCTCATTTGATGTCAATGTGGGTGATTTGATCGGCAAGAACGACTTAAACAATTTATGGTTCGGTTATTCGTTGCATCATCGTTCTGCGATCTTTGAAAACGCCTCTCAGTTTGGACGTATCAAAGGCGGTAGTAACTACAACACGGTTTACTTCCAATACGAATTTTAAGCGCGGTTTCAGCCGTGTTTTAACGATGGTTTATGTTGTCATTTTTAACCATCGTTTGGATAAATATGATGTGTATCCGAGTTAGCTTTCATAGCCTTCGTTAGTGTTGGCTTGAACAATCAGCCTGATAGCAAAAGGTTTTCCCTTTTATGTCAGGCTTTTTTGTTGAAGAGTTGTGGTACAATCGCGCGAGTTTAATAAGTACAATAATAGGACACGCTTTGACTTCGTCTCCGGAAAAAGCAGACAACAACAAGAATGCAGTGCAATCTCAAGCGACAAACAAAAAGTCGACATCGACTCAACCTGCATCGAACTCGTCTGCCAAACAATCAGTAAAACCTGCTAAAACTTCTCAGAATAGCCCAGCTTCTCTTCGTAAAGCGCTCAACGAATGTATGATGCGCGATCGCTTCCGTTTGAGTAAGCGAATTGCTGGTGCAAGCAGAATCAAAAATGAACAATCTAAAAATGCTGTCTTTGATGAGATTGCATTGGACATTGCCAAGTCGATGATGACGGCAACCCAGCGTGCTGCGCAAAAGCCAACGATTGAATACCCAGAAATTCTACCCGTCAGCCAGAAGCGCGAAGACATCGCGAAAGCCATCGCTGAAAACCAAGTGGTTATCGTGGCGGGTGAAACAGGTTCAGGTAAAACCACGCAGTTACCAAAAATCTGTTCTGAGCTTGGTCGTGGCCGCTTTGGTTTAATTGGTCACACTCAGCCTCGTCGTCTTGCGGCCCGTTCGGTTGCGAACCGTATTGCCGAAGAGATGGAAACGCAACTGGGTGAGTTTGTTGGTTATAAGGTTCGTTTTAACGACCAAATTTCTGAGAACACACAAATCAAATTGATGACCGACGGTATTCTACTGGCGGAAATCCAACACGACCGTTTCTTAAATCAGTACGACACCATCATCATCGATGAAGCGCACGAGCGTAGCCTTAACATAGATTTCATCATGGGTTACCTGAAAGAGTTGCTGCCAAAGCGTCCAGATCTGAAAGTGGTCATCACATCGGCAACCATCGATCCAGAGCGTTTCTCTAAACACTTCAATAATGCGCCTATCATCGAGGTATCAGGTCGTACTTATCCTGTAGATACGCGTTACCGCCCGTTAGGTGGTGATGAAAGTGATTCCGATCGCGACCAAATTGAAGGCATCTTTGAAGCTGTTGATGAACTGTGTGATGAAGGGCAAGGCGATATCTTGATCTTCATGAACGGTGAGCGAGAGATTCGAGATACCGCAGATGCATTAAGTAAACGTAACCTGCGTGATACTGAAATAGTTCCGCTTTACGCACGTCTATCGGCGGGCGAGCAGAACCGTATCTTTCAGTCTCATACTGGCCGACGTATCGTTCTGGCAACCAACGTGGCAGAAACTTCGTTAACCGTTCCTGGTATTAAGTATGTCATCGACCCGGGTACAGCACGTATTAGCCGATACAGCTACCGCACCAAAGTACAACGCCTACCGATTGAGCCAGTGTCTCAAGCAAGCGCAAACCAGCGTAAAGGTCGTTGTGGACGTGTTGCTGAAGGTATCTGTATTCGTCTTTACTCTGAGGAAGATTTCGAATCACGCCCAGAGTTTACCGACCCAGAGATTCTCCGCACTAACTTAGCCTCCGTTATCCTTCAGATGACAGCTCTTGGCCTAGGCGACATTCAAGCGTTCCCATTTGTTGAAGCGCCAGATAAGCGCAACATTCAAGATGGTGTAAGGCTACTTGAAGAGCTAGGTGCGATAGCGACAGCCGAACCCGCTGCGAACAAAAATAAGAATCAAGGCGACGACAAGAAGAAGCTAACCGCTATTGGTCGTAAATTGGCTAAGTTGCCGATTGATCCGCGTTTGGCTCGTATGGTAATTGAAGCGCCACGCAACCGATGCTTGCACGAAGTCATGGTGATTGCGTCTGCGTTGTCGATTCAAGATCCGCGTGAGCGTCCATCGGATAAGCAGCAATCGTCTGACGATAAACACAAGCGCTTCTTCGATAAAGAGTCGGACTTCATCACGTTTGTGAACCTGTGGGATTACATCAAGCAGCAGCAAAAAGCGCTGTCGAGTAATCAGTTCCGCAAACAGTGTAAGCAAGATTACCTGAACTATTTACGTATTCGTGAATGGCAAGATGTGTACTTCCAAATTCACCAAGCAATGCGTGAATTGGATACCAAGCTGAATACTGAGCCGGGTAGCTACGATGGTATTCATATGTCTCTGCTATCAGGTCTGCTTTCGCACATCGGTATGAAAGACCAAGAGAAGAATGAATATCAAGGTGCTCGTAACGCACGCTTCCATATCTTCCCTGCGTCTGGCTTATTCAAGAAGCAGCCTAAGTGGATCATGTCTGCTGAGCTGGTGGAAACCTCAAAACTATGGGGTCGTGTTATCGCGAAGATTCAACCGGAATGGATTGAACCGCTAGCGAAACACCTGATTAAACGTAGTTACAGCGAACCACATTGGTCGAAGAAGCAAGCGGCAGTAATGGCACACGAAAAAGTGATGCTTTACGGAATCCCAATCATTCCAAAACGCTTAGTTAACTACGGTGCGATTGATGCCACTGTCAGCCGTGAATTGTTTGTACGCAGTGCATTGGTTGAAGGTGAGTGGGAAACCAAACATACGTTCTTCAAACAGAACCGCAAGCTCCTGCAAGAAGTGGAAGAGCTTGAGCATAAATCGCGTCGTCGCGACATCTTGATCGATGATGATGAACTGTTCGACTTCTATGATCAACGTGTTGGCGAAGAGGCAGTGTCAGGCCGTCATTTTGATACGTGGTGGAAGAAGACCAGTCAGAAAACACCTGAGCTGCTTAACTTTGAAAAGTCGATGCTGTTCCGAGGCGATGCTAGCCACGTTACTGATTTGGATTATCCGAACTTCTGGCACCAAAACGGTATTAAGTTGAAACTGAGCTACCAATTTGAGCCAGGTGACGACAATGATGGTGTAACGGTACACATTCCGCTGCCTATCTTGAACCAAATTGACCAAAACGGTTTTGATTGGCAGATCCCAGGCCTGCGTCAGGAACTGGTGATTAGCCTAATTAAGTCACTACCAAAAACGCTACGCCGTAACTTTGTGCCTGCGCCAAACTATGCCGATGCTTTCTTGGCACGTGTAACCCCATTAGAAGCACCGTTGTTGGATTCTCTTGAGAAAGAGCTACGCCGCATGACAGGTGTTGAAGTGGTACGTGACGACTGGAAGTTAGACCAGATCCCTGAGCACTTAAAGGTAACATTCCGCGCTGTAGATCATCGCAAGCGTAAGCTGAAAGAACAGAAAGACCTGCATGAGCTAAAAGAAAGTCTGAAAGACAAGGTTCAAGAAACGCTTTCTAAGGTTGCTGACGACGATATTGAACAACAGAACCTGCATACCTGGAGCTTTGGTGAGTTACCAAAAGTGTATCAGCAGAAACGCGGCGGCTACGATGTTAAAGCCTTCCCAGCGCTGGTGGATTCTAAAGACAGCGTAGAGATCAAACTGTTCGAAACCGAACAAGAGCAGATCTCGGCAATGAAATCGGGTCAGCGTCGTTTAATCCTGTTGAACGTGCCATCGCCGATCAAATACCTGCACTCTAACTTGCCGAACAAATCTAAATTAGGCTTATACTTCAACCCATACGGACAAGTACTCGATCTTATCGATGACTGTATCGCTTGTGGTATTGATAAGCTAATTGAAGAGAAGGGCGGTTTGGTTTGGGAACCAGAGCAGTTTGAAGCACTGAAAGAACACGTACGTGCAGAGTTAGGCGATACGGTTGTTGAGATTGCTCAACAGGTAGAAACTATTCTAACTACGGCGTTCAGTATCAGTAAGAAGCTGAAGGGCCGCGTAGATCTTTCGATGGCATTTGCACTTTCAGACATCAAAGCTCAGGTAGAAGGTTTGATTTTTAAGGGGTTTGCCACAGAATGCGGGTGGAAACGCTTGCCGGATATTCTACGCTATATGAAAGCTATTGAGCGTCGAATGGAAAAACTGCCGATTGACCCTAACAAAGATCGCCTACATATGATCAAAGTTGAGTCGGTAATGAATGATTACAAAGAACTGCTGAATAAAATTCCAAAAGGGATCGCGGTTCCAGAAAACGTAAAAGAGGTGCGTTGGATGATTGAAGAGCTTCGTGTAAGCTTCTTCGCACAGCAGCTCGGTACGCCTTACCCAGTATCAGATAAGCGTGTTAAAAACGCGATTGATGCTTGCTAAAGGAATAAAGCTAGACGCAATAGCAAGGTTTGGGTATAAATCTTGCTTATTACATTACTAATTGAATAGTTATTACATACAGGGCGACTTGGTGGCAATTTATTACCACTCAAGGCCTGCCACTAGGACGAAAAAGGTCGAATATGAAAAAAACGTTATTGGCATTAGCACTACTAGGTGCATCTTCAACAGCAATGGCTGATTCTTGGTTGTACGGTGGTGTAATGGGTGGTCAAAACTCATTAGGCAATAAAGAAGAGACAGCGATGGGTATCCACGTAGGTACTGGTATTCTTCCATTAATCGGCGTTGAAGCGGGTTACTGGGATCTTGGTTCTTTCGGCAGCGTTAATTACGGCAACCGCGATCTTAAGAATTTAGACGCAAGCACTGCTTACTTAGCGATTAAACCAAGCATCGATTTTGGTCCTCTTCACGTATACGCGAAGGGTGGTCTTCACTCTTACGAGCTTAAAGCTGATGGCTTCAAGCAAGACGATGTTGATATCATGTACGGTGTAGGCGCTGAATACTTCATCTTTGGTCCACTATCTGTAGGCGCTAGCTACCAAAACTTCAAAATGAAAGATGACGACTCTGGCGTATTCACGCTAAACGCAACTATCCACCTACTGTAATTACTTGCAGTCAGTGACGGACGTACCGTTGGTCACGGATATTTGTAGAGTTCGTAAGAATTCGTAAAAAATGCCAGCTTGATAGCTGGCATTTTTGTATCTGTTAACCGTGTAATCGCTACTCTGTTTTCTTATAACAGATAGCAAGCGGATGGTTATTTTTTACTGTTCAGAATACGCTGAATTCTTGGGTTTATCGCTTTACCGTGTTTACTTTCGTACTCTTCACGTTTTAAATCGTTCAGGTTCTTTACAGAGTTAGCGGCAAGAAGGAATTCTGGTAACTCAGTTTCAAGCATGCCTTTCTCATCTAAACGTTTCGCTTCCAAGTAATACTTCTTGAACAGGCCATCGAGTTTGTTTTCAGCCGTACGCTTTAAATCGTACAGTTTATTCTGGATTAACCATTGCTCAATCTTATTATCTGCAGAGCGTGACAACACTCGAATACGGCTATCCAACAACTCTTCTTCAGTCAAAGAATCTTTCAGGATCCAAAGCTCACCCATTTGCGGCGGCCAACTGTTGCCAAGTTGAATACGTTCATGACAGTGCATTAGCACGCGGTTAAGGCCGTCTGAATCGACTGAGTTAGCAAATTCAATAAACTTACCGCTCGGCTCGCTCCCGTATTGGTATTCCCATTGTGTTTCGTACACGCTTAAGAAAGAACCAAACACATGGATACACCAATCAGTCAGCTCTAACTCTGCCGGATCTTGATCGACAACAGGCACTTTTTGAGACGAGCCTGCGTCGGTAGCGTTAGGTGTCGCTACATTAACTTCAGTGCTTTTTGCTTCAATTATTTCAGATCGTGCAGGAACGTCAGATACAACAGGCTCAGAAGGTTGGCTTTTTGCCTTTTTGAATGAGCTGCTGCCTGAAGCGTTCAGATGGGCTAAGCTTTTGTCTATACCCATTTCCTTGAGCTTGTCCTGCATTTCCTGAATATTGAGCGGTCTTCTGCTGTTGTTGTCTTTCATTTTGCTTCTCGTTAACTAGCCAGTACTGCAGCTTGGATTCAATCCGAGATAGTGGCATTAATTCATTAGCTTTGGCTTTATACCAAAGGACAAATTTCTTCCATACTAAACTATGGTCACCGGCCAAGCCGGAGAATTTAAACGCACGTTCTGCCCATGATGGGATCTCTTCTTCGTTGAGATCATGAGTAGAAACGGTGTTGCTGTTCATTGAGCCTCGGCCTTGTGGGCGAGGAGCATATTGCGTGTTTTGCATTGGTGCCGGAGCAGGCTGAAACTTGGGTGCAGGTGCAGGTGCAGGTGCAGGTGCAGGTGCAGGTGCAGGTGCAGTAGAGTAAACCGGAATACTATTGACCGGTTGAGTTTCAACTTGAACCGCAGCTTGCTCTTGCTCAATGAGCATTTTGAACACGTGTATCTCTTTCTTGTCTCGATAATCTACTTTTACTTTATCGAGGAAACCTTGGTCGACTAGACACTTAAGGCAATCGGCTAAACCGAACGTCGAGAGAGCACAAAGTTGACTTGCTGATTGTAGGCACACATTGGTGAAACCGAACTCATCAGCACCATCTGCAAGCATCAATAAAACCAGTTTTTCTGCTGGGCTAGAAGTATTCACTTGCCAAGCTAAATAAGAATATTTGGCGCTCAATATCGTGTTCTCAAAAAGGTAAGTCGTTGTCACTATTGTAAGTCACCCCTTATCGAATTTATAGCAACTTAACAGAAAACGACATTAGTAAGCCAAATATTGACCATAAGGAGAGGTCTGCCCCAAAAAGTAAGCCTACACTCATTCATTCTCGTGGGTTATGCCTGGATTCACTAAGCAAATATCGATAACGATTTAAAGTGCTAGCACTCTTTTTCGGCTAAGAATGGCCAATTTACTTTGGTATTCGGTTCGTCAAAAACAGCTCGTTTTTATTGATATTCATTGACCGTTCTCTCACTTACTCGCCCGTTTACTTACCCGTCCATACATAAAGTGTATTTAATTTATAAAACACCTTGATATGATCAATATTTGCGCTATTATGACGATAAGTCAGAAATGACGAAGCGTCACAAAATGGTTAAGTACATGAATTTGCTATTCGTGTTAATATATTAAACAGGAGTGTTTTAAATACTGACTCAGCTTAGGTGATAGCTAAGCGAAAATACGGACTGAGAAATTATGTTTGGCTTTGGTTGTAAAGGCGATAAGCAAAGTATCTTTGGTTGTAAAGGCGGCTTGTCTAAAAAGCAGCAGTCTATTGCAGACCGAGAAGTAGAATTGATGTTGTTAGCGAAAGATCTGGTTCGAGAGCAAGGGTTCGGAAACCTCACGATGGATAAGCTAACGGCAGCGAGCTCTTATTCGAAAGGTACGATATATAATCACTTTTGTAGCAAAGAAGACGTGGTTTTAGCGTTGTGTATTCATTCTTTAAAGGCCGAGGCACTGATGTTTACTCGTTCTGGAGAGTTTGAAGGTAACACACGCGAAAAGATCGTCGCACTGCACGTTGCTTATCGAATCTATGCGCGCATGGAGCCGGTACTGTCAACTTGTGCGATCATGGCAAAAAGCCCGTGGGTACTAGAGAAAGCGTCTAGTGCACGTGTAACCGAGATGAACGAACTCGAAGAATTGGTGATTGAACAAGCCGATTCAATGGTTAACCAAGCAGTAGAAGTGGGTGACCTAAAGTTCTCTTCTGGTGTGGGTTCAGATGCCATCGTGTTTGCAAACTGGTCAATCGCATTTGGTTCAAATGCCTTGTCACAGAACGCATCAAACAGTCATTGTATTAAGCGGTTACAAGACCCGTATTCAGTATTACATAACGCGAATATGCTACTCGACGGCCTGAACTGGCAGCCCCTTTCTACCGATTGGGACTACCGTAAAACCTGGCGTCGTGTAGAACAAGAACTGTTCAGTGAAGAGATCGCTTACTTAGAATCAGTAGGTCGATAGCTTCTATTAAGCCCACTTATGTGGGTTTATTAATAACCATTTATGACGATTCGTCACAAACTTAAGTTTAGCCTAATGTGGTTTAGGTTTTCTTGAGTGTATGACCAAGAATTGTGTCTTTTGTCAGCTTCGGCTGGCTTTTTATGATACAACTATGACGAATCGTCACAAATGGAGACTGTGATGGAACATGACAGCCAAAAGCCCGCTTTCGATCACCAAAATCGAGATAACCGTAATATCGATAGCGTAAACGGGGATCTCAATAACCGTTGGCACTCAATACCGACCAAGCGTTCGTTTATCGTTCTGCTGGTGGTTTTTTCAATCATCATGCTCTCTGCATTAGGGGCGAAGAACCTCTACTTTAGAGGGGATTACAACATCTTCTTCGAAGGCAACAACAAACAGTTGATGGCGTTCGATGAAATCCAAACTACCTTTGCGAAAACCGACAATCTCGCGATTGTTGTCGCACCTGATGGCGGCAACGTCTTCACCCCAGAAACCCTGACCTTAATTCAAAATCTCACCGTTGATGCGTGGCAGATCCCGTACTCAAGCCGTGTCGATTCTTTGGCCAATTATCAGCACACCGAAGCTGTTGAAGACGACTTATTGGTGGAAGATCTGCTGTATGAAGAATACGAACATACGCCCGAGCGAATCGCCAAAGTGAAACAGATCGCGCTAAACGAACCTCTGCTTAAGAATGCGTTGGTGTCGGCTTCTGGTGATGTGACCATTGTTAACGTGACCGTGCAATTACCTGAAGTAGATAAAACCGCGGAAGTGCAAGAAGTCATAGCAGCAATCAACACTATGATCGCCAAGTATCAAGCGGACTATCCTAACGTCGAATTCCATAAAGCGGGCATCATTGCTATGAACAATGCTTTCATGATGTCGGCTCAAGAAGACAGCTCAACACTGGTGCCATTAATGCTATTGGTGGTGTTGGTATTCCTGACCTTTATGCTGCGCTCATTCTTTAGCGTGGTGGCGACCTTAGTTGTGATTATCTCTTCGATTGTCGCGACCATGGGGTTGTCTGGCTGGGCAGGGATGTTCCTCAGCACCGCAACGGTTAACGTCCCAACTTTGGTACTGACCCTAGCGGTGGCCGATTGTGTTCATGTGATTGTGACCATGAGACAAGCCATGCAGCGTGGCATGGAAAAAGCACAAGCTATTCAATACAGCATCAAGCTTAATGCGATGCCGATTTTGATTACCTCAGTGACCACCGCGATTGGTTTCTTGATGATGAACATGTCGGACTCCCCCGTATTACGAGACTTCGGTAACTTATCGGCATTGGGCGTGATCATCGCATGTTTCCTATCCGTGACTATGCTACCTGCGCTATTAAAACTGCTACCAGTTAAGACTTTACCAACGAATGAAGTGGCACAAAGTAAAGTGACCTTCATGGATAAGCTCGGTGACTTTGTGGTAACTAATCGCAAAGCGTTATTGCCTATTTCTACTCTAGTTATCGTCGGCGCCGCGGCATTAATTCCACTGAACAAAGTGAATGATGAATCGGTGAAGTATTTCGATACCTCAAGCGAATTCAGACAAGCAGCCGACTTCATGGAACAGACTGTAAGCGGTATGACGACCATCAGTATTGCGGTCAAAACTAACGAGTCTCAAGCGATTGCTGACCCCTTGTTCTTACAAGCGATTGGTGATTTTACCGATTGGCTACGTGTTCAACCAGAAACCGACCATGTTGCTACGCTTTCTGATGTTTACATGCGTCTGAATAAGAACATGCATGGTGATGATGACCGTTATTACCAACTGCCACTTAACCGAGAGTTAGCCGCGCAATATCTACTGCTTTACGAGATGTCTCTACCTTATGGTTTGGATTTGAATAACCAGATCAACGTTGATAAATCATCGATCAAAATGGTACTGACGGTTGATAACCTCGGCAGTGTGGAATTGGTTGAACTCGAAGAGCGTATCTACTCATGGTTTGCCGCCAATGCACCTCAGTATGAAGTGGTCGCGTCGAGCCCATCATTGATGTTTGCTCACATTGGTGAAACCAACATGGCGAGCATGCTATCGACTCTGCCAATCACCTTAGTGCTTATCTCTGGTTTGATGATCTTCGCATTGCGCTCGGTTCGCTTAGGCATGATAAGCCTAGTGCCCAACATTGCGCCTGCGATTATTGGCTTTGGTTTATGGGCGCTTATCTCTGGTGAGATCAACCTTGGATTGTCGGTCGTGGTCACCCTTACTTTGGGTATCGTCGTCGATGATGCGGTGCACTTCTTGAGTAAATACCAACGCGCAAGAATGGAAGGGCAATCAGCGGAGGAAGCGGTTCGTTACGCCTTCCACACCGTAGGTCGCGCTTTGTGGATCACCACTGTTGTGCTAGTGGCCGGTTTCTCTGTATTGGCAATGTCGAGCTTCAGACTCAATTCCGATATGGGCTTACTCAGTGCGATTGTGATTTTCATTGCGTTGGTGGTCGACTTCATTTTGCTGCCAAGCCTGCTGATGATCTTCGACAAACAGACCCATTACTCAGACCAACCCCAATACGAATCAAAACCGTCTGTTAAAGCTAAACCTAATACGACGGCTGAACTGTCGACTTCAATCAAATAAGAAAACGTCAGCCTACTGCGGTGGGCTGACTTAAGGATTAATTTATGAAAATTATTAAACACTTTATGACAAAGAAAACACTCATAACGTCATTGATAACCATTGGCGCATTCTCGGCTTTCCCTGCGTTAGCCGATCCTGAAAAAGGCCTAGAGATCGCCGAGCAACGTAAAGCCGTTGATATGGGGTGGGGCGATTCTGTTGCGACCATGGAAATGCTACTTCGCAATAAACAAGGTGAAAGCAGCTCTCGTCTAATGCGATTGAAGTCGCTAGAGGTTGACGACGATGGCGATAAAGGACTGACCATATTTGATGAGCCCCGCGACGTAAAAGGCACGGCTTTTTTAAACCATTCACACATCACCAAATCGGATGATCAATGGTTGTATCTGCCGGCATTGAAACGTGTAAAGCGTATCTCTTCTCGCAACAAGTCTGGCCCGTTTATGGGCAGTGAATTTGCTTACGAAGACCTAAGTTCGTTTGAGTTAGAAAAGTACACCTTCAACTACATCGAAGACGCCAATATTGAAGGTGTTGATACCTTTGTTTTAGAGCAAGTTCCGACCGACAAAAACTCTGGTTACACCATGCAAAAAGTATGGCTAGACCAGCAATATTACCGCCCAGTTCAAGTGGAGTTTTACGACCGTAAAGGCGCATTGCTGAAAACTCTATCGTTCCAAGACTACAAACAATACCTAAACCAGTACTGGCGCGCGCACACCATGTCGATGCAAAACCACCAAACAGGTAAGAGTACTGTATTAACCACGACAGATTTAGCGTTCCAGACCGGTCTTAAGGATAAGGACTTTCAGAAAAATACACTTAAACGTGCAAAGTAAGGCAAGAATATGAAAAGGATTCTGTTAACAGGAACGCAGTTATCTTTAACCTTGGCAGCGACAGTTGGGCTTATGCAGGTGTCGTTGCCATGTGTGGCGGCAGGCTTTAGCTCTGAGTTCGTAGAGCAAGTCACCCCAGAACTCGCAGGGCAAGTTAACCTTGAACACAGGCAGTTCTTTAGCGACGGTTTACAGGGGCAGAACAAAGGACAAAGCTCACTGGTGTTACAACCGGAGTTTTACTGGGAGCAACAAGAAGGCAATGGCAGTTTTACCTTCACGCCATTTTATCGCTTAGACAGCGAAGACGATGAGCGAACCCATGGTGACGTTCGTGAAGCTTTGTTCCTTACCTACTGGGATGACTACGAACTGCGCGCAGGTGTTGGCAAAGTGTTCTGGGGTGTGACCGAATCAGCACACTTAGTGGACGTGGTAAACCAAACCGATGCGATTGAGTCCGTCGATGGCGAATCGAAACTGGGTCAGCCAATGGTTCACTTCACGTCGATTAAAGACTGGGGAACCATCGATGCCATGTTACTGCCGTATTTTCGAGAGCGTACCTTTGCAGGGGAAGACGGTCGGTTAAGAACGCCCGTACCCGTTTCAGACGATGCGCTGTATGAATCATCAAGAGAAGAAAAGCACGTTGATGTGGCACTGCGCTATAGCCAAATGTATGGTGATTGGGATGTCGGGTTAAGCTACTTAGGCGGTACCAATCGTGACCCTTATTATCGTGTTGATGGTAATAATCTTAAGCCCTATTACGCGCAAATGCAGCATTTCGGCCTTGATGTTCAGGGGATTATGGGTGATTGGTTATGGAAGCTTGAAAGCATTTATCGCGACAGCTACGACAACCACACAGGCGTAGCAACAGGCTTTGAGTATACATGGGTTGGGGCGCTAGAGTCGTATTGGGATATCGGTTTTATTGCTGAATACTTGTACGACAGTCGAGGCAACAATGCGCAGAGTGTCGGTCAAAACGACGTGTTCCTTGGGGCACGTTTCGCCTTAAATGATGAAGACGGGACCGAGGTGTTAACGGGCATCACTCAGGATCTAGATAACAGTGATGTTTACAGTGCAAAGCTCGAAGCCTCAAGTCGTATCAACAACAACCTTAAGTGGCGGTTGAACGCGTGGTTGTTTGAGAATGAAACCCCAGAAGACTTATTGTTCTTCGCTCGCAAAGATGATTTTGTTGAGATGGCGTTGGAATATTACTTTTAGTATTTTCAATAAGTTAAGTTAATGTTGGTTTATTGGGGTGTTCTTGTTGAATTGAACGCCCCAAACCCAGTGTTAATTTATATTTGTAGAGATCGAAGTCGTCTTTTTATAAAAGGAGTAAGCAATCAGGTAGGCCTACAGGTAGTATGGTTATATTTTACATGTATATATAACCTCTACATATGCACGCTTTTGACTACTGGTAACTGCTGGTAAACAAGTGTGATTTGGGCGTTAAGGGATTTATGAATTCATTTACTTGGAATAGATACTTCGAAACAGGCATTGGTGTCGTAGATGAACAACATCAATACCTCGTCGGTTTTATCAACCACTATGGCAATCTGCTGTCTGAAAACACTATCTCAATCGAAGATATTAGCATTGCTTTACTCGATCTCACGAGCTATGCCGAGTTTCACTTTAAAGAAGAAGAATCTTTGATGAGAGCTCGTAATTTATATCGCTCTCACATCGAAGAACACATCAAAGTGCATCGTGTTTTTATGCAAGATATCTACAGCATGCAAGCTTTCATTTTAGAAGAAGATCAGGCGTCTGCACGGCAGCTACTCGATTTCTTAATTCATTGGCTTGCGTATCATATCCTCGGTATTGACCAAAACATGGCTCGACAAGTGGCCGCGATAGAGGAAGGAGCGACCCCTAAACAAGCGTTTGAAGCCGAAGGAAAACAGAACGATTCTTCAACCATTCCTCTATTAGCTGCTCTTAAAGGCCTATTTGAGCAAGTCTCCGAACGTAATAAAGAGTTGTTACGGTTCAACCAGCTACTCGAAGACAAAGTCGAGGAAAGAACCGCAGAGCTAAAACGAGCGAACAAGAAGCTCGAAGAACTCTCCTTAACTGACTCGCTCACTAATTTGCCTAACCGCCGGTGTGCTTTTAAACAGTTAGCGGTGCATTGGCAAGAGTCCAAAGAACTTGGTATGCCTTTGGTGTGCATTATGATTGATGCCGACCACTTCAAGCGCATTAATGACACTTGCGGACACGATGCAGGTGATTTGGTGTTACAAACCCTCGCACACGAACTGAAAAACACATTTCGCAATGATGATATCGTGTGTCGATTAGGGGGCGATGAGTTCTTGGTGATCTGCCCCGATACCGATCTTAAAGGGGGCATGCACATCGCAGAAACCACTCGACAGAAAGTGTCTGAATTACAGGTCGACACCGGCGAGCAAGCTTGGCTTGGTAGCATTAGTGTCGGTGTGGCTGAAATGACCCAAGAATTCGAAACAATGAATGAATTGATTAAAGTAGCTGATGAGTCCGTTTATTTAGCGAAAAAAGCGGGCAAAAACCGCGTTTGTTCGATTCAGATTTAGAACGGGTTTATTTCAAGTTGAGAGCATAGTTCGCGTTAAATTTAAAATATAGCTCACGTCAGTTTTAGCGCTCAGGTTACTTTAGTTTTAGTTCTCAGGTCACCTTAGTTTTAGTTCTCATGAGACTTTAAATCGAGCGCTTCGCTCAGTTCCAAATTAAGGAGTGGTACCAGTAATTGTTCCACTTCTTCCTATTCCTCATTAATATCCTGTTAAATTTGCCGTGTTTTTAGTCAATAACTTGTTCTTTTAGCGATTCAATTTGGCATTGGTTGCGTGTTTGATTAGTATGTGTAGCTATCTAAAAAAACTAATCATCCGATACGGACACTACCAACTGGTAGATGAGGAAATGATGCAACATCTAGAAGAGATCATTGCTAATGCAACGACTGCTATTGATACAGCAGATTCGTTAGTCGCACTTGATGAAGTGCGAGTTCAGTATTTAGGTAAGAAGGGTGAATTAACTCTTCAACTACAAAGCCTAGGTAAACTTCCACCTGAAGAGCGTCGCACTGCTGGTCAAGAGATCAACAAAGCGAAAGGTGCTGTTCAACAAGCGATCGCAGCTCGCAAAGACGCACTTCAACGTGCAGAGCTTGAAGCGAAACTAGCTGAAGAAACTATCGATGTGAGCCTACCAGGTCGTCGCATTGAGAACGGTGGTCTTCACCCAGTGACTCGCACTGTTGAGCGTATCGAACAGTTCTTTGGTGAGCTTGGCTTTAGCACTGAGTCTGGCCCTGAGATCGAAGATGCATTCCACAACTTTGATGCACTAAATATCGCAGACGATCACCCAGCTCGTACTGATCACGATACTTTCTTCTTCAACCCTGATCTAATGCTACGTACGCACACTTCTGGTGTTCAAATCCGTACGATGGAAAACGGCAAACCGCCATTCCGCTTCATTGCTCCGGGTCGTGTTTACCGTAACGACTACGATCAAACTCACACGCCAATGTTCCACCAAGTGGAAGGTATGTTAGTTGATGAGAACGTAAACTTCGCACAACTTAAAGGCATTCTTAACGATTTCCTTTGTAACTTCTTTGAAGAAGAAGTTGAAGTGCGTTTCCGTCCTTCATTCTTCCCGTTCACAGAGCCTTCAGCTGAAGTTGACGTGAAACGTAAAGATGGCAAATGGCTAGAAGTTCTAGGCTGTGGCATGGTTCACCCTAACGTACTTCGCTCTGTTGGCATCGACCCTGAGAAATACTCTGGTTTTGCATTCGGTATGGGTGTAGAGCGTCTAACGATGCTTCGTTACGGCGTAAATGACCTTCGTGCGTTCTTCGAGAACGACCTTCGTTTCCTTAAACAATTCAAGTAATCCGGGGCAGTCAAAACTATGAAATTCAGTGAATCTTGGCTACGCGAGTGGGTTAAACCTGCAATTAACAGCGAAGAGCTAGCTCACCAAATCACTATGGCTGGTTTGGAAGTTGACGATGTAGAACCTGTTGCTGGTGAATTCACCGGCGTTAAAGTAGGTAAAGTGGTTGAGTGCGGTCAGCACCCAGACGCAGACAAACTACAAGTTACAAAAATTGATATCGGCGCTGTTGATGCAGAAGGTAATAAAGAGCTTTTAGACATCGTATGTGGTGCATCTAACTGTCGTCTTGGCCTAACGGTAGCAGTAGCAACAGTTGGCGCAGTACTTCCTGGTGACTTCAAAATCAAGAAAGCAAAACTACGTGGCGTTCCATCGAACGGCATGCTTTGTTCTTTCTCTGAGCTAGGTATCGACGTAGAGTCAGACGGCATCCTTGAGCTGCCTGAAGGCACAACGCTAGGTATGGACGTACGTGAGCTTCTAGAGCTTAACGACGTAACTATCGACGTAGACCTAACAGCAAACCGCGCAGACTGCTTCAGCATCCGTGGCCTTGCTCGTGAAGTTGGCGTACTAAACCGCGCAGACGTTACAGAGCCAACAGTTGAAACTGTTGTAACAAGCATTGAAGACACAGTATCTGTTGAAATCAAAGCAGCTGATGCTTGTCCACGTTACCTTGGCCGTGTGGTTAAGAACGTAAACGTGAAAGCGGAATCTCCAATCTGGATGCAAGAAAAACTGCGCCGTTGTGGTATCCGTTCAATCGACCCAGTTGTAGACATCACAAACTACGTGATGCTAGAGCAAGGCCAACCAATGCACGCATTTGATCTTGCTAAGATCGAAGGCGGTATTGTGGTTCGTCTAGCAGAGCAGGGCGAAAAGCTAACACTTCTAGATGGCAACGAAGCTGAACTAAACAGCAACACACTTGTTATCGCTGACCAAAACAAAGCACTAGCAATCGCTGGCATCTTTGGCGGTCAAGATTCAGGTGTTACTACTGAAACTACAGACGTACTTCTTGAAGCTGCATTCTTCGCACCGGATCACATCCGTGGTCGCGCACGTGCTTACGGCCTTCACACCGATTCTTCTCTACGTTTCGAACGTGGTGTTGATTCAACACTTCAAGCAGCAGCAATGGAGCGTGCAACACAGCTTCTAGTTGAAATCTGTGGTGGTGAAGTTGCGCCAGTAAACGGCAGCGAATCTGAAGCTGATCTTCCTAAAGCAAACGTAGTTGCTCTACGTCGCGCTAAGCTAGACAGCCTACTAGGTCACGAAATCCCATCTACAGACGTAGTGGAAATTCTTACTCGCCTAGGTTGTGAAGTTGAAACGACAGAAGCTGGTTGGACGGCAACGTCTCCATCTTGGCGTTTTGATATCGCAATCGAGCAAGACCTAATTGAAGAAGTAGGTCGTATCTACGGTTACGATAACATTCCAAACCAAGCGCCTAAAGCGGCACTTAAAATGAATGACCACAAAGAAGCTAACCAACCGCTTAAGCGCGTTCGTGACCTTCTTGTAGACCGTGGCTACCACGAAGCAATCACATACAGCTTCGTAGAACCAGAACAGCAAAAGCTTGTTGTACCTGGTGTTGAGCCGCTAATCCTGCCATTCCCAATCTCTGCGGACATGTCAGCGATGCGTCTTGGCCTAATCCAAGGTCTTCTAAACACAGTTGTTCACAACCAGAAGCGTCAACAGTCTCGCGTTCGTCTATTCGAATCAGGCCTACGTTTCATCCCTGAAGCAACAGCTGAAAACGGCATGCGCCAAGAAATGATGCTTGCGGGCGTTATCTCTGGTACTCGTGGCGAAGAGCACTGGGACATTGCAACTAACACTGTAGATTTCTTCGATCTTAAAGGTGACCTAGAAGCCGTTCTTGAGCTTTCTGCAAACGAAATCGCATACAGCTTCAAAGCTGCGAAGCACCCAGCACTTCACCCAGGTCAAACTGCGGCTATCGTAGTAGACGGTAAAGAAGTGGGTATCATTGGTACTGTTCACCCAGAACTAGAGCGCAAGTTTGGTCTTAACGGCCGTACTATCGTATTCGAAATCGAATGGGCAGCTATCAACACTCGCGTGCTTCCAGAAGCAGTAGCCGTATCTAAGTTCCCTGCAAACCGTCGTGATATCGCAGTAGTTGTTGACGAAGCAGTCGCTTCTGGCGACATCGTAGAAGCGTGTATCGCTGCTGGTGGCGAATTCCTAACAGGCGCTAAACTGTTCGACGTATACGTTGGTCAAGGCGTTGAAGAAGGTAAGAAGAGCCTAGCAATCGCACTTAGCCTACAGTCTGTAGAGCGCACACTTGAAGATGCAGACATCGCTGGTTCAGTAGATGCTATCGTAGCTTCAATCTCAGAGAAATTTGGCGCAGCACTTCGCGACTAATCTCTTCTGATAGATAGAAAAACCAAAGGCCTCGCATTGCGAGGCCTTTTTTATCCCCCCACTTTTGAGTGACTTCAAGTTCTTGTTGTGTTTGCAACATGGTAGAAATAAACCCATTAATAGTGTCTGAGCCCCCACCAAGATTGTTATAAACCTCTAGAACCCTGGGCTTGATTATGGCCAATTACTTATAGATTGGTTAGATTTATCCTCATATCACCGGATGCTTTTGCAGTAACTTGAACACCTTTGCTTTGCACCGTAACTGAATTGATTTCAAAAGTAGAAAGGCTTCCTGTCAAATTTCCGATATTTTCTATTGATATATCTTTCATCTGCTCGTTAGCTAGTTTTTTTGCTTTAGTTAAATCCTTTGAAATATCAAATTTTAAGGCTTCCTGGATCTTTCCTTTAATGAAAGGTGATGCAGCCCATGCAGCTGTATCTAGAATTGCACTCTCAGTATTTACATCGTATTCAATATCGGTAACGATTAATTCATTTTTGCTTTGACTGAACTCTGGGGTGCCTAAGATGTATACCCAACCAGTGCTTCCAAACCAGTCGCCAGAAGACTTTAGGTTAACTTTTGCACCAACAACTAGCCTGCCGCTAGATGCACCAAACACAGAGACTTTTTTAACTGTTACCATATTGCCTTCGTAGTCGATTTGATATTCTTTCAAACGTTTATTCGCTTGCATTTCTAACTCTGAATAGTCAGCGTTCACGGGAATATTCAATATAAAACCTGACGTTGTCAGGGTCGTTTCCAGAGCCGGGAGAGGCTTTATTTGACGACTATCGTCTGGTTCCCCGAGATAAATCGAAAAATGCCCCATAATACCAATACCTATATGCGCTGCATTGTCACTTGTGAACAGCGGGGTGCCATGAAGGCTCGAAACATCACTCAATAACCAAACTTCGTCTTTAATCAATGGTATTGGCTTCTGAGTCATGTCCCACGCTTTCTGAGCTTGGGCTTTAGCATTAATCTTACCTTGCAAAGAAGCATCAAGCTTTGCTTTGAATTTTTCCATTTGTTTATTTAGTGCTTCTCTAGTTTTAGACACTAAATTTATCTTGATTGGGCCAACTTTGATCTGCGCCCCTCTATCCAGAGAATAGTCAAGGTCAATATTTGGCTCTAATTTATACTCACTATTGAGTCTTGGGCTTAGCTTTGCTTTTACAGTAAATTGTGCATTAGTATCTTCATGGTGTTTAACACATACACGTTTACTACCGACCAAAAGATTTATACGCGTACATTTTTCCCAGTCTGCTCGTAAATCCACGAGTAGCGGCAAATGAGCTTCAATATTATTATTTCGAGCGTATACAGTTACGTTTCCACGGGTCTTTACATCTGTTTGGATAGAAACTCCATTCCCAACTTTCCGGCCGCTTTCAAAAAAAAGCTGATTCCCGTTGCTGTTTTCATTAATTGCTTCTTGTAGCAAGGATTGGATTTCACCAGCCTGAATAGATATAGGAAGTGATATTGATGACTCATCTATTTTTGGAGTAGTGTCAATATTGAGTCTATCAGGTTCCTTGCTATCAAAGTTGCATCCTGTCAAAACGAGGGTAAGAGCAACTAGTTTTATCATGTTCATGCTAATCTCCTTATTAGATGATGTTGACCTATAACGCCAAGCTCACCTGCGAGTGAACGTGGACTATGTTTGAGCTATATCGAGTCAAACATAGTCCACGAATCAGGGGTAAGTGCACTGTAATTACCATAATCCCATGTAATACACTGATTTTATATCAACTTGCTAGCACCGCCAGTGCAACAAAGAAGAGTGTGACAAACCACAGCATGTTCGTCGGGCTATACACAAGCACGAATTGAAGTTCTTAGGAGTGCTCGACCCTGCGCAACAAATGCACTTATTGAGCTATTTTCTAATAGCGGATTTTCACGGCGTTTTCTGTATGAATACAATGCGCATGGCAATAAAAGTAATGCGGAACGTCAAGGTATGATGGCGTTGCCAAATAAAGATAGGCTGCAGGCTTTATTGGGTGGTGAAACACGCTTCCAACGTAAGAATTTTCAGCTTGATCATTGAGGTCATACTTCTAGCCATTAGGCCAATAAAATTAAATTAGTGGGAACGCCGATTAACTCTATGGCCATCGGAACGACATATAACTACCCAATTAGAGCAACCACAGCGGTTCAACGCAACCTTGATGAAAGCGGTTCAGTCAGGCGTTGAGTATTAATTTTAAAGGATGTCTTTAGCTAATGATGTTAAATGATTGAATAAAATAGATTTCAAAATAAATTTAGCTACCAAACCTACAATTTATACGTTTGCTCTACTAATATAAATGTTGCATATGATAGGGAGCGCGTTAAATGAAATTAATTTTGGTGTCACTGCTAATAGCTAGCCCAATGGTCTTAGCAACTGACTTTGACCCTAATTTTTCTAGCGACTTTGGGATCGTTATCCAAGATGAACAAACTTTAACTATTAAACATGGTGTGTCTAACTCTTCTTTTGTAAATGCAGATACGTCTATAAAGCTAAAATCACTACATATGAAGAAGGGTTCAGTACTTATTATTGATTATAGTGCAGGGTATACGAGAATCGAGGCTTTAGAGGCCACTTTTGACGAAGGTTCATCAATAATCGTTGAAGGCAAAGATGGTCATAAAGTTGGTGAAGATGGTTACCCTAGTCCACCGCTTACACTTACATTTCCGGAATTGAAAATGAATGGGGCTTACTTCAAGGCTGTGGGAGGTGACGGAGCCAAAGGGGCAACAGGAGTAAAAGGAAAAAACGCTGGCCAAAAAAAGTGCAGCTCCGGAGATGGTTGGCCAGCGGAAAATGGAGGGAGAGGTGGAGTTGGGGGTAAGGGTAGTAGTAATAACAATATCGTTCTTTATACAGCTTCCCCGAAAAATGAATTGGACTACACGGTAGATTTTGTCGCGGGAAAAGGAGGTGAAGGCGGTACTGGAGGTCAAGGAGGTGATGGTGCTCCAGGAAAAAAATGCATAGGCTACAAAAGAGGCTCTCGACCTCCAGGTAAAATAGGTCCACCAGGCGCTAGCGGTAAAAGAGGCGAAACAGGTCAGTTTATAGTCATCAATATTACGTCATAAGAGATAAGTAACATGATAAAAAAATTCACTCTAATTCTGATTGTTTTTGCGTCAAATATCGTTTGGGCTAACACCGTGTTTCTTGAAGAAACCACTAACGGTGATAACTATATAATTCTTAAGTTTGAAAATGATAGTGACCAAACTTGCGAAAGTTTTATAAAACTTGAGTATTTTGGAAAACTATTTAGTTCATCATCTAGCGAAGATTGGCATAAAAAAGTTGAAGGAAAGTTTAGTATAGTAGCCAATAGCACACACTCGGTTGAATATTATGATTCTATGGCTAAGGACTGGAGAGTCGATGTCCAATGGACTAAATGCGACTAGTCGAGTCTCGAGGTTTTCCAATGAATAAGCTATTTATGGTATTTGAATGGTGAATTACTGCAGTCGCTAATTACAATATAGGTATATTCCGCTATTTTTTAGATCATTGTTTTTCAAGCGTGGCGCCCTGAGTGCATATGATACTCTTGTATTTTATGACGTTAGGATTATTATTCGATCAAACCATTCCTGTTGGATGATAAGTGCATCATCACCTGCCACAATAACCGCTTTAAGCCACTCAATTTCTCCCACGCTCACTGCTCGATAGTAATAGAATCCCCGCATTAGAAATATCGAGAACCACTATGTTTATCCATCATGTAAACGGCATCGACTGGCTGGTGATTACCGCCTTTGAAGAACTGAAGCCGATGTTTATCGAAGAAGCTGGCCCAATCCCATCGTACTTCTCTATCAACAGCGAGCTTAGCCTGATTGACCAAGCCAAGCGCAGCTATGGTTTTTTGCCGACACTTCGCGGCGTGATCACTGACACCGGCTCCTATCAAAGTAAAGATCTTGAAGAAGACTTGAACCCGCAGTTAGCGTGTATTGTTGAAGGGCGTGGTCGCGTGTTTATCTATCACGGTGATTACGTGGCTTTTGCCGATGACGAGCAAACCTTCATTACTCGAATGGATTAAAGACAGTTAAGTAGGGCGGTTGTAATCACTCTATAAATAAAACTAGGGTTTCGCATGAATGAGGCCTTCGTTTTTTAAATCTAATCGATGGAGTCTGTCACTCTGTGAGAGCCCATTACTTTTTGTCTTGAGATTCTTTATATTTTTTTGCAATCCACTCATGCAAATGAAGTCCCGTTTGACGCTTTAGGAATACACTGATACCAGCCAAAATTAACAGCCCAATTATTGTGCCCATAATCATCTCCACGCTTTAGCATTTTCTAAATTCATTTTAATCAATACGTTAGTGTTTTGATTAATCCATTGATTTCATCATTTTATCTATATTAAGCCCACCAAGATCCTCGAGGTTATTCTTAATCTCTTCATCGATTGATAGCTGGCGTTCCACTTTCTTTATTTCCTTCTCAAGAAACTTTTCAACTTCTTGAGATACGTTGAACATTAAGCCCTGTTCACGCGCTGCTTTTCTCGCTCGTTTAAGACGAACATCTAAGTCTGATGAGATTTTGATGTTCAGTGATACTTTGGATTGTTTTTTCTGTAATGACATATCGATTCTCAACTTTATCTGAAAAATACTATAAACTTTTCTACCTTTTTAGCAAGAAATTTTGAGGTTGACGGATTTAGGGTCGAACAAGAATACATCAAGGATTACAGCATTTATTACATCAAATATTTAGGCCACTTCCCAAATCTAGAGCATTCAGACCAGTTCAATACAACGTTGCTGAAAGCAAGTAGGGCGGTTGTAGCCCTTAATTGGAAACTAAGGCCTCGCGTGTGCGAGGCCTTTTTGGTCGTTGGAGGTTTTGCTAGCTACATTCATTTCAATTTGCGAGTAATGATCGCATCGTTCATTCGTTTATGGTCCTTAAACGGCGGCCTCATAGTTATATAAATGCTCTATCAACCATCCCTAGATATGTAATCAGCATCACTGTTATTAGTAAGGGCTGACCGAATCTAGTAGGTGTTTTCTACTGATAATCACTTTAACTATGTGTTTAGGACGTTCTGCTATGGCTAAGAAAATAATATTCATTCATGGTCGCGCTCAAAAGCCCGATAAAGATTCCTTTCAAGCACTTTGGTACGAGGCTATAGAACATGGCTTACAGCGAGATTGTGGATACTCAAGTTCATTACAAGCTTTTAAAGATGTCGATAAACGGTTTGTCTATTACGGTGAACTATCGAACACATTGTTAGAGAAACCAACGGAAGACCCTGCAAGTCGACAACAAGCGCTGTCTGAACTCAAAAAGTACAAGACAAGCCAGTTCAATAAAACAACGTATAACAAGGTGTCTAAAATTGGTTTTCTAAAAGAGGCGCTAGCAGATACCTTTTCATCGCTATTTGGAAAGCTGGGTGTGGCTGAGACACTTATAACGAAGGTCGCGCCAGATATGGCGCATTATTGGTATGAAGATACCTATTTTGGCAGCGATGTTAGGCATCGGCTAATGGTTGAACTGAAGGAAGCGCTTGATAATCAGGATGATGTGATGATTGTATCGCACAGTCTAGGGTCGATGATCAGTTATGACGTGTTGTGGAAGCTGTCTCATTACGGAGAGTATAGACACGACTATGGTGCGGATAAGAAGGTCAACTTATTGCTCACGCTCGGGTCACCGTTAGGCGATGAAAACGTAAAAGACAGGCTAAAAGGGAGTCGCTTGAAAGATGAGAAGAAGTACCCGTTAAATATTCAGCAGTGGATAAACATATCGGCAGAAGATGATTTTATCTCTCATGACAGCAAAATTAGAAATGACTTTAAGGATATGCTCAAACTGGATCTGATACCCGGCGGAGTGAAAGATATCCACCCGATTTATAACCTCAATATTCGAAACGGAAAAAGCAATCCGCACGCTTCCATCGGTTATCTCATTAATCCTAAATTCACCAAAGTATTGGATGAATGGCTCTCGAGTTGATTTGGTTTAGTAGAGCAGTTAACCGTTCGATAGAAAAGCTAAGGTCTCGCGTGTACGAGGCCTTGCTAGACTCATTCAACACAACACTGATCAAAGTGATTAAGAATTTTTGTATTCGCAATAGCTAAGTTTTTTTGAAAGCGACTCTAGGTTAAATTTGGCCAATGTGTCTTTAAACGGCGAATTGTGTAAGGCAGTCGTGAGGATGTCGTGCTCCTCTGCTGAAAGCAAACTAGCGTGCCTGAATAGAACGTAATCTAATGCTATGTGCAGGTACAATGTTGAGAAGTCAGCGTGAAGCAAATCATGATTGTTATTCAACTGCCCGATAAGCGCTTTAACGCACCTTTGAATACCTTCCTTTCCCCTAATCGTTAGCTCGTTTTGCTCAGCTTCGAAACGGCTCAGTGCAGCGCACCGAAAGGCCACTTCCATCAGCGTTTTGCTCACTCCCAATAACGACATGCGTTGAGTGTCGCTAGCCTTGGTCGCTGCTAGTTTTTCAGTTGGGTAAGCTTGCATGAGAAACTCGCAGATCGTTAAGCTCTCGGTGAGTGCAACCTCATCACTGGTTTCTAGAACCGGAATGGTACTGAATGGATTGATTGTGACCAATGTGTTGGGCGTTTGCCATGGGTCGATCCATTCAAGAACTATTGGAGCATCACACAGATAGGCCGTGGCTAACACTGCTCTGGAGAATGGGGAGGTGTCGTTTAAATACAGTTTCATGAGCGATTCCTTTGCTAAGAATTTATTTGAGCAGTGTTTAAAGTCTGTTGTTTGGTTGATGTAAACGTAATGCAGAGTACCGACAAAATGAGTGCACTCGCGCTGATCATAAATAAGAGGTTATAACTGGTGAGTTGCGGGGCGTAATGAGCCATAACAAAGCCGACTATTCCTTGCGATATCGCAAAAGCCATTGTCATTGCTCCCCAAGATTTCGTATGGAGCTGTGTCCCAACGATCTCTAAGGTATAAGTTGAGACCAGTGTTACGGTGCCAGGAGTAAACATACCTACCAACAGAGATGAAGCAAAAAGTGCTATTTCGCTGGTGCTTAATAGCGGAAGAGCAACCCCCACAGCTTTACAAATAAACGCCGCTAATAGTGCTTTTTTAAGTCCAAATTTATCACCTAGTATCCCGGTTACTATTGGCCCAATCGCTGCTCCTATGCCAAAGACAGCCCAATAAAAACCACCACTCGCAAAACTCATTTTCAGCTCTCGAACAATATAGTCGACCCAGAAAAGAGTATGAGGTAAATAGCCAATAGCGTTGAAGGTATAGGCTAAAAGTACACAGCTAACACTGATACGCTCATTCTTAGATAAGGCATTAAACGTCGATGGACTTTTATCGCAATGGTTTGGCTTAACCTCAAGAGACCATGCGTTCCACGTCAGGACAGTTGCAACGAAAGCGATCGCTCCCATACCTAACCATGCACTTTCAACGCTTTGGTAGATAAGTAAAGGTATGATGGTTCCTGAAATCATCGCGCCAATACCAATGCCTGAAAACACGACGCCACTGATTCTTGCTTTCATTTCTTGCGGGTGAAGGCTGGTGATCACGGGTGGTGCGAGTACCATGAGTACGGCACCTGATATACCCGCAATGGTTCTAAGCGTTAAAAACCATTCAAAGGGCGCAGATTTTAAGGCACAACCAAGATAGCTAAAGCTACTTAACAACAAAGAGGCACGTATGAGTGTGCCTGTTGAATAATATCTTTGTAAAAAGCTCGATGCAGGAGCTCCGAATATATAGCCAATCAGTGTTGCTGCGCCGAGTATGGAGGCATCTTCGCTTGAGAACCACCCACTTTGAATGAGCACAGGCATTAATGCTATGTAGGCAAAGCGACCAATCCCGTTCCCAACTAATGTTGCTGCGAGCCCAGCGAAGGTGTTGCGGTTTAAGAGTTTTACGTGCTGCATATCTCGTACTGTTGGTTTGCATATGTAACATTACGCTAACATTTAAACTTGAACTATCTAAGCTGAGTTTTTGCTCTAATGTTTAAGGTTTGATGACAACTTACATTTTTTGTAAGTGTCAGATTGGTCATTTACATCTCTAATCTCTAGCTAGTATAGGTAAAAGCTAATGGGAGAGGGGGAGTAACTGAATATCGATCGTTACAACTATAGCCATATGTTCAATAGCAAAGAATGATCTCTCCCTCGAACGTTAATCTAAAGAGAGCGTTTAAGTTCATTTGAGAGGCTTTGATGCTAGATCCGTTCAATATAACGTTGATGAAAGCGTTTAAGTTGTAATCGTTGATAGATAAAACAAGGCCTCGCGATTGCGAGGCCTTTTTGTGGTCCGACTGAAACTCAATATTAATCGAGCCTAGCGAAAGCTCGGGATAATCGCTGGAATCCCCGGTAGAAGGCCAACCAACGCCATCACACCAGTTAGCACAATAAACATAGTTCCAGGCAACACCCAACGGCTCATTTTACTAAGCTCACTACTACGTTCTTTACAACCGACTAAGCCTAAGTTATCCAACAGCATGGTGAGAGCCCAACCAAATGCAGGGTTAACCAGTGCTGAAGAGAACACGACAATCGCGGCCGATTGGGTGGTTTTCCCTTCACGCGTCATTTCCATTCCAGCTTCTAGCAATGGCACAAATACCCCAACAATGAGCGCGACACAAAGCACAGGTTGCCAGATAGCTAAATCCATTGGGTAACCCCAAACAGCGGCGATGATACAGAACAGAGCTGTGAGCAAAGCGCCAGCAGGAATAGGGCGTTTAGCAATCGCCGCCGGTACGATGTAAGTACCCCATGAAGACGTAAAGTTAGTGCCGCCAAGTAGAGAGCCGAACGTTTGACGAATTGAAGCCGTGGTCATGGTGTCGTCGATGTTCATGTGTACTTTTTCGGTACGTTCTGGGTAGCTGATCTTTTGAAATACTTGATGGCCTAAGAAATCTGGTGACCACATCGCTACGGCTAGAATCGCAAACGGCAATACCACCATGAAATGTTCAATCGTTGGTAGGCCTAGCATCCAACCTGTGTTTTCTCCCCACCAATACATAGGGTTCATGTTGGGTAAACCTGGCTCGGTTTGAAAAGAGAACGGCGCGCCCATGGCAAATGCTAACGTACCACCCAGTAAGCAGCTAAGAGGGACGGCTAACCAGCGCTTACGGAAATGTTCCAATAGCGCGTACAAAATTATGGTGCAGAAGATCACGACAAAAGCGATATGGCTCATGCCGATTCCCTCAGCCCAAGCAAACAGCTTTTTCACTTGGGAAGCGGTTCCAACAAAGCCAAGGTAGAGCAATAAGCCGCCACACACGCCTTTACTGGTGAGGTTGGCCAGCATACTGCCACCTTTACTGATGGCTAAGATGAGGCCAAAAGCGCCAATCAACAAGCCAAAGGCCATAGGGTGGCCGCCTGCTGCAACGACAATCGGAATTAAAGGAATGAGTGGACCATGTGTACCTGCGAGGTTCGCGGTCGGCAATAGGAAGCCAGAGAAAATAATAATGAAAACAGAGGCGATGAGGAGTTCATAACGAACGTTTTCTAGAATGAAGTCTTCATTTAATCCGAGTGCTCCCGCAAAGGTAGCAGCAATCGCGCCCACCATAACCACTTTACCAATCGTGGCTGCCATCGCTGGGATAGTATCTTCTATCTCGAATCGATAATCTTTAAACGGTAAATTTGGACGCCAACGCTTAGGCGACATGATTTGTAATTCATGTTCTAAATATTGTTCGCGGGAATCAAATTCTGATCTTGGTTTGTGTTGTTGTTCATAAGTGAGTTCATCCTCATTGGCTTGAGGCTTATCTGCTTGTATATGTACGGACTCTAAAGTACTGCTCATGTTGATTCCTTTCGTTCACACTCTAAGGCGTGTTATTCCAACAAACGTTATTGACTCACGCAGAAGCGCAAACAATGTGTCAACTTATTATTAAAAATTCATTAACATTTAGTTGTTAGTACCTTATACCAAACCAAAAAAAACAAATAGTCTCAGTTAGTTAGACATTAGTCGTAGAGTTTGATGGCAAATATGAGAGACGGTAAAGAGGGTGAGTTCGCTTGTTTATAGGCCATTAATTACAGGAACAATAAAGTCACTTTCAACAACGAACGGCCGAGTGGACCTGTTCTGCAATTGAGCCTAAAAATCAAAACTCAAAAATAATTTAGAAAAGTGTGCATCCTTTCGCGACGTCAAACGTGTTAGAGGTAAATCGTTTAGAGGGTGCCACTATGTTGGACGTTTTTACTTACTTTGCCGACTGGCTGACGTATTCCATTTTTAACTTGGAAGCCAGTACTTCAATGGCAACAGGCGTTCATTTCTTTATCGAAGACACCAGTAAGATCTTAGTCTTATTGGTCGTGTTGATTTACGTTATCTCCGCGCTGAGAGCCAGTTTGAGTGTGGACAAAGTTCGACAATATCTACAAGGTAAGCGCCGCGGTGTGGGTTACTTCCTTGGCTCGCTATTTGGTGCGATTACACCGTTTTGCTCGTGCAGTTCTATTCCTCTGTTTATGGGTTTTGTCTCAGCACGTATTCCCATTGGTGTGACTATCGCATTTCTTATTACATCGCCTCTGATCAATGAGGTGGTGATCATCATGCTTGGCAGTGTCCTTGGGCTGAAATTCACCATCATGTACGTTGTGATTGGTATGTCGCTTGGCATTTTTGCAGGCTTTGTCTTAGATGCTTTTAAAGCCCACCGTTGGTTACAACCTTTCCTTGCCGAAGCGTATCAAAAAGCCAATGAGTTAGATGAACAGCCTCAAACGGCGATTGAATCAACCCCAATGACGTTTAAACAGCGCCATGAATTTGCTGTGAACGACACCAGTACCATCTTCAAACGCATTTGGATTTGGGTCTTTGTTGGTGTGGGTATTGGTGCGTTTATTCATGGTTTTGTTCCGGCGGATTGGTTCGAGCAAAACCTCGCACACGGCCAGTGGTGGACGGTGCCCCTCGCGACACTTAGTGCGATTCCGATTTACACCAACGCAACGGGCATAGTTCCAATCATGGCGTCTTTGATAGACAAAGGTATGCCACTAGGAACCACGCTGGCGTTTTGTATGGGAGCGGTCGCAGTGAGCTTGCCAGAGTTCATGATGCTCAAACAAGTGATGCAATACCGATTGCTTGGTGTAATCGCGGGTTACTTGCTGGTGGCGATTTCCATCACCGGTTGGTTGTTTAATTTCTTCTATTAATCACAGCAGAGCAAATGCTCACAGGAGTCTGATATGAAAAGCATTCAAGTTTATGGTTCAGGTTGTAAGAACTGCGTCGTTACCGCAGAACGGTTTGCCGAGGTCGCACAAGAGTTAGGGCAGCAAATCAATATTGAAAAAGTCACCAGTTTGGAAGCCATTATGAAAGCTGGCATTATGAGCACACCGGGTATCGCGATTAATGGTGAGTTAAAACACACGGGGTCGGTGCCATCTGTTGATCTGGTTCGCGATTTACTCAAGGAAAATGTTGTAGCGTAAAAGTAAGGAAAGAGCGTCGCGCATGCAGAGTTTTTTGAATGAGCATGCGCGACGGATTATCGAGGTTCAAGAATGAAATGTTTGATGAATGCGTGGAATCATGCGGAACCTAGCCTTTATGGTTGGCTACTAAAACAGACCCAAAATCCGCACGAAGCGGAAGACATCATGCAAGAAGTGTTTCTGAAGGCCATGGGAAATAGCGAGCGTTTCTGTACATTGCAGAACGGTAAATCATGGCTGTTTAAGATGACCAGAAACCACCTTGTTGATCAGCTGAGACGGAAAATATATTCGGTAGACATCGAAGAATTTGTGATGCCCACGGATATTTCCCCTGCGATGGTTCAGCTTCAACGCTGCCTTCCCCAGGTATTGGTCAAACTCACCGAGCAAGATCGTGATGTGATAGAACAATGTGACCTCAATGGTATGACACAAAAAGACTACGCAGAGAAACACCAGCTCAGCCTACCAGCCGTTAAGGCACGTTTACGTCGAGCCCGTATAGAACTCAAAACCATTTTGGTGAGTGAGTGTAAAGTGACTCAAGACCAATCGGGCGTTTGTTGCTTTAGGTCATTTCAAGCAGAGCCTTAAGTCTTTTCAAGTAGAGCGTTAAGTCCTTTCAAGCTGAACCTTAAATCCTTCTGGAAGTAATGTTTCCGCTTTAAACTAATTTATAGGCCATTACTTTAAGGAGCAATAAACGAAGGTTTAACAAGAAAACGTTCGGCTCTAAAGGCCCTTATAAAATTCATCGACTCAAGATTTCTTGTGTTCTTGGGGTAATTTGATAATGGATATCTGTTCCAGTTTTATTCTGAATATATTGGGCGACAAACAGGGAAAGGCCTTGTCGTTAGCAACCAAATCTCTACCACGTTCTGCGCCTGATAGTGATAGAATCCCCGCATTAGAATTATCGAGAATCTAGGTATTTATAAACAATGTTTATCCATCACGTTAATGGCATCGACTGGCTGGTGATTACAGCTTTTGAAGAACTGAAAACGATGTTTATCGAAGATGCAGGCCCAATCCCGGCTTACTTCTCTACCGCCAGTGAATTGAGCCTGATTGATCAAGCCAAGCGCAGCTATGGATTTTTGCCGACACTCCGCGGTGTAATCACCGATACCGGCACGTATCAAAGTAAAGATCTTGAAGAAGATTTGAACCCACAGCTTGCCTGTATCGTTGAAGGGCGTGGTCGGGTGTTTATCTATCACGGCGACTATGTGGCTTTTGTCGATGACGAGCAAACCTTTATCACTCGCATGGACTGAAAAGATTCACTCATTTGAGGCTAGCGAATCGGAAAATCAACGAGTGAACCAGTCTTGAATAAAAATATTAAAGGATTAGTACGATGGCAAAAACGATCTCATTGGTACTTGGCAGTGGTGGCGCAAGAGGCTTGGTTCACGTTGGCATCATCCGCTGGCTAATTGAGCACGGCTTTCAGATAAAATCCATCTCTGGCTGTTCAATTGGTGCACTTATCGGTGGTGTCTACGCGGCGGGTAAGTTGGATGAATTTGAAGAGTGGGTCACCAGTATCGACCAATCGGATATGGCTATGATGTTGGACTTTTCATGGCAATCAAGTGGTATCTTCAAAGGGGACAAGATCATCGACACACTGCGTAGGCTGATCGGCGAAATTTCAATTGAAGATCTGCCTATCCCTTATACCGCAGTTGCTGCCAACGTCGCTGATGAAAAAGAGGTTTGGTTGCAATCGGGTTCTTTGTTTGATGCTATTCGTGCTTCTATCTCTTTGCCATTGTTCTTCACGCCTCACGTCATCAATGGTGAAGTGCTGATCGATGGAGGAGTGCTCAATCCCGTACCGATTGCGCCTACCTTTAGTGATAAGACAGACTTTACTCTGGCTGTGAACTTAGGTGGTGAACCTGAGATGCTTCAACAGGAAGTGATACCGGTTTCTCTACCAACAAAACAGAGTAACCTACATGAGAAGGTTACTCTTTTTATCGATAATCTAGGTAGCAGTGTAAAAAGTAAAATGAGCTTCAATTTTGCTGCCTACGACATTGCCAACCAAGCGTTTGATGCGATGCAATCAACCATTGCTCGTCAAAAATTGGCCGCTTATCCCGCAGATATTACGCTTGAGATCCCACGTAATGCCTGTGGCACCTTAGAGTTTGATCGCTCACAAGAGATGATAGATAGAGGCTACCATTTGGCACAGGCTAATCTGGGTAACCGACTTTAATGGGCTGGTCGTTAATTTTTATGGTTAGGCAACAGGCTAACTAAGAGGGGGATTTATGCAAACTGAACTCCACGAGCTTATGTCAACAAAAGATGTCATCGTTCTCACAAGCTTAGAAGTGCCAGCCGTATCTTGGCTGATCGATGGCTATCAAGAGAACGCTGATACCCAAATTATCGAGAACGCACACCAATTAGACACCGAAGCGATTGTGTCGCAATGTCGAAGCGGCCTTAGTGACGGTAAAAAGGTCATACTTACCGCGCAGTTTCGCAGCCAGCTACCTATTATCAATATCGCTTCACTGTGTAATGAGAAGCGCAAATTATTGATCAATATTGAGTTGTCCGGTTGGAATGAAGAAAAACGCCTTCCCCATTCTTATAGCAGTTTCTAGTTTGTAGCCGTTTTTAGTTAACTAGCAGTGTCTCTTTAATCAGAGCCGTTCAATACAACACTGATGCAAGTGGTTAAGCCAGTTAAGTAGGGTGTATTTTCGTTTGATAGATAAAACTAAGGCCTCGCATGTGCGAGGCCTTTTTATTTCAGATCTTGCAAAAACCGATCTCTAACAAAAACCGATCTCTAACAAATTATTGGGAACGAACTAGGTTAGCAAGCCATAACGAGTTTAGGATTACGAATTAAAGTATTCAATAGCTTAGTTTCGTAATAACAGCCGATAAACTTAAGATCAGGACGTTGCTTAATTGCTTCACATACAACGCCAAATCTAAGGTTATTCTTTTAGCTTAATTTGCCGCTTCTATGGTGCCTTTGAAGGTGCTGTTCAAAAAGTCATTGATCTCTTGAGAGTGATAAATCGAAATGATCTTTTTATAGACTTCATTATTTTTGTCTTCTTCTCGCGCCGCAACAACCATCACAGCTAAAGGTGCGTCTTTCTTCTCTAAGTAGATACCTTGTTTCTTAGGATCTAACCCTGCAGACATCACGTAGTTCATAGTAATAGCTGCAGCGTCTACATCGTCAAGAGAGCGGGGCAACTGTGCGGCATCAACTTCGACAAATCGAATATTCTTTGGATTGGAGACAATATCGGTTAGAGATGCATTGAATCCAACGTTTTCTCTCAGTGAAATAAGCCCTGCATCTTCTAATAGTAATAGTCCGCGTCCGCCATTTGTTGGATCGTTTGGAATCGCAATTCTTGCGTTGTCAGGAATAGAGTCAAGTGAAGTGTACTTGTTAGAGTAAACGCCCATACGCATCAAAATTGAACGTCCGATAGAAACCAACTTACTATCATGATTGTCGTTAAAGTTGTCGAGAAATGGCTGATGTTGGTAGCTATTAAGTTGGATACTTCCGTCATCCAGTGCTGCGTTAGGGGTGATGTAGTCTGAGAATTCAACTAATTCGATGTTAATCCCTTGCTTCGCTGCTTCAATAGCGACGGCCTGTACAACTTGTGCGTGTGGACCTACTGTTGCACCAATCTTGATGACTGCCTCGTCTTTTTTTCCACATCCTGTCACACCTAATGTGAATGCCAATGCCAACAGGGATGCGGTGATTTTTTTGTAGCTTTTCATGATAACTCCATTTAATTAACCAAAAGACATATGGGTGCCTAGACGTCTATATTATCTATTAATGCGATTGGGTCAATAGGTTTGTTAAAGGAGAAGTTAAATTGATGTTATTACTAGGTGGGGTATATAACTCCAAAGTATTGGATCTGCTTTCGCAAGCGATTATCTGATTACACTAAATCACAGTGACGAAAACTCGACGAACTTTATCGTTAAGAGAAAAGATTTCTTTAACCGTTAGTGATAGATAAAAATAAGGCCTCACGTTTGCGAGGCCTTGTCGTATGAGGATTGTAGAATTCACTGGATATTAATTAAACGCTTCCACTAATTACATGGTGAAGACTGGCGACATGCCGCTGTCTTGTCCGTTCATTAATAGTAGTCCAATCACAATAAGTAATAGACCGCCAAATAGCTGCAAATAATGACCAGCGACTTTTAATGAGGCACTGCTATTCTTGTTACCTGCGGCTAAGTAGCGTTTCACCAAATGTTTGCCTGTTAGCGTCATCATTGCAATTAGTGAGGTTGTTAATGCCGTACCAACCGCCATTGCCAACGCACTAAGAACACCCATCCAATACAAGCCGACCATGTTAGCGAAAAGCAGAACCATAATAGCTCCAGTACACGGCCTTACCCCTATGGTGATAATGATTCCTGCATATTCACGGAGCGTTGAAGCTTTATTTATCGCGTCTGCATCGGCGACGTGCTGGTGGCCGCATCCGCAGTCGGCATGAGAGTGATCTGCGTGCGAGTGTTCTGCTGATTGTATTGTACGAATGGGGTTCAACATCGCGGAACCATCAGATACTGATGAGCGACGCGCCATTGGTGATTGGGTCGAGATCGGTGAACGAGCGGCCATAGGAGAAGGCATATCTGTTGCGAATGCGGTGATGGTCTTCACTTTCAACTTTGGTTTGCGCACCGTTGAGTAGATGTTTTTCAGAGCTTTCCAGCAGATCAATGTACCCACCACGGCCACTAAGGCAAAGCTCAATGAAACAAATAGGTTGGCTTTGTCGTTCACTACTCGCATTGAAGCATTAAAGCCCCACAACAAAACGCTGACTAATAAGACAGCGACCAGTGCTTGTAACAAAGCGGAGACCACCGTAAGAATCAAGCTGGCTTTTGCTTTGGTTGGGTGAGTGGCTAAGTATGTTGAAACGATGACTTTGCCATGGCCAGGCCCCAAAGAGTGCAGCATTCCATAGATAAAACTGAATCCAATCAGGTAACAGCCTGCTCCCCAAGGGTTTGACTTGGTTTGGTAGAGTAGGTCTGCAAGTTCTGAATTGACCTCTCTTTGCCATTGGATACTGGTGATAACGAGTGATGGCCACATCGACCATAATTGATACGCGCCAACAGCAACAAATAATAATGCACCGATACCAATGAGGGCATGGTTGGCTTTGAATTGATTTTTCTTCATATAACAAGAACCTGAATTAGAGATTACTATTTTCGTTAATTTGGCAGGTTTAACTCGTTTGAGTTAAGACGTTTAATAGCTCAAACGAGTCGCTGCGGTTAGGAAGTGGGAAGCGCAGCACAATGAAGCTTGACCGATTGAGTAAACAGTTGGCCGAGCGTGTTATCTGGATCCGCATCGGTTGGCAAAGACATCGCATAGCTCATTTGTTCTGGAGTCGGGTTAGGCTCAACGAGTTCTAACTGACATTGTCTCGCGAGTTCTGGCGATAAGGTCACATCCCCCTTAGATAACCACGACATATCGACAAAGTAGCTAGGGTCAAAGATCAATACACGAAGTGTGTCTCTTGTCACCGGTTTTGGTTTGGCAAGCGGTAGGTCAAAAGTGAGCACCATTTTGGCTTTGTCACGTTCAAATTTGGCATGCTCTGCTACTTGATATTTGATTGGCTCTTCATTGTCATAGAAGTAGGTGAAGTAGTGCTCGTACATCATGTTTTCGATAACGGATGCTGCCAGGTTTTTGAACGTTTCTTCTTCTTTGTCTGGAGATACGTCTTCACCATCTAACATATACATCGACGTCATAGCATCAAACGACCATTCCATCGACAGGCCAGTTATTAGGCCATTCTCACCTTCGATGTGGGTCTTCATTTCAACCCAGGAGTGAGGGTGGGCATATAGGTTTGGAGCAAAAGATAGCAATGCAATGCCAAGAGGTAAGCATTTTAGAAAATGAAAACACATCGAAAAGCGGCTTACACAGCCCAAAGAGAGGCGATCGAATACATTGATTAGAGTAGAGAACAGTTTCATGAAGACAGACGGTTATTTGTTGTGATGTTATAATATAACAATTTAAGCATTTATTCACTTTGAAAGAGGATAAGAAGCACATTAAAAACAACACCTGTGACAACAATGGTTTATCTCAAAGGTAGAGCCATAGACCTTAGAGCGTTGGCGGGTAACGTCTTTCTCATAAACCTTTCTGTTTCTATGAATCTTTTCGTCTCAATAAACTTTTCTTTTCCAAGCTACCTTGTAGCTCCGTCTACTCTATAGTTCTTGCTGAAAGTGCTATTTCTCTATTCTGTAAATCTAATTTTTCACACTATAGTTATTGGCATATGCTAATAATGAGGAATATACTGAATGCCTGATCACCAATAACAGGGAGTTACCATGTTATACGCAGTACCTTGTCTTAATCTCCATGTCGGCAATCATTTTGCTCGTTCACCACAGATAGCGATTGTGGATGACCAACGACAAATAAAGCAGGTTGTTTCTTTGGTTGAATCCGACTCATCTTGTAATAAAAAGAAGCAATGGATTTCAGTGATCCACTCTTACGGCGTGCAAGCAGTTGTTGTCCGTCACATAGGAAAAAGGATGCTGGCGCACTTGTTTAAAAACGATATTAAAGTGTTAGCCTCGACAGGAAAGGTTGAAATCGAAGCATTAGATTTTGATCACCTACAAGAAGTGACCGATTTAGATTACGGTCGAGAGCCTCGCAATCATGGGTGTGGTAAGAAAGAGCGTAGGAGAGACGGCGCAATTTTCATGTCACGACCCCACAAATTGGGGGCTATTCGAGGGTTCCGTAAATGACATTCCTACTAACATTATTAGGCTTTGTCGGAATCGTGGCGTTGATGGCGATCGGTGTGTTTTTTTCACGCCAGCCAATCAAAGGCAGCTGCGGGGGGCTAGCGCAGATCGATATTGAGCGTGAATGCAATTGCAAAGAGGTGTGTGAGGAACATAGCCGTAAGCTGTATCAGATCTCAGAACCCTCAAGCTAGAGAGCTCAAACAAGCCGCCATATAGCTAAGTCAATAGATAAACAGATAAACAGCTAAACAGCTAAATCAGATAGTTGAATCGCTCAGTGACGAGTTCGGTATCCAGCAGTGAGAGTGGGATCTAGAGTTAAGGCTAGGGTGTCAGTTAAGAGTTTTGAATGACTAACGCGTGGCCGTTGACGATGCATTTAGCAACCTTGGCTCGTGCACGTTTAATGATGTTACCGAACGTTTGGCGAGACACCTGCATCTGCTCGGCGGCTTCAAGCTGGCTTAGGCCTTCTTGATCAGCCAAGCGTAGCGCTTCCAACTCTTCTAATAGCAGCTCTTCTTGATGAAGCTCGTCCATAGGGACGCCATTAGGCTTAAAACAAGAGTAAGCCGCACGAGTACATAACTGTCGATGTTTTTTTGGTCGAGCCATATCAATCTCTAGAAATCTAAGGGTAAAAGGAATAAGGATAAGTATGAAAGTTTTCATTCCTCACAACCATCGCCGCTGCCAAGTATGCAGCCAAGGCTTCTTTTCAGATAGCCCGATTTGCTTTGAAGTTGCTAGCAATAACGAGAACTTAGCTAAGCATGAAGCCTTAGCCAAGATTGTACCAACAGATAAAGCTGAGGGCTATGATGGCATTATGCAGGGCGGCATTGTTACCGCGTTACACGATGCCACCATGTTGCACTGCTTGTTCCAAAATAATATCACCGCTATGACGGTCAGCTTGACGTCTCGTTTCCATCATCCAATTTTGATTGGCCAAGAGTTAGAGATCCGCGCTCAATGGGTAAAAAGTAAACGCAATATTTACTTTTTAGAGAGTCAGATTACTCAAGGTGGCAAGTTATGTTCATCGGCAAAAAGTCAGTTCATGTCGTCACTTTAGTCATCGAACCTAAGTTCTAATGATCTTGTGAACGTAGAAGTAGGGGAAAAAGTCGCAACAACTTCTTCTTTGATGCTCACCGGCTTTGAAATCCGACACAAGAGTTATGTAGATATGCCAAGGTTGTTAGCGGCTTTAGAGGACGGCGAGGTTGAAGCCATCGTCGCTGATGATGTAGTGCTCAAATATATGATTGATCACGGCAGAACCAATGGGCGATTTGAAAATTCGTGAGTCGCGAAAGTGGCGTAAAATATTGGTCGACTATTTTGCGGATCAGTAATCGAAACCTGCTAAGTACTACAAAGCTTTCTAAGTTTTTATTTCTACAGTTCTGAGCCAGAAGCTTTGTTCTTTTTAAAGTATTTAAATGCAGTCCAGACGGCATAAGCCGCAACACCAACAATCAATGCTGAACGAATAAGGATAGGTGCATCATGTTCTAATTGACTAACATGCGGCACAATACTCGCAAACAATCGACTGGTAAAAAAGAGCCCCATTACTAACATAACAATTTTATTCATGTGACCTGCCGTTCAATTAGATGCGTTATACAAAACAAAGGATGACTTAATCACACTCTCGCGAGGTTAAAACTTGTTCTGTTCGAAATTAAAGAATGCGCTTCTCAAACCCGCTCGTCAACGCGATATCAGCCAAAAACCAGTAAGCTAAAGTTTCGTTTTTGGAAGTGACACTTTTCATTAATGAAGAGATAGTTGGGGATTGAGTGTGCGAGAAACCGTTGAACTTATTACGATGAATTTCGAATTTTCCATTTATTATTATGATTTGGGCTTGCAAGGGTTAGAGATTGTCGATTAGCAAGCACTGCAATCTTTTATTGACTCCTACGAATAATAATAGAGCTTGGCACTTACTCAAATGCCAAGCTCTGTTTTCAATGTTTACTATAAACTACTCACATCTATTTATGGTCGACTTACTCTTAGCAATTAGCAATTAGCAATTAGCAATTAGCCGGTAAGTGTCCGCGAACCATTACCGGCGACTAAGTATTAGTCCTTAAGCTTTTGCATACATGAGTGTTCTATAACCACCGATTAAGTTACGTGCTTTAAAGCCGTTGTTGACGAGTTGGCGATAAGCTACGTTACCACGTAACCCTACTTGGCAGTAGATTACAATCTCTTTGTCTATTGGAAGCTCACTCATTCGATGACGCAGTTGGTCGACTGGAATGTTGATTGCTCCTTCAATAAAGCCACCATTTTCTAGTTCGCCAGGGTTACGAACATCGAGTAGGAGTTGGTTGTCGCTTAATGTTTCAATCTCATCGAAATGAATAGGTGTCGCGTCACCTTTAATAATATTGTTGGCAACAAATGCGGCTTGGTTAATCACGTCCTTAGCACTCCCGTAAGGTGGTGCATAGGTTAATTCTAGGTGTTGAAGTTGATCAACGGTCATACCTGCACGTTGAGCTACTGCCATAACATCAATGCGCTTATCAACGCCATCTTTACCGACGGCTTGCGCACCCAGTATTTTCCCTGTCTTAGGAGCGAATAACATCTTGAACGAGACAACTTGTGCGCCGGGGTAGTAGCTCGCATGGCTTGCTGTATGGACGTATACTTTTTCGTAACTGATTCCTGATTGTTTTAGTTGCTTCTCATTTTTACCTGTTGAAGCGACTGCAAGGTCAAAAATCTTACAAATTGCGGTCCCCTGAGTGCCTTGATAAGCTTCTTGGCGACCAAGCATGTTGTCTGCCGCCATTCGACCTTGACGGTTGGCAGGGCCTGCTAATGGGACGAGCGTTTGCTCTCCTGTTACAAAGTCTTTGTCTTCTATTGCATCGCCGACCGAGTAAATTGAAGGATCGCTCGTTTGCATAAATTCGTTAGTGTAAATACCACCAAAAGCGCCTAGTTGAAGGCCTGCTTCTTGCGCCAATTTTGTTTCTGGACGTACACCAATAGCCATGATCAAAATATCGGTTGTGAGAGTTTCACCGTTATTAAGTGTTAATTCTAATTCACCCTCTAGGTGTTGGTGCTTCTCGCTCTCGCCTGAATCAAAGCTTGCGATGTGTTCGTTAGGTATATATTTCACAGATTCAAGTGCGACGCCGAGTTTTAGGTCGATGCCTTTTTCACGAATCTCCGCATGGGCAAAGCCGGCCATTTCTCGGTCTACTGGTGTCATTACTTGATCGGCCATCTCAATCAATGAAGTTTTGATCCCAAGCTGATGAAACGCTTCCATCATTTCCAAGCCGATAAAGCCACCGCCAACAACTGTCGCGTGCTCAGGCTTATTCATTTGGATTGTCTCGATGATGCGGTCCATGTCTGGAATATTGCGTAGCGAATGGGTGAGGGGGTTATCGATTCCTGAGATGGGAGGAACGACGGCACTGGCTCCTGGGCTGAGTAATAAGAAGTCGTAACTCTCGCTGTAGTGGCTACCATCAACAAGATTTTTGACTGTAACGGTTTTATTGGTGCGATCAATTGAGGTAACTTCGTTCATCACTCGTGCGTCAACGTTGAAGCGAGCTAAGAAGCTTTCAGGTGTTTGTAACAGAAGTTTGCTTCTATCCTCGATATCGCCACCTATGTGGTATGGCAATCCACAGTTGGCAAAAGAGACGAATGGTCCTCGCTCAAACATTATGATTTCGGCTTCTTCACTAAGGCGACGAGCGCGTGCAGCAGCTGAAGCACCGCCAGCTACGCCTCCGATGATTACAATTTTAGTCATACGTTTACCTATTACTGTCTCTAAGTTTAACTATACAAATTGCCGAGCATAGAGCTTGTATCTTCCTAATGATCAGGACTGGCTAATCGCCGGCGATTGAGTAGTTTTCGAAATACCTAGATACTATAAAGGTGTAAATTAGCACTGTCTAATGTTTGCTTTGATTTATTAGCTCTTACTAATGTAAAAGACTGTAAACCCTATAACGGTGATTACTTTGGCGCGCTTTAAATTCGGATTATTTGAAGATGCATTGCCGACTAAGACGACTCTATTCTATTGAAAGACGCCTTAGTCGGTGAGGGGAGAGGTTAGTTTGAAGCTGTCACCTCGGGTTTGAGCGTTTGGTCTAAGAGCAGTGATTAGACTAAAGCACGCTAATGAAGGTAATACGCGTTAGCTAGTTGAGTAGAGGTTAGCCAAATTAACTCGCATGAGCATAATTAACAGGACCATGGGTGTGCTGACTCATTACATTTTTCAGATCTTGATCATATTGATCCAACCACGCGTAACGTTCACGATACAGTTTTCGTTTTTGGCGCTTAAGAGCCTCAAGATCTTTCCTGGTAGGTTGTAGTGGTAGAGCGTAGAAACACTTGTCGTGTTGTTGTCCGTCGTGTTCTTCCCATAAGCAATTGTACTTCAGGCTGATTGTTTTACCCTTCTTGCCGTATCGTAATGAGTTAGAAACATGCCCAGATTCGTTGACGGCGTAAATGTGGTCAATCTCCAAACTGGTGGCCAATAATCGAAGAGTTTCAACCATGAATGATTTCGGTCTCAAACCATAGAATGCTTTTGTGAACGAGCGGCTAAATCCGTTGTCGTTTACTCCCCCTTGTATTCCGCCAATGTAGATATCATTATTAAATACGGTGAATGATATGGTGTACATTTTGTTGAAGATTGAGTCGGTTAGGGAAAGGGTCAGTTCACCTTCTTTTCTAGCATTTCTCTCAAAACTTAGGTTTAGAAAATAAGCTTTTTCATCAATTTTCAGCTCTAAAAGATTAAGTCTCTCGTTATATATTTGATGGCGAGCTGTTGAGGTGAACTTATCTTCAAACCAGTCATAATGCTTTGATAGTATGTCAATTTTTTCTTTCTTACTAAAATCGGTACATAAGTAAGGTGTGACAAATTTAGATAGGAAGTTCGGCTGTTTTTTAAATAAAAGCTTTCTCTCGATAGAGCTGAAATTGTCATTCATTTTTCTTGTGTCTGAGTAAAAAAATAACGCTCGAACTGCAAACTTCACTATCGCTTTGTATTTGCCTTTATTTTTATGGACATTAGCGTCAATTCCCATACGAACTACATTCATAATCACCTCAGTAAAGAAGCGTTGCCTGAACACGCTAGCGTTCCGAACTGCTTCTTTTATTCTCATAAACATTAATGCCGATGATGATAATGAAAAGTGAAAGTTGGGTACGTATGGGTATGTATGACAATGTAATCGAGTCTGTTACTTAGTGTTCAAATCGTGCGCGATTACTTGTTATCAATGACCGGGTTTAATTAAGTGAGAACTTTCAAGCTTATGACTGCACTATTACTAGTGGCTTGGGGGAGGGATTATTTAGGATTCAGCCTGGCTAGGTTTTTAAAAAAGAATGCCACTGCAGAGCTGCAGTGGCATTAGAAGGATAACAAACTATAACTCTAACAGTTTGGCCAATTCGCGCTCTTCGAGAAGCTCTTCAATACGTTGACGAGTCTTAGGCGTTTCGGCTTGTGCTTTGGTTGACTTGCCTGCTTTTTTACTGCGGCTAGCTTGAACTTTTACTTTAGTTATAGACATCGTAATCTTCCTTGGATTCTGCTTTGAGTTATTATTTACCCTAAGCGTTACATGACTCTTTTAGTGCTTTACCTGCTTTAAATGCAGGCGTTTTTGATGCTGAAATTTGAATCTCTTCGCCCGTTCGTGGGTTACGACCAGTACGAGCAGCACGAGAATTAACTTTGAAACTACCAAAACCTAGGATGGCAACATCATCACCCTTAGCCAATGTATTAGAAATACCTTCAACAAGTGCGTTTAACGCTGAACCTGCTTGTTCCTTCGAGATATCTGCTGAAGTGGCAATGTGATCAACTAACTGAGATTTGTTCATATTCTATATTCCTTATTGAGTACGAGTGGCGCTTATTTTTAAGGCCGAGCTTGTTCCATCTTAGCAATAAGGACTGAAATAGTGTTAACGTCTGGGTAGGGTTTTGTAAAGTAATCAACAAGATTGAGCGTTAACTCGCCTTTTATTATAACTGAATGTAATTCTTTAGCTATTGGTAATTTAAATACTCGTTATTAAACTGATATGAAAAAGGCGAGCATCTATCTTCTATTGGGTTAAGAGAGTCAATAATAAGTCAGCACTTTGTTTATAAATGAGTAGGGTTATTAGTTAATTGATTAATTAGTTAGTTAAACTAGGCGCAGAAATAAAAAAGCCCAGCGAGAGTGCTGAGCTTTGATTTTGAGCTTGCAATGCAGAACTATTTAGTAATAAAGATTTGTTCTGTTTCTAGTGACGTCATAACGCGAACTTGACGCCAAATATAGTAGAAAATACCTAACATCATCAGCATGCTTGGGATTGCAATGGCTGGGTAGCTGTAAAGTGTCAGCTTGCCAAGCTCTTCATTAAAAGCGGCTGTGCCCGCTGGGCTTGTCACAATCCACGTCGCTAAGAAGTAGTTCATCGCAGAAGAGAAAGCGAAAGTACTCGCGAACATGTAATTTGACGTCATTAAACAGCGGTCGAACTTTGCTTGGTGGCCGAACTGTTTTAAACGTTCTTCAATGAGAGAGATGTTTAGCAGTGCTGGCGTGAAGATGACTTTTTGGATGAACGGATAGCGAGTAAAAGTAGAACCAAGAACCGCTAAACCAATTATGCCTGGGATTAACGCTTCTTTTAATGCTAACCAACGCGTGTCCAATTCGAAGAAACCAATGCCACCTGTTAATAACACACTCACAAAACCAAGTGCCGCGATGAAATTAAACTTCTTGTTGCGGATTAGTTCCATACCACCGTAAGCGATAGGGAAAGCCAGTGCCACAAGCAGTGCTAAACCTGTTCCTAGGTGCTCCTCTCCACTGAATTTCATCAAGATGAATGATGGAAGAAAGACGTTAAAAACGATTTCGAAAAGAGGGCTAGATTTTTTGTTTTCTGTGTTACTCATAATTTCTAAATACATTATGTTATGGATTTATTCTCAGGGATTGTTGTTTACCTCGCCCAAGATGTAAAGCCCTAAGGTATCATGCTGTGTAACGACATGTGACATTTAGCACGTCATTTACTGTTTAAGTCTTTGAATTTAAGGTAAGAAACTCGTTAGGCTCTGCGCTTCTTAAAGGCGTGCCAGCCAGCACTGAGAATCGTTTTTATGACTACACTAAGCGCACTTAACTGAGGATCTGCATTTTTTCCTGCGGCAATACGCCACATTTGATGCTCGTACCAAACCAGTCCAACCATCGCCATTTTATCTAGTGTTGGCTTGCCTGTCGTTGGCACAGTTAACGGCATGCCGTGGTTTGGATCTTTTATCAATCGATTGGGGAAGTCTGGGTCAACCGCCATGGTTCGTGCAATTCCAATAAAGTCAGTCGCAAAGGTTTGTAACGCGTCGTTCATTGCTGGTGCTGTTCGAAAGCCACCAGTGACCACCAAAGGTGTATCTACAAGCTTTCTCACCTTCATCATGTAATCCATAAAGTAGGCCTCGCGCTTCAATGTACTTGCCTTTAAAGGTGGGGTTTTATTTTTAGATCCCATCATCGAAGGGCTTTCATATGTGCCACCGGATATTTCAATTAAGTCGATACCGTCGCTACTGAGCGTTTGTACAACTTGCATCGACTCTTCTTCAGTGAAGCCACCTTTCATGAAATCAGCACTGTTGAGCTTAATCCCCACAGGAAAGTCATTACCTACTTCTTTACGGATCGCACGGTAGACTTCGAGCACGAATCTGAGTCGGTTCCCTAATGAACCACCCCATTTATCGTCGCGTTGATTGTGTCTTGAGGATAAGAATTGACTCACAAGGTAACCATGAGCACCATGAATTTGCACGCCAGTAAATCCTGCCTGTTTTGCCAATTTTGCGCTTAAGGCAAACTTATTAATTACTTCATGTATTTCTGAGTCTGTTAGTGCTCGTGGGGTGTTAAAGCCTTTTTCTAATCCGCGTTCTAAAGAGATAGCTGAAGGGGCGACAGGCTGGTCACAAAGGAATTTAGGGATCTGTTTACCAGGATGGTTTAGCTGCATCCATATCTGAGAGTCGTTTTGCTTTCCGGCACTAGCCCAATCACGAAAGATGGTGAGGTCACTTTGCTCGTCCAAGACGACGTTGCTAGGTTCACCAAGTGCATTTCTATCAACCATCACGTTACCTGTCATGGATAAACCGATGCCACCTTCAGCCCAACGCTGATAAAGGGTTGTTAAACCAGTCTTAGGGTTATGCTGTTTGTCGCCAAGTTGTTCACTCATCGCTGATTTGAAGAGTCGATTTTTGATGATTTGGCCGTTGGAAAGGGTGAACGGTTTGCTGAGGTTGATCGAATTCATACGCTATTGGTTACTTCTTTTAAATGATGGTTTTAGTATGTCTTATTTTGTCGACTGTTCCGAGTAATTCGACTCATGTTTGGTTTATATGTGTTCAGTTTTGAATTTTATAGACATTGAGAATAACTGAATGTTTCCCCTTCAAATGCCAATCACAAAAATAAGTGAGTGTGACTGACTGAAGGGGAGCTAAGGGGGGGGGGTAAAAAACTATTTCTCGAAGATAAGATTGAAACTTAATGGGATCTTGTCTGAAAGGGCTAATCCGCCAACCGTCGCTGAAAGCTTGTTTAGGTTATCTGTCGATATTCCAAAATCAGCGCCGTTTACAATGATGGTAGAAGCAGAATTGACCATAACAAAACCGTCCGTCGGAATTACAACAACAGGGAAATCAATTTTCTTTGTCATACCATGTAAAGTGACTTCGGCTGAGATGGTCGTGTTTTGCGGATCGCTAGAAAGTATTGATGGGTCAATTTTCCCGGCTATCTTCACCTCAGGGAAAGTCATGGATTCAAAGTAGAGTTCATTGAGTCTTTGGTCACGAATCGCTATGCCAGTGCTTAGGCTCTTTAGGTCCAACATTATAGCAAACTGGCCATCTTTTGTGAGCCCTCCTGATGACGCTTTGATCGACGCGGGCTCAACAACAAACTGCTTTTTAATGGTTGCGAAGGTGATATTTGATAATTCTGAATCTAACGTGTAGCCGCTTTCCGCGAAAGATTGAGCGGAGATAACGGCATAAAAGAGACCGAGCGTAGAGATTAGTTTTTTCATAGTTGGGTCACCAAGTTGCTGAATTTACCAGTCTAACGTTATAAACCAGTTTGCTTTTTGAATATCTTTTTGAAAAGAAAGATAAATAAAAGCTTAGACCAGCGTGCAACAAATTACCCTAGGTAAGTGAGTACATCGCCATATTATTGGAACCATGATCTGCTAGTTGTTCGTATACCATTTGTTATGTTATAACATATCTATAATTTCACTCTTACATTTAGATATTAATGATAAAAGTAAGAGTGAGGCGAAAAGAATGCGCAAGGAGATTACGTAATGAATGCCGTTTTAACGAAGCCTTTGGCAAGCAATAGCAATCAGCCACCCAACATTAGTTCAGCCGTAAGTATCAAAGTTCAAGCGAGTCACAATGCGGGTTCTAGTGCTTCTGAGCAGCCAACTGTATTAGCCGACATCTATCAAAGTGATATCAATATCGCGATTTGGCAGCGTAACTTTGATCAAGAACTAACGGGTGAAATCAGTGAATTTATCGCTTTGAACCCAAACTTCAGTAAATCTATTAACCTGTCACCAGAGAATGCTTATGAGAAGCTAGAGTTTGCGACAGATGGAACGGCTTCAAAGGCTCTGTTAGGTAATATGGTGGAGCTGGTGGATATGTTTTGTTGTTTGTTCGAGCTTGAAGAAGTAGGGTTACGTTTAGCGGTTTTGAATCAAGCGATGTGTCCACGCTTCCATTTTGACCAAGTGCCTTGTCGCCTAGTAACTACCTATCACGGCACTGCAACTCAATGGCTGCCGAACTATGCGGTAGATCGCTCAAAGCTAGGTCGTGGAAGCAACGGACAACCTGATTCAGCTTCAGGGCTGTACAGTCACGAGTCTGATATTCAGGAACTCTCAAGTGGCGATGTTGCTCTGTTAAAGGGTGAGCGCTGGGGTGGAAACGAAAACGCTGGCCTTGTCCATCGGTCACCAGTCACTGCTCCAGACGAGACGCGGCTATTGTTGACTTTGGATTTTGGTTAGTCACACTACATTCGCGAGACTATTTTCAGTAAACGACTCATCTCTTGTTGTTCCCGGGTTCTAATACACTTAGGTATTGTCGATGGATCTGAGCAGGGAACGGTAATAGACCTTCTTGGATCGCACGCCCATTGTCGGTTAGATCAGTATTCAAAGAGCGATGGTTAATCCATGTTTCTTGAGTTCTGTGTTAAATGCCCTTGCTGCATCATTCGCAATTACATGGCTTAACCAACGAGTGGTTTGCTGTTTATTAAGCGCTTCATTTATTGGTTCGTTCTTCTGCTCTAGATTGAACACCGCCAATACGCTTTTACACAGGTTGAAACCTTAGTTAAGAAAGCCAATGACACTTTGGATGGTAACGATACAAATTAGCAGACGCTGGAATAAACCAGTTTAAAGCTAACAACGCATAGCCAAGCGTTATTGACGTTGTTTCCGTTGGGCAGTCAAGAAAAAGAGAGTGTTTGGAACCAACCGGAGAAATTCAATCGACTACTTGGGCAAATGGATCAGGGTTTTCAGAAACTCTACCGAGGCAGTCAAAGTCGTGATGTATCGTTAGCGGGATCAGGGCTGGAAGCAGCGCAAGCCACTTGCAAAGGCTGTCATCGTTCACACATATCAATAATACAACCTGTCGTCGGTTTCATTATTTATTTTAAAGCGTAAAATATATTCAGCTTGCAACCGTTTTGGCAACCAATTTGTTCGCCACGTTTTTTTACTTCCACATTATAGGTTTCCTATGTTCAAGAAACTCTCGCTTAAGAATAAGTTAGCGATCTCAGCTAGCATGGCCATCATCCTGGGGGGGATTTTGGTCGAAGCTCTATCTTTTCGTGCTTCATTACAACGACTTGATGTTGAAGTTGCACAACGTTTAGAAGGCACGTCGGCATCTTACAATCAATATGTTTCGGATTGGATCTTATCTAAAGAGCGCGCGCTGACTTCTCTTTCGAAAGAATCAAAACAAGAAAGTTTGGTAACTCACCTTAAACAAGTTCGTGATTCCGCATCTTTTGATAATGTGTTCTTGGCCTTTCCGGATGGCTCACAAAAGAACGCGAACGGAGTGGTACTGCCACCGGGTAATGATGACCCTCGTCAATGGGGTTGGTACACAAACGCGGTAGCGAACCCAAGTAAAGTCTTCATGGACAATCCAACGGTGGCCGCTGCGACGGGCGCTAATGTTGTTTCACTAGGAACCGCAATGCAATTGCATGGTCAACAAGTGGTGTTAGGTGCAGATGTTGAGATTACCGACATTCTTAACAGCCTTGAAAAAGTGATTCTTCCTGGTGAAGGGTATATGTTTATCGCGACCAACAAGGGCACGGTCTACACTCACCCAGACACTAAGTTACTGAACAAAGATATTAGCTCGCTAGGATTGGACTTTTCGGATGTACAAAAAGCGCTAGCGAGTAGAAAAGATATAAGTATTGAGTTGAATGGCACTGATTACGTGCTTTATGCAAGCGCGATTGAGGGAACCAACCTGATTACGGTTAGCGTGGTGAACCATAATTCGTTGGTAGCGCCACTGTTTGATGCAGTGATGGGGCAAGTTTTGGTGACGTTACTGGTTGTTATTGTATGTACTGTGTTGTTTAACCTGTTGTGTACGATTCTATTCCGTCCACTTAACCATGTTTCGAAAGCCTTGGCACAAATTGCCAATGGTAGTGGTGATTTAACTCAGCGTATTCATGTTGAAAACCAAGACGAAGTCGGCGAGTTAGCCAATAACTTCAATACGTTTGTTGGTAGTTTACAGCAGTTGATTGGTCATATTCGTGGTCAATCAGAACAACTCAACAGCCAATCAGAGCAAAGTACTCAGCGTGCGAACCGTTCGGTGAACGAGCTCAATCACCAACAGCAAGAAATCACGATGGTCGCGACAGCTGTGACAGAAATGGCTAGTGCAACGCAAGAGATTGCCTCACACGCAGAACAAACCGCAAAAGCAGCGCAAGACTCAGCGACGAGCACCAACAGTGGTCACGCTCTGGTAGTCGACACCAAAGGTTCGATCAATAACTTAGCTAATGAGGTGAACGAAGCGGGTAATGTAATCAGTGAACTGAACAAACATGCTCAAGAGATCTCGACGGTATTGGCAACGATCCAAGGCATTGCCGAACAAACCAACTTACTTGCTTTGAATGCTGCGATTGAAGCGGCTCGCGCTGGTGAACAAGGGCGTGGTTTTGCGGTCGTAGCTGATGAAGTGCGGGTGCTTTCGCAGCGTACTCATTCTTCGACTGAAGAGATTAAATCGACGATTGATATTCTGCAAAAAACTACAGGCCAAGCCGTTGAACTAATGGAGAGTAGTTCTAAGCTCGCATTGCATTCAGTAGAAGATGCCGATAGAGCTTCGCATGCCCTGGAAGAGATCAACACGGCTGTAGCTTTGATAAGCGATATGGCGACGCAAATTGCAACCGCAGCGGAAGAACAAACACACGTGACGGGTGAGATTACTCAAAACATAACGACCATCAAGGATGTGACTGACCACTTGGTTGTGGGTGCACAAGACAGTTTGGCTGAGTCTAACGAACTTAAGAACCAAGCTGCTGGCCTAAGTGACAAAGTAGCAACGTTTAAGCTTGCTTAATCGCTTTGTTCGCTGATGCCTGATCGGTGAACGAGTGGTTAGCAACGCGCCAAAGCGACGTATATTACGTCGCTTTTTTTGTATCTTAATTGTTTGCTCAAGCTTTATTCTGCTTCTGAAAACTCTCTAAGTGCGCTCATTGCCGCATCCGCTTTGTCTTTTTGAACGAAGATATGGTCGTGATAGTAACCCGCAATAACGTTGGCACTAATACCATATGAACCAAGCTTGGTAGCAAAAGCAGCCGTTAAGCCAACTGCTTCAAGGCTAGAGTGTACGGATAAAGTAATAAGGCTAAACACGCCTTCAAAATTGAGTTGAGCTTGAGTCGCAGCGTCTTCAGTTAATACCAACGTTAAGCCTTCTTTTTCGCGAAAAGTTGAGATCGGGTTTAACTCAACATAGTCAGCTAACACTCCGTCAACAGTACAAAAAACATAGCTACCTTCAATGAGCTCTGGTGACATCGATTTCAGCAGAATATCTAAATCGGTAATGGCGGTCATAATCTCTTTCCTTATGGGTATAGATGAACTTTGATGTGCTTTGAATCATGTCACCACGATAGGATTTAGCTGGTTATAAGTAAAATTAATAATTCTAATTAGTCATCAGTTATATTAATAACGTAGGCAGCCTACCAGTTTTTAGATTGTTCCATTTCACTGGATAAGTGATCGATAAAAGCTCTTAACAATGGTGTTACTTGTTTACGTGTTCCATAAATAGCATGCACACCAAGTATTTTTGGTTTCCACTCTGGCAATAGCTGTACTAATTGGCCTTGACGCACTAAGGCCTCGACAGAAGGGAAGGGTAACATGCTGATTCCATTACCCTTTAGTGTGGCCGACAATAATACTTCAGATGTGTTGGCACTGATATTCCCTTTGATTGGTACTGATTCAGAACCGTTAGGACCATGGAACGTCCAAGCTGTTCGACCAAAGTAACTGAACGATAGACAATTGTGATGAGCTAAATCTTGTGCGTTTGCTGGTGTTCCCTTTTTTTGCAAATACTGCGGCGAGGCACATATCACGGAGCGACATTCACCTAGCTGTTTAGCGACAATATTGGGTGTCAGTTCGTTAGTGATTCGAATGGCCAAATCGATACGTGACTCAACGAGATTAACGGTTTGGTCGGTAGAAATAACATCGATAGAAACCTCTGGCCATTTGGTAATAAATCGGTTGATTGCATCCATCAAGAAACTATCGACAATGGAGTAGCTCGCGGTGATTCGAAGTTGCCCTTTCAAGTCTTCTCGATTTTGGTTTCTGATTCCCGCTAATGATGCCTCAAGGGTCAGTAGCTCTCTGGCGACTTCTAGTGTCTCTTTTCCGGCGCTGGTTAAACTCAGTCTACGAGTCGTTCGATGAAGCAAGCGTGTGTCCATCCAGCTTTCCAGTTCTCCCAAATAGCGCGTAACCTTGGTCCGAGAAAGATCAAGGTGCTCTGCCGCTGCACTCAAACTGCCACGTTCGACTATGGTGACAAAGACATTCATTGCTTCAAGTTTATCCATTGTTGTTCCGCCTAAAGAATCTAATTGGTCTGATTACTTGTTTATAAACCAGTATCTCTGAAATCAATGTCTCTGAAAACTACGATATGTTCGAAAAGTGCAACAGTGAAAGTCAATATGATGCCTATTTAATCTAAATTCAATCAAATAAGATGTTCACATACTCAATGAGCTGACCGATATTCAGTTTTAAATTACGGAATAAAACTATGACAAAGTTATCTAAGATCCTTTTATCAAAAACCGCGCTGTTAAGAACGATGAGTCTAGGAACCATACTGGCGGCATCAAGTGCAGTGTCTGCGGGGGATTTAACGATCACTCACTATAATCCCGGTGAAAATGCGATATTTCCAGCAAGTTCAGTCTTAGTCTCAGGTGAAAAGGAAGTGATTCTGTTCGATGCTCAGTTTAGTGTCGCAGATGGAGAAAAGTTGGTTGAACAAATTAAAGCTACTGGTAAAGAGCTATCAATGATTTACATCAGCAGTGGCGATCCGGATTTTTACTTTGGTTTGGAACCGTTAGTTTCGGCATTTCCTCACGTAGATGTTGTCGCTAGCGAAGCGGTAGTTGCACACATTAAGCGCACTAAAGACGCGAAGTTGGCATATTGGGGCCCAATCTTGGATGACAGTGCGCCATCTAAAGTGATTGTTCCGACGGTATTGAACGACACAACACTCAGCCTAGAAGGCGAAACTATCGAAGTAAAAGAAATCAACACACACCAAGCTTACTTGTGGGTGCCATCAGAACAAACGGTGTTTGGTGGCGTGTCGGTATACAGTGGAGTGCATGTATGGATGGCTGATACTGCATCGAAAGAGATTCGTAGCCAGTGGTCACAATCTTTAGAACGCATGAAGGCACTTGAGCCTGAAGTTGTTATTCCAGGCCACTACTTAGGTGAAATGCCAACGGGCACTAACGGTGTTCAATTTACGGTGGATTATGTGGCAGACATTGAAAAGGCACTGGTAAGCACAAGTAATCCAACGTCTATTGATATCAGTGATCACATGAAGAAAGCATACCCACAATTTAAGGCAACAGAAGGCGACCTAGAACTGGGTGCCAAGGTGCTAAGTGGTGAGATGGAGTGGCACTAAGTTCTTTATCTCGGTTGTATCTCAGAAAAGCTTGAAGATTGTGTGCTAGATTTAAGTTGATACAAAACTGGAGATATCGATGATCTGGCTTTCAGTGAAGGTACTACAGATTGGACTTGTCTACGGATACAGGAAGTATCAAAAAACAAAAAGTGCTCCTATTTAGGAGCGCTTTTTTTTGCACTGCGTTGGTTCAATAAAGGTATGCCGATAGTCAATCTCTTATTGAGGTGAGGCATGTGTATAACTCAGCGATAGCAATTGGCTAGCCATTTGATAGTCGCGTACCGTCAAAACGCATCAGTAACTTCTCTCATATGAGCTTGTTGTACCGTGAAGACAACTTCTATTATGGCGCTAATGGTCAATTCCAGATGCGTCGTAACAGCACTGCTCCTCTTGACTATAAAGCTTGTTTGAATAGTGATGAACCGTTGGGGATAAAAGGAGCTAGGGAGGGTCCAGCAAGGCTTGCCTATAACCTATATTTTGACGAAATGTTGGATTACGCCAAACCTATTACTGCTCTATAAAGTCGATATTCGAAGGACACTAAAATGTGTCAAAGATCGTACCTTGCCTTGTTGCAGTTGCTACTATTTGTTGTGGGCCCAGCAATAGTAGATTGGCAGGATACGGATTCACTCATAAAGTTGGTTGATATATTAGATAGGGAATATGGTATTGTATCGGCTAGAGGGTCTTATTGCTTTTATGAGAACTTACACTGACCACAAATCTACCCTTAAAAAGCAAAACACTGATATATATTTGATTGAAACCACACTGAGTGGAAGAGATATATAATATAATCCGCGCACAAATATAAAAACAAAATTGAATCATAAAATAATCAAACGTTAGGGCTTAGGAAGAAAAGTATTTTATATGAATGCGATTCGTAAAGTTTACCAGTACGCAGAACCAAACCTCACCTTGGTGGGTTGGATGGGCCTTATCGGCTTTCCGGCTTATTATGTTGTTTGGGAGTTTTTGTTCCCTCAGCCATATGAAAACCTGACCGTACGTTTGTTATGCTCGGTACTGTTCTTTGGGATCATTTATCGTAATCGAGTCCCGTTTGAATGGCGAAAATATCTTCCGGCTTATTATCAAGTTGCCATTACACTCTGCTTGCCGTGTTTCTTTTTCTTCATGTTGTTAATGAACAATTGGTCCAATGTTTGGGTAATGTCGTTCATGTCTGCCATCTTCCTGCATATCTTGCTGGTTCATGTAACAAAAGTGATGTTCGCACAGACTTTTGCTGGAATAGCCATCGCCACATTGGGCGCATGGGTCGCTCAAGGTTTCTATCTCGAACTCTCAATGGATTGGACGCATGTGCCTATCTTTTTGTTCATCTATTTGTTCGGTAACTTATTCTACTTCCGAAACCAGGTAGAGCACGAAGCCAAGGTGTCGTTGGCTAAGTCTTTTGGTGCGGGTATTGCGCATGAAATGCGAAACCCTTTAAGTGGTTTATTGACGTCTATAGATGTAATGCAATCGATATTACCGAATCCAAAAGCTGGTCATCACAAAGGACAATATGAGCTGAGCGATCAAGAAGTAAGGCAGCTTCGCGAGGTGGGTGACGAGGCAATGGAGATCATTCATTCTGGCAACGAAACCATTGATCTGTTACTGACTTCCATCGATGAAAACCGTGTCTCTCGTTCTACCTTCAAGAAGCATTCAGCTAAAACGGTCGTCGAGGATGCGATAGAGAGTTTCAACTACAAGCGTGCATTAGACAGACAAGCAATATCTTTGGATGTGAAGGGTGAGTTTAGTTTCTTAGGCAGCGACACGTTACTGAAGTATGTGATGTATAACTTGTTCAAGAACGCGTTCCATCATCGTAGTCCTGAAGATTTTCATATTCATGTCACTATGCAAAGCGATGAGATGGTCAACCAAATCGTGGTGACAGATAACGGTTCAGGTATTCCAAGTGATGAGATTCGCCGTATCTTTCAAGATTTTTATACAACGGGTAAATCGGGTAACTATGGATTGGGCTTACCCTTCTGCCAAAAGGTAATGAGCTCGTTTGGTGGCGAAATTAAGTGTCAGTCTGAAGTCGATGAATGGACCCAGTTTACGATGATTTTCCCGGCGTTGACTTCAAATACAGTGAAAGATATTAAGAGTGAACTGGCTAAGTTAAAAAATGTGTTGTTTGTGAGTGAGCAAAATATATTGGTCACGAAAGCTAAGGAATTAGCTGGCACGATGGGGTTTGAGCTGACGATTCTAGACATAGCATCAACGCTCAATAAAAAAGAGTATCAATTTGAGTTCGATTTGATTTTTGTCGATATGGAGAGTTTAGATTTAAGAGCCAGTTGTCTTGATAAAATTGAGTCGTTGCTTTCATTCACAGAGTCTCGAATCGTCTACTTGTTTGAGAGTCACCCAATTAAACGGGTTCGTAATGTCTCTTTTGAACCTATATGGGTCGAAACGCAAGTTTGGCTTTTGAATACGCAGCCGACAATGGACCGATTGTTGTTTGATTCGAACTATGTGATACCAGCTGCGTCTGCGGCGCCGTTAGATACCGCGAACAAACGCACCATTATGGTGGTCGATGACAATGAATCTTTACGCCGCTTTACTGCGATGCTTTTGGAAAAACAGGGCTTTGATGTGATCCAGAAAGAGGATGGCCAGCAGGCACTAGATGCGTTGGATACCGACGATATCGATTTGATCCTGATGGATATTGAAATGCCAATTATGGATGGTGTTGAAGCTTCTCGCCGTATTAGAAATGCTAACAAAGCGTACTCATCGGTGCCTATTATTGCACATACTGGAGACAGTTCTCCCGTCACCTTAGAGAAGATGGATTCTTCCGGTATGTCTGATTTCATTGTTAAGCCAGCAGACAAGAACCGACTGTTTGACAAAATCGCGCTGTGGATTTAGCTTTTAATCGTTCAAAACAGATAAGACGACAAGAAAGAGCTCAGCGATATGCTGGGCTCTTTTTGTATTGGACATGATAGCTTCCATTCCGTCCTGCCGTTTTATTGATTAGCGTGGCTGTTTATACGAACTCTAAGTCAGGGTGATTAAAAGCCTCTTGGCATGCTGTGAGAACATGGTCGATGTCCCGCGGCGTCATGTCTGCGTTAATCGAAAAGCGGATGATGTTTTTGTTTCTTCCTGTTGCTGGCCGACAAAATACCGCACCAAACACGTCACGCTCTTCTAAGAAGTCACGTACACGCTCAGTGTTGCTTTCACTGCCACATTCTAATGCCACAATCTGAGATTCACTGCGAATGTTAAAACCGATTCGCTTTAGCCCTGTAGTCAGTGCTTTAGCGCGTTTGAACAAGGTGTCTCGCTTATCATCAGAGGCTTTAATAACCTCTAAAGTCTTTTCTAAGCGGATAACTTCTTGTGGTAGTACGGTCGAGCTAAAAATAGCAGGGTAAGCGACAAAGGGTAATGTCTCCGATAATCGCTTAGGGCCGAGTATAGCGCCAGCGCGATAGGCAAAGGTTTTGGCCAAGCTGACGGTAATGAAATCCACTTTGTTAGTCAGCCCTAATGCCTGAACCAAACCAGCACCATTTGAACCATGAGTGCCTAGTGAATGGGATTCATCGACGACCAAGGCACAGTCAAACTCTTGCGCCATTTCGTAGATGTCGCGGAGTGGGGCTACCGTACCTATGGTGCTGTAAACCGAGTCGACTACAATCACACCCGAACCATAACGTTGAATCTGTTTACGAAGGTGATTCATGTTGTTGTGCATAAATGGGTGGCCAGTTGCACCAGCGGCACGAATACCCTCCCATAGGGACATGTGTGCAAAAAAATCGATATACACAGGCATATTAGGAGGGCAGATCGTTTGCAATAAGCCAATGTTAGCCGCCCAACCTGATTGAGAGAGCAAGCAGCTTTCCATTCCCATAAAGTTAGCCAGATCGGTTTCAAATGCAGGTTTCGACTGTTCATCTTGTAAGAAGATGGCAGACATCACCACATTGTCATCGTGTTGTGAAATTGCGTCCCGATGTGCTTTCTGGATTTGTTCATTGTGCGACAAAGATAGGTAATCGTTGCTTTGCATTACCACTGCGTCATGGCTGGGGTGACTCCCCAATACCAAATGTTTTTGGCTTTCGTTTTGTGTAATGAGATCTTGAATATAGAAGTTCAAGCGTTCTTCAATAAAGGAAGGTAGTGGTTTGTTTTTAGATTTATCACTCATAATAAGTTCTCTTCGAATACAAAAAAACGCCAGCGCTGACGGGAGGTATATTGAAGAAAATAAATGAGCTGTCATTAGTCAAGTTGCATAATTTGGCGCACCCTTGCAAACTCGACATTTAAGGGTTTTAAGGCGTGTGTTTCTCCTTACTGTTCGGAATTCTAACTTGGTTTTTTATGCAGAATAATCACTATTTTTCCGTTAAAAGTCATACGGACTTGGCATTTGAACATTGGTGGATAAGTTGAATCAAATCATCCAATTGCTGCTTTGTTTGCCCTTCAATGGAGTAACCCATATTGATCCGTAGGCAGTTGCTATACAGATCTAGAGTGCTGAATAGTTGCCCAAGTCGGATATCTATCTGTTGCTGAACGATACCTTCTGAAAAAGTGTGTTGATCAAGGCTTGGGATTTGTAACCACAACACCATTCCACCTTGAGGATTACTTATTTTCACGCCTTTAGGAAGGTGTTGGGTTAAATAGCTCAGGTATTGCTGCCTTAATAAAAGGAGCTGAGTACGTCTTCTTCTAACATGTTTCGCGTATTGGCCTGATTCAATAAAGTCAGCAACAGCAAGTTGCGTGGGCAGAGCAACACCATAACTCGCTGCAGAGAACTGAGCCTTGTATTCCTCGATGTATCTGCCGGGTAGACACCACCCTAACCGATAGCTTGGCGAAAGGCTCTTAGACACTGAACCACACCATAATACATAACCACCTTTGTCATAATATTTTGCAGGTAGCGGGGTATGCGAGGAATAGGAAAGCTCTAGATAGACATCATCTTCAATGATCGGGGTTTGATATTGGTTAGCTAACTCAGCGAGTTTTTGTTTTTGGTTTGCTGACATATTGATCCCTTGAGGATTCATATGTGACGTACAGAATATCGCAGCATCAACCTGTTTGTTTTTAAGATGGGTTTCCAGTTGTTGTAGGTCGACGCCGTCATCTAAAGACGGGATCTCTATGATCTTGCGCGACATTCTTCCCAATAATTCTAGTATCCCATTGAAGCAAGGCGAGCTTATCGCAATCGTGTCGCCTTGTTTGGTACACGATTCCAGAGCCGCTTTAATGGCCGACATACAACCAGCGGTTACCACCATATCCTCGGACGCAAAGTGTAGGTCGAGTTTGGCGAAGTGGGTAGAAAGCGCCTGTCGTAACATCGGCTCACCCTGTGTATCAGGATAATGATTGAGCCTACCACCCATCCGTTTGATTGAGCGACGAAAGCTGCGCTCCAACTCAATGGTTGTTTGCTCATCGTTGGTGGTACTGGATACACCCAAAGGGCCATTAGTGGTGTTATGTGTCGAAGAGGTTTGCTTAACGATGGACACCTTGCTTTCAAACTGTGCCCATTCAGGGGTTGAATGAGAAGGTTTATGTGGTGAAACAAAATACCCAGCTTGAGGTCGTGAGTGGATCCAACCTTGAGATTCAAGCTCTTGGTAACAGCTCACCACCGTCGACATACTGATCGCTTGTTGTTTCGCCAACTGACGAAGCGAAGGCATACGCCCACCTTCGGGTCTTTTCCCTGCTTCAATCTCATCAATAAACTGATTAGCAAGCTTTCTGTAGATACTCATCGGCACGACCTATCACTAACTGTACTGGTTTTTATTGTAAAAATTGTATCTGTACTGGTTTTATTGTTCAAGGGATACTCTTCCAACATAAAAGAGGGGTGAGTATGAAAAGAAATGATTTGTTGTTAGCTGTGTTTGTCATGGCAATTTGGGGGTTCAATTTCTCAATGATCAAAATGGGTGTTACGAATGTCCACCCCCTGTTAGCAACGGCGGCCCGCTTCGCTTTGGCAGTGATTCCGGTGATCTTTTTCGTGGCGAGACCTAATGTCGCTTGGCGCTATCTAGTGAGTTACGGCTTTGTGTTCGGTGTTGGCATCTGGGGCATGGCTTCGTGGTCTATTACAGCGGGCTTGTCTTCGGGGCTGTCATCAGTGTTGCTTTCAACTAATGTATTAATTGGTATGGCGGTGGGTGTATGGGTTTTCAAAGAGAGTGCGTCAGTACGTAAGCTAATGGGAGCTGTGTTAGCGATGTGCGCACTAGCGGTATTGGTATCTGCTGCTACGGGTAATGTGACCCTGAATGGTGTTATCTTGATTATGATTGCGGCGTGCAGTTGGACTTTAATGGGTGTAATTGTAAAGGCATCGAAAACGACTCAAGCTTTTGCGTTTAACGTGTGGGGCATGTTGTTTGCGCCCATTCCATTGGTGTTGTTTGCTGTGATGTTGCATGGTGAGCAGATTATTTGGCAGGGAATAGAGTTGTGGGATTGGAGCACCACCGTCGCGGTTGTTTTCCAAGCGTACCCAACCACCTTGTTTGGTTATTGGGTCTGGAACAAGATGTTGATTCAGTATCCACTTAGTACGACAGCGCCGTTAACCTTACTTGTGCCAATCTTTGCGCTAATCAGTGGCTACTTTATGTATGACGAAGTGTTATCTGTGGCTCAAGTTGTTGCGTCTGCGCTGTTTCTTGTGGGGATTGGCTTGATAGTAAGACCAGAAAAAACCAATAGCTCTACCGTGACAGATAAACTCGCGAAACAGTCGTAAACGATAAAGCCTTGATGTAACACGTATTAAGCTCGGTGCAGCGTTGTAAATCAAATAGAACGCTGCAAACCAAGTTACAACGTTGAGTTTAAAATTTAAGGCCTCGTAAATACGAGGCCTTATTCATCTCCATTTATCAATTCTGCTTTGGGGTGTCAGCCGAGAACCATCTGTTTTGGAATGTTTGTTCTGGAATAACTACAGAAAATATTTCGGAGTTGTCTGGAGAATTGTATCAGTAATTGTTATGTTATATCGTATCATTTTAACGTGTGGTTTTATCACTAAATATTTGGACATCAATTACATGGATAGCATTAACCAACTCTTACTGGTTGCCGGAACTCACGGTAACGAACTTTCAGGTATCTACCTGAATAAGCTGATTAAAGATCGTTTGTATTCGGCGGATCGTTCGACGTTTTCTACTACTTCTGTCATCGCTAATCCAAAGGCAGTAGAGCAGAATGTGCGATATATTGAAACGGATCTAAATCGTCTATTTTCAAGTGTAAATGAAGACCTTTCTTCAGATTCCGCTGAGCATGCGGTCGCGCAATGGTTTGTTGATCAACATGTGGGAAGTGAGCAACAGTTAATTGTTGATCTACACAATACAACCAGCAATATGGGCGCGACATTGATTTTGCTATCGAATGATTCTTTCTATCAAAAAATGGGTTCATACGTGAAGCAGCGTATGCCTGATGCCAACATTTTGTTTGAAGATAGGAAACCGTGGGATGAACAGCCATACCTTTGCACAGCAGGGAAGTATGGCGTGATGATCGAAGTCGGGGCTCAAGCACATGGTTCGCTCAGGTTCGAAACGCTTACACTGATGAAGCAGATGTTGACTGCTGTATTGGATTACGTAGAGAAGCAAAACCTTAAACAGATTAAAGAATTGAAAGATTACAGTGCGTTTTTCTATGTTGAAGAGGTGAATGTACCACTTGATAAAGATGGTATGAGAATCGCTACGGTGCACCCCAAAATATGTGGCCGAGACTTCGAGGTAGTCAAGCAAGGTGAACCGTTGTTAGCGACATTCTTTGGCTATGATGTTTCTTGGGAGCGTGAGCAAGACATATACCCACACTTCATTAACGAGAGCGCTTATGCTAAAGCGAACGTTGCAATGGCATTGGCAGAGAAACGGTTAGTTTCGGTCAGTTAGTGCGTTGATAAGTTAATCGATTAAATCGTTAATCTAATAACCAGTTAACTGTTAGCAAAACTCATGAGTGCCGCGATTCGCTACACTCATGAGTACTTTGGATTATCAGTGTTTTGCTGCGCGCTTAATCAGTTAACCAAGCACGTGAGTAATTGGCTTTCTAAGTCATTGTCTATGTTATGTCCGATCACTTCAATTCTGGTTTCAAGACAATCATCCAGCTCCGACTCCGTCAAACCATCTTCTGTTAAGTTGTAACCGAAGATACCACTTTGTGTAATGAACACCGCTTTCATTCGTTCCGCTTTCAAGCCCACTAAAAAATTTCGTAAGCGCTGGTGGTCGAACTGTTTTTCGGGTGAAAATCGCCAACCCACACTTTCAAATCCTTCACCTTGGTTAGTTGCTCTTATCATGCCACTTTTTGGCATCGGCAACTCAGAGGCGAGCGGCTTATCGTTTTGGTGATGGTGATGATGATGGTGTTCATCTGCTTGATGACGATAAAAGCTGGTGTTTCCATCAAATTCAGCTTGAGGAATATTGCCGTGGTGAGCGAAAACTAGTTTTGTCTCGGGGTGACAAAATTGAGCGACGTACTCCGCCAGTTTTTCAGCGTCACCATTTTGGTAGAGATCGACTTTGTTCCCTACGATGGTATCAGCAATGGCGATTTGTTGATTGAAGGTATCGTGATCAGAGTAGCGGGTATCTGAAAGTTTACGTGCATCGACCAAAGTAATGTTCTTCTGTAGCGATAACACTTGTCGGTAATGCTCTGAAGATAAGACCTGCAACACTTCTTTAGGGTGACCAAGCCCCGTTGGCTCAATCAATAAGCGATCCGGTTTCGCTTCTGACAATAACTGATTAAGTGCTATCTGCATAGGCAAGCCAGCCGCGCAACACATACAACCACCGGGCACTTCTCGAATGAAAATTTGTTGTTGTTTGCTTTGGTTGCCTTGAAACAAGCTACCATCGACGCCAATTTCCCCAAACTCATTCACCAAGACCGCCCAGCGCTCATTTGTTGGTTTGTGTTTCATTAAGTTGAGGATTGCCGAGGTTTTACCTACGCCAAGGAACCCGGTAATGATGTTGGTTGGAACCCCTAATACAGGTGAATGATCAGAGCTCATTAGCCATTCTCCTATAACCTTGAACCAAAGTATGGTTGGCAGAAACCACTGATTCTGAAAATGCTGAATATTCAGGTGGCACCTTTGAGATGTTATTCAAATCAAACCCTGAGCCAATATTGGTCATCGGTGGTACATGGAAGTTTTCAGGCAAATCATGCCCGTCTACCACGCAGTTATGGCGAATCACACAGCCTTTGCCTATAAAGGCATTAAACACTACCGAGTTAAAGCCAATAAATACGTCATCACTGACTTCACAAGGACCGTGAATGATAGAACGATGAGCGATCGATGATCGTTCTCCAATCGTTACCGCCGCACCAGCTTTAGAGTGAATAACCACACCATCTTGAATGTTGGTATCGCGCTTAATTACTATGGGCTCCATGTCATCTTGTTCATTAACTTCATCAGCTCGGATCACGGCGTAAGGGCCAATGAACACATTATCTTCGATGATCACCTTGCCACAGATGATGGCGGTTGGGTCAATGAAGGCCGTCTCCGACACCTCTGGCATATGACCGCTAGGGTTTCTTCTTAACATATTGAATTCTTTTGTTGAGTGCTTAATTTATTGATTGTTTGCGTACTAATTGCTTGCGTACTAACTGTTTTAGATGCTAATTGCTTTATATATGAATTATTTCCGTATAACGACTTTGAATAGATAGATAAGTCCGGTTGAACTAGCGTTCGAATGACAGTCTCATTGCTGGCATTTCGTTATCGCTTTGCCCTTGAGGAACATGTGTATTTTTGTTCTTACACGCATCTGGATTGGTATAAACCATGCTCCCATTCACCCAGGTATGTTTTATTTGAGCGGAGAATTCGTGTCCTGCGAATGGTGACCATCCGCATTGATACAAACTGTTTTCGTTGCTGACCATAGTTGGAGCTTGAGGATCAACCAAGACTAGGTCGGCATAATAGCCTTCGCGAATAAAGCCGCGTTTTTGTATCGCATAACGAATAGACGGGTTATGTGCGGTTTTCTCGACAACTTGAGTGACGGTCATTGTTCCCAATCGCACATGCTCAAACAGGCTCAGCAGGGCGTGTTGTACCAAAGGTAAGCCAGCAGGTGCGTGCTCATAAGGAGCTTGTTTTTCACCCCATGTATGTGGAGCGTGATCAGTGGCGATGATGTCGATTTGGCCGGTGCTTAATGCCGCTAACAGCGCGTCGCGATCACTTGGGTATTTAATGGCGGGATTACATTTGATTTGGTTTCCTAGGACGGCATAGTCATTGTTCGTAAACCAAAGGTGGTGCACACAGGCCTCTGCGGTAATACGTTTACCTTGAATTGCACCTTCACTAAACAGAGCCAGTTCTTTGGCTGTGGTGATGTGTAATACATGCAGTTGGCTATTGTGTTTCTTTGCCAGTTCTATGGCATAAGACGAGGAGGCGTAACACGCTTTGTCGTCTCGAAGAATAGGGTGGTCTTGGATGGTGAAATCGGCTTTTTTTTGTCGTAATTGTTCTTGGTTTTGAGCGATGATTGGCCCGCTCTCACAATGGGTGACGATGAGCACCGGAGAATCTCGGAATATATCATCCAGAGCTTGAGGATCTTCAACGAGCAGGTCGCCTGTTGAAGCGCCCATAAACACCTTCACGCCACAATGTCGTGCAGGGTCAAGTTGCTTGATTTGTTCTAGGTTGTCTTCAGTCGCACCAAGATAAAACGAGTAATTCGCAAGTGAGTTTTGTGATGCGATTTCAAACTTTCTTTCTAAGGCTTCGATGGTTGTGGTGGCCGGATTTACGTTCGGCATCTCCATATAGCTCGTAATACCGCCAGCAACCGCAGCGCGTGATTCTGTGGCGATGGAGCCTTTATGAGTAAGCCCTGGCTCGCGAAAGTGAACTTGGTCATCAATCATGCCTGGTATCAGGTAACAACCTTGAGCATCAATGACTTCATCGTTTGGTTTTGGGGGAATGTTCTTGGCGATCCGTTCAATTCGTTTGCCGACGATTAATAAGTCCGTCTTGGTGGTGATGCCTTCATTAACCACTCGGGCATTTTTGATGAGCATTGCAGACATAACGTTTCAATTTCTCCTTATAGTTCGGTCTATGCAGTAGATACGTATGAGAGATAAGGGTTACCTTTTATTGGTATTGGTATTGGTATTGGTATTGGTATTGGTATTGGTATTGGTATTGGTATTGGTATTGGGTTCCTCTGTATCTGCACATTCGTCGCACACGCAATTGATCTCTAATTGAGGCGTGACCACGGTAAAACCTTCCTGTTTTGCGTGGGATTGAAGATCTTGAATAATCGTAGGGTTGATTGTCTGCTCACTGATCTTGTCGCACTTAGAGCAAATCAAAAATTGAGGGATACCATGTTCATGTTCACAAAGAATATGGTCACAAAGTATGTACTTATTCGATACTTGCAGTTTGTGCGCTAAATGTTGCTGTTCAAGAAAATCCAATACTCTATAAACCGACATTGCTTGAACATGCTGGTCAAAGTGTACTTTACAATAATCGACGAGCTCATACGCAGACAGCGCTTTGTCTGCATGAACCAGCGCCCGCAATATCAATAGTCTCTTTGCCGTAAATTGTTGGCCATTGGTTTTACAGCTTTGTTTTACGTGCTCAATGATCGCTTCAATGTCTCTCATTCAATCTACATAATTAGTGATGGTATTGATATGTTATAACATATCAAGTTGAGGTGTGAAACGTACTTTTTACTTTGTTGTTACCTAGAATCAAGATTTAGAGGTGTTTGAGAGAAGTTCTGAATGGGGTAGGTAATATGTGCGGTAGCATGGCTCAATGCCTGGCATGAGCTGAAAGCATAGCTTAAAAAGTCGCAGTTCTGCGATGCATACCAATAGCGACTATTGACCCAATCGAATTAAATTCTGAAATGATACAAATCTCATATTTAATATCGGTTGTTAAGTAACCTCTGTTGAGTTCGATATCAAATCAAGTGGCTGATTTTATTGGGTATAGGAGAAAAGTCTCAGAAATTAACATTTAGAAAACTAAAGTTTTAAATTCTTATTATTGTCTTATTGTTAGTTTATAACTCTATTTCATGGCGGGTAAGTAGATGTTTTTTAGCTATATATGTGAGTTTTTAAGAGAGTTATCTTTCTGATTTGAAAGAATAATTCAATAGTTGAGATAAAAAAGTTGGCGAAAATCAGAAGCTTGGCATACACTTTCCTTGTAAATGACCTTATCTCATTGATTGAATAGGGTAAATGCTTTGGCGCTACTGGCGATAGTAGCAATGTTTAACATAGCTTTGAGGAAAGTTTTATGGCACTCACGAAGGCCGATTTGGCTGAGAACCTGTTTGAAACACTCGGATACAGCAAGCGGGATGCCAAGGAAACGGTTGAAGTGTTTTTCGAAGAAGTTCGTAAAGCACTCGAAAATGGCGAACAGGTAAAACTGTCTGGTTTTGGTAACTTTGATCTTCGCGAGAAAAACGAACGACCAGGTCGTAACCCAAAAACTGGTGAAGACATTCCAATTTCTGCTCGACGTGTTGTTACTTTTAGACCGGGACAAAAACTAAAGGCCCGAGTCGAGAATATTAAAATCGAGAAGTAGCCAAGCAATAGACCACGCACAGCGTGGTCTTTTTGTATGTGACGTCTAATTTTAAACTGCGTTAAAACTATTCCCTTTATTCTTATCTCTATCTCTATCTCTATCTCTATCTCGTCTAGCTTTCTAGACTTTCTAGAGCTATAAGCCGATAGATTCACTTTGAGCTTTTCGGCTAGCTACGCTGCCTAACTGATCTCCAAAATGTAATATAGCCAAAAAGAAAGGGCTGCAAATTAATGCAGCCCTTTAAGTTGATATTCGGTGGCGTTCTAAACGGTTTACGCGGCTTTAATATGAGTCGTAATATACGGCTGCCATGCTTGCTGGTAAAGCTCTAGAGATTGGCGTCTAAGGCTATTAATTTGCGCCGCCTCGATATCGTTGATTGGACGTTTTTCTGCAATGGCATGACGTTCAATACCTTGAATGATTTCATACAGTTCGTGTTCAGGACCGCTTTTCACATCTGCAATTGCTTTAAGGTGAAGTTGAACTTCAGCAATGATGTTGGTCTTTGGCAGACGAACCAATAGGTTAAGGTCACGGTAGCCAGAATCAGCAGGAGATTTGAATTTGTTTTTCAATTTGACAACATCTGCTTCACGGCTCAGCGCTTCGTAGACTTCAACCAAGCTCTCTACATCGTTTGCGATGATAGTGGCACGAGCTAAGTCGGTAATTCTTGTGACGTCGCCATCCAGTTCCAATTCGATTTTCTCTTCCGCACGAGCTTGAGATTTAACGCCAGAAAATAGCGCCTCAGAATTCGTTAGTAGGGCAGTACTTTTACAAATAGTTTCTAGCTCGGCTTGGCCTTGGTGTGCTTTGCTGTACAGAATGTCGAAGTCGGTGTAGGGCTGAGTCGGACGCGAGTCGAATGCTTTGATACCGTATAGGCCGCTTAGGCTGTGACGGAATACGTTTGACGATACTTGATTTTGCGCAGGTGTGCGCGTTTGATCGGTTGAACTTGTTGAAACAGGTGCTGCTGCGAATGCAGGCGCTCGGCTCAATACTAAAAGCATTAGGGCCGTTGTACGGAGAAATACACTCATTCAAACTCCAAAATACAAGGTTACAAAAACGGGTAGTCAAAGGGGGTAACCAGTAACGCATAAGAGTAAAAATAGCTTAACTAAACTCACTATATATTAAATGGGGCTAGCTAAGGCAGAAACCAACTCTAACGTTTAATATTGCTTTAAAATGTGAACATATAGACAAATAATTCAAGCATTTGTTCCTCGGTTTTAAGAATTTTGAACTCAGCCAGTGTTTAACTTTTAGTGAGACCAACGATGAACTTTAAACCAAGGTAAGGTTGCTCTTACCTCTCTATACTGTACCCTTGCATTATGACTGTTTAACATGAACGAAAGATGAATAATCCTGAATTTTGGCACAATAAATGGGCAGCCAACCAAATAGGCTTCCACCTTGAAGATGTAAACCCACTTCTGATTGAATTTTGGGAAAAGACGGAACCTAGCTACGAGAAGAGTGTGTTCGTGCCTCTATGTGGTAAGAGTGAAGATCTGATTTGGTTAGCGACGAAGCATGAAGATGTTCAAGGTGTCGAATTAAGCCAGATTGCGGTTCGCGCATTTTTTGCAGAGCATCTTTACACGCCGACTGTGACTCAAATTAGTGGTCAGCATGAGCTTTATCAATTCGATGAACTTAATATTTATACGGGTGATTATTTCTCAGCACCGATTCAGCCTGTAGACATTATCTATGATCGTGCCTCTTTGGTAGCTTTACCTGCTGACATGCGTGTGCAGTATGTAGAGTGCTTGAAGCAACGGTTAAAGCCGGGCGGCAAGATCTTACTTGTGACATTAGATTACGCTCAGAACGAGATGGCAGGACCTCCGTTTAGCGTACCTAAGTTAGAGATCGAACAGTTGTTCTCAGGTTATAAGATCACACTGTTGAATCAAGATATCGCAGACGATGAACATCCTAAGATTGCCAAGAAAGGCTTATCTCGATTTAGTGAAGAAGTGTATTTGATTGAGTCTGAATCTTAAACTCAACTAGCTCTCAAGTGAAAAAACTATTTCAATATAAAAAATGATACCAACAAAAAGACGGGCTTAGTAGCCCGTCTTTTTTATTGTTCAGATTTGAAGTTGTGATTGTTGAGAATTAAATAGCTGTCTAGTAAATCACTTTTACTTTTGAAGCACTCTCAATAGCATCTTCAATCGCTGTTTCAGTGCTCTTACGACGAGTCAACGCCACACCTAGACGACGGCGACCATCGATGTCAGGCTTACCAAACAAACGAACTTGCGTTTGTGGTGCGTCTAGCGCCTCTGTAAGACCTTCGAAACGAATGTTGTTTGAAGTGCCTTGGCCTAAGATAACGGCAGATGCACACGGACCATATTGAGTAATTGACTTAATCGGCATGCCAGTAAATGCGCGAACGTGTAGCGCGAATTCAGAGGAATCTTGAGACATTAAAGTCACTAAGCCAGTATCGTGTGGGCGAGGGGATACTTCGTTGAAGATAACATGGTCGCCTTTAACGAACAGTTCCACACCAAAGATACCGTGACCGCCCAGTGCGTTAACGACTTGCTCTGCAGTGTATTGCGCCGCTTTTAGTGCGTTGTCTGACATTAATTGCGGTTGCCATGATTCACGGTAATCACCGTCTTCTTGGCGGTGACCGATAGGCGCGCAGAAATGAACACCATCAACAGCACGAACAGTCAGCAGCGTGATTTCGTAATCAAAATCGATAAAGCCTTCAACGATCACACGACCAGCGCCAGTGCGACCACCTTCTTGTGCGTAATCCCAAGACTTTTGAATATCGTCTTGTGTTTTAATAACGCTTTGGCCTTTGCCTGATGAACTCATAACAGGCTTAACCACACAAGGCATACCTACGAATTCTACCGCTGCTGAGAAATCTTCAAATGTGTCCGCGAAGCGATATGGAGATGTGCTCAGTTTTAACTCTTCAGCCGCTAGACGACGGATACCTTCTCGGTTCATCGTCAACTTAGTCGCGTTCGCTGTGGGAACGACATTTAGGCCTTGCGCTTCCATCTCTACCAGCTTGCTGGTGGCAATAGCTTCGATTTCTGGAACCACATAATCTGGTTTTTCTAGTTCAATGACAGCTTGCAGTGCATCGCTGTCCAACATGTCTAATACATGGCTACGATGTGCAACTTGCATAGCCGGTGCATCAGCGTAACGGTCACATGCAATAACTTCCAAACCTAAACGTTGGCACTCGATAGCAACTTCTTTACCCAGTTCACCTGAACCTAATAGAAGTACACGAGTAGCATTTTCACGAGTAGCGGTACCAAACATAGAAATTCCTTCCGATCTTTTGAACGATTGATTTAAACGGGGTGATCATACTTATTTAAAGGATAAAAGCAAACGTTTGCGCGGGTTGTCGCATGAATTTGAAGTATAAAAAAAGCAGCTCTATAAAATAGGGCTGCTTATTTAAAATATTGTTAACCAGATGTACTTAGATTGCTAAGTAAGTAACTGGAATGTCAGGGTTAATCGCCTCTAACGTAGACTGAGTATCGGCTAGGTGACTGATGCTACCATCGGCAATTTCAACTAAGGCAGCGTTTTCGATCTGCTCGAAATCGAAGCCAGCCAGTTTAAGTTGAACAAGCGCGACTTGTAATGGCGGTAGGCTAGGGTTGAATGCCGCGTTTTCTGCGTATGCACCTGTAAAGATTTCACCTGTTGTCAGTTGTAGCGAGACGCCACTTAGGTTCTTTGTGTAGGGAGCATGGCTACGGTTTAATGCTGTTAGTGCGCTTACCACAACAGGGCTCGTTTCTTCTGATGTGTACTGGTGATCCAGCTTAGTCATTAGGCCAGTTGTGATGCCCAAATCAGCAGGGCCGAAAGAGTCAGGTAGGTATTCTTGCAGTGACATTTCATCACGCTGTGGTAATTGAACTTTAAGTTCTTTTGCCGTTGTCAGTTCGTTCATGAATTGGCGACAGTGACCACAAGGGCTGAAGTTGATCGTGATATCAGAAAGGCCTTCTTCACCCTTCATCCAAGCGTGGCTGATGGCTGATTGTTCAGCATGAACTGTTTGACCAAGTTGTGCACCTGCAATTTCCAAGTTTGCACCGAAGTACAGGCGACCAGATAGGCCACGCACGATGGCACCAACATAGAAGTCAGAAAGTGGCGCATAAGAGTATGCTGCTGCGATTGGCAGTAAAGCTAGGCGAGCTTCTTTATCAGAAAGGCCGCTTGCATCCAGTAAGCTTTGAAACTGCTCTTTAGAGATAGTGGCGTCAAAGTTGTCTGCTAATACGATGTCACTCAAAAGCGCTTTTATTGATGTTGGAGCACTTTCCAGCGCCAGGGTAATACGACTGTTCATGTTGAATCCTTAATTGACCTTAGGCTTTAATTTTATGCAATACTCAGGATTTTTCTGTGATAGTGATCACCATTGTGCTGTTGTTGTTACATTGGCTTGCATAATTAGAGTGAGGTCACAGATGAAATCGATTGCAAGGACAAAAACTACCCTTGATCTCTCATTTGTTGTCTGAAATCGGGGTATGTTTAGCTAAAAATTGCTGAACAAATGAGAACAAAAAGCCCAAACAGACACTGAAATGCTCAGAGTTTCGCTTGGGCTTATTGGATGTTTTTAAAGCTTAAGTCCCAATCTATGAATCTATGAATCTATTAGCTTGAGCTGTAGCCATTAACTGAAGTTGTAGATCATTAACGTTAGCTTTTAGTTACTAGCTTAAGCATAGATCCAAACCACGATAGAAAATATGGTCGGTGCAATAATCGAGGTAATGACGCCACAAAGTACTAAAGCTAGTGAACTGAATGCAGCATCTTGTGGATTCTTTTCAGCGCAAGTTGCCGTTCCCAACGCATGCGATACTGTGCCCATGGTTAAACCTCGTGCGATAGGGCTCTTGATACCGATCAAATTGTAGATAGGGTAAGCAAAGATTGCCCCGAACAAACCGACAATCAATACCAGAATTGCTGCAATTGCAGCTTCGCCGCCTAAATGGCTTGAGACCTCCATTGCGATCGGTGTGGTGACCGACTTACCCAACAAACTCGCGATCAAACTTAAATCCGCTTTAAAAGCCACGGCGATCAATGCGGTAGTGGTCATCGACATTACACTGCCTAGCGTGCAAGCAAATGTGATGATACGCCAGTTGGATCTGATTTGAGGTAACTGTTCATATAGAGGAAAAGCCAGCGCCACTACCGCAGGTTGGAGCATATAGGTAATCCAAGTATTGTCTGCGTAATAGGTTTCAAAAGGTACTTTGAAAAACAACAGAATTGGAATGATGATACCAATACTGATGAGTAGAGGATTACAAAATGGCGAATTAACTTTTTGGCTTACCCAACGAGCAAACAAGAAAACCACAATGGTCAGTAGAATCCACATGATTATTTACCTCTCGAAAGCAAGCGGTCTAAGAACCATGATAAGGAAACTAACACGATTAAGGTTCCGCCAACGGCGCTTGCCATAATTGGTAAAGCATTGGCGATAAGCATGTCAAAATGATCCATGAGCCCGACACTAATAGGGACAAACAATAAGATCATCAAACGGATAATCAAGCTTGCACCAGGCTGAACCCAATGCTCAGGGACAATACCAATCACCATAGCGGTAAACAGAATCAACATGCCAAAAATACTGCCAGGAATTGAGGTGTCTAATAAATGCTGTAACGCGTTACCTGCTGTGAGTGCACCTATGATTAAGGTGAAGGAGATTAAGCAGTACACGAGTTTGATCAATCTTTCTTTCAAAGTGTCACATCTCTTGATAATGGAATTAGCTCGCTAGCTTTTCTACGTATTGATAAACCGCTTTCAAGATAGCCATTTTCTTCTCGTCACTTTCATGCTCGTGTGCGAGGTTTTCTAGGTTCAGCATGTACTCTTCTAAGCGACTTTCGTAAAACTCTCGACAGTGGTTAGCCCATTTCAGTTGTTCCGCTTCGTCTAACGTCCACGGGAAATGACGAGCACGGTAACGGAACAACAAAGGTTTAATACGTTCGTCACCAAAAGTGATGTCTAAAGCAGCCAAGTTATTTGGGTCAGTTTGACGAATGATGTCCATTGCGGTTTTGTCGCCTGGCGAGAAGAAGCCGTCATACAGATGAGTGTCTACGTCATCACTTTTCTCGTATTCGCGTTCTTGTGAATACAAACCGATCAGTTTTTCGCGGATCTCTGGGTGTTCGCGTAATAGCGCTAAGTTCTTTAAGCACTGTTGGCGATCGATACCTATCGTTTCCGCATTTTCAGCCGTCAGAGTTTTGGCGGGTGCGAGAATAGGGCACTTGTTCAGTTGAACCAATTTGATGGGTACGGGTAACTCGTCTTCACCAAGTTCACTGCGTTTAGTGTAGAGCCTTTCACGGAGGGCGTCAGAATCAAGCTCCAGCAGCGGGCTAGGATCTTTGGCTAAGTCGACTACGATAACCGCATTTTGGTTGGTTGGGTGCCAAGCCATCGGCACAATCCAACTCGTGTAATTACAATCACGACCAAACATGCCTGAAACGTGCATTAAAGGCGTCATGTTTACAATGTCAACTAACTCATTCAATTTGCGTTTGTGACGCATGCTGTAAAGGTAATCAAACATTTTAGGCTGTGCAGCCTTCAACTTCTTTGCTAATTCAATGGTAGCAATAACATCGGCCATCGCATCGTGCGCGTTTTCGTGTTCAATGCCATTTGCCACTGACAAATGTTCCAGTTTGAAGCTTGGGTAACCTTCTTCATTCTCTGGCCAAACAATACCTTCAGGGCGAAGTGCATGTACCGCGCGCATCACGTCGAGTAGATCCCAACGAGAGTTGCCGTTCTGCCAGCTCCATGCATATGGATCGATGAAATTACGGTAACAGGTATAGCGTGTTACTTCGTCGTCGAATCGAATGCTGTTGTAGCCAAGGCTAGTTGTGTTCGGCTTAGCAAGCTCTGCGTGGATCTTCGCGATAAATTCAGGTTCAGGTAAGCCTTGAGACATCGCTTTTTGAGGTGTAATGCGAGTAATGAGTGCAGCTTCCGGCGCTGGTAAGTAATCAGCAGGAGGTTGGCAATAGATGACCAATGGCTCTCCGATAACGTTGAAATCTTGGTCGGTACGAACACCGGCGAACTGACTCGGGCGATCTTTCGCTGGGCTGACGCCCCACGTTTCGTAATCGAAAAAGAAATAGGTTGGCTGATTATCTGAACTCATTGAATTTCCTGAACAGTAAGCGAAGACCGTCTACTGTGGCTGAAGGTTAGTTTTGTTCAGTATCTGACAGGATGCGGTACGCGTGCAACCCAGATCACAAATAAATTACAGTAAAACGGTGCATTCGTATTCGATCACGTCGCTGTACTGAGTTTTGAGTTCAATTTTGGTCATTTATTAACACGTAAATCCGCAGCTCAAGCTTGTGATATTGGCAGGAAATGGCACCAACAAACAATGATCTTAGTTCAACTAGAAAGTAGGCATTGACGTCTATTAGTTTGTCTCTTTGAATGACTCCATCTGGGTACTCAAATTTATAACCAATATTTTCACTGCCAGTCTTTTACATAACGATATATTTCAATTTTATTACAAGTATAGGTTTAATGTGCGCCTGTTTCATTGTTGAGACTTTATTGCAGAACGGTGATCTATAAAATCAATTAGGACAGTCAATTAGTTTTATTAGTATTAATTAATTTTTTGTTACTGAAAATTCCTAGTGATTTATAAGGTATCAAATCAACTTTTATAAAATTAATATTCTGTAGAGGTTCGGGAGTTAAATGTAAAACGAGTTTTATATATGATTAACACAAATACTCTAATATCAGTAATTTCACTAATGTTATTTATATCAATTTGCGTGATCTTATTCTCACTGTTCCTCATTTGTTTATAAATAAGTGTCAATGTTTACGCTTTCTAAATAGGATTGTATGTTACTTAATTGTTAACGTTATTAATGGTTAAGTGACTCTGAAAATAAGTCAATTTTATATAAAGGATTAAAAAAATGAACAAAGTTTTTAAGGTTGTTGCTGTATCTGCACTTTCTATCTCTTCTGCGAACGTTTTCGCGGTAAGTGACACTTTTGATGCAACACTCGAAGTAAAACAAGCAATTACAATGATAAAAACAAGTGATCTTGATTTTGGTGTCATCACTTCAGATAACACAACGGATGTTGTTATTGCTCAAGCAGATGCAGGGGCGGCAGCGTTTACTCTTTCTGGAGAGTCTGGTGATGCAGTGACCGTTAGTATTTCTGATACAAACTTGGCTAACGGTGCAAATACAATCGCAGCTGAATTTGACTTTAATAATGCAATCACTCTAACCGGTGGTTCTGCGGATCTTAAAATTGGCGGTACAGCTCGTACTTCAAGTGCGACATTAGTTGCTGGTACTTATACTGCAAACGTTGCAGTTGATGTAACTTACCAGTAATTATATAAAACAAGTCTAATACTTACGGCTGTTACTTATCAGCCGTTTTTACTATGAACTTTTTTTTAAAATACGTTGCCTGTATTGGCCTAATTATTTATTCAAGTCCATTTCATGCTTTAGAAATTATTCCTGAAAATATGGAAGTGAAATTTCCGGGTATGTATATTTCTGGATCAGGACAAAATGCAGATGCAAATCCAGCCAATGGTCAGGTCTATGTGGTGCGTTTTTACGCTGAAGGAGAACCAGGCAAGAAAATTGTGGTATCTCTCCCGTCTAAACAATACCTCAATCACTCACGTAAATCTAAACGTCTCCGTATTCGAAAGTTTTATTTTGGTTGTGGTTTATCAAAACGAGGTAGAGCAAAAATCCAAAGTAACGGAAGAAGCAAATTACTGTGTATTGGTGCAAAAGTGAAAATTGGCGCTAATCATCCTGCTGGCATTTACACCAGTACTATCCCTTTTGAGGTTAATTATAAATGAAGTTGTTCATCTCATGTGTCCTCGGCTTACTCTTCTCTGCTCAAGCTCATGCCCAACTCCTTATCGCGCCAACTCGTTTTGTTTTAGATGCTGATACATCTGTGACGGAAAAAATCGTGGTTGAAAACAATTCTGATCAACCCATTCGTCTTGAGATTAAACCGATCTATCGTCCAATTAAGGCCACTGGCTTGGTACGAACCGATGCAAACGTGACGGAGTCTGAAAATATCGCCAATTGGATCAAGGTGTCACCACCTATTATTCGAGAGCTAAAACCTAATCAAAGACGTACAGTTCGTCTGCGTATGAACGCGCTTCCTGATGATATGCCTGACGGCGAGTACCGTGCTTACTTGTGGTTTTCTCCTATCGCAAAGGCGAAAGAGTTATCTGAATTGGATTTGTCGGCTAAGGGCCAATCCAATAATGGGTCAGCATTCCAGCTTAACTTTCACATAAACAGCTACGTGCCTGTTTATGTGCAGAAAGGTAAGCAGATACAAGACGTAAAGTTTACTTGTGAAAACCAGAGCCTTACCATTCGCAACGATGGTAACTTTCAGTTCAATGCTAAGTTGAATGTCGATGATCACAGCGAAAAATTGGTGTTGCTGCGTAATGCTGAGCTAACGAAATCTTTCCCTATAGGATCCAAGGTGTCTTTGCTTCAAGACGATCAGTCGCTGCACGAATGCATTTTGTAATGTTTGCATTCTTGGTGCCGTGTATGCTGTTAACGTCTGTGTTTGTGACATTTGTGTTTTTGGCATTTGTGCGGTTGATATCGTTCCAACCAGATCCTGTGTCGTAATAGCGAATCGTGTAAAACAGAATGTTCAAACACATGGTCTGGCAAGTTCTCTTGTCGCTCTCTTTATTCTTGTCTTTGTTACCTTTAGGTGCACAGTCATCACCTAGTGATGATGCAAGCGAACTTTACCCCGCGCACATTGAAGTTCGAGTCGGGAGAGTGGGTGACAGTTTTTATCGCGTAATGATGGATGAATACGAAGAGCCGTTTATCTCGATCTCCAATGCGGCCTTTTATTTGTTAGAAATGAATGGCCAGTGTGATGAAAGCGGGTACTGTGAAATCTACTTACCGCAAGATGTAGGAAGAGAATCACCGCCGTATATCGTGGATACCCAACAAGCCATCTGTTATCGAGATGACAATAATATCCAGACGATCAAATACGAAGTGATTGACTCGAAAACCTATATACATTGGTACAGTTTGCAAGCCTGTATCCCTGCTAAAGTCCGTTGGGACATTGATGATTATCGCCTTACTGTTACTCCTGAATTCAGTTCACTGACTGAGCTCGAAGCTGTCATCTCTAAGATAAAGAGCGAGTCTCGACAAAAAGCAGAAGCCTTAAAACAGGTTGGTAATATCCCTGCTATTGAACCACTGGCTAGTGTGGGGTTAGCGGCTCGATTTGCTACCTCTGTTTATCAGGACAGTGAGACAGGCACCGACGTTTACGCTATCTCTGACACTCTATTAACGACTGAACATTCCTTGTCGCGGTTATCAATCGATACTCGCGAAGATAACCCTGTCGTTTATTACAATATCGCGGTAGAAGCGCATGACGGCGAAGGGTCATTAGAAGTAGGGCATGTGCTGTTAGATGGCAGTGTTTTTACCGTTAATCAAACCCTAGAAGATGGTCTTTACTACACCAATAGAAAGCGTCAGTTGGAGTTTGGTAACCTGCAATTAGAGCGTACGACTGAACCGAATATCAGTATCGATGTACTGGTAAACGGAATTTATCAAAACACCTATCGCTCTGATGAATTTGGACGTTTTGTTGTCGAAGAAGACAATATTTCCCCTGGCGACACTATTAAGTTCCGCTATTACTTGTCCAAAGGTGTGTGGAGAGAAGAAGAGATTACGGTCGCGGGTTTAGAAGATGCATTCTTGCCTAGTAATGAGTGGGGCGTTGAAGTGGTTGGTAACGAAGGGGCCGACCGAGCGGGTGCAGTGTCACTGGAATATGGTTTGGCTGATTACTTCACGGTGGGCAGTGCTTTTATTAGGCAAGATGGAAAAGATCTTATCGGCTTGCAGGGGCGATACTTACCAACACATTGGTTTGCGGGCCATATTGGTTGGCTGCCGGACTTTAATCGTTTTCCAATGGAGTTTGATGTTTTGCTGGGCAGCGACCAGTCTGCCTCTATTGAACTCAATAAAACTGACGAGTTGGACTTGGAGTCGATGGAATACGATGTGTTCAAATATAATCTGTCTCTTGCCAACATTACGGCATTTCTAACAGTGAGAAACGACGAAGATGAATTGAGTGTTGAGCCGAAACTGAATTCCAAGGTCTCGCGCAATCTGTTTCTGTCATATTCAGGTGATTATCGCTACACCAAGGTTTCTCATCAAGATGACTATTTACACACCATTGGTTTGGCCAAAAGTGGTTTTTCAGACACGTCGTGGAATGTGTCAGGAACGGTCAATGGGTCTGGTCACCATGAACGCACGGAACTCTCTCTAAGGAATGCCTGCAAAGAATGTGTATTGGATCCGCTTAATGTTTTCCAAGAACTCACCACTAACGTATCAGCCCGGTATCAAAAGCAGGATATCTCGTTTACGGCTTCGGTAGAAGCACGTGTGAATCCTTATTTCGTGTTCAAGTTAGAAGGAAATGAAGACAGATACGGCGTAGAAATGACCACTGAATTTGGCGCGAAAACCTATTTTGATGAGAACATCGGAGAGTTTGTTGAGTGGAATAAGTACAATCATTCAAAGCTAACTGGGATTGTTTACGATCACCACAAACAGCCCATACAAGGGGTAAGCCTACAAATCTTGGATCAACGAGCAGTCAGTGACGCAAAAGGCCGATTTGAATTCACCAGCGTCCCAGCCAGAGATAGTCTACCTATCTACGTAGATGAGGGAGCGCTTGACTTGAACCTAACGCCAATACAAAACCCTGTATTTGTGAATACCAAACAGGTAGGCCTGACTCATGCACACATTGAAATGGTGGTGTCATTTGGTGTCGATGGCACAGTAGAAGGCGACATAGAAAACAATGCTTATCTGCACTTTAAACACATTCAGAAAGGCACTGAGTATTCGAGCGAAATTGAGAGTGATGGCTTTTACATGGTAGAGGGGCTCATCGCGGGCAAATACATTGTGACTTTAGAAATGGGAGACAAGCGATACGTGCAAGGCGCCGACTTGAACGGAGATTTCTGGGTAAGTGACCTCACATTCAACCTAATTGATTTTCATAAGGTGTACTAAATCCGATCGCTTTGATTAATCTGAAGGAGGTGAGAGTATCAATTGGATTTTTTGTTTCATGGTCAACTTTCGGCTCCTCAAATCTTTGAATATAACCTTCCATTCTTGAAAGGTAACCACTATCGGGTTAAAACTGTTTACTGGTTTAGTGACGCCGTAACGTACAGTTTCAACTTCAGGTTCGAACGTACTAAACAACTTATCCCAAATGATCAAAACGCCAGCGTAGTTCTTATCGATGTATTGCGGGTTTTTGCCGTGATGTACTCGATGATGCGAAGGGGTGTTAAAGATGTATTCAAGTGGCCCCAAGCTTCGTATCCATTGTGTATGGACGAAGAACTGCAAACCTAAATTCAGAAGCACCACAAAGATCACCCATCTAGGGTCGAAACCTATGATGACGAGCGGTACCCAAAATAGCCACATGCCTGCGAATGGGTACATCAAACTCTGACGAAAAGCTGTGCTAAAGTTCATTTTTTCTGAACTGTGGTGTGCGACGTGCGCGGCCCACATCCAGCGAATACGATGACTTGATCTATGGAACCAGTAATAGAAAAAATCTTGTAACACCATCAATACAACAAAACTCAGCACGCCCATCTCAATGTCCATTAAGCGCCAGCCGAATAGCCAAAGATACAGCTGAACCACGAATAAACCAGTTAATAAGTCGGAGAGTTGATGCATGCCTGCTAACACGAAATTACACATCACTTCTGGCAGTTTGTAATGAGAATTGCTCGGTAATCGGCCTTGTTTCTGACCAATGAAATATTCGGCCAACATACAGATTACGAACAAGGGCGCCAATACTAACAGCAGCCATTCTGGGTGATTGATCAATGAGTCGATGTCCATTCGCTAATCCTTGTGGCGCGATAGTTGTGTAATGTCTGACTGAGTTGATGAATTGGTTTAGCGTATTATTTTTTAGGTAGAGGCTTACCAGCGAGCAAAGTGATCTTCCGTTAGGCCAAGAACGCCATCGAGTTGATGAGTTATGCCGTCGTTGTCTTGAATTGAGCCAGAAAAGTGACCAATGAACTGACGAAAGTTACTCTTTAACAGCCATAAATTGAGCTTTTCGCTGCGGTTATTTAAGGGCGTAAAGATCAGGTTTATACGTCCATCTTGTGATGTTATCTGCCAAGGCAAGTTTGTATCTTGGCGACTAAACGTAAACTGTACCGGGTTAAGTAAGTGTCTGGTTCCATTTACCCACAATACGTTTTCGCAGCCTCCAGTTTCATTGACGCCCGCTGCGAGGTTCAGGCCAATATCAGTGCCATTGGATTGAGTGTTGATGCTTGCCCAGCGCCAACTGGTTTCACGCCTCATGTAGCCTGCTGAAAAGTCATACCCAGCAAGAGCTTGCGTGAGGTTTAATGATGTGCCCTTGATTTGGATGTCTCCGATTATTCGCACAGCATTGTGCTTTTGGGTGTAAGTCCAACCTGAATAACCCGTTGGGCTGCACATCGCCATGGGCAAGCTTTCGGCTTCAGGCTTTAAAGCGATATCGGCCTTGATGAGTTTGGTATTCAAGTGAACTTGCCATTGTCCGTCTTCGATGTCGAAAGTCATACTTTGGCTTGCAATGCTTGTCTTTCCTTTAAATGGTGAAGGTGTTACTTGTTTATCAACACCCAGTGGTCGTAACCATGAACACTCTTCTAGTTTGTTACTCTCGATATCGTACACATAACAAAACGCAGAACCTAAGTAGCGAATATCCGCGATAGCGGCACCAATAATGTGCGTGCCGGTGACGATGCTGACAAATTGAAATTGCTTGTAGTGAAAGTGCTTCTGCCAAGGACCTGCTTTTGAATCCATCGAGTTTCGGTAGTCAAAGTTCTCGATGTTCAGTTGTTTTGGGATGCCATCTAAATGTCCAATGATCGGCTGACCATTAGAATCAATCAAACTGTGTGGGGCAGGGTTCGTTTTTATCATTGCGATGGTTCACATAAATTTAACAATTAAAGCCATTGTGCGATGAGTAGCGTAGAATTGGGAGGTCATATTCGGACAAGAGCACGTTACCAATCACGATTTTGTCAGCAGTGTTGTTGAAGCTGAGTAGTCATGCTTATGGGAATGGGTTAGATATAAGGAGAGACGATTGGAGATTATCGCGGAGTATAAGCCAACCGCACATCGGCATCAGTTGGGCACATTAGATATCGCGCTACTGTTGAATACCTTAGAGCAACGAGTTATCGATATTGAAAAGCTACTCATGGATGTGGGTTTGGAAGCCATGGATTGGCGAGACCCGAATGGAAAGCTGACTTACGCTGATAAACTTGCGTTGTTTAGCGCGGCTAATCAGAGTTTTCCTCACGATGGTCTAGGTCTTTGGTTGGGAGAGCATGCAAGTCTAAGTCACTTTGGTGTGTTGGGTTATGCGCTATCAACCAGTCAAAATGTCGGGGAGGCCATCAAGTCGGGCTTCAAGTATTTGCGCCTGAATGGGCCTATCTTCTCGGTTAAATTGTTTCTAGATTCCGAGCAAGCTGTGATTCAGATCGAGAACACCTTGGAAGTGGGTGATCTCCTTCCTTTCTGTAGTGAGTACTTCTTAAGTTCAATCGTCTCTTTGTTCAAAGAACTGACTGGTCATGAGTTGGATATTCATACTTTGGCTTTGCCTTACGCTCGTCCCAATTACACCAAGCTTTATGACAACCGCTTCCAGTGCCCGGTGATTTTTGAGCAAAACTATTGTGAACTGCGTTTTGATGTCTCGGTTTTATCACAAACCTTATTGACTCATGATGCTGCGACACTGAAGCGCTATCTCGCGTCTTGCCAGTCGATAGTGAAAACGCTGGACTCTGAGCATCTGCTGACTAACCAGATCAAAACGATTTTTTATCAAACTGCAGGCAGTTTCCCGAATATTGAACAACTCGCTGACGAATTTGGGTGTAGCTCTCGCACGCTCAGGCGAGAGCTAGTGACCCATGATTCCAGTTATCAAATATTGCTTACCGAAGTTCGAGTGGAACTCGCTAAAGAACTATTGCTCGGTACAACCATGAGCATTGATGACATCGGTGAAAGGCTCGGTTATAGCGACCCTGCAAACTTCAGAAGGGCGTTTAAAGGTTGGCTCAATAAAACACCTGCGCAGTTTCGTGACGGTTTAAGTTAAAGCGTTACTTGCTAAAAAATTGCTCCCTGAAATCGGATACTTGCTGCTGATAGTAACTGTCCCAATCTTGTTGAGTCCAAGTGGCATAACTTGAGGAACGCTGAGAGTCTAAGGTCGCTTTGAGCTGATCCAGTTGCTCGTGGTAAGTCATCACTGTTTGTTGCTGTTTCGCGATTTGGTGTTCTCTTGCGGTAATGTTGCTGGCTTGCATTTCATCTAAGTAGGTCTCTTGAAGGTCGGCTTTGAGTGAAACTATTTCAGCAGGGCTATAGCTGCTGGGTATCAAAGAGACTGCCAGTTCATATTTTTGAAGCGCTGTCTCGGCGTTTAATGTGCCCGTATTGTTTTGCCATTCACTAAGTAAATATTGATAGTTGGCCAAAAACTGGCTCGCTTCGTTTTCTTTAAGGGTGTTTGCGTCGAGCGTAAAATCTAGATGTGCAAACTGGTCTGCGAATAGCTGGTGGGCCAACTCTCCCCATACTTGCTGTGCAGATTGTTTGAATAGGGCAACACGCTCTTCAAGAGTTTCTATGGATTCGAGCGGAATCGTACTTTCCCTTACTTGCCAATCAGCAGAGAGCTTCGGGTAATCACTCAATAGTTCAAACCATTCTATCGGTAATTCAGATTTCAACTGCGCGAGTTGTTCAGTGCAATTGCCCACTTGTTGGCAAAGCGTCCAAAACTCATCGAGCTCATCAAGCAGCACCTTACTTTCAAGTTCAATTAGGTCTTCTGCATACGCTTTTCCGTGAAGGTTTTCAGCTTGGACTTGTTTTCCTTGCGAAACGGTATTGTCTGAAAAGCTTGCTGTCTTTGATGGGGGACTATTGTCATCAGTCGTTTTAGAAACGTGCTTTTTTGCTTCTGTGTGTTGGACAGAAGATTGCGATGCTTCAATCGATTTTGATGACCATGAATAGCCAACAATGCTCGTCACAGCGACGAGCATTAGGGTTAATATAACTCGATGCATTATCCGTTTACCGCGCTACTTGATGACAGCACTGACAGGGAAGTGGTCTGAAAGGTTGTAGTGCTTCCATAATTCACTGCTTGTAGAGCGAGGAACATCAACGCGGTTATTGTTGTGAGCTTTTTGCGCGTACTCCGAACTCACCACCACGTAATCCAAGTATTCAACATTTTCCCCGCCAGACATAGGTTCGCCAGCAAAGTTATTGATGCGAGGATCAAAGGTTGAAGCGGTATAACCTGAATACTCCGGCTCAGCGGCTTGTAGGTTAGCGAACATCTGCTGGTAGTCGCCTGGGAACTTCAGCTTGTTCACGTTGAAGTCACCACTGTAAATAACCGTTTCTGAAGTTGGTATTTCCAGTGATTGAGCAAGCTGACGCATTTGTTTAAATTGGCGCTGTCGGTAGTCACGAGCCGTGTCCGTATCGAATGATGCCGTGTGAGTGCCAAACACGTGGTAAGCCTGACCATTTTTGATGACTTCAGCGTAATTCACGCCTTTGTCAGCGAAGCAATCTGTGCCTGTACAATCAGGGAACACGTATTGCGCTTCATTGACGATAGGGTAACGGCTCACAATGATCACGCCGCCGTCATAGATGTTGATGCCATCTTTATTGAGCATCTTGGTTTGATAAGGATACTCTTTTGCTAGTTCACGCAGGAACTCATCTCGTCCGTTGGCAAACACTTCTTGAAGCGCTAACACGTCGTAGCCCTTAACGTATTGAGGAATGAGGTCGTAACGATCACCGATGTGAGAAGCGATGGCAGGTAGCGCCCAGATGTTGTAGGTCATGACTTTGAGTGTATTGGCACCTGGCTCTGGTTGCTCATCCACTTTTGGTGGGGTGATGGTGTAATAGATATCATCGTAGCGCGCCGTAGAATCGGCTTTAAGTGCTAGCTCTGCATTGACCCCGAATGCATCGGTCGTGCTGCGATGAATATTACGGTCGTCATGCAGCGTTAGGTTGACATCTGCAGCACTTAGGCCATGTTGTAGTGTCGAGTTATACCAATGTCCCTTCATGGTTTGGTTGAGCGTGAGGCTCTCACCGACAGCGTTCGATACTACAGTGTCAAACTCGTAGGTCTTCCCAGATTTCACACCAGTCCAGCGATTGAAACTGATCAGCTTCTTCGTCTCCCAAGGGCCAATCTGTTCAACATGCTGTTGCCACTCATCACCGAATTGAAGCTGGTCGGTACCTGTGTGATTGGTTTGAATCGTCATTGCTTGGCTAGTGTTATTGGTCAGGTACACATCGGTATCTGCAATAGCCGAGGTTGAAATGAATGAAGCAGATGCAAGTATTGCACTAAGGCAAGCCCATTGAGTTTTCATTTTTACGTTATCCTTACTGATTGGTTTAAAGAATAACGTAGTAAAGAGTTGTGACATTGGAGTTATAACTCTATGGGAATTACCCAAATATTAGATATATGCCATGGTTTTATAAATTATATTACTCATTGAAAATTAACATATTGCTTTGCCTGAATGATAAGTGATACGCGCGCACGCTAAAAAATAGAGGAAGGATTGGGTATGAGGGTAAGTCACTAGTGGGTGTTTTTGTGGAAATCATAGGTCGGTAAATAACCAGAAATGGATGCTGTGAATCACGATAAGGAATAACGCTAACCGCCTTGCTCTACCAGCAAAAATTTTGCCATTGTTCAGTAAACAGATTCCTCAAAAACAGGTATGATAGTGTCGTTTTTAATCCTGAACTGGGAAAGTCATGGCAAAGTTAACACTCCAAGAGCAAATGCTTAAAGCTGGCTTGGTAAATGAGAAAAAATTAAAGAAGGCGAAAAAAGGCTCTAAAAAGTCTCGCGTTCAGTCTCGTGAAGCAAAAGCGGCAGCAGAAGAAACTAAACTGGCGCAGCAAGCGAAAGACAAAGAGCTAAACCAACAGTTGAAAGAACAGCAGTTGAGCAAAGAAATTAAAGCTCAAGTGAAGCAACTGATTGAGATGAACAAGATCGAACAGAAGAACGGTGAGATCAAATACAACTTCACCGACGGTACGCTAGTTAAATACCTTTACGTAGAAGAGCTGACTCAAAAGCAACTAAGTAAAGGCATTCTAAGTATTGCTCGTCAAGGCGAGAGCTATGTTGTTATTCCAACAGCAGTAGCGAACAAGATTGCTATGCGCGACGAAGAATCTATCGTTGATACGCAGGCAGGCAGCACAGATGAAGTAGACGAAGACGACCCGTACAAAGACTTTGTGATCCCAGATGATCTAATGTGGTAATCCGTTTTACCTAGCTCCATTCTAATGGCTAGCTAAGTTTACAGGATCTAAGAATGCAGCGAACAATCACTCGATTGTCGCTGCATTTTTTTTGGCGCGAAATGACTTAAGCAAATGTGGACTAACACTTAATGCTCTGACATGCCGTAAACAAGGCTATCATTGGTACTTGCATGATCGATGAAATCGGTATTAGCACGTTGCTCGTGTTGGTCATAGCCATCGAAGTAACAGTCGCCAATTTCATTACGCGGGCAAACATGAATGTGGTCTTTAATGACCAGTTCGGTAGAACAGCATGGGCAGTGCTTTACATGTCCAGTGAGTACCGTAGATCGATTTGGTTTCATACATCCTCCTGATAGGCACTGTAATATGATTGCCTATTTGCACCCTAAGTTACGCAAATTAGTGTGTCGTTATGATTTCATTTTTAAGTCAATAAAAAACGATTCGTAGAGTGAATGTTTAGGTATTAATGTAAATGTAAGAGCAAGAAAAAATAAAAGAACTAGGACGAGTAGGCTTGAAAGTAGATCGGCCATATAGTCGACTTTCACTGGTATCACATTCAGCCGAAGAGGTTGAAGTAGAGCTCGCTACGACGAATATGTTGGCCAGATGAAACCAACAAGCCCTAGTGAGCTGTGCATCATTTTATCGACTTAAGCTTTCAAAGTAATTCTGAACAAATTTAACGAACACTTGGTGTTTCTTTGCCGGATAAATAACTTGCGGATAGAACAGGTAAATACTATTGCCTTGTGGCAGACATTCATTAGGCAGCACTCGTTCTAACTCTCCAAGCTCAACCTCTTTCGCAACGTAGTAACTCGCGATACGAATAATACCGCTTCCTACCATGGCTTGTTGCTTAAGTAAGTGATTGTCATTACTTGAAAGCCAGCCGGACACATCAATATTTGCAGACTTTAAAGGCCACTCGGTTTGATGCAGCGTTGCTAAGCATTGATGATCACTTAAGTCACTCACATTGGTTGGACGACCAAATTGATCAAGATAACCGGGCGTTGCGACTAAATCATGCTGATAGTTAATCAAATGTTTCGCCACCATGTTGTCTGGTGGGGTATTGGTGGCGCGAAACGCGATATCGATATCATCTTGGTTGAGATTAAAGTTGGTGTAGCTGCTATTTATCTCAAAACGGATCTCTGGATATTGCTGCCTAAACTGTTGGCAGATATCGAATAGATATACCTCAGTAAACATCTTTGGCGCGGTGAGACGCAATAGACCTTTTACGATGTCATGCTGCTCTGAAACGCTACGTTCAAGCTGCAACACTTGAGAACGAATCGTTAAGCCTTGTTGTAACGCGCGTACGCCTTCTTGGGTTAAACGAACACTGCGCGTGGTTCTGACCAAAAGAGGGCACTGTAAATCATTCTCTAAACGTTTGATCTGCTCAGAAAGGTAGCTCTTAGAGATACCGAGCTTTTCGGCTGCTTTGGTAAAGTTAAGTTGCTGAGCAAGTTCTACAAATAGGATCAGTCGTTCTATTCTCTTGTGCTCGTTCATGTGTGTATGCCTTCAAAACTGGTTAGTTCCATTGTTCGCCATATAAAACAATCATTTCGTAAATAGCATATTCTGTTTTCTAAAAAGAACAATATGATAGAGGCATATTTATTGGCATCAAATCTTCAAAGCGAGATCAGGTATGACGAACAGCATTGAATCTACAAACAAAACGAATGATAAAAAGAGCATTCCGTTATCAAACTATCTACCGAATGTCGGGCAGGTTGCCTACGGCTGCATGGGATTAGGTGGTGGCTGGAATAATAATCCAGTAACGGCGGCTGATGCAGCGCAAACACGCAGCGTAATCGACACAGCATTAGAGTCAGGAATCAATCTGTTCGACCATGCAGACATTTATACCTTCAGCAAAGCAGAGCAAGCTTTTGGTCAAGCACTGCAACAAGCCCCTGAATTACGTGATCAGATATTCATTCAATCTAAATGTGGTATTCGTTTTGAAGGCGAGGGCAATGTTGGTCGCTATGATTTCTCGGCAGATTGGGTAAGCCAATCGGTAGACGGCATTCTCAACCGATTGAATACAGAAAAGCTCGACGTGTTGCTTTTGCATCGCCCTGATCCGCTCATGGAACTCGATGAGTTGGCAAGAATGCTTGAGAACCTGAAAGCTCAGGGAAAGGTCGATTTCTTCGGTGTCTCTAACATGAACAGCCACCAAATTCAGTACCTGCAATCTGCGCTTGGGCAACCCATTGTCGCAAACCAAATTGAGATGAGTTTAGCTAAATTGGATTGGTTGAATGATGGTGTGATGATCAACTCGCAAGGTCACCATCAATCTGATTTTGCTGCAGGTACACTTGAGCATTGCCAAATGAAGGGGATTCAATTACAAGCGTGGGGCTGCTTGGCGCAAGGTCGATTTGCTGAGCAAGGTTTGTATTCAGAACATGACAACGTGAAAAAGACCGCGCATTACGTAGCTCAGTTAGCGAACCAATATGGCGTAGAAAGTGAAGCGATTGTGTTGGCATTTTTGCTTCGTCATCCCTCAAGTATTCAGCCTGTTATTGGCACGACTAATTTAGAGCGAATCAAAGCTTCGGCAGTAGCGACTCAGATAAATCTGTCTCGTGAAGAGTGGTACAACTTATACGTGTATTCGCGTGGTCAAGCACTGCCTTAAGGAATGAGTATGTTGAATCAAAAGCTCGTAAAGCAATTGATGTCTAGCGCTCTCAACATTGCAGAGCATAATCAACAAGCAATCGCGGTGAGCGTGTGTGATACGCATGGTGAGTTACTGGCGTTTATTCGCACGGATAATGTGAGTGTACAAGCCGGATTGTTAGCACAGAACAAAGCTTACACGTCTGCAAGAGACAGGCAGCCAAGCGGTAACTTAGGCGCTTGGGCGAGAGAAACTGGTAAAGACTTAAGTTACTGGACCGACCCAAAGATCACTGGCTTTAAAGGTGGTGTTCCCATTGAGATAAAGGGGCAGGTGATTGGCGCTATTGGTATCAGTGGATTGAGTGAAGATGACGATGAAGCACTGGCTGAGAAAGTGATTCAGTTGTTGCTTTAAGTTCTGCCGTTTACAAAGTGACTCTGATAAAAGACAGATAATAAAAAACCGATGCGTGGGCATCGGTTTTTTGTTTAACGAGACTCAAGTTAATGAATCAATCGAACCTATTAAGCGTTCGCTTGTTCCAGATCTTGTTGCTTGTCCTTCTTACCTAATAGGCGGCTGGTGATTGTACCGGCTGTCATTGCACCAGATACGTTAAGCGCTGTACGTGCCATATCGATAAGTGGCTCGATAGAGATAAGCAGTGCCGCGATAGTTACAGGAAGGCCCATCGCTGGTAGTACGATAAGCGCCGCGAACGTTGCACCGCCACCCACACCCGCGATACCGAATGAGCTCACCGTAATAATCGCAATCAGAGACAGAATGAAGTTGATGTCCATTGGGTCGATGCCGACTGTTGGCGCAACCATTACTGCTAGCATTGCAGGGTAAATACCCGCACAACCATTCTGTCCAATCGTCGCGCCGAACGTTGCAGACAGGTTAGCAATCGCTGGTGGCACATTTAGCTTAGTGATTTGAGCATCAACGTTAAGTGGAATCGTTGCAGCAGAACTACGTGATGTGAAAGCGAACGTTAGTACTGGCCAGATTTTTTGGAAGTACTCCTTCGGGTTTACGCCAACAAAAGAAACCAACACACCGTGGACAACAAACATCAGGATGATTGCGACGTAAGAAGCAACGATGAAGCCCAGTAAGCTTAGGATGTCAGAAGCGCTTGATGTTGCTACAACTTTCGCCATTAACGCAGCGATGCCGTATGGCGTGAGTGCCATAATCATCTTAACTAAGCGCATAACGATAGATTGCGCAGCGTCAACGAAAGTACGGATCGGTGATTCTAGCTCTTCTTTCTCAGCCATTACTTTACGAGCAGCAATACCTGTTAGAACGCCGAAGATAACAACCGCAATGATAGACGTAGAGCGAGCGCCCGTTAGATCTGCAAACGGGTTAGTCGGAATGAAACTAACCAGCATTTGTGGAATAGTTAGGTCTGAAACACTTCCCATGCGGCTTTCTAGTGTTGCAATACGAGCTGTCTCACGAGCACCTTCTGTTAAGCCTTCAGCCGAAAGGCCGAATGCTTGAGCGACCGCAATACCCACAATCGCAGAAATCGCTGTTGTTGCTAACAATACAGAGATCGTGATACCAGATATCTTGCCTAGCGAACCGCCTTTTTCAAGTTTCACGACTGCCGCAATCATTGAAACCAATACCAATGGCATGATCACCATTTTCAGTAGGCCAACGTAACCGCGACCAACAATGTTTACCCAGTCTAAAGTTTCTTTGATTACCGGATTACCTTCGCCAAATAGAAGCTGAAGGCCAAGACCAAAAGCACTACCGAAGACTAAACCGAATAGAACTAAACGCGATAACGTGTTTTCTTTTCTTTGTTGTCCGTAGAGAAAAAAGAGGATACCCGTGAATACCGCTAATGCAGCGATAGCTGAAAATGACATTTGCTTTCCTTATGAATAGCTCTAAATCGATTAGGCACCTGGATGTATAGGTGCAAGTACTGCCGCTAAAATAACGTTCTGTTATAAAACGTAAAATAAGGAAAAGTAATTTAATAGAACAATTAGTAATATCCACCTAATAAGATGAGTGGATATTCAACATTGTGGTGAATAGGTGAGCTTTTTAGCGATATTTTGCCAATAAATTGAGCATGTTACTTGACGAGTAAATTTCTACATTTTGGAAGTTATTTTCGAATAATCTGAACAACATGGCTTGAGCAACATCTTTCGATTGAATAGGGCGCAGGTTTTTGAACTTACCAAACATAAAGGGAGAGAGGAGAGGGAAAACACGTTGCAGAAGCTTTTCGTCAGCTCTGGGTTCATCTCTTTCACCAACAAGTGGCCCTGGACGAGCAATAAATAGTTGTTTAAAACCAATTCGTTTTAAGTTCTGTTCCATTTGCCCTTTGCAACGAAGGTAGTGTGAATAGGAATCAATTGAAGCGCCGTAGCTGGAGACTACTGCGACTCTTTGAACGCCGAGAAATTTCATCGATTGAGCAACCTGGCTGACTAATTCAACATCTACTTTACGTAGCGCTTCTTTTGACCCGGCCTTTTTCTTGGTGGTGCCTAAACAGATAACGCCAAGTGTTGGAGTTGTTTTTGCGTCATCCCAGCTCGTTATCTGCAAGTCACTGTGAATAAGAGTACGGAGTTTTTTGGAACTGAACTGCGAATCTAATGCTCTTCGGGATAAGGCATAGATTTTTTCGACCGCGGGCTCGTCGATAAGTAACGTCATGACATGATGTCCAATTAGCCCAGTTGCTCCAGCCACTACGACCGATGTTTTGTCTCCAGAAATACTCATAGCTATCCTTAACGCTTTGCAAGTGCTTGTTTAATATAAACAGTGTTTGAATTTTAAGCGAACAAAACTTACACAAAACAATGATGGCGGCAAAGTAATCCAGTGATGGTGAAGGGTGACAGGTGTTGGTCACTGGATGTTTGGACATAAAGCACCAAACAGCGAAAAGCCCGCTGGGCAACGGGCTTTTCACTTTCTAGGTGAAGGCTAGTGGGAGTTTCTTCACCTTTTTACTGTTTTTCTTCTTTGATTTAATTGGTTTTTTTTTGCTTTGGTTTACGAACATTACACCTCCTAAATCTTTATCTCTTTCTTTGTGTCTGTTGTTTAGCAGTCGATTTTTGTTTCTTAGTGAGGGCAATCACTTTTGATACTTGTTACCTTATTGCTTAACTTACTTTGTTGTTAACTTACCAACGGAGAGAGGTTAATAAGTTACTTTATTTAAAGCATAATCGGTGCCAAAACGTAAGTTATTGATTTTTCTTTTAAGTGGTTGCTTAGTGTTACTTTTATGTCTTTTTGATTCTCAATTTGAGAAATAATGAGGTGTATTTGTTCAAATAAAGAACACTCTCTGCATTTTCTGCCAGATAGCCATAGATACGACTCTTTTTAACACGTAAACTGATTTGAATTTCACATAGACAAGGACGTGCTATGAACCTCAAGCTTGATACTCTTGCTCCCACTCAGATTTATCACCTGATGACACAAACCGTTGTTCCTCGCCCTATTGCGTGGGCATTGACGGAATCTTCAGAACAAGAGTTCAACTTAGCGCCTTTCTCTTATTTCACTCCAGTATCGAGTAACCCGCCTTTATTAATGCTGTCCGTTGGTAAGAAGCCAAGTGGTGAGATTAAGGATACGACTCGCAATTCGCTCGAAACAGGTAAGCTTGTCATTCATATAGCATCAGCAAGCTCTGCAGAAGCAATAACAGCAACAGCGGCCACACTTGATCATGGTGAATCAGAAGTGACTGCGAATAATATCGAGTTGGTTGAATTTGATGGCTTTTCTTTACCGAGAGTAAAAGAGTGCGCGGTCGCTTTTGGCTGCACCTTGTACGAAGTAAAAGAAGTTGGAGAGGTGCCACAAAGCCTTATCTTTGCTCAAGTTGAGGCCGTGTATATATCGGAGGATGTCATCGACAAAGACAGTGAGCGTCTTAAGATCGATGCGTTAGCACTGGATCCTTTATCTCGATTGGGCGGGGGTGAATACGCCACGCTTTCCAATGTGTTCTCTGTCGCTCGCCCTAAATAGTTTACCCATTTAGCTCAAGCAGAATAAGCGCTCTCAAACTCGTTTTCTTAAATTTAAGTACTCCTCAATTTATGTTAGATACCAAACACTCGCACTACATCCAACATCGCATTGACCAAAAAACCAAGCCACTCGGTGCGCTTGGCCTACTAGAAAAGGTTGCACATCAACTGGCATTGATTCAGAGCCAAGGCAAAGAAGCTGCGGTTGAACACATCGAATTGAACAAGCCAAGTATCATCATATTTGCTGGCGACCATGGCATTGCTGACGAAGGCGTGAGTATTGGCCCAAGTGCTGTCACACAACAGATGGTGTTGAATTTCTTAAACGGCGGCGCAGCGATTAATTGCTTTTGCGCGGTGAACAACATCGATATTACGGTGGTGGATACTGGGATTTTGTTACCAGTCGAATCCGATAGCGACATGTTAATTTCACAGCGCTTGGGTACGGGAACCAATAACTTTGCCAACGAAGCGGCAATGAGTTTAGAAACGATGGAACGTGGGATTGAATTGGGTGCAGAGCTTGCTTCTAGAACCATTTCGAATGGCACTAATATCATCATGTTTGGTGAAATGGGCATTGGCAATACCAGCAGTGCGTCAGCGATTTTGAGTGCATTAGCTAATCGCCCCACGCAGGAGTGCGTTGGTTTAGGTACAGGGATTAGCTGTGAACAACTGGAACACAAGAAAGTGGTTGTGAAACAAGGTGTTGCTCGTTGCAAAGGTTTAGATCCTAAAGAAGTACTTGCTCAAGTAGGCGGCTTTGAGATAGTTCAAATGGTCGGTGCTTTCCTTGGTGCGTACCAAAACAAAACCCCTGTGTTGGTCGATGGCTTTATCGTATCAGTCGCTGCGTATGTCGCGACCCTAATTGACCCGAATTGTCGTGATTACATGATCTTTGCGCATCGCTCTGAAGAATCGGGGCACAAAATTTTGTTAGAGCTGCTAGACGCTGAGCCACTGCTCGATCTTGGATTGAGATTGGGCGAGGGCACAGGCGCTGCACTGGCTATGCCAATTATTCGTGCGGCAGCTGAGTTCTATAACAACATGGCGAGCTTCGAAAGTGCTGGAGTCACGGTTTAATGAGTGATGCACCAGAAAGATCATTAAAAGATCGAGCTACTTATCAGTGGGAGCTTTTTACATTGGCGATGGGCTTCTTTTCTCGTTTGCCAATGCCGAAGAATACTCCCTATTCATCAGAGCGAATGAATCGTTCTGGACGCTACTTTTCAACGGTTGGTTTGTTACTTGGTGTTCTGTGTGGCGGTGTATTCTTGTTACTCGATACGGTACTGCCGAGTGCAGTGGCCATCTTTTTGATGATGAGTTTTAGCTTGATGCTCACTGGCGCTTTCCATGAGGACGGCTTGACCGACATGGCGGATGGCATTGGTGGTGGCATGACTTTAGAACGCCGCTTGACCATCATGAAAGATAGCCGCATCGGTACATACGGCGCGTCTGCGCTGATCATGGCTCTGCTTGGCAAGTGGGTTCTGCTCAATGAACTCATCAGCATGACTGGATTGTTTTTGGTCATTGTGACGAGCTACACCTTTAGCCGTGCGATTGCTGCATCGCTGATTTACGACATGCCTTATGTTAGCGATTTGGATACCAGTAAAAGCAAGCCATTGGCCAACAAGCAAACTAAGGGCGAGCTCGTTTTTCTCTTGCTTGTAGGCGTATTACCTAGCCTGTGGTTTGGTCTTGAATTCGCTTTGATTTTATCTGTCGTTGCCTATCTGTTCAGAACAGGTTTCAAAAAGTGGTTGATGGCTCGAATTGGTGGCTTCACTGGAGATTGCTTGGGTGCAGCTCAACAGTTGATGGAGTTACTGATTTACCTTGTGTTCACTGCTGCTTTTTACAATGGTTTTCTTTAATGGCTTCTTATGACAAACACGAATCAAGCTAGTCAAATTAATCAAGCAAGTCAGAGAAGCAGCCTCCTGGTATTGGGGGGAGCTCGTTCTGGCAAGTCGAGTTTTGCAGAGCAACAAGCATTATGTGCGTTGGAAGCATGTTCAAATGGACGCCTACATTATATTGCGACAGCCACTTATTTAGACGATGAAATGCGAGAACGAATCGCGCACCATCAACAACGTCGTGATGAGCTGTGGGCTGAGCATGAAGTACCCGTTGAGCTAGCCGAAAAACTGCAGTCTTTTGACCAAGATGATGTGGTGTTGATTGATTGCCTAACATTGTGGTTGAACAACGTCATATTTGAATTGGGTGATGACGCAACTAATGAACAGGTTGAAGCTGTGGTTGAAGTATTGGTCAAAAGCGTAGAGCAAAGCCCGGCGCAAATTATCATGGTTTCAAACGAAGTGGGGCTTGGTGTCGTGCCGTTGGGCAAAGTGTCGCGTTTATTTGTGGACAACGCAGGGCGCATGAATCAATCACTGGCTCGTGTTGTTGAGCGAGTTACATTGATTGCAGCAGGGTTGCCGTTGAACTTAAAACCGTCAATCCACTCTATACATTCCGAAGGTTAGGTCGAGTTCATGGAAAACGGAGCCATCAAAAATATCTATTTGCTCAGACACGGCAAGGTCGAAGGCAAAGCCGCGCTCAATGGTTTCTCTGACGTGTTGGTTCAGACTGAAATACAACAACGTATTTGTGAGTCGCTGATTGAGCAAAACCTCTTTCTGGATTGCGTTGTCACTTCGCCATTGAGACGATGCAGCGACTTAGCCAACTTATATGCGAAACGTATGGCTTTGCCTCTGTCGATTGAGCCTGAATTTCAGGAAATGAACTTTGGTGAAGTCGATGGTGTTGCGTTCGATGAGCTTGATGATAAATGGGCAAAGTTAGAAACTTTCTGGGAAGATCCCGCAAACCATCAGCTGTCTGGCGCTGAAAGTTTACAGAACTTCCATGACAGGGTTACCCAAGGTTGGTCGCAACTTCTGACCAATGAAAGTGACAATCTATTACTCGTTACCCATGGTGGTGTGATCCGAATGATCTTGGCACATTGTCTCGATATTGATTGGAAAAACCCGAGTTTGTATTCGAAGCTATCGATTGAGAATGCCTCGATAACCCATATTCAAATCACTCAGTTTGCACAGAGCTTTGTCAGCGTAAAGTCGATAGGGCTACCAGTTCTCTGAGTGTTCAGAAACATAGTTTAATAATTAACAATTTATTAAAAATATTAGAAGTATAAAGCGATGCTTACAATCGCTATTTACGTGAAAGGAATTTTGTCATGACAACACCTAGTTGGGATCTAAGCATCGCTTATCGCGATCTGGATGATGCGAAGATAGAACAAGATATTGAACTCATTCAGCAGTGTATTGAACTTTTGTATGTGCATGTTGAAAAGCGCCACATCATTCTAGCGATGCAAAACGCGATTCAAACTTCAGAAGCGGCAGGTACGTTACTTAGCACCATCAACACGTTTGCTAACTGTCACGCATCGGTAGACGCAACACATACTGAAGCGAAAGCATTGCTTGGTCGTGTCGCGAAACTGAACTCTGAGATGTCTCAAGCGTTCAGCCCTTATGAAGATACGTTAATTCATGCTGAGCCGGAATTTATCAATGCCGTTTTAGAGCATGATAGTGCTGATGTAGCAGGGCAAGGGTTTGCGATTGAAAGCTCTCGTAAACTTGCAAGTAGTAGACTGAGTGTAGCTGAAGAGCAGTTGCTAGCCGCAATGAAAGTCGATGGCCGCGATGCATGGGGGCGTTTATACGATAACCTGACGGGTTCTTTAAAACTGTCACTAAAGCTGGACGGCGAAGATGAAACTCTAGGTTTTTCACAAGCGGCGAGTTTGTTGTATGGCAGCGAGTTCGACAAACAAGAAACGGCATGGCGTGCTGTTCAAGGCGCAATGAAAACGCATCAAGAGTCATTTGCTTCGATTCTAAATGCATTGGCAGGTTGGCGACTGACGGAAAACAAAAAGCGTTCGAAAATTAGCGATGTGCATTTCCTTGATCCAAGCCTGCATGGAAGCCGCATTGTACCAGAAACGCTAGATACCATGATGTCGGTGGCAAAAGCCAATCGAGCTGTTGGTCAGAAAGCAGGTTTGTTGATGGCAAGAGTTCACGGCTTGGATGAAATGAAACCTTGGAACCATTTAGCCGCGATGCCACCACTGGGTGACAATGAATCTAAAGTTTACCCATTTGATGAAGCGATCGAAGTGATCAAAACGGCTTTCTCTGAAGTCAATCCAGAGATGTCTGATTTTGTCGCATTAATGGTTGAGAACGGTTGGATTGATGCCGCGCCTGCTGCGAACAAACGCCTAGGTGCGTACTGTACTAAGTTTGCAGCCACTCGCACGCCATTAGTTTTCATGACTTGGAGTGGTAGTCGCTCAGATTTAATGACACTAGCTCATGAATTGGGCCACGCTTTCCATAACTGGGTAATGAAAGACATGCCATTGTGTCAAACTCGTTACCCAATGACACTTGCTGAAACCGCTTCGATCTTTGCTGAGAATATTGTTCGTGACCACTTGTTGAAGCAAGCACAAACACGAAATGAAAAATTGGAAATGCTGTGGGAAGAGCTCTCTTCTTCTTTGGCATTAATGGTGAACATTCCCGTTCGCTTCGAATTTGAAAAAGCCTTCTACGAGCAGCGTGAAAAAGGCGAACTGACGGCTCAGCAGCTTTGCGACCTAATGGAAAACACTTGGAAAGATTGGTACGGAGATGCAATGACAGAAGCCGACCCTTACTTCTGGGCGAGCAAGCTGCACTTCAGCATCTCTCAAGTGAGCTTCTACAACTACCCATACCTGTTCGGTTACTTATTCAGTAAAGGCGTTTATGCACAACGTGATTCTAAGGGCGAACAATTCTACGGTGATTATGTCTCATTGCTTCGTGATACTGGCAGCATGATGGCAGAAGAAGTGGTAAAAAAACACCTTGGCATGGATCTGACTGAAGCCGATTTTTGGCAACAAAGCATCGATATGGTCAAAGTTCAAATTGATGAATTTGAAAGATTACTGAATCAGAAAGATTAATTGATCTCAATCTGTTCATCGCGGGTAAGAGCTGTGTTAGCTTACGTGGCTCTTATCTTGCTGAAATGACTAAACTTAAAATGATCATCTAGAACAGAATTAAAAAATCATTATTTGGAACAGACGTCGGTTTGTTGATAAGCAAGAAATCTAAAATATATGGGCAGTATTTGTGAGTGATAACGGAGTTTCTGTTGATAAGTGCGATCCTAGCAACACAATTTCTATGTACAATTTATTAACATACGGCCGTGCAATTAAGGAGTAGCGCATGACGAAGACCCTCTTTCGCCAATCATTTCTTTTTGACAGCCTAGATCTTGAGCAAGAAGTGGTTGCAGGACAGACCGTACTGAGTAACGGTGTTCAAATTAAGCTTCATCAACGCGGTGTATTGGAAGTGATTCCCGCAGAGTACAATTCTGAAACCAAAAACATCATCTTTTCAACAGGTGTTCATGGCGACGAAACCTCTCCAATGGAGCTTATCGATAAGCTCATTGAGGATATAGAAACAGGCTTTCAGGAAGTGAACGCGAGATGCTTGTTTATCATCGCTCACCCTGAAGCAACCAACGCGCATACCCGTTTTCTTGATGTGAATATGAATCGTCTGTTTGATGAAAAACAGCACGAGAGCAATCGAGAAGTGGATATTGCGAAGAACTTAAAGTTCTTAGTGACTGAGTTTTATAAACAAACGGAACCTGCCACTCGCTGGCACCTCGATCTGCATTGTGCGATCCGCTTGTCTAAGCATTATTCGTTCGCCGTGAGCCCCAAGGTTCGACATGAAGTTCGCAATAAAGAGCTGTTTGATTTCATTAATAGCGCGCATGTTGAAGCGGTGTTGTTGTCGAACGCACCAACCAGCACCTTCAGTTGGTACAGCGCTGAAAATTTTGCAGCTCAAGCACTGACAATGGAGCTAGGGCAGGTTGCGCGAATTGGTGAGAACCAGCTTGATAAGCTCACTGCTTTTGACCTGGCGATGCGCAACCTGATTGCTGAAATAGAACCAGAGCATTTGCCAAAGAAAACCATTACCTATCGCGTAAGCCGAACGATTGTTCGTTTGCACGATGACTTTGATTTCATGTTCTCTGATGACGTTGAGAATTTTACCGCGTTTAAGCACGGTGAAGTGTTCGGTCATGATGGTGATAAACCATTGATGGCGAAGAATGAAAACGAAGCCGTGGTATTCCCAAATCGCAACGTGGCTATTGGTCAACGAGCGGCCTTAATGGTGTGCGAAGTTGAAACACGATTCGACCACGGTCAGCTTGTGTACGATTAATATCCAGTCGGATTTAATCGACTAAAACAACTACTCAACTGGTTGAAATATCAAGGTTCACATTACGGTGTGAGCCTTGAGTTTATTTGGGTATACAGGTAAGGTTACGCGAACATTTTCAAAGTAGCTTGATATGGATTTCCAACAACTTCTTCACCAAAAACAGCACAAATGGACGCGAGCCATTTATTTGATGGCAGCATTGCTTGTCGCGCTGAGTGCAATTTACCTAATGGTTGGCGATCTCTTCATTTCCCCTCTGGGCACCTTGTCCACGTTAGAACAAAAACTACTGATTGATTTACGCTTACCTCGACTATTGGCTGCTATTGCTATCGGGGCTGGATTAGCCGTTTCAGGCGCAAGTTTGCAAGTCTTACTCGGTAACGTATTAGCCGAACCCGGCGTGCTTGGTATTTCCGGTGGCGCGAGCTTGGCCATGGTGATAGTGCTGTTCTTCTTACCGTTTGCTCCAACTCCAGAACTGTTCATGATTGCTGCCGTTTTAGGCTCGCTCTGTTTCACCGTGATTCTGGTGAGCATGGTCAAAACGATGCGACTGACCACGGCCAAATTATTGCTGGTGGGTGTGGCGTTAGGCATTCTTTCAGGCGCGATGGTGACATGGGCATTCTATTTTAGTGATGACCTAAGCCTTCGCTTGCTGATGTATTGGTTAATGGGCAGTTTGGGTGGTGTGACTTGGTATCAACACTCGCTTACCTTAGTGATGATTCCCGTGATTATTTGGTTGTGTCTGCAAGGTAGCAAGCTCGATAAGCTGATGATTGGCGAGACTCATGCTGCACAATTGGGTGTTAACGTTCCGAGATTACGCTGGCGCTTGATCTTCGCTGTCTCTATTTTAGTCGGCTGCGCAGTAGCTTTAGGTGGCGTGATCAGTTTTGTTGGTTTGGTTGTGCCACACTTGTTGCGCTTAGCGATTGGTACTGACAACAAATACCTGCTTCCTTTGTCCGCGGTTGCTGGTGCGGCACTGCTGGTGTTTGCTGATATTTGTGCGCGTACATTACTTGATTCTGCAGAATTACCTTTGGGTGTGATGACCACCAGTATCGGTGCGCCTATCTTCATTTGGATGTTAATCAAAAATCATGATTCAAATTAAGAGCCTGAGCGTAGGCGCTCGTTTATTACCGCTATCATTTGAGCTCAAGCAAGGGCAGGTGACTCATGTCATCGGTCCTAATGGCAGCGGTAAAAGTACCTTACTAGAAGCGATATCTGGTATTGGTGATGGTTACAAAGGCGATATAAAGATCGATGAGCAAGACTTATCTGTGTTGTCGTTACAAGACTTATCATTACACCGTGCTTATCTGTGTCAAAGCGCAAGGCCTGCCTTCAACTTAGAAGTGTTCCAATATCTCGCGCTCTCATTACCAAGTTCATCACATGGACTTAATACTGAAATCAACGCAGCTTTGGACGAAATAAGCCAGATGTTGGACATCACAGACAAACTTCATCGTTCAATTCAGACACTGTCTGGAGGTGAATGGCAACGCGTACGTTTGGCCGGAATGTGCCTGCAAATTTGGCCGACGCTTAATCCTTACGCAAAGCTGCTGATCCTCGATGAACCCGCAGCTCCGTTGGATATTGCTCAAGAAGGCTTGTTATACAAGCTGATTGTTCGAGTGGCAGAGAAGGGCATTGCGGTGATCATGGCCAATCACGACCTGAACAGAACCCTAAGACACGCAGACCAAGTGTTGTTGCTCGACAAAGGTGTACTTCAAGCATCAGGTAGTGCAGAACAAGTTCTTACTCCCGAGCAGCTTGAGTCGGTGTTCAATACGCAAGTGAAAAGCATCTCTGTAGATAATCAAACCTATCTGCTATTTGGTTAGAGAGGGCGTTTGCTAAAGGTCATTGGGTTAAAGAGGAGTGAGTAAAGGATCAAATATGTTTAGATACATCCAAAGACGACGAATCAAAAAGGTCATTAAGCTACTGTCTGTAAGGTTGGTAAAGAGCTATGGAAGTCGTGATTTCTTCTCGATTGGACAAGTTGAAACGAGTTCTCGCGAGTTGAGTAAGCGTCAACAACAAATCGCATTGGCTTTGTTTGCTGATTCACAAGATTTAGATGTTGAATTAGTTCCCACTATCCAGCTGTTACGTAATGATGTGTCTAATGACTTCTTCGGCGGCGAGAATTACACCGCGCGTGATGTGCTCAATCTCTTAGGCGGAGGCGGAGGCGGCTGGAAGGGTGGCCGTATGGACGATGACATGTCACATCGCTTTGGTATGAACAGCCGCTACTAACTCTCTTCTTATTACTGAACTAGTGTACAACTCGTGCAGTGTACTTAGTGCCTAGCTCCAAAGCTCCTTAATCATTAAGTCGCTTTTTTATGCATCTCGGATGGTTTTTCCTATATCAACACGGAATACTGAAATTTCATAATTCGAAGCAACATCATCTATCTACAACGCTTTTGTTTGAGTTGTGTGACTCTGATTCCTATCAGTATAAAACCCGCTGTCATTGATATAATTGACGTATATATTTTTCGTTGTTCTTTAAGTCAGAAACTATAAACCCTCGAATTACAGTGCTGGTTGGTTAGTAACCAATTAGTTTTGTGTTTAGGGTAAAATAATAGAGAGTGGGAAAGTGACAACAATAAATAATAATATTCTAAAAGTAGCAGTAGGTATGGCTATGCTATCGAGTGTGCCGTCAGTGGCAAACGCTCATGGCTGGTCTGAATTTCCAAGCGCACGTCAGAACACGTGTTACGAGCAAGGCGGGGTTTGGTCAGGTACACCACCCAATGCTGCATGTGCTCAAGCAAAAGATATTTCGGGTTCATACCCGTTCGTTCAACGTAACGAGTACGCGAAAAATATCCAAGATTTCAACAACATCAATGCTGTAAAAGCGGCGATTCCTGACGGCACTTTATGTTACGCCAATGATTCGCAAAAACGCGGCATGGGTGCACCTCATACAGGCTGGACTCGCACTGAGCTTAATACTGGTACATTTGAATATGTATTCAATGCGACTGCGCCACACAATCCGTCATTTTGGGAGTTCTACCTAACGAAACCAAACGCAGATCTAAGCAAAGGCCTAGCGTGGGGTGACTTAGATCTTATCCAAGAAGTGGGGAATGTTCCTGTAAGCGGTGGCAAATATCGTATCAACGTAACGATTCCTTCGGACCGCTCTGGCGACGCAATCTTGTATGTGCGCTGGCAACGTGATGATTCGGCGGGCGAAGGTTTCTACAACTGTTCAGACATCACTATCGCGGGTGGCACAACCCCTCCGCCAGAGCCGGGTCCTGAACCTGATCTGGTACGTGGCGACCTATTCATTTCAGAAATTTTTGGTACCCCACAAGTTGGCGACACCGTTAAGTACGACATCATCAACAAGTATGGTGAAGTAGCGCGTAGCTTCGACATCGCTATCGACGCTTCAAACGTTAACGATTGGGCTCGCTTGTTAGCTTCAGAAATTAACGGCTGGCATGAAGAGTTTAAAGATGGTGCGATTTTCATTGGTGATTGGCATGCTGAAATGCAGCACTACATGTACTTTCAAAACGATCCTTCACGTAACTTCTTCAACTCAAAAGATAGCCGTGCGTCAGGGAAACTAACATTGATTGATGGTGGTGACGGTGGTGTTGAGCCATTGAAAGGCGACATCTACGAGCTAGTGAAGAGTGATAATGTAGTGAATGCTGGCGACAAAGTTGTGATTGCAACAAGCGAAGCGGCAAATCTAATTCAGACACAAGGCTCTTCAGTAAGTATTCAAAATAACGGCACGGCTTCTATCGTAGTTGATACCACTGGCATCACTGCAAACGAAACTCTATCGTTTATGGCTAGCTCGATTGAAAGCGAGAGTGTTGAAACCTTCACTTTTGAAGTAATTGCTGATGACGGTGGCGTAACACCAGACCCAGATCCAACGCCGGATCCAGATCCGACTCCTGACCCAGGCACATGGGATTCATCAGCGACTTACCTAGGCGGTGAAGTAGTGACTTACTCGAACCAGTCATGGAAAGCGCAGTGGTGGGTTCAGGGTGGTACAAACCCTCAAGCAACATACGAAAGCGACAAATGGGGCGTTTGGCGTCCAGCTAACTAGTCTTAGCTATCGTTAGTTAATTAGCTTTAAAGTAATAATCAAGACACCACACTTTTTTACGAGTGTGGTGTCTTTTTTTATTGGAAAGGCTTAATAAACGAAATAGGTTTGATTTCTGTTGGTTTTATCCTTCCATATAGTAAAAGAGCGTCACAAACATCAACTGGTCGATAAGTAATAATTGTAAATCTGTTCAATGGGTGGCGAGGGTTTTATGGAACTAACCAGTAAGCAAGTTGGAGTCTTTAAAGGAATGGCGTTGGCTATGTTAACCGCCATTGTTGCAATCTGGGCAGCCATCGTTTTAGACCCCTTTAATTACGCCCAAGCCAGTATGCTAGAAGATAGGGTGACAGTTTTAGGGCTTTCTCTGATACTGCCGACCTTGATGTTAATCGTCTCTATTGGGTGCTTAGCCAAGTATCGGTTCTTCAGCCCAGAAGATATCGATGGCAGTGGGTTAACGTCTGGAACAAAGCGAGCCATCATTTTGCAAAGCATGCTTCAAAATACCTTAGAGCAAGTAGTTATTGCAGTCGGTGTGTATACGGCGTGGTGTTTGTTGATGCCCTCCGCTTGGTTATCGGCGGGACTCGTGTGTTCAGTGTTGTTTTTTATGGGGCGAATCTTCTTTTTCAAAGGCTACAGTCATGGAGCACCGGCAAGGGCTTTTGGTTTTGCATTAACCTTCTATTCAACGGTCGTGCTGTGCTTAGTATTGGTGGTCACTCAAGTCGCATCCCTTTAAAATCAGTGGCTTGCTTTATTATCCTTCCTAAATTGCGTAAGGTTTAGTTCTTTATTCGTAGAACAAAATGGTAAAATTCGAATCGATTGAACTTCATTCTTTTCAGAACACCAGTATCTCAACTCTATATCAGATTTAATCAAAACAATCTTTCCTAACCTATTGTTAAATATTTACTATTTGATAATGTGTCTAGGTGCACATTAAGGATGTGTTTCATATTTAGCGAGACAATAGTAGGAGTTGCGATGAGTATTATCGTGAGACGGTCTGAGCCGTCAGATGCAAAGGGAATCAAAGAAGTTTACGAATGCACTAATGCTTATACCGGTACGTTGCAACTCCCAAACCCATCTCTGGAAAGCTGGCAGAAGCGAATCTCCAATATGCCTGATAATGTCTACTCTTACGTCGCATTACTGGAAGGCGAGATTGTTGGAAATTTGGGCATGGAAGTATGTGTAAATCCGAGAAGGCGACATGTCGCTTCATTTGGCATGGGTGTTAAAGACGATGTGTTAGGCAGAGGCGTTGGTAGTCAACTGCTCGCAACAGCAATCGATCTGTGTGATAACTGGATTAACATCAAGCGAATGGAATTAACGGTCTATACCGACAATGAGAGAGCGATTAATCTCTACAAGAAATTCGGCTTTGTTATTGAAGGGGAATCGGCAGGGTTTGCCTTTAGAAACGGCGAATATGTAGCGGTTTATCATATGGCGCGATTGGTATAACATTCGGCTACAACTCAAACAGCTAAAATTAACTGACAGATAATAAAACGCCACGTTATTTAAACGTGGCGTTTGTTGTTTAGCTAACCAAAAAGTGAATAATTTATAAATCTAAAAGATTCGCTTAAGCCGTTAGTGGTTCAAGATTTGCCGGTCGGTAGTGTACTGATTTAAGTACTTTACCTTGGCGAATCGTCTTACCTTCAGATATAAAATCTTCTGCACATTTAGCGATGATGTATTCGCCTTTTTGAACCGCCATCAGTTTGATGTTTTGTTCAGCATAGAAAGCTTCTGTTTCTGCGTATTCTGTTTCGTTACGACATACTTTGCTCATGTTGCTTGAATGTACTTCGTCCCAGCAAGGTAAAAAGTCGATCGAACGGTTATTACAAACATTCAATAGCAAGTCGATCAAATAGCTGATCGCTAGGTTATCTTCAACCTTAGCTTGGCCAAGGTGAACTAAACGCCCCATCAAAACATAAACGCTGTCTACGATAGCGTCAGCTTGCTCAATTTTAGAGTCAGCTTCCGCTAGTTCTGTTAGTTCTTCTATCGCTAGAGATGTATGTAGCGTATCGCCTTTTTCGTCCATTGTTTCAGGATCAGCAACCGGCAGATCAAAAGTGCTGCGGAACTCTTCAATATCGCGGTAAAGGTGATCGTAGATTTCTTGGTTTAGTTGAGAAAGGTTCATTTTCCTATCCATTTTGTTTCGTTAATGAATTATTTTACCAAAGCTAGGAATAGGGTGCTAACGCAAAGTAGAAGAAGTCGACCTATATTCGTTTGACCAATGAGGTATTTTGCATAAAAACCAATTGATTATTATGTTTTTTTACCTTTTACTCTCCTTTATATACCAAATGTTAATGTTGTCATTAAATTCGACAGCAATGAGATCCAGTTATGTATAAAGCTAGTGAAAGCGAAATTGTTATACGACGCTTATATCAAATTACTAATGAGTACCGAAAAGGTTTTGATACCCAGATCGCTCAGCTGCTTATGATGGGACTCGAACGCTTTGATCTAGATATTGGTATTCTGTCAAAAGTAGAAGGCAATCACTACCGAGTTGAACACTGCATTGCCCCTGACGGCGTGGAACTGCAAAGTGGTGATACTTTTGATTATCGGTCGACCTACTGCGAAATTACGTGTAAATCTATCGGCCCTATCGGTATAGAACATTGTGGTAAACATGATAAGTATGCGACTCATCCTGCTTATCAGTCTTTTGGATTAGAATCCTATATAGGCATTCCTATTTTCGTTAACGAAGAGCTTTACGGCACCCTAAACTTTTCAAGTCCTAGACCTTACTACAGAGAATTCAAAGAGTTCGATATAGACGTAATGAGATTAATGGCTTCATGGATAGAAGTGGAGCTAGTGAGAAGGAAACAGGAACGCAAACTGCAAGAGTTGAACGAAAAGCTAGAATACCAAGCTTTTTATGATCCCCTGACTCGTTTACCCAATAGACGTTGCTTATTCCGGACTCTTAATATTGAAGTAGAAAAACTGAAAGGCTCTACTGGAAGTGGAACGCTTGCGGTGGTGGACATCGATTTATTTAAGCAAGTCAATGATACTTATGGCCACCAAATGGGTGATAACGTGTTGAAAAAAGTCGCTGATATACTGCGCAATAACGTTAAAGCTGGGGAGTTCGCCGCTCGCTTTGGAGGCGAAGAGTTTGTTATTTGGTATCCTCATGCTACCCCTGCTCATGTGGAAGATAAGATCAGGATTTTGCTGGAGAAGGTGAAGGCGATTACGCTCGATAGAAAGCCGGTCACCATCTCCGTAGGTGCGTGTCATTTTGAAATGAGTGCGGGCGAGAGCAAATCTGAAAGAATGTCGGCATTGGATTCTTTGATCAAAGTGGCTGACGATTGTTTGTACATGGCAAAAGAAAATGGACGAGATCAGTTTGTTGCTCGTCCATTTTATCAAGAGCGCTTAGGTTCGTAAGTTAAAGTTTGGCGATTTATTACGGTATACTGCCTTTAAGCCTTAGAGATTAACTAAACAGATATGGGAACAGCTTACGACGTTCTTCCTGCGTTAAAGATTCAACTCTCGCGATGTTGGTATCAGGGATCGCTTCAGGGTTAGGGTAGTGCTTCAGCACTTTTTCCATGCTTGCTTCGCGAATTAAGTGGTAAACCGGATAAGGAGAACGATTCGTTAGGTTCTCATCGTCTTCTGGGTCTGCGCCACCAAAACAGTAGTCTGGATGGAAGGTGGCCACTTGATAAGTACCTTCCCAATCTTCTTGTTTGATCAGGGCTTCAATCCAATCAATGAACATGTTGTAGTCGAAAAAATCTAGTAGCATGTTAGGAACAACCACCAAAGTCGTCTCTAACTCGGCAACAGGTGTGTTATCTAACTCAACAAAATGCGTCATGATGTCTTCTAGTAACACTTCTTCGGTTTCTGCTTCGCTCACAAAGATCTTAATTTGCTTATTCCGTTGTGGCTTAGCTGCGAATGGACACAGGTTTAGGCCAATAACGACATCGTCTAACCACTGTTTTACTTGGTCGTGGATGGTTTGAAGATCAGTGCTTTGAGTGTTCGACATAACAGGTTCCGAAATGAAATTTTGCGTAGGATATCAGAACGGACGTTAATCAAAAGCAATAATTGAGTTACAAACTCAGTCATACCTATGCTTGTGCGAGTTTGGAAGCCGATACTTGTAACTGTTTCAACTGATAGACCCATGCAAAAATCGCAACATAGAAGATAGAGCCGCCTGCAATTACGCCATTCCAACCGAATAGTTGCCAACAATACAAGAGTAAGAAACCACCTAGGCTCCCGCCTATGTAATAGTGGACTAAGTAAAGTGCGGTTGCTGTGGCCTTAGCGCTCGGCGCTTTTTGACTTACCCAAGAGTAGGCAAGGGTATGGGCGAAGAACGCGCCGCCGCTAATCAATAACAAACCAGCTAACATGAATGGGACTTTATCGACCGCAGAAATGAGCATTCCGATTAAGCTAATGCACACGCCCATCAAGATACCGTTTAGCGGATCAAAGCGAAGCGTCCATCTGTTGGAGAGCTTAGAACTGACCGTTCCGGCCAAGTAACATAGGAATATCAGCGATGCTAAACCCACAGGTACTGAGTGAGGATCAGAGACCAACCTAAAGCCCATAACCGAATACAGGTTAACGAACAGGGCGAAGTTAGCGCCACCAATCAACATCGCGAGCCATAAAGTACGGTTTTTTAAATGCATAACTACCGAGCGGTTATGGTGAAAGAACAGCCCTTTCTGCGGTTTGAAGTTTTGTTGGTCAGGCAGGCTATACGCAATATAGAGTGCGCCAAGCAAAGAGCCGACAACGAAAAACAAAACCGTTGAGTGCCAGTCAAAATAATCCGTAATCAAGCCTCCCAATACACGTCCGAAAATCCCCCCCAGTGAGTTCGCTGCAATATAACCACCAATTGCCACCGCAAATGCCTTAGGAGATAGCTCTTCAACCATATAAGCAACAGCTACTCCAGCAAACGCAGCGACAGCAATGCCCATAAACGCCCTTGCAATTACAAGTTGCAACAGAGTTGTTGTGAATACCATGGTTAGCCCAATTAGAGGAATCGCAAATAGACTGAACAAGATGATAGGTTTTCGGCCAAAGGTTTCAGAAGCGATTGCCCAAGGCACCAAGCTGATGGAAAGTCCAAGTGTTGTCGCGGCAAACAGCCAGTTGATCTGAGTTTCCGATACTTGGAAGTGCTCCGCCATGTGCGGCAAGATTGGCTGGAAGAGGTAAAGGTTACAGAAAATGATAAACGAGCCAATTGCCAATGATTGGGTGATGCGTTTGTATTGAGGACTGCCTTTATCAAACATTTACGTTGAGCCTGCGCGAGTTAGTAAGCTATTTGTGAACAAGTTATCAGCACAAGCGTAATTAAAGAAATATATTAAAAATATCACCTCTATATATTTAATATATCGCCATGCTTGAATCAAAACCACTTCGTCATTTCTTAGCTGTTGCGCAGTTTGGTAACTTCACTCAAGCCGCCAAAGCGCTGCATATTACCAATCGACTTTGATTTTTTACTGAAAAGTTGGAACCGATATGATGTTTAATTTAGCTATATCACCGCATAACGAAAAGATCCAAGAAAGGGTAAACTTAGTGAATAAGCTAAGATGTTGGTTGAAAATTGATCGTGTTTTTGTTTGTAAAATTCCCCTTAATTTACATAATCAGAGATTATTTAACCGCTACTCGGCATTATTTTTATATTTATGGGCTGGGTATCACTGAAATATAATTCATTTTTGTGATTTAAGTCTAATTATGGTGTTGGTTTTTTAATAATTACATTTACCGAACGCATGTGTTTGTTTGATAATCCTCGAACCAACAGTATGGCGTTTTTATTTCTAAATGATGAAGTGTAAGTGTAAAGAACAAAGAATTATAAGAGTCCAAAGAACTTTTGTTGATAAGATACTTGGCATCAAAGAAAAGTATAGGTGTGTGCTCTGCCATACCATATTTAAGGTCAAAGGACGGTAGTTAGAAAGCCATTTATTGAATGGTTAAAAAGATACATGCCCGTACATCGTATGAATGTACGGGCATTGAGATAGACAATACACAGTTTGTTTTACAAATCTCGCTAGACATGTGCTATTTATTTAGCGCTATGTGAACAAGGTATCAGTACCGTGGTGATTTAAGAAATATATTAAAATATCACCTCTATATATTTAATATATCGCCATGCTTGAATCAAAACCACTTCGTCATTTCTTAGCTGTTGCGCAGTTTGGTAACTTCACTCAAGCCGCCAAAGCGCTGCATATCGCACAGCCTGCATTGAGTATCTCCATTAAAAAACTAGAACAGACACTCGAGTTAATTCTGTTTCGTCGCGGAGATAAATCCGTCACCTTAACGGAAGAGGGAAAGGTGTTGTTTGAACATGCGAAGCGGATATCCCAGCAGTTCGATGATGCTCAACTTGCGATGAATGAGCTAAAGGGACTAGAAAAAGGCGAGGTTCGATTAGGCGCTCCGAGTATGATGGGGAGCTACTTTTTCCCGCAAGTCGTGATGGCATTTAAGAGCCAATACCCAAATCTAAAGTTGACGTTGATTGATGCTGGCACCGCATCGATTCGTGAAATGCTGTTAAACGGCGAACTCGATATTGGTGTAATTAATCATGAGAACGTCCCTGATGATTTGGAAACGGATCATCTGTTAAGTTCTGAGATGGTCGCCGTTGTCGGTAAGGAGCATCCGCTAGCACAACAGCTTTCGATGACCTTTGAAGAGTTCTTTGCTCAAGAGCTAATCATGTTCAAATCAGGCTATTTCCATCGTGACTTTATTGATGCGACCTGCAAGAAATACAACCTCGATATGACTATCGCGTTCGAGACCAACTTGCTTCCTATGATTCTTTCTATCGTTAAACAAGAGTTTGCGATCACCGCACTTTTGAGCTTAGTGACGGAATACGAGAAAGATGTGGTAGGTGTGCCATTTAAAGACCCTGTAAAACTGAATCTGTCTTTGGCCTGGAGAAAGGAAGGGTATTTGTCGAAAGCCGACAGAACCTTTATTGATTTCGTTAAGCGGTATGTGTGATTTAGTAAGATTTAAATAAACAAAGCCCGAACATCCTCGATTGGATATTCGGGCTTTGTTGTATAGAAGTATGACTGGCTCAAAACACGTTAGGTGTTCTTTGAGTTATACATCTTATCGAAGTTTTTCTGATTCCAGCCGACCATCACTTGGTCACCGATTTTCAGCACAGGGATAGAGCGAGCACCCATTGCCTGTAACTCTTTACGACCACGCTGCATTTTTGCATTCGTTAGACGATATTCAATTTTCTTGGAGTCCAAATAGCGTTGCGCATCTTTACAGTGCGGGCATTTGTCTGCGACGTACAATACAACACGTTTCATTTTTACAATCTCTTTTTGAGTCTAGCTCTTGGTGAATCTCACTAAAGTGTAACGAATCCTAGGTGATTAGAAAAGTGTGATCAGTTACACTATGCGGCTCAATTTTCAAGACCACAACGTATTGTCGTGGTGTAACTTGTACGGTCTTTCAGCATGCATCCTTCTTTACGCTATATTCAAGGCTATCCTAAGCACATTATTGATCCTGTGACTCAACTTGTTGAGTCGGGTAAATTGGTGACGTGGTTTGAAGCTCGCTACCCAAAGAATCATGGAATAAAAAGCGAGAAAGCCCTGTTTGACTATGCGATTGAGATAAAAAATCGCTATATGAAAAAAACACCGCCGATTAGCAAAGTGGTTTACGACGGTAAGATCCACCTAATCAATAATGCACTAGGTCTTCACACTTACGTTGCTAAGAATCACGGTGGAAAGATCAAATCGAAGAACGAGATTCGTATCGCCAGTGTTTTTAAAAATGCACCAGAACCTTTGCTGAGAATGCTTGTGGTACACGAACTGGCGCATATCAAAGAGAAAGAGCACGACAAAGCCTTTTACCAACTATGCTGTCACATGGAACCGGAATATCATCAACTTGAGTTGGATGCCCGTTTATTCATGATGTATTTAGATTTAAAGAAGTAGCCCAATGAGCCAATCACAAAATAGAACTACGCTAAGCCTGTCGAAAAACAGCACTTCATCAGTAAAAACAAAAGACAATCAAAATAAAGAAGATAGCGACAAGCGTATTTCTACAAAGAACACATCTGATAAAAGTCGCAAGAACAGCGTATCTAAAGGCGCTGGTAATAACAAAGCAAAGCGACCTTTTGCTAAAGATAACAAAGGGAAGCAGGGTGCGAATAAAGGTTCATTGAATAAGGGTTCTTTCAATAAAACGGCTTTTAACGAAAACGCAGCGCAGAAAAGACGTTCCGCTGAAAAACCTCAAGGCGGATTGCACCCAAGAAATCAACATACAGGCCGATACGATTTTGACCTGTTGGTCGCAGCACTGCCTGAATTGAAAGAACACCTGATTAAGAATCCAGTAGGGGAAGATACGGTTAACTTTTCTGATCCTCTGGCGGTCAAGCTTTTGAACAAAGCCTTACTTGCCCATCATTACGGTGTGAAGCATTGGGATATTCCTGCGGGTTACTTGTGCCCGCCAATTCCTGGCCGTGCTGATTACATCCACAGAGTGGCAGATCTCCTGAATAGCGATGGCCAAGGTGAACCTTATAACCATGCTTCTGTTAAAGCGTTGGATATTGGTGTTGGCGCGAACTGTATTTACCCAATCATTGGCGCGACAGAGTATAAGTGGCGCTGTACGGGGACGGATGTAGATCCTGTCTCAGTAAAAACAGCAAACTTCATTGCGGAGAGTAATGCGAACCTAAAAGGTAAGATCCGTACTCGCTTACAAGCCGACTCTGAATCTATCTTTAAGGGCGTGATTAAAGATAATGAACGTTACGATGTCACAATTTGTAACCCTCCATTCCATAGCTCTCTAGAAGAAGCGGAAAAGGGTTCACAACGTAAGCTGGATAACCTAGCGGCAAACCGTGCTAAGAAAGCCGGTCAGTCGTTCAAGCCAGAGACGAACAAAAAGTCAGTTAAGTTAGATAAATCAACTAAGCAAGAGAAACCAACCTTAAACTTTGGTGGCCAAAAGTCTGAACTTTGGTGTCCGGGTGGTGAAGCCGCTTTCATTATGAAGATGGCGAGAGAGAGTCAACTTTTTGCTACTCAAGTCTTGTGGTTTACGACATTGATTTCTAAGAAAGACAACATCGGTATGGTTCGCTCTGAGCTAGGTAAGCTACGCGCTAAACAAGTGAAAGTGGTCGAGATGTCGCAAGGCCAGAAGGTGAGTCGCTTTATCGCATGGACCTTTATGGACGATGAGCAAAGACAAGAGTGGATTGCGCTTAAATAGTGGCCGCACTTAGTTAAGACATTAAGCTGAAATATGGACGGGCTTGTTGTTAACGCAACAAGCCCGTTTTTTGTGTTTTGCATAATCGTTAAGCAGAAAGCAATTCATCTAATTTACTCTGATACTTCTGCTCTAGAGCACTATTACCCGCTTTATTTTCGAGATCGACCAAGATTTTAAGCGATGGAATTTGATAGCCATAACGCTGGTGGAATTTGAATAAACGAAGTCGAGCTTCATTGTAATCGGCGTCACTCACTTCGATTTTTGATAACTGTAGTATCGATTTTACGCGGTTTGGGTCATGGTCAATCGCTCTGCTGAAGTAGTATTTTGCTTGGTCGGTATTACCAGCCTTAAATGCACAAAACGCCGCGTTTTCATAACTTGCTGAGACGAGATAGTAGTAGGGCTGGTCGATGGCGCGATTGAAGTACTTATCGGCTTGTTCGTATTCACCCTGTTTACACAAAAATGTACCGTAGTTGTTCAATACATTGCCGTTTCTAGAATCTAGACTCAATGCCTTTCGATAAGTAGATCTTGCTTCGTCTACTTCGCCCACTCGTTCGTAGTAATGCGCCATTGAAAGCCGAGCACGGTAGTAACTAGGTGCGTGTCTAATTGCGAGCTCAAGATTTTCACGCGCTCTCACCATATTGCCTTGTCCCATGTAGCCCAAGCCCAATTCGATTCGAGATTCCGACATAGCGATAGGATCACTTTCAATCTTTGGTGGACCTTCAGTGACAGAGACGCAACCGACTAATGAAAGCGAGGCGAGGAGTACCATACTTGATAATGAAAGGGGGCGGGATAACGAAAAGGGTTTAGGTAATAATGGCTTGGCAGGCATGTGAAGCTCCTTATGAACACCAACCCATCATATGAAATCAAACCCATTGAAGTGGTAAATCTATTATGGAATGCGACCCACACACCATAAAAAAACCGCGCCCAATTCGGTGTTTTATCAACAACCTAATGAACGCGGCTTTATATGTTTGTGAATCGGAAGAAAAAACTTAATCGTCTTTGGTAAAGTTGTCTTCGCTGAAGTGATCCAAATCGTAAGGCGTTTGTTGATAAACGCAGTAGTTCAACCAGTTTGAGAATAATAAGTGACCATGACTACGCCAACTTGCAACGGGCTTGTTGTCTGGATTGTTGTTCGGATAGTAGTTGATTGGAATAACCGGCTCCATCCCTTCGCCTAAGTCGCGGATGTACTCATTGTGAAGCGTATGAGCATCATACTCAGGGTGACCCGTTACGAAGACATTTCGTTTGTCTTTGGTTGCGGCTAAATATACGCCTGCAACATCTGAAGTCGCGAGAACATCGAGATCAGTATGCTCTGCTAAGTATTCCTGAGAGAAATCAGCATAGCGAGAGTGCGGAGCTAAGAATGTATCGTCGAAGCCACGTAATATAGGGTGGAATGGATTGTGTATCTCGTGGTTATAAACACCAGACAGCTTCTCTTTACGAGTGCGCTTTGGCAGATCATATAAGAGCTTTAATCCTGCTTGAGCGGCCCAACATACATACAAAGTAGAAGTGACATGTTTGTTTGCCCATTCCATGATTGTTTTTAGATGGTCCCAATAGATAACATCTTCAAATTGAACCAAACCAAGTGGTGCTCCAGTGATGATCAGTCCATCAAAGTTGCGGTTTTTTACCATCTCAAATTGACGATAAAAGTTATCAAGGTGTTCAGTTGGCGTGTTTTTACTTGGTCGGTCATCAATGCGCAACAGTTCTACATCGACTTGCAATGGGCTGTTTGACAGTAGGCGTAAGAATTGAGTTTCAGTTTCAATCTTCTTCGGCATTAGGTTGAGGATCAAGACTCGAAGTGGACGAATTTCCTGTGTCGATGCTCTTGATAACGGCATAATAAAGATGTTTTCTTCACGAAGAACATCGGATGCTGGCAATTGGTCTGGAATGCGAATAGGCACAGCTTTCTCCCTAAGCTAGATATGTAGACGTCTATACTTCTAAATCTATAGTAGTTTGATACGCTTGTCGACATGCAAAGTGGATAGATGTAAATATTTTGTGTTTTATACCAGTTGAGATACCGAGTTTCTTGGAGAACTGAAGTCTGGTCTTTCAAACGTAAACTTGGCGTTATAGCTCAGTGCGTCGGTTTGAAAACTGGCAGATTGCCAAATGTCAGTTATCAAAGCAACTCGTTGGCATTTAAGATAAACTCACGCTTTTAAACAGACCATAAAGTATCTGATGAAGTTAATACTCATTCGAGGGTTGCCCGGTTCTGGCAAGTCAACAAAAGCAAAAACCTACGATGCACTCCACGTCGAAGCCGATATGTATTACGTGAATGAGAAAGGTGAGTACCGTTTTGACCCTAAGCAGTTACAGCAGGCACATAAGTGGTGTCAGAACACTGTAGAAAACGGCTTGAAACAAGGGCTAGATGTGGTTGTTTCGAATACCTTTGTTAAGCATTGGGAAATGAAGGCCTACCGCCAACTTGCACTCAAATATAAAGCAGAATTGGTTATCGAAGTGTGCCGAGAGCAATATGGCAGTATTCACGATATTGAACCGTCAGTGATTAAACGTATGGCGAAAGACTGGCAAGAATAGCCGTGTTCGGGGTTTAATGTCTGTACTCATAGTGAATGACAAACAACATCAATTATATAGAACAACATCAAGGTAACGATTGAAATGGCAAAGCGCTCTGTCATGGTCGACATGACTTCTTATGGTATCTATTCCACTTGGGATTCCAAATCAAAAGATCTTCCAAAAATCCAAGAGTTCACCACCATTGTCGACGCTGAAATCGATGTCGAATTTGGTTATATTCTGAATATCAAAAAAGCCAAAGGTGAGAAGATCCGTTACTGCATTTATCACCCCAATATCACTACAGACAAAGGTGAAGTGCTCGAACCGTTCGATGGCGAAGAGTATGTCGGTAACAATGATTGGGATTTCTACTTAGGTGACACTATCTGGGCGCCTGTCTCGAACAAGCTGGGCAAATGGCGCATGACGGTTGAGCTAAAAGGCAACATCATCGCCGACAAGACATTCGACCTAGTAGCAAAAGACGAAAGCCAGTTTTGGAAGCGTAGAGGTTTTTAGGCTAGAACTTCTGGCTAAATTCAGATACAAAAAAGCCGAGTCACATGTGAACTCGGCTTTTTGATATTGGCTAAATGGCTTTCACCACCTCGCTAACAAGTAAGATTATTGTGTTACGTAAGCCACTACAAACTCAGTGATTGCGACCATGTCTTTCACTGCAATGTATTCTTCAGTGGTGTGAACTTTCGCCATACCAGTAGAAAGGTTAACCGTTGTTAGGCCTTTCGCGTTGAAGTTGTTTGCATCGCTACCACCACCAGTGCGTTTGGTGTTTGCGGTTACGCCAAGCTTCTCAAACGCTGATTTGATAGAAAGAATATGCGGGTGATCGTCTGCAATAACGAATGCATCGTAAGCTCGAGTAGAGTCGATTTCTACTTCAGCGCCGAACTGCTTCGCACTCTCTTGGAATGTAGAGATCATGTGCTCAACTTGAGCTGTTAGCTTTTCGCCGCTTAGAGAACGAGCTTCAGCCACGACTTTAAGCTCTGGCATTACGATGTTAGTCGCTTGACCGCCTTCAACAATACCAACATTTGCTGTTGTTTCTTCATCGATACGAAGCAGGTTCATCTTAGTGATTGCGTCTGCAGCCACTTGAATTGCGCTGATGCCTTCTTCTGGCGCTAAACCAGCGTGAGCAGGGCGACCTTTGATCTTCGCAACAATTTTTTGCTGTCCAGGCGCTGCGTTTACGATGGTACCAATCGGGCCACCTGTATCAAGCACGATAGCGTGCTCAGATTTGATGTAAGACATATCGAAGTTCAAAGAGCCGAATAGACCGCCCTCTTCGAATACAGTAAATGCAATCTCAATAGTTTTGTGTTCTTTGCCTTCCGCTTTAATTACGCGAACCGCTTCCATGATAGCTGCGATACCAGACTTATCGTCGCCACCCAGAATAGTGTTGCCTTTTGAACGGATGATGCCGTCTTCTATGATTGGCTCAATGCCGATACCTGGCGTTACTGTATCCATGTGGCAGCTGAATACAGTGCTGCCTGAAAGAGTGCCATCTAAACGTGCATAAATATTGAAACCGTTCGACACTTCTTCTGGAACAGCCAGTTTATGTACGTCAAAGCCTAATTCGCCTAGCTGCTCAGCCAGCGCTTCAGCAATGGCTTTTTCGTTACGTGATTCACTATCGATTTTCACAAGATCGCAGAAATGGTCGACAAGGCGTTGTTCATTAATTTGGGTCATTGTTAATTCTCATTATGCTTCCGCTTGTTCTAAAAAATCCGCGGAGGTAGGAACAGGAAAATCACTATAACGCCAATGAGGTAGATGATTGCCTGAGTTAAATCAAGAAAGTCGCCTGATTATTCTAATTAGTGAGAAATACACGTCGTCATTCTGCTAAATAGCGATATTTTAATCTGCATAGTGATCGGTATAATAAGTTTCTAATATAAGTAAACAGCAGTGATATGATCACTCAATTTGTAACGGTCTTAATACATGATATTGAGTGATCTTGAACGAGTATTTGCATTTTTTGAAGTGGTTGGGAGCAGAAGTTGGAAAGTGCTAAGCTTAAAAACACTGGCTGAATATTACGAATCCCAGGGTGACCTTGATACTGCCCAGAAATACTACAAACAATATTATCATGGCAACAAAGCGCTGCTGTTTGATAAAAGGCAGAGCGACATTTTCTTATTAGAACAAGATTATGCAACCGCGACACTCGCCAAAGAAAATGAGCTACTCAATACTGAAAAAGACCTCAACGAATTATTACTTCAAAAGGAACAACTTAGAAACAGAATCGTGATCGCATTAATTATAATGGTCAGCATTAGTGCTATATTGCTGGCGATTAGGCTTCGCAGTATTCTAAGCAAAAATAAGGCTCTTATCACTTAATCGACAACGTGTGAGTTAATGGGGTTATACAACCGACGTTATCTAGAGCAATTATTGACTCAGCCAATGCCATTTGATACTTCGCAGTTTGGAATCTGTATAGTCATTCTAGATCTCGACCACTTTAAGCGTGTTAATGACACCTTTGGACATGATGTTGGTGATGAGGTATTAGTGGAAGTTGGAAGGAGTGTAAAGTAACACTTATACCCAAATGACGTAGTGGCTCGCTGGGGGTGGAAGAATTTGTTCTGTTGTTGTCTGGTTCCATTGATAGGCACTCCGGCTCTCTAAACCTCACTACATCGATAGGGGCATCGATTGGTATTTCTCAAAACCAACTCAACCAAGATACTTACAAAAAGTACCTTAAAGCCGCGGATGATGCATTATATTAAGCGAAAGAGTCGGGTAGGAATCAAGTCATCATCGCTGAAAGTTAATTACTGATTAGAAAACATAAAGCCATTCTGATCTTCGTGAGACAAGAATGGCTTTTGGAATACTTTCAGAACGCTAATATCAAAGTTTGAGTTAAATATGGGTTTTACTTAGCGATATCTTGAATTTGTCTATATCAGTCTTGTTCAATTCGGCTTATTTGGCGATACCTTGCAGCATTTCGACCAGCTCACCTTCTGTAGTCGGTTCTTTAGACAGTTCAATGACTGCTGAAGAACCGCCTTTTAACATATAAGCTTGCGTTCCGCAGTGATCATAGTGGAACCATTTACCACTTACACACACGTCGGTATAACATCTTGGGTCTTGTTTAAGTTCCATATCAATTTCCTTATTAACATTTGCCTAACGTTTTTCAGGCTAATTGATCACAAACTGGCACTAATTGATCTATATCAATTTTGAGGCTAAATAATAACCGAATACTCAAATAAGAGAGCTGTGTCGGTTATCTAAAATCTCAAATCAAGCAGTTAGCGAACAACTCTAAGAGAAAGGTCGTGATTCGAGTTAACAACTGATTCTCTTTTTCTTGCCACATGATGCTTTTCTACTTACGCTACAATCACTTTAATCTCCCTACTTGCGTGGAACATGACTAATATTTTTATCGTTGTAGTGGTGCTTGTCGTCTTCTTTTACTTCATTCAGAAGTACGTATTTAAACATGACGACACAAAAGACCACGCTTATCAAAAAAAAGGGGCATTGCTCAACGTACAGCAAGCCACTTTTTATACGGCCTTGATCTCAGCAGTGGGTAATCATGGCGTGGTGTTTGCAAAAGTGAACATGGCGAACGTGCTTGCTCCTGCAAAAAGCAATACTAAGAAAAACTGGTTTATTGCCAATAACAAGATATCTCGTAGCTATTTTGATTTTGTAGTGTGCGACCCAAGAACATTAGAGCCACGTGTCATCATTGAACTCGATAATGGGAAAGAGTTGAACAAAGGCAAAGTTGACCGAGAAAAGCTGCTCATTCACGTTTGCAAGTCAGCAGGCCTGCCGTTGATCGGTGCATCGGTGAAACACAGTTATCAAGTGAGTCGCTTAAAGAGATTGTTGGCGGCACATATCGATCTTATCGAACCATCAAAGGAAGTTCGCTTCTGTAAAAAGTGTGGTAGCCCGATGATCATAAAATTGGCTAGCCAAGGCGACTATAAAGGACGACGCTTTTTTACTTGCAGTCGCCAGCCTAACTGTACTTATACTGAGAACTACAACGTGGTGTTCGATAGCGAAGAAGAGTCAAACTAATATCTCAAGCTAAAAGTTCCGTTGGAGGTTTAAAAGACACAAAGCATGTCTATGTAGCTAGCCAGTAAAGTTGACTTGAAATGTGATCTATCTCAACCCGTTGATCTGCTTTGTGTTTAAAATTTATTCTGATTGTTGTTTTTAAAAGCAAACGAACAGTTTTGTGCAAATTTATCCTTGCACGCTACCCATTCACTCGTTATTATCCATCTCGTTCTGAAGCGTTAGCCACTTAGTAAAGCGGTTAGTTAAGTTTCACAGCATTGCCCGCTTAGCTCAGTTGGTTAGAGTACTTGCATGACATGCAAGGTGTCACTGGTTCGAGTCCAGTAGCGGGCACCAAATTCAAAAGAAAGCCCACCTAGCGTGGGCTTTTTTGTGCCTGTCGTATTTAGCTAGAACTAGCCGTCATAGCTAAATACCTAGAGGGATTTAGCCTCGAATGATCATTTGCTCGCGCTCAGGACCTACCGATACCATCACGATTGGTACGCCCATCAACTCTTCGATGCGAGTTACGTAATCTTGTGCCGCTTGAGGAAGGCTTTCAAACGTGCGGCAGCCAGTGATGTCTTCATCCCAGCCTGCCATGTCTTCATACACGGGCTTTAGCTCAGCTGTCTGTGGCCAAATTGGATTCTCAGTGTGCTCACCTGAGTAAGCAGTACAGATCTTAAGTTCGGATAAACCAGATAGGCAATCAATCTTAGTTAGTGCGATTTCAGTCGCGGCTTGTAGGTCAACACCGTTGCGAGTAGCTACTGCATCAAAGTACCCCATATCACGTGGGCGACCCGTAGTTGCACCATATTCGTTGGAGCTTTCGCGGAAGCTGTCTTGCTCTTCCATTGCAGTTACTAGCGTACCAGTACCAACAGACGAGCTGAACGATTTAGCAACAGCAATAACACGCTCAGGGCGAAGGGCAGGTAAGCCACTACCGATACCCGCGTAAGCTGCGGTTACATTAGAAGACGTCGTCCAAGGGTATTCACCGTAGACAAGGTCACGGCCTGCACCAAGTTGAGCTTCAAAAAGTAGGTTTGCGTCTTGTGATTGCAGTGCTTTAAGAGGCTCAGTCACGTTGCAGATGAATGGGCGCCAAGCCTTAGTCACTTCAAGTAGCCATTCTGTCATTTCAGAAGCTGTCTGAGTGAAATCACATTGAGGGTATAGCGCTTTAAGTTGAGGCATCTTCCAATCAAGCAGGAATTGAATGCGTTGCTCTAAAATCTCAGGTTGATTCAACCAGCCCACAAGAATGCCTTTTTTCATTACACGATCGCCGTACGCTGGTGCAATACCTTGACGTGTTGAACCGTAAGCGCCGTCGCCCAAACGCTCTTCTTCAAGCGTATCTTCAAGGGCGTGTAAAGGGAGACACAGTGTCGCACGATCTGAGATCGCCATTTTAACTTTGATGCCAGCCTCTTGAACTTCTGCAATCTCTTGAGTTAGCGCAGCAGGGCTGATCACCATGCCTGGGCCAAGAACCGCTGTACAATCAGGATTAAAAATACCACTTGGTAGTTGGTGCAGTTTAAATGTACCGAAGTCATTTACTACGGTATGGCCTGCATTGTTTCCGCCTTGAAAACGAATGCTAGCAGAAGCTTGGTCTGCTAAAAAATCGACGATGCGGCCTTTGCCTTCATCACCCCAGTTTGCGCCCACAACAACGATAGATGGCATAATTTTTCTCCTAACTGATTGAGAAATCATGTTAGGCCTACAAGGTGGATAAGAGAAATTAATTATCTTTATTATCTTGATAAGAATTTCATATATCTCTAAAGTCTTAAACCATAAGCGAGATTCCCTATTGGGTTCGTCTCTCATTTTAGAGAATGATGCAAGGAACACAGGAGAGATATGATGCTCGATATTAATTTGTTGAAGACGTTTGTAACGCTTGCGGAGTACAAGCATTTTGGGAAAGCAGCCAATGCACTACACATGACACAACCCAATGTGAGTTTGCACCTAAAACAACTAGAACAACAAACACGCATAAAGTTGATAGACAGAAGCCCATTTCAATTGACTCAAGCGGGTGAACGGCTATTGGAAACGAGCCAAAGAACGTTACTCGAACTACAGATTTGCCAGGCAGATCTCAATGCTATTAACGATCTCAAAATTGGCACTTTGACTATTGCTGTCAGCGACATCATTTCTCGATTCTTGTTGATTCGTCCTTTCCAGAAGTTCAAAGCACAGTATCCGGGTATAGACCTAACATTGTTGAATACCACATCATCTCAAGCATCGAGCCTAATCAAAAACGCTCAAGCGGATCTTGGTTTTGTTATCGCTAAAGAACAACACAATGAGTCGTTATATTTCACTAAGCTGCAGGATCTTTCTTGGTGTGCGCTAGGCGATGGGTTTGATATTCAAGGGGCTGAAAGAAATATAGAGAATGAGGTTAAAGGCGCAGAAGAAGATTCTGAGCTCACCTTAATTCTACTTGGCCACGATACGAGAACGCGTGATTTCATTGATGAAGGTTTACCAAACCTGAATCTACCAAATTACAGGGTGATGGAAGTAGGGAGTGTCGATGCTCAAATCGATTGGGCGGAAGCGGGGTTTGGTGTGGCGATTGTTCCAGAATTCGCGGTATCCACCAAGCAGCATCTGCATTCGAAAGTGACACCATTAACGAACTTTTCTAGTACGAGCCTTGGCTATATTGTTCGCCAGAACCAAGTATTGTCGAAAGCGACCAAGCAATTGTTAGGTTGGGTGAATGATGAGATTAGTCTGCTGCAAAACAAATAAGCGCCATCATTGACTTTGACTTACCTAAGCCTGCCTAGTATGGGCTTTTTTGTGCTTAACAAGCGCAGTTCTTTTGCAACCAATGGGCTATAGGGCTAATTGGAGCGCACATCAATTATTACTTTCGCAAACCAGAGCTTTGAAATTCGTCGTTGACAAAGTTTGACAATCAAACTAAATTTCAATCAATTGATTTGATAATCAAATTACTTGTGAGTCAAAGGGAATTTGTCAGCACCATGCCCTAATGACAGATAGCCCTAACCACAATACCAACTAAGGACGCTATTTTGAGTTTTCCAACACGTCACCAACACAACTTTTCTTCACATAACAGCCAAGGTGAGAAACGCACATTCTATGTCTTGTTATTGACCGTCGTTACTATGATTGTCGAAATTATTGCGGGTACCATTTACGGCTCTATGGCATTACTCGCCGATGGTTGGCACATGGGGACGCATGCTGCAGCGTTTGGCATCACCTTATTTGCATACCGTTATGCGAAGAAACATGCCGAGAGCGAACGTTTCTCTTTTGGTACAGGTAAAGTTAGCGTGTTAGGGGGCTACACCAGTGCGATTGCATTGGGGATAGTGGCACTATTGATGCTGGTGGAATCGGTGCATCGTTTGTTTAACCCACAAGCAATTCAGTTCAATGAAGCGATCATCGTTGCCTGTATTGGCTTAACCGTGAATGTGGTGAGTATGTTTTTACTCGGCGATCACCATCATGACCACGGACACGAGCATGGCCACAATCATAGTAAGAATCATGATCATTCACATAGCCATGATCACGACAGCGACCATAGTCATAAGCATGGTGAGCACCATCATGACCATAACCTACGCGCAGCCTACATGCATGTGTTGGCGGATACTCTGACGTCTCTGCTTGCGATTGTTGCACTGTTATTTGGTAAGTTCTACGGTTGGAACTGGTTGGATGCCGCAATGGGTATGATTGGCGCACTAGTAATTGCAAAGTGGACGATGAACCTGATGAAGCAGACCAGTCCAATCCTACTGGATGAGAATATTGGTGACGACTACCGTCAAAGCATCACCGAAGCTTTGGCTTCTTACGCCATTGTAACAGATTTTCACATGTGGAAGGTGAGCGGGCATCACTACTCAGCGGCGATTACTCTTGAATCAAACAGTGATAAAACCATCTCTGAATATAAACAAATGCTCGCCAAGTTTGATAAGATTAACCATCTTACTCTTGAAGTGCACTCAAACGGCCATGCGAAATATAGAACAGCTTAATCAAATACTAACCGAGTTCTACGATAAAATGTCTTCGTGGGAGCAATCTGTTGTCAAAGAAACGGGTTACTCCTTAGCGCAAGTTCATACCATCGAAGTGCTTGGTATGCATGGCGCGTTGAGAATGAAAGAACTCGCAGAAAAGCTCGGCATCACTACAGGCACACTCACTGTTCAAATCGAAAAGCTAGTGAAAGCCGAATTGATAGAGCGCCATGAACACCCAACCGACCGACGTGCGATAGTCGTAGCGTTGACCGATGAAGGGCAGAAGATCCACCTTCATCACAATCAGCTTCACTTGAATTTGGTCAATGAACTCACACAAGAATTCGAAGAAGACGAAAAAGTCGTATTGCTGAAATGTCTGACAAAAATGGTAAAAGCATTTTAGTTCGAGTGAGTATAAAGCTGAGAACGAATAGCGACAACTAACCGCTAGCAAGAACATAGATAAGTGGATCGTACCCGAGTAGGGGCGGTCCATTTTTTATGAATCGAAGAAATTGAGCATAATTTTGGTTCCTCTGATGAGCCCAAATAATGTCATTATAGCAACCGAGGTCAATGCAGTATGAAAGTTATTTGATTCAAAGCCTTACGTAGCCTGCTGTTTAAGCCTTGTTCGACCCGTCAAATAGCTGCCTCCCAAATCTATAATTCAACTAATGTACATGTTAGAAATTTGTGTTATTGATAATTCTAACTTTAGGTGCGCTCTCATTGGTAGCTCAAATCCAATTGAGAACAGTACGAGTTAATCACTATATAAATAACCTAGGTTATGCAAACGACTAGAGCTAGATAGATAACTGAAGCTAGATAAACATAAAAATAAGATAACAAAAGTTACACAAAAACTTAGATACCTATTATTAGATTAGTAAAGACGAGTCACATACATGAACATAAAGAACAAGCTCTATTCATTGGGAATATTTTCCATTTTCGGCATGATTGCATTGCTGTTTACCACTTCACAATTTGCAGATACCACGGCTCAAATGAGCCAAGCTAAACAAATCACCAAGGAACTTGAAGTACGATTGCTTAACCTTCGCCGCAACGAAAAAGATTTTTTGTTACGTAGCGATTTAAAATATCTCGATAACTTCGATGTTAACTACAACCAATTTTTAGAATCTGAATCTCAGCTCAATACCGTACTTAGCGATTTGGGTTTGGCCAACAGAGCACGGTTACGTGATGACATTGAAGCCTACCAGGTAAGCTTCGTTGAATTGGCGAAAGCTTATGAAGTCTACGGATTAGCACGAGATAAAGGCTTACTCGGTCGATTTCATGAAGAACTAGACAGCATCGGTGCAACAGTCAAAGCAGAGCAACAAGTCGAACTGTACTTGTTTAATGATCTGATTGAAAAGGGCATATTCGATCCAAGTGGTCTTTCAGTTAGTTCAAGCAAGTTGTTAGATACCGCTAAACAAGTGGTCGCACAGAAGCAAGTCATTGGCTTGAAGCACAACGAAGGTCTGTTAGGACAAGCACGCTCCGGTTCTCATGCTATAGAAACTCAGTTTAAAGAGTTCTCAGCGGTGTTAGAGCAACAAACGCAACAAGAGATGGACAAGCTATCGCTGATTAACAATATCCTTTGCGTCACATTGCTTGTGTCGATCATTCTGTTCAGCTGGTTAATTGTCCGCTCTATCATCGGTAAAATTGAATCTCTACTTTCGGTGATTCGTAACATTGTCGATTCTAACGATGTGTCCATTCGTTCACACATTGATGGCAAAGATGAACTCAGCACGCTAGGCCAATATTTCAACCAATTGCTTGATCAGTTGGAAGGCTTAATCGCGGCGTCTCAATCTAAGTCACTGCAACTGACGCAAAGCACGTCGAACATGCATGATGAGCTTGAATCGGTCATCAAACAGTTTGAAGTGCAAGCTGACCATACTTCAACCATGACCACTTCAGTGCAAGAAATGGTGCTCACCATCGGTGAAATCTCAGAAAGTACATCTGTGGCTGCGGAGGGTGTCCAGCAAGCCAAAGTGAATGCTGATAAAGGTCGTGAAGTGGTTGTAGACACTATAAACAATATTACCCAGCTGTCTGAACGTCTTTCAAGCAGCCAAGACTCGATCAGTTCATTGAACCATCATGTTGATCAAATTGGCGACGCGGTCAATATCATTCAAGGGATTGCAGAGCAAACCAATCTGCTAGCATTGAATGCAGCCATTGAAGCCGCGCGAGCAGGTGAACAAGGCCGTGGCTTCGCTGTGGTTGCGGATGAAGTACGAGCGCTGGCGAGTAGAACGCACCAGTCAACCACTGAAATCACCAGTGTAGTCACCGCAATCCAAAGTCAAATGAACGCTTCGATGACCGAGATTGGAGAGTGTAACCAACAGGGCCAATTGACTCTGAAAGATTCTGAGGAGCTAGACGCTAGCTTGCAGCTTATCTTGAGCGACATGGAAAGCATTCAAGGTAATTCAGAACGTATTGCATCAGCGATTGAAGAGCAGGGTGCTGTAATGGCGCAAGTGAGTGACTCAATCACCGAGTTAAACACTATCTCTAACGACAACAATGCTTCAGCGCAGCACTGTCTAGTTGAAGTCGATAAAGTCGCAGAGCAAGCCCATGACATGGATAAAGCCGTGGCGCAGTTCAAGACGTCGTAATTGATAATGATTTGAAAAGCTCTTAATAAACGGGAAAACGAGATTTAAGTGGGATGAAAACAAAGGCGCAGATAATCTGCGCCTTTTTGTATTTTGAGTGCCTTAGATATGATTTGCCTTGTCAAAAAAAGACCCTGCTCGGGGGAGAGCAGGGTCTTTGGTTCAAGAACGCTTGTTACTGTTGCTGTAACTATTACTGTCGCGTTGTTATTTACTTCGGCCTTCCAACACTTCGAGTGCAAGCTCGACCGCTTTGTCGATGTTGTCGCATCCGGCTAACTTACCTGAACTAATCGGGCCCAAAACGTTAGCGTATAACGAGATCTGCTTATTAAATGGCAGGCTCAACTGCTCATATAATCGCTGTCTAATCTCGGCATGCTGCTCAGGAGCGTGTGCAGCAAGGCTTTTTAAAGTGTCATAAACAAGAGTGGTGGTAGTGTTCATATGGCGCTTTATCTTTGAGTGGGGGATTTCTATTTTAATATCATTTGGGTACAAGTTGCTGTGATATATATCATACAATAAGTCAAATAAACTTAGAGTGGGCATTTTGGTCTTAACTGACAAGTGAGAAATCATCAATGATTTTTAACGCACCTGAAAAATCATTGTTTATGTTGAAAGAATGTTGAAATGCAATGACCTCACAACCACTTGCTAATCCAGCTTTAAGCCCTGGGGTGGAGTCTTCAAAGATAATGGCTTTATCTGATGTTACATTTAATCTGGATAGCGCCAACAAATAAGCTTCAGGATCTGGCTTGTGCATTGAAACATGCTCTTTAGCGATGACAAGATCAAACAAGCGATCAAGTTTACAAGCTTTTAGTATTTGGTTAGCCATCCACTGCTGTGCAGAGGTGACAACCGCACATTGCTTGCCTGAAGATTTTAGTTGCTTTAGAAGGCTAATAACCCCTTTATTGATAGATAATTTTTGTGAAAGGAGTAATTGATAATGTTCTCTAAATTTGTCGTTAAACTCTTGTATCTCTGGTTCGATTCCACCAATTTTGAAAAAATATTGGACGACATTTTCCCATTTCATACCCATTACATTTTGATAAATACGGTAGTCAACGATGGAACCATAGTCTTTACAGGTCAGCGCTAATGCTTGGCCTTTGAGAGGCTCGGAGTTTACTAATGTTCCATCCATATCAAAGATAAAGGCGTCGTAATAAAGGTTTATTGGTTCCATTTCAATACGTTAACTCATGATTAATTCGTTAATGGTGGGTAGCATTCAATAATCTCGACGCCATCGTCTGTTTCTATCGTGATATTTTCAATGCCAGCCGGACAGAAAAATCTATCGTACTTATTGAGTACTAAAATTTCTTCGTCTAATTTAATCGTGCAACTGCCAGCAGAAATAACACCGACATAAAAGTCGCTCTCAGATTTGATGATGTTGCTAATGACTTTTGTGCGACAAACTCGATATCTGTCTGTTGTTTTGTCATCAATGAGAGATTCTTTTACCGATCCGTCAGCATAAGTTGTTAATAGTTGAGGTGTCTTCTTGTTCTGAGTTGCCACAGTTTCAACCGACTTCTCTGAATAGTCAAAAACATCAAGGCAAAAGTCCAAATCTCGCTTCATGTAGCGAGCTTCTTCAGGAAGTGTATAACCGGCTCGTTCAAACTCAAATCGAACAGCCCAGTCCGATGGTTCCATTATCTCAATCATTAGAATGCCTTCGCCAATCGCGTGAGGCATTCCTCCTGGAATAAAGTAACACTCACCAGGAGAGACTTTGATTTTTTCGAAGCAAGTTTTCAGCCGGTTAATGTCTTGTTCAACAATAATCTCTTTTAACGTTTCTTTCGTCGGAGGCGTCTGAAATCCGAGATAAATATAAGGATCATCAATTTCTTCACGAACTTGCAAAATATAGTAGGCTTCAGCCTTACCTGAATTTGAATCTAGGTGCTTTTGGGCAAACTCTCTGGTTGGGTGTGCTTGGAAATGTAAGCGAATTGAAGAGTCTAGAAACTTAATCAAAACCATAGGGTTAGGACCGAATCTACTGAAGTGCTCTTTACCTAAAAAATACTCAGGATCTTGATCTAATAACTCGGCGAAATCGAGTGAGTGATCGCCGATAATCGCAGTTGATTGACCTTCACTGATTGTTTCTCGACCTGGATTAACGGCTTTAGTGACCGATGCAATCCAGTCTTCAGGAAAATGAGAGTCGACCGGAACGCTTTCGTTATTAATTTGGTCTAAAACTCTACCGCCACTGTAAGAGCGCCAAACGCGGTTTTGACCAAATCGAATTAACTTATTTTTGTATTCCATGTCTAGCCCTTTAAGTTCAGTGTTTTTGTTAAGTTATGTAAAGTTTGCATTGCACCAACCTCTTGAATACGTTCGAAAAGGTCGACTATCTTATTTACGAATTCGGCATCTGCAAGAAGGCTAGATTCAAAAATACTATCAATACTTAATAAAGAAACGACAGCCTCACTAGGCGTTTTGCTTTCTTGTTTGATTTGCTTGAACACGCTAGCCATTGGATCATGAACCTCGATAGCATAGCCGTTGTCATCCGTGCCAATCACATAAGCCATCCACCCTGCAATGCCCAACTCTAACCAAGTTGTTTGAACCGCATTTTTACGGTTATATTTGAGAGATTCACAAAATCGAGGTGGTAATTTCTGACTTCCGTCGGTTGCTATCTGAGAGGTAAGGTGCTTTAAATTTGGGTTAGAGAAACGTTCAATCAGCGAATTTGCGTAAGCTGCAATGTCAGTTTCCTTTGGTAACGACAATGAAGGCGCTTGCTCATTCATCATGAAGTCTAGGATCACCTTCTTAAAATATGGGTCTGAAATCGCTTCTGACACATACTTATAACCACTCAAGTATCCCAAGTACGCAAGAAGTGAGTGACTACCATTTAGCATGCGTAACTTCATCTCTTCAAAAGGTATGACATCATCGACGAATTGCGCGCCCACTTCATCCCAATTTGGTCGACCAATTACAAAATTATCTTCTATTACCCATTGTCGAAAAGGTTCACAAGCGATGGAACATGGATCCGAGTAGCCGATAGCTGTTTCTATATAAGATAAGCTTTCTTTACTCGCCGCTGGAACAATACGGTCAACCATGGTGTTTGGGAATGTGACATTAGCCTCTATCCAAGAATACAGCTCCAAGTCGACCAATTTTGCAAAACTAAGAATAGCCGACTTCGCTACTTCTCCATTGTTTTGAATATTGTCGCAAGACAATACGGTGAACGCGTTAATATTCCTTTCTTTTCTCAGTCTTAAACCTTCAACGATATAACCGATGGCGGATACTGGACGAGAAGGTGAGTCGAGATCGAGCTGGATAAGACGGTTGTTAACATCAAGAGAACCAGTACTTGGTTCAATGCAATAGCCTTTTTCTGTGATAGTCATTGAGACTATACGAACGTTTGGATTCGCAATTTTTTCGATGATAGTCGACTGACCGTCTAGATCTGGATGTAAGGATTGAGTGATTGCCTTTGATATTTTTATTTGCTCGCTTGTCGCACCTCTCTCCAAAACAGTGTAGCAATGACCTTGCTCTCTTAACTGCTGAATAAGCGATTGTGAACCAAATAAGTTAATGGAACAGATCGTCCAGTTAGACTTTTTATTGTCTAACAATTCACTTGTATATAAAGCTTGATGAGCTCGATGAAAAGCCCCTAAACCAATATGAATGATTTCTTGATCTTCCTTTATGTATTGATTATTAACGTTTTTATTCATTTTATTGAACTCTTACCCTAATTTTGAAATTAGACGGCTATAAAAATTACCACTAGAGGGTAGCATTTATTTGTATGATTTAAATGGCATATCATCAGAGGTTTGTTTTTTTGTGAGAAGCGTCAACCAATTGGTAGACCAATTTTGACAACCAATATCTAGGGGCGATATAAAAGAAAGCGAAAGGTGTTTAGTTTTTGAATATCACGGTTAGGGCTCATTATGAATATCGATATACTTATAGTTATAGGCTACTTCGTTTTCCTCCTCGGAGTAGGTTGGATGTTTCGATCAGCAACGTCATCGACAAGTGATTACTTTAGGGGGGGAGGCAAAATGTTGTGGTGGATGGTTGGGTCCACAGCATTTCTTCAAGCACTGAGTGCTATGACGTTTACTGGCGTAATGGGAAAAGCTCTTGATGTTGGCTTATCCATCTCTGTTATCTTTTTTGCGAATGCTCTCGGTTACTTTTGTAACTACTTATTCTTTGCTGCAAGAGCTCGACAAATGCGAGTTATCAGCCCAATCCAAGGCATTCGCAAACGTTTTGGTCCTGTCAGTGAGCAAGTTGTAACGTGGGCGACAGTACCGTCGAGTGTACTTCAGGCTGCGCTATGGCTAAATGCATTAGCGATCTTTGCAAGTGCGGTATTTAATATCCCAATTGAAACAACGATAGTTGCTGCAGGTATGGTTGTACTTCTCATGTCTCTGGTCGGTGGAAGTTGGGCTGTAGTTGCATCAGACTTTATACAGATGATCATCATTACTGTTGTTACCTTCATAGCGACAATCGTAGCGATATACAAATCTGGTGGTGTAACACCAATCCTAGAAGCGGGTTTGCCTGATCAAGGTTTTGTTGGAGAAGGGTATAGCTATACCTATTTATTTGTTGGCTGGTTTATCTGTATTTTCATCAAACAGTTCTTCAGTACAAACAATATGATTGATTCTTACCGCTATATTGCAGCAAAAGATACTAATAATGCACGTAAAGCTGCAATCCTGGCGTGTTGTCTAATGGCGTTTGGGCCTTTCATTTGGTTCCTTCCTGCTTGGTATGTAAGCGGAAATTACCCAGATATGTCTACATGGGGCCTCGATGTTCTAGGCAAAGATATATCTAACGCCACCTATTTTGTCTTCGTTCGTAACGAGATGCCCGTTGGGATGGTTGGCTTGATGATGTCAGCTATGTTTGCTGCAACCATGTCGTCAATGGACTCAGCATTAAATAGAAATGCTGGCATATTCATTAAAAACGTTTATGAACCTTACATTGCAAAAGACAAATCAGATAAATCGATCTTGTTTGCAAGTAAAGTTTCTACCGTGGTATTCGGCTTATTGATTATTGTTTGTGGCTTGTTCATGAGCAAACTGCAAGATTTTGGTCTATTTGATGCACTTATGATGGTGAGTACGCTTGTCGCGTTCCCTGTGCTTATTCCTTCACTGCTTTGTTTCTTTATCAAGAAGACTCCAGATTGGTCATGTTGGGCAACCATTGCCGTAGGCGCTTGTGTTTCAGCCGTTATTGCTTCAACAAATGCACCAATGATCGAAAGCCTGTTTAATTTATCTGAACCATTGTCTAGTCGTGAATTCGCTGAAATGAAATCGATAACCATGGGTGTAACAGGGCACATTATTATCACAGGTGGTTTCTTCTTGCTGACTCAACTTTTCTATAAAGAGCCAACAGGTAAGCGTGCTGAAGAAATCGCAGAGTTCTTTAGTAATGCAGAAACTCCAGTAATTGTCGAAGATTCGCCTCAAAGCTTCGAAGCTGATAGACAACAGTACATCTTACTTGGTCGAGTGTTATTGGCGACAAGTGCCGCGCTTCTTCTATTAACGCTGATACCAAACCCTATGTGGGGAAGAATGTTATTTGTATTAATGGCAGCGATTGTCGGGTTTATATCTTGGCTATTACTACGAGCTGGTAAGTTAAATGATGTAAAACTAAAAGCTTACACTGTCTAATTAAATAAAATATCAGATGAAGCCTTAATAAGGCTTCATCAAAAAATCAATAATAGGTAATAACTTATGAAGCAAACTTGGCGATGGTATGGTCCAAATGATATTGTAACGCTTAATGATATTCGTCAGGCTGGGGCAACAGGAATCGTAACGGCATTACATCATATTAAGAATGGTGACATATGGCCTAAAGAAGAAATACTAAAACGCAAAAAGCTAATAGAAGAAAATTCACTTACATGGGAAGTTGTCGAAAGTATCCCGGTTCATGAAGAGATCAAGACTCAAACTGGAAATTTCATTCAATGGATAGAGCACTATAAGCAATCTATTATCAATTTATCTGAATGCGGAGTTGATACAGTTTGCTATAACTTTATGCCAGTTCTTGATTGGACGAGAACAGATTTAGAGTATGTACTCCCAGATGGCTCAAAAGCATTAAGGTTTGACCATATTGACTTTGCTGTTTTTGAACTATGCATACTAGAACGAGAAGGTGCACATGAAGAGTATTCAAAAGAAGACATTGCACTTGCTCGAACTCGTTTTTCTAACATGCCCGATGATAAAATTGCACAGCTAACATCGAATATCATTGCTGGTCTACCAGGCGCGGAAGAAGGCTATACTCTTCAGCAGTTTAGAGAGCAATTGGATCAGTACCAACACATTGATGGCAATAAATTACGTGAACATTTAGTCTACTTCCTAAACGAAATTACCCCAGTGTGTGAAGAGTATGGTGTTAAGTTGGCCATTCACCCTGATGATCCACCACGCCCAATTCTTGGTTTACCGCGAGTGGTATCTACGATTGAAGATATCGAATTCTTGACGCATCGAGTACCGAGCAAAATGAACGGTATTACTATGTGTACCGGATCTTATGGTGTGCGAGACGATAACGATCTTGTGAAGATGATTGAAACTTTTGGCGACCGAATTTATTTCACGCACCTACGTTCAACCAAGCGTGAAGAAGACCCCTGCAACTTCCATGAAGCAGCTCATCTCAATGGTGATGTTGATATGTATGAAGTGATATTTGCACTTCTTAAAGAAGAAAATCGTCGTACTAATAATGGACAACGTGATTTAATTCCAATGCGGCCTGATCATGGTCACCAAATTATTGACGACTTAAATAAAAAAACAAACCCAGGGTATTCTTGCATAGGCCGTTTAAAAGGCTTAGCTGAGATTCGTGGTGTCGAGTATGCATTGACTCGGTCTCATTTTAATTAATGTGTTTTCAATTCGATATTGGGTTTTTAAATTAAGCTAACCCAGGGATATTATCGGCTTAGCTTATTTAGTGTCAGTGAAAATATTGATAATCAATAAGGGAAGTCATTACTGTTACTTCCCTTTATTTATAGGTGATGATGTGTCGGTTCAACAAAAATTTGGCGGTGAACTTTCGGATGAGGAATTTAGAAAATTCACCCTATATACAACACAAAGTAATAATAAACATGATGACGAGTCGAGAGCTCAAATCTTAGGCTTCACCAACAATAATGTTCGAGTTGCTCCAGGAGCTATCGTTCGCATTGGTGAAAACCAAATCGGAACACGAAGTTATATAGGCCTATACAGTTACATCAATGGTGATGTGGAGGTTGGTGAAGACGTTTTGGTAGGGCCACATGTTTCTGTCGTTGCGTCTAATCATTTATTTGACCCGACTTCAGAGAGCTTTAGTGGTCGTAGTGATTTGGAAAGCGGAAAGGTCACAATCGCAAAGGGTGTTTGGTTGACATCTGGTGTTGTTGTCACTCCAGGAGTGAGCATCGGTAAATGTTCATTGATTTGTGCTAATTCGGTAGTGACATCCGATGTGCCCCCATATTCGATTTTTGCAGGGACCCCAGCGAAGCAAATTGGTCATATTGATGCAGAGACAGGGCAATATCATTGGTCGAAATAGAGGAGTAACACATGCTACAACTAGAAAGAACGCATGATTTCCAAGTTTTTTTGTCGCCTTGTAACGAAATTTCCTCAGTCAATCCCCCAAGTTTCAATTGGCCTCAAGGAGAGTATGGTTCTGCGTATAACATCGAACTTGAAGACAAAGACGGTGAGCAAACATGGGATTGGAAATCGGTGCAGTCTCCTTTACAACCGACATTTCAGTTACCTCAAGGCAGCTATCGCTGGAGAGTGACTTGCCTCAATACTCTAGCAAAATCTGATTGGATTGTTTTTGAAATCACGACGGAGTCAGAAAACTACTTGGCACCGGACGCTATGTCACTATTCTCACTGTGTGCTAATAAAGACCAGTTTATGATGTATCTCGATGAAGATATTGACGCAGTCAGCAATACTTCATTAAGTGCAAGAGACAAGTTACGCAATAGTGTTGAACTAACTGATATAGATGACATTTTATATTCTAATCATTATCGCCGTGGTAATGAAGAAGGGAAGCGTACAGCTATCGCTAACGTAAGACGTTGGATTGATCGCGATCTTATCGCACTAACATTACTATATAAGGTGTGGGGTGATGAGGTGGCAGGACACAAGGCATGCCAAATTTTATTGCGCTTATCCGAGTGGAGCCCTGAAGGCCCGGCGTCACTGTTAAGGCCTTGCACGTGGGGAGATGAAATTGGCCTGTCAATGACGCGAAATTTGTATCTTGCCTATCATTGGTTGTCTCCATTGCTGACGACCGACGAGTGTTCATTCGTCAGGCCGCTCTTAATTCGATATGCCTATCAAATGGAAGAGCGCTTAGAGCAAGATAAGTTTAAACAGTACCCGGGACATTCTCATACATCGCGTTTGCCTGCTTACTTAGGCGTTGCTGCCCTTGTGTTACACAAAGAGTTTGAAATTAAAACTTGTGAACGTTGGCTTAATTACGCCTTAATGATTTACCGAGGTGTGTTGCCTTTCTATGGCGGAAAAGATGGCAGTTGGGTTGAGGGGCCTTTTTATTCTTCTTCCTATACCAAGTGGCACCATCCGTTTTTCTTGTCGGTTGAGCGTTTAAGTGGCTTTTCTTTCTATAATCACCCGTTTTATAAGAATTACGTTAAGTTTGCTTTGGACTTTGTGGCGAATAACGATCGAATTCATCCCTTTGGTGATGGCTTCTGGTGTAAGAGAGAAGGTAAAGAGTGGCCTGGTTTCTTTGCGCAAAATCCACTCAGAATATATGCACCACGGTATGGTTGTACGAAGTCGATATTAGAGTCCAAGAAGTTAGAGTCCAATATTGAGACTTACAAGCTCCATTTATTAGATATAGTACCGACGTATCCGCAGTTACAATTTGAAAAATCGGATCAACATTCAACCGTTTCTAATACGTTAATGACTTCAAATGAGGCGTTTGTTTCTGACGAGACTGCTCTGTGTGTGAGCCCTGCGTCGAACAATATTTACTATTCATACGCAGGGTTAGGTAAAACTGCCCATAGTAAAATGTCGGTGTACTACCGAGCAAGTAAGTTTGGTAATAGTTCTCATCGCCATGCTGATCAAGGGAATGTTGCACTAGTCGATGATGGCGTTAATGTTCTTACTCCGAGTGGCAGTTATGGCTATAGGTTTGGTAGCAAACATCATAGTTTATGGACTCGAACTACGCAGGCGCATAATTTACCCTTATTTGGTGGTGTCAATTTAGACGATAGCGTTACCAACGCGACTGAAGGTCAGAAGATAGATTGCGCAACAGCTCAAGCAACAGTAATCACTCGAATTGATAGCAATGAGTTTCAATGTGTCGTTCTAGATCTCGCGAATGCTTATGAGAGTTGTGAGTCGTTTGTGCGAACAATAATACAAGTTGCAGATAACGGGGTCGTTATTGTCGACAACATTAGGCTATCTGAACCCAAATCGATGCAATGGCGAGCCCATACCCCGCTCGAAGTTGTTATTAAGGGGGGGAGTGTTGATTTGCACCATGAACAAGAAACTTATTATCTTGGAATGATGAGTGATCCTTCTTGTGTAGTTAAGTTAACAAGTGAAATTGATGACGGTGATGGTTTCAAAGGGAATGTTGAATCTGACGCTCAGAAAGATATTAAACATCTAGAATGGTTCATAGAAGAACAGCAGCAACATCAAGTGGTTATGAGTTGCTTAAAACAACCAATAGATTACGTGTTAACTGACGAAAATACTTTGATACTTGCCCATGCGGGCCAGTCTTTTAAGCTCAATGTAGAAACTGGTGAGGAGATCACTCCGTAAAAATCAGGTGACATAAGTATTTTATGTCACCTATTTTCTAAAGATTGTCTTTTGATGTCGCGATAGCGGGAATGGAGTTAAACAGATAACCATCAAAATTAGGGTCGGTAAAATCAGAAAGCTCTAAAAGCCTAATCTTCACATGTTCTAGATGTTGCCACATCGCTTGCTTGGCTTCGATTGGGTTCTTGCGTCTCATCGCTAGCAAAATAGCAGCATGATCATCTAGCCACTCTTTCCTATAGTCTTGGATCTCGATATGTGTATGCAGTGTCTTCCACATAGGGCTAGACTCACGACGTTCCCACGATTCCTTTAGAATATCGACCAGCACAGAATTCTGTGTCGCTTCGGCAATACGCTGATGGAACATTCTGTCACCAACCGGATTTTGGACATTGTTTTCAATTTCGCGGCGCTCAATTTCTAGAGCTTCACGCATTTTTTCGATATCAGCAGGGGTTGCTTGTGTTGCAGCAAACTCAGCAATACTGCTTTCCAATAACTGTCTTGCTTGAAGCATTTCAAAAGGACCTACATCTTCATTTTGTGCCACTGTTGATGTAGTCGGTAAGTTAACGATGTACACTCCCGAGCCTTTCTTTACTTCAACGAGTCCCTCAAGTTCCAGCATGATGATTGCTTCTCTAACCACAGCTCTGCTCACGGATAGACGCTCAGCAATATCTCGCTCGGGCGGTAAACGACTTCCAATCGGGTAAAGACCATCAGATAGTTCTTTTCTCAAGATAAGACCGAGGGTTTGATAAGGGCGTTTGGGTTCGAAGTTGATCATGGAAATGCAGGTTACCTTTGGATCTGTGGTGTAAATGAAAGTTCTGAATTAATCAGAAACCCATTGTAAACGCATATAAATATCAATTCGAGTAAAAACCTAACTAATACATCGATGATTGTATCAAAGGGTAACTATTTGCGAACCTTGGTTTTTATGTGTTTGAACAAAGGTTTATGGAATGAATAGATGAACCTTTGGTGTTCTCAGGTTATAGGTAGCTTTACTTGCGCCTAATTTCGTATTGGAACATCCAACTATCGCTGTCCACGCTCAATCAGGTTGCTTCAGTAATGTTATATCACCTAACAACATGATATTGATAAGAAACGAACTCGTTTGTTAGGCTACTTTAATACTTCATGGGTTTGTATGTATCGACCGTGATTGGTATAAGCAATGAACTAAGCTTAGCTGAATTAGCAAACTCAGAACGCAATGCAGCCAGTGTCTATTTAAATGAGGGGAACAAAATGCACTACGACGTATTTAATGGAGACGCAGACGGCATCATCGCGTTGTTACAACTTCGCCTAAGTCAGCCTAAAGAGAGTGTACTCGTTACTGGTGTGAAGCGCGATATCAAGTTGGTATCTCAAGTCGTTAATCAGATGATGGGGCAAGGTAAACAAGGTGATAGTTCATCTGTTACGGTCTTAGATGTATCTATGGAGAAAAATCTATCCGCACTCCATTCACTACTAGACGCAAGTATCGACGTTTTCTATTGCGATCACCATCGTACGGGAGAAGTGCCGAAATCTAGATATCTTGAAACTTTGATTGATACTGCACCTGAATGCTGCACTAGTTTGTTGATAAATCGAAAGTTAAAGGGTGAGCATGTGGCATGGGCAATTGCTGCCGCCTTTGGTGATAACCTAAAAGCTGTCGCTGTTCAGTTAGCTGTTGAGAATGGATTGGATCAAGCTGAAATTGATTTCTTAGAGGAGTTAGGGACTTTAGTTAACTACAACGGATATGGCAGTTCGTTGAGTGATTTACATTTCACGCCAATTGAACTTTACCAAGCTCTTTACCAGTACCCCAACCCATTTGATCTTCTAGCAGATCAAGATTCTGTGTTTTACCAATTACGCAATGCTTATAAAAATGACCACCAAAAACTCATGAGCATTACACCTGTCCATGAGAGTGAATTTGCTCGAGTGTTTGAGCTACCCGGTGAGACTTGGGCGCGTCGCATTAGTGGTGTCTTTGGCAATGAAATCGTGAATCAAGATCCAAGTCGAGCACAAGCCGTTTTAACGAAGAATCAAGACGATAAATCTTACACCGTAAGCTTACGTGCTCCATTATCAAATCGAACAGGTGCAGATGAAATTTGCGCGAGCTTTGATACGGGGGGTGGTAGAAAAGCAGCTGCGGGAATAAATCAACTGCCAGAAACGGATAAGCAACGTTTTATCAACACTCTAACCAGTTACTATTCAAATAAACCCTAGTGGTGAAATAAATTAGGGCTTTATAACGCCCAGTTTATTTCCATTTCATACCGAAGGGGTAAAACTTTTAACGCGTGCTGTGTGACGAATGGAACTTTAATTGAGCTTCTATGTTGGCATATGAGAACGATCTATATTTAACAGCTCGGTTACGGTAAGGCCGAACAGTAATTGGATAATTTCGAGTGGGTCTTCGGTCGGGAGCCTGTCTGAGATATATTTTGCTAGGCCAAGTACCCCTAATCGACCTGAACCTTCAGAACCTTTTTTGTGAGCCTGCATTACAAACATGCGCATGATCATTTTAAATTGAGTAACTTTCATGGCTTTCTTCCAAGACTCAAGAAGGAGGGGCTTTGACGTGAAATCAAGGTGCTGCAAAATGATAGGGAATACCTTTCCTTTGATTGCAACTTCGAAATCGGCATTACTTGGGTAGTAGCCTTGCAAGGTACTTTTTCTAAGGCCGGTTTCTTTGCTTAGTCGATCATAAGTGACGTGATCCCAACCCTCGTTGAGGAAAATATCGAGAATAAGAGCGTTGTAAGAAGCGAAATTGTCCTCGCGTTGGTTTTTGGTGATTCGTCCCATACATATCTCCAGAAATTTGAGACGAAAGGTTAACACAACAGTTATTAAAACTGATGGATAGGTATGATGGTTAACTAATGTTTGACAGAGACTTGTCATTGGCCATTTGGAAGCCTTAACAACGGCATGTTTAAAAGTCTATATGCAACTTTGAATTGACCCATGATTCTAACTTTGTAATAATTATCGATGTGAATTAAGTCCATTTAACCATTTCTTCTATCAATATTAAATGCATGAAATTCAGCATTTTAGCGTTATATTTTCAATGAAAAGTCAAAATCAAATTGATTTTGTTATTCAATCTGTGACTTAAAATCACAAGTTAAATCAAAGCCTCAATTTTTATAAAAATTCCATTACTGATCCATAAATATTCATGACTAAAATGAATTGGTTTGGTTGTGATTGGCACAACTGTTGGTTAGGAAGTGGGATAAATGTTGAAACGTAAAGCTCTGCAATTAGCAGTATCGGTCGGCATGGCCGCAATGTCTGGCGCTGTTTATGCGAATGGATCGGACATGACAAATCCAGATTCGGGCGTTGTGGTTGGTTACTGGCACAATTGGTGTGATGGTGCGGGTTACCAAGGTGGTAATGCGCCTTGCGTAACATTGGATGAAGTGAACCCAATGTACAACATTGTGAATGTGTCATTCATGAAAGTGTACGATGTGGCTGATGGTCGAATTCCTACTTTCAAACTGGACCCAATTATTGGGGTTTCAGAACAACAATTTATCGATCAAATTTCTGAACTTAACAAACAAGGCCGCTCTGTACTGTTAGCTCTGGGTGGTGCGGATGCACACATAGAATTAAAAACAGGTGATGAAAGAGCGTTTGCTGACGAGATTATTCGTCTAACTGAACACTACGGTTTTGATGGCCTAGACATCGACTTAGAACAAGCGGCAGTGACGGCAGCCAACAACCAAACCGTGATTCCAGACGCGCTTAAGCTTGTGAAAGACCACTACCGCACTGAAGATAAAAACTTCCTAATTACGATGGCTCCAGAGTTTCCCTATTTAACGTCAGGTGGCAAATATGTCCCTTACATCGATAATCTAGAAGGTTACTACGATTGGATTAACCCGCAGTTTTACAATCAAGGTGGCGATGGTATCTGGGTTGAAGGTGTAGGTTGGATTGCTCAGAACAACGATGCGTTAAAAGAAGAGTTTATCTACTACATATCTGACTCTCTTATCAACGGAACACGCGGTTTCGACAAGATTCCACACGACAAACTTGTGTTTGGTATTCCTTCAAGCATTGACGCAGCAGCGACGGGTTTTGTAAAAGACCCTCAAGATTTATACGCCGCGTTCGAAACCTTAACAGCTCAAGGTCAACCTTTGCGAGGCGTGATGACCTGGTCTATCAACTGGGACATGGGCACCAACAAGAACGGTCACGAGTACAGCGAACAGTTTATTAAAGATTATGGCCCGTTTGTTCATGGTCAAGTGACGCCACCACCCGTTGAAGGCGAACCAGTACTGAAAGGTATCGAGAATGCACGAGTTCTGCACGGTGTTGTCTTTGAACCAATGGAAGGTGTGACTGCAACAGATAAAGAAGACGGTGATCTAACGCCATCAATCGACGTAGAGGGCTATGTTGAAACAGCAGTTATTGGCACTTATGTTCTGACTTACCGTGTAAAAGACAGCGACAATAACGAAACGGCTAATGCAAGAATGGTTGAAGTGTACAGCCAAAAGCCTACGTTTGGCGGCGTATCTGATACCACGGTCATGCTAGGCGCATCGTTTGATGCTATGGCAGGAGTGACGGCGAATGATGCTGAAGATGGCGATCTAACAAGTACCATCTCACATTCTGGCAGTGTCGATGTGAATGAAATAGGCAGCTACTCGCTTGTATATAGTGTGACAGACAGTGCTCACCAAACCGTCACTGCTGAACGTAAAGTGTCTGTGACTGATGGGTCTAACTGTGCTACGGCATGGGATACTGACACCGTTTATGTTGAAGGTGACCAAGTTTCGCATGACGGCTCAACGTGGGCTGCGGGTTGGTATACTCGTGGCGAAGAGCCAGGGACGACAGGTGAGTGGGGCGTTTGGAAAAAGGTTTCAGAAAGTTCATGTGGTGGTGAAAATCCAGATCCAGCCGGTGACTTAGAACTTCAAGTAGCGGGCCTACAATCTGAATACGCACCGGAGAACGGCCATGTACATTTAGAGGTGACACTGACTTCAAGCGAAGCACTTGATGTTACAACAATGGTGATAAATAGCGCAGGTACTGTTGTTGAACAGGAGAAAGTGAACTTGGTTGATAGCCGTACTATTACAATGGATCTCTATGATGTAGCCGAGGGACAATACTCATTTGAAGCGGTTGGTAAGGCAGCCGACGGTGAAATAGTGATGGTAAACAATTTATTCTCTGTAAAGGCAAACGGCGGCACAACACCACCTCCAGGCAATTATCCTCCATATGTTGCGGGTACAAGTTACGCAGCGGGTGACATTGTAATGGGTAGCGACAATGCCTTATACGAATGTAAGCCTTGGCCATACACTGCATGGTGTGCAAGCCCAGCTTACGCCCCTGCAGTCAGCCAATACTGGCAAGATGCTTGGACAAAGCTGTAAGCTCGTTAGAAGTTAGTGATAAGATAACAAACAACGATAGAAGAGAGGCATTTTGCCTCTCTTTTTTTATCTGTAGTTCTTAATACAGTTGGTAGATGTGGAAGGCCGAAAGTTAATGAGACTAGACATTGCTAAAGTCGTTTTTAAGCTCAAATCAAGTAAATCATGTTTGCTTTAGATCAAAATAAGAGTGATTATCAATTGTATTATTTATTGAGAAAATGCACTATGCGTACACTGAATTTTATGTGATCTAATTATTTAAAAAATGAATATTGCACAAGTCGACCTCAATTTATTAGTCATCCTCAAACACCTGTTAGAAGAGAAGCATGTTTCTAACACGGCATTAGCTCTTGATATGAGCCAACCAACAGTGAGTCGTTCACTGCAAAAACTGCGAACGGTATTTAACGATGACTTGTTGGTGAGAGCGGCATATGGCTATGAATTGACGCCAAAAGCAGAAGCGATTAAGCAAGATTTGAATTCGGTACTGACTCGGTTAGAAAAGTTGGTGCATGGCGATGTGTTCGAACCTCACAACAGTGACACAACGGTTCGATTTTTCGGCCTTGTTCCTCAAGTGTCACACTTGCTTCCTAAAGTGGTCGCGGAGATACGTAAGCAAGCACCGAACATGATTGTCGATATTGATTCTATTCCTAAAAGACACTTCGACCCTTTGTTGTCTGGGGATGCACACTTTGTATTGTCGACTCATGAACCATTGAGTTCAGAACAGAACCTGTATCGAATGTTCGTGATCAGTCGCGATTACCGCTTATTGATGAATAAAGACCATCCCTTGGCTGATAAAGAAATTACGGTCGATGATTTGCTCAACAGTCATCTTGGTCAAATTTCTTTGCAAGGAGACAAGAAGCTCTCAATTGAGAGTCGATTTAAAGATCTCGGTTTGATTGATAAGCAACGTCAGCTCTCGATTCCCATCCAGTTGTCGAATTTTAACGTAGCGCCTGACATGGCGGAAGCGACCGACATCATCTTCCACTTGCCTACGCCTTTTGCACTGCAAGCTGCAAAGCAGAGGAACCTCATTTGTAAACGCGTTCCTAAAGCACTTCGCCACCCATCTGAAGATGTGTATTTATACTGGCATAAACGTTTTCACAACGACCCAATGTGTCGCTGGGTAAGGGACCTCTTTAAAGAGGTTTATGCTTAGCGAGCGGCTTTCAGCGCAAGTTATTAACCTTACTATGGCTTTAAATCTGATATTAATAGGTATGTAAAATGTGAGCTTGGTTATTGAAAGATATTGAATATGCTTATTTTTATGTATGTGAATATTGAATAGCGAAAATCAATTTTTGGTATGAAACTTTCATTGATAACAATGGTAAGTGAATGTCTAATGCAAACCATTATCATTACCAATTACATATAAGAATGCATATCATGTCTGAGAGATCTCTTTTAACTCGTACACCTTTATCGATCGCAATTGCTGTTCTTTGTTCGTCACTTTCGGCTAACGTGTTAGCGGAAACAAAAGTGACTGACACGGATGAACAGATGGTTGTTACGGCGACTCGTACTGAAATGGCTTTGAAAAAAGCACCAGCCTCAATGTCGGTTATCACTGCCCAAGACATAGAAGACAGCCCTGGTATTACTTTGGCTGACATCGTTGCTGAGTCAACCAGTGTGGAGTCTGATTTTGACAGCACTCGTGCTGGTCGTCAGATGATCTCGATTCGTGGTATGGATTCTGATTATACGCTTATCATGGTTAATGGCCGTCGTCTAAGTTCAGCAAGCGCGATTATCCGCGGTAACGATTTTGACTTATCTACTATTCCAGCTGACTCAATTGAACGTGTTGAGATTATTCGTGGCCCAATGTCGGCGCTTTACGGCTCTGATGGTATGGGCGGTACAATCAACATCATTACTAAAGCACCAGAAAATGACTGGAGCTCTACAGTAAGCATGGATAACTCATCCCCTATGGATGGCAACGGGGGACAAGAATACTCAGTTGGCTTAACTACTTCAGGTGCGCTGATTGAAGATGAGTTATTTGCTCGAGTGTCTGTTAACCAAACGAGCCGTAATGCATGGCAACCATACTCAGGTACGCATAATTCAGGTTACGATCGTGAAGATGTAACAGCATTAGAAGGCCGAGATACGCTGAGCATGTTAGCAAGCCTGACATGGCATGCAACAGACAACCAAACTCTCGATTTCGACTTTGGTTACAGTGATGACGAGCGTGAATCTGCCGCTGAAAGTTCTAGCTCAGTGATTGAGTCCAATACTCACGTGGTTCGTCATAGCCAAGCTATTACACACAGCGGTTACTGGAGTTGGGGCGATACTCAAGTACGTTATTCTCGCGAGAACGTAACGGATAACGATGCAGCCGATTTAGGAAACAACTTCAGCAGCGATATCGAAGAACTGACTCAAATTGTTGAAGCGTCTGCAACGACTTATCTTGGCGATAGTCACACATTAACGTTTGGTATGGATTACCAACTGAGTGAGTTGACCAATAAAGAAAACCTAGTGAGCGGCACGTCCGAAGCGTATCAAGGTGCATTATTTATTCAAGACCAATGGCTGATGACCGAGCAACTGACAGCAACGATCGGTGGTCGCTTAGATAAACATGAACTTTACGGCGAAGAGTTTAGCCCGCGTGTGTACCTTGTTCACCAAACTACCAATGACTTAATCATTAAGGGTGGTGTCGGTAAAGCGTTTAAAGCACCATCATTGACTCAAAACCAACCTGATTATCAAGTATCAAGTTGCAAGGGAGGCTGTGCTCTGGTTGGTAATGAAGATCTAAAACCTGAGACAAGTTTGAACTACGAGTTGGCAGCCGTGTACACGCAACCACGTTGGAATGTAGAAGCTGCGTTATTCCGTAACGAAATCAATGATCTGATCGACAGAACAGAAGGTTATTGCCCACAAGGTGGTGATTGGAACGAAAGCGCTCGTCAGTGTGAAAATCCTGATGGTTCATCAACGGGTGAACTCGGCGCAAAAACATACGAGAACGTAGCCGAAGCGATCATTCAAGGTGTTGAAATTGCGGGTCAGTACCAAATTTCAGACGAGTGGGGCGTATCGGGTAACTACACATATCTAGATACGGAAGATAAATCTACGGGTGATGAACTTCTTGAGCGTTACAAGCATTCAGGTTTAGTTAAATTGAGCTGGAATCCTACGTATGACCTCAACACATTCGTGAGTGCGCGTTACCGTGGCGAGCGCCAAATCGAAGCCGATCTAATTCAAGATGCTTACACGACGTTAAATATTGGTACCGTTTATAATGTGAACGATTCAGTACGTCTGCGTGCGGGTATCTCGAATTTAACTGACGAATCAGTATCAAACGAACTAGAATACTTAGGTTATGTTGAACAGCCACGTACTTACTATGTTGGTATGACCGCTGATTTCTAATCCGTCTGTTTGTAACTCGATAAATAGAGCCTGATAAAATAACGAACCCACACGACTTAACATCGTGTGGGTTCTTTAGATCTAATGCTCATACATTACTTAGTTAAATAATGTCGGTAATGTAAGCTAATAAGCTAATAAGCTATATAGCTAGGAATCCATTAGGCTTTGACGCAAGTTATCAGCGCGTTGCCTGAAATTAGATCCCAAGGCAAAAGTTTGTCGTAATCGTGTTCGAAAGTATGAACCTCAAAATAGGGCTTCAATATTTCGAACAGCGCTTTGAAGTTGAACGCCACCATTGGGTGTTCATCATTCCATATTTGCGTTTCACCTGCGGTCGTTTTTTCAATGCTGAGTTTCAGCGCTTGCTTATCACCTTCGCCAGAGTAATACCAACCTGAACGGAACGTAAAATCGTCTTGCGCTTGGTTTGTGGTATGTCGAACAAACAGATCGTTGCTGATCTTATCTTTATCTACCACGTTAAAGCAGAATACACCGCCAGGTTTAAGCGCTTTATGAACGCTTGTAATGCACGCTTTCAAATTCTCGATGCCATCGTTGTAATGGATGGAGTATAAGAAACAAGTGATCAGATCTAGTGGCTCAGATACTTCAAAATTACTCATATTCTGCACTGAAAAGCTGGCTTCTGGGCAGCGAGCTTGAGCGATGTCTAACATTGGTTTGTTCAGATCAAGCCCACTACTTTGGTAGCCATAGTTAATGAAGTGACGAACGTGTGGGCCGGTGCCACAACCAAGGTCTAAGTGAGTTTTTCCATCATTTCCGAAAATTTGATGTAGCCTACGAACACAGTTACTTTGCGCTTGGTAGTCAATATCGACACACATTAAATCATAATAACCCGATAGGTCGGTGTAGAGTGCGTTGGCGGACATAGTGGCCTACAGCATTTGCTGAAATAATTGGGGTGGCGCATAGTAAACTAGAACCTAAAAATAACAAGCAAATCTTCGATAAATTCATGTGTATTCAGTACTGTTCTTGATGACTAGCCAAGCACTTAATGACCATGCCACCAACAGTGTGAGCATCGGTATCGTTAGTCAACTTAAAAATCGTCAATATCTAACATTTACTAGTTGGGATGTCAGTGTACAACTTTCCTTTTGTAAGCTTACCCTGATAGCGTCTAGATAACGCTTTTTACTCGGTCTTGGTAACCGAAGATATGAGCGTTCTGATTGTCGACATCGATTCTTCGGTGATTTTGAAGTGTCATACGCCCTTGTGAAGAATCGAAATTCCGACAAGGTATTACGGCGGTTAAATCTAGTTAGATACCCATATCGACCTGACTGCTTATTTTTCATTGAAAACAGGTGCTTTAAGCAAAAGCTAATGTCGTGCTCGTGCTCGTGCTAAGACTTGTCTTGTTGTCATGTATGTGTCAAAAAGGGTACACGAGAAATACAGCGACACTCCATCGTTACAGTGTGTTATTCGCTAGGTATTAGGATAGAGTAATTTTACGGTATCGAAAGTTGATTAATAATTTATTAAGGAAAATGAATCAGTTATGGAAATAAAAATTGACGACTTGTCGGGTGGAGAAGTGATTGCATTGCTTGAAGAGCATTTGGCGGATATGTATGCGACATCTCCACCAGAAAGTGTACACGCACTGGATATTAAGGGTTTAAAGTCGCCAGATGTTACCTTTTTCAGTGCTTGGAAAGAGAACCAGTTACTTGGTTGTGTGGCAATCAAAGAACTTGATACCCAACACGCCGAACTTAAATCGATGAGAACGAGTCAGTTTGCAAGGAAATCCGGTGTCGCAAGCAAACTATTGCAACACGTTTTGGAAACCGCAACGGCCCGCCAGTATCAACGTATTAGCCTAGAAACCGGTTCAGAAGTGTACTTTCAACCTGCTCGTAGTTTGTATGAGAAGTTTGGCTTTGATTACTGCCAACCCTTTTCGGATTATTCGCTTGATCCTCACAGCCAATTTATGACTATTGAGCTCAATTAATGCCAACTGATCTTTCAAGACAACAATTAGTGCTAAAACCGTTGTTACTTTCAACTCATTCAAACTTAAAGATTTAGTTTAATGTCGACTTACTTTGCTGGTTTCACTCTCGGGCTTTCGTTGATCCTCGCGATCGGCTCTCAAAATGCTTTTGTTCTTAGACAAGGTCTGAAGAATCAACATGTGTTTGCCATTTGTTTGGTCTGCGCTATTTCAGATGCCCTTTTGATTAGCTTCGGTGTGACAGGCTTCGGCGCGATTGTGAAGCAGTTTCCACAAATCGAGCAATTTGCTCGTTACGGTGGGGCAGTATTTTTAGGCGTGTATGCGTTCTTGAGTTTACGTTCGTCTTTCACCGAGACTCATGCGCTTGAGGGAGTTGGAGATACCAAGGAATCACTAATAAAGGCGATGGCGATGTGTTTAGCGTTTAAATGGCTGAACCCGCACGTTTATTTGGATACTGTAGTCTTGCTAGGGTCGATCTCTACGCAATATCAACCTAACCACATGCTATTTGGTGCGGGCGCGATCACCGGATCATTTGTGTTCTTTTTCTCTCTTGGCTATGGCGCTCGCTTTTTAGCTCCGCTGTTTAAGAATCCAAGAGCGTGGAAAGTGTTGGAGTTTGTGATTGGTATGATCATGGCGTCGATTGCGGTTTCTTTAGTTATTTAGTTCTTGCGTATCGAACTGTGAGGCCGTTTAGTTTACGGCCTTCTAATTTTTGTTGTCTAACTTTCTGTTCCACATGACATTTCATGCCTGTTTAACTTATTTCTAATTTGTTTATTTTTGCCTTTTTCGAGTGTTATTTGAACAGTGACGCTCTGAATATTAACCATGGTGAGGGCAAAGTCTCACTTTTGAGACTGATAAAATATGGCTACAGGTTCGCTTGATAGCACTAAAATGTTGTGCTAGTTTCCCATTCGCTTTCTAAATGAACACTGTTTTATTATTCATGGGAGGCTTTGTTTTTCATTTTTTTAAACAGTAGCGCAACAGTTGGATTGGTGTCGGAATACATCCAAAGACAGTGACAGCGCTATTGTAGGACAGACTAAAAAGGGTATTTACATGCTTAAATCAACATTTCTATTAGGCCTAGTTGGCTTGGTTTCACTTCCTACTTATGCTGCTGGTATCGAAGGCGGTCCATACATTGGTGCAGGCCTTGGTGTCTACCAAGATTCAGACACTGACGGGGCTGGTAGTTTAGATGCTGAAAGCATGGGTTATAACCTTTACGGCGGTTACCAATTTAACCGTATTGTAGGTATCGAACTTGGTTACACGGATTACGCTGACTACGAAAAATTTGGTACTAAAGTGTTGTCGCCGACCTCTTTTTCTGTTGCTGCAAATGTAGGTTACACATTTGATAACTCAATCCGACCTTTCGTGTTGGCTGGCCTGAGCTATGTTGACCTAAACGCTCATGGTTCGAGCTACATTGATGACGATTCTGGTGCTGGTTTTCACTTCGGTGTTGGTGTTGAATATACCCCGGTTGAGAACCTTACACTGCGTCTAATTTCACAGGCAGATGCCGTAAACATCGAACTCTTTAATAACAATGGCAATAGAATCGCGAGCAGAGATGTGGCGTTCAGCAGCGTTACTTTAGGTGCTTCGTACAACTTCTAACAGCTTCATATTTTGGGTCATAAAATAGCTTAAATTTTAGTCGTCAGTTGATTCAATCATCAGATAATTTAATGATTAGTTAAGTGAATTGAATGAGTGACTAACTAATTGGTTTACAAAGTGACCCGTTAGTTTTGAGCCCACGTTATCAAGCGATACCGTGGGCTTTTTTGTAGCTCAGTAGATTCGTAAAGAAGGTATAATGTGTAGAATCTCATCTTTGACAAAACCGAGAATGCTAGATGTCTGAACTAATCCAACAACAAATTGGAAATATCGCACTAGTCGTCGAAAACTATGACGATGCAATCGAATTTTATACTAAGAAACTTCAGTTTACTTTGGTTGAAGACACTGATTTAGGTGGTGGTAAGCGTTGGGTTCAGGTGTCGCCACCCAACTCGAACGGTACTAACTTGCTAATAGCTCAGGCGAGCAATGAGGAACAGAAAAAAGCGATCGGCAACCAAACTGGCGGCCGTGTATTCTTGTTTTTGCAGACCAATGATTTTTGGCGTGATTATGAGCTAATGAAAGCGAAAGGTGTTGTGTTTAATGAAGAGCCACGAGAAGAAGCGTACGGAACGGTCGTGGTTTTCCAAGATCTGTATGGTACTAAGTGGGACTTGCTACAGTTGAATCGTCCCAACCATTAAGTTCTAAGTTAACTCGATTTACACATCAAAACCGCTCTAACTTTGAGCGGTTTTTTCATATGAAAAGTATCGATTGATGGTACGTTGAAAACAAAGCCTATAAAGCCTGAATTTTATTGTTTTTCACAAGCTTATAAAAGGAAAATAATGCTAACCCATTTGGTAGTTGATCGGTATTTTGATAAATTAAAGCTATTATAGACATCCAGTGAGCCGCAATGAAAATTCTTCACACGTCAGATTGGCATCTTGGCCAAAACTTCTACAATAAAAGCCGCAAAAACGAACATGAACGGTTTTTACAATGGTTGCTAGAGCAAGTTACTGATCACGATATCGACGCAATTATCGTGGCTGGTGACATCTTCGATACCAGCACACCGCCAAGTTATGCCCGTGAGATGTACAACAAGTTTGTTGTCGACTCGAATAAAATTGGTTGCCAGTTAGTGCTATTGGGCGGTAACCATGATTCTGTGTCGGTACTTAAAGAAACACAGCAATTGTTGAAGTATATGGGCGCGGACGTGATTCCAAATACCAATGAAGATCATGCGACTCAGGTTGTCGAGCTGAAAGGTAAGGGCGGCGAGGTTGAAGCGCTAGTTTGTGCGATCCCTTTCATCCGCCCTCGTGATGTTTTAACCAGCCAAGCAGGCGTGTCGGGTGTTGAGCGTCAGAAACAGTTGGGCGACGCGATTAAGCAGCATTATAAAGATGTCTACGATGCAGCAGTCGAAAAACGCGATACTTTTGCTAACCGCGACACAATGCCGATCATTGCGACAGGGCACTTAACCGCAATGGGTGTGAAGCAATCTGACTCGGTGCGTGATATATACGTTGGTAATTTGGATGGTTTTGCTGCCGACGGTTTTCCAAATGCCGATTACATCGCGCTTGGACATATTCACCGACCTCAAGTTGTTGCTAAGCGAGAACACATTCGTTACTGCGGCTCGCCAATCCCGCTCAGTTTTGATGAATTGAAATCTCAAAAGCAAGTGTGTGTGGTTGAGTTTGTTGAAGGCGAACGCACCATTTCTCAATTGTCTGTCCCGACATTCCAACTGTTGGCCGAAATCAAAGGTGATTTGAGCGAGATTGAATCTCAACTGAATCAATATATTGGTTTGGAAGAAGGCCAAAGCGTGTGGTTGTCTATTGAAGTTCGAGCACAAGACTATCTATCGGATTTACAAGAACGCATGCGTGCCTTAACCGAAGACTTAAACGTTGAAGTACTTCAGTTAAGAAGAGCAAGAGAGCGCCGAAACCAATCGTTAGAGCAAGAATCAGCAGAGACATTAGCGGAACTCACGCCAATAGATGTGTTTGAGAAACGTATCGCACTCGAGGAGTTTGAAAGCGATACAGAGAAAGCGCGCTTAGAAAGAATGACGGTGAAGTTCAAGCAAGTAATTGTCGAAGTGTCTCATGGAACTGATGATTTAAACGGTACAGAAGAGTAATCAAGAATGAAAATCTTAAGCTTAGAATTTGAAAACTTAAACTCTTTGAAAGGGCGTTGGAAGCTCGATTTCACACAGTCGCCTTTTGCCGAAAACGGCTTGTTTGCGATCACCGGCCCTACCGGGGCCGGTAAGACGACGATTCTTGATGCGATTTGTTTGGCATTGTTTCATCGTACACCACGGTTAAGAAGTATCGCCAAAGGCACTAATGAGCTGATGACGCGCGGCACTGGCGAATGTTTTGCTGAGATTGAATTTGAAGTAAAAGGAAAAACTTACCGTTCGAACTTTCATCATAAAAGAGCTCGTGGTAAGCACGATGGCGCGCTGCAAACGCCAACTTGTGAGTTTGCAGATGCAGACAGCGATGTGGTTTTAGAAACGCAGCTGACTAAGAAAATTAAGATGGTTGAAACCGTAACGGGTTTGGACTTTTCTCGCTTCACTAAATCGATCATGCTTTCACAAGGTGAGTTTGCAGCGTTCCTAAATGCCAATGCAAATGATCGAGCAGAACTCCTTGAAGAGCTGACTGGTACAGAAGTCTACAGCCTGATTTCAGAGCGTATTTATGATCACTTCAAATCGAGCGAAGAGTCACTTAATCACCTTAAAGCGAAAGCAGAAGGCGTGAGTTTACTGTCTGAAGAGCAAATCCAAGAACTGACTGGCGAGCGAGAGGCTCTCGAAGCTGAACAGAAGCGTTTAGCCGATCAGCTGAAAGAGTGGCAAGCACATCTCAGTTGGTGGAAAGAAGTGACCAAAGCTGAGCAAACTATCACGACCAGTGAGCACGATCTTAAAACGGCTCAAGATGAACTAGATCGCAACCAAACATCATTAGTTCGTTTAGCAAACAGTGAACCTGCTGAAAAACTGCGTCCAATGCACAAAGATCTAAAGCGTTGCGAGCAAGAGGTCAACACTACTCAAGCTAACTTAGGCAACAGTACCAAGTTACTTGCTGTCCGTGATGCAGAAAAACAAGACGCACAGACTAAACTGACTCAAAGCAGTGTGATTGTCGAACAAGTCAAAGCCGAGCAGCAAGATCAGGAGAAGATCATTGAGCAAGTTCGCCCACTCGATAACCAAATTGCAGTGCTCAAAGATAAACAGACAGCGGCCGTTAACGCAGCGAACACGCTAAACGACCAACAAATGCAACAGCGTAATCAACAGCTCGTTTTAGTGCAAAAAACTGATGAGCTGAAACAACAAGAGCAACTCAGCACTGATTACCTAAATACTCATCAAGCTGACCAACATCTAGAAAAATACTTAGGTCAGTGGCAAGCCAAAGTAGAGCAAGTTCGCACCCTTGAGCGTCAGCATTCAGAGCAGTTGAACTTAGCGAAGCAAGCCTTGTCTGCGGTTGATGCTCAGCAATCAGTGATCAAGTCAGCTCAAGAAGAAAAAGCATCGCAAGACAAAGCATTAGCTGAACTGGTTGTAAAGGAAAGCAATGCAGAGCAACAATGGGAAGCATTGCAAGGCAACACCAGTGAACAAGTGTTGAATGCACAAAAAAATCTGTTGGAGTTTTGGAATCGCAATACGCACTCATTGCTTGAGGTTAATCGTGGCTTCTTAAATGCCCAGCAACAGCTGCACGCTAAAACTCAGGGTCATCGAACTAACACTCAGTTGGTCGACAAGCTTTCGAAAGAGCGTGCAGTGCTGGTGGAGCGATACAAAGAAAAAGAGACTTCACTTGAGCGATTAACGCGCTTGATTGATCAAGAAGGCGAACTGGCAAAATATCGTGCAGCATTAGAATCTGGATCTGAATGCCCACTGTGTGGTTCAACAGACCATTATATTGAGCAGTCACAAGATATTGCCAACTTAGTTGCTCAACAAGAACGTGAAAAGCATGAGCTAGCGGTTATTAAAAAGGACGGCCAAGAGCACCGTCAACAGTTAGATTCTCTAGCACCAATGATTACGGGGCTTAACGATGACATTCAACGTGCGCAAGAGGATATTCAGCAAGCTCAACTTAACTGGCAAGGCATTGTTGGTAAGCTTCAGCAGAGCTTATCGGATTTCGTTGGCACGGCTCCAGAATTAGCATTGTTGACGGTAAGCGATTTAGGCAATGAAGCTTCAGTTGCGACTTTCGCTCAGCAGTGTGAACTTCTACTAAGTCAGATCTCGCAGCAACTCAAAGCGCTAGGTGATGCTAAAGCTCACTATGCCGAAGCTGAGAAACAACGCTTATCTGTAAGTGTTATGGCTGACAAGGCGCAATCTAACCTTGAGTTGGCCGAGCAACGCTTAGCTGACTTGAATAAGCAAAACCACAGCACAATTAAACAAGTGGCTCAGATCGCTCAAACGAAAGAGCAGCAATGGAACTCTTTGAAAGAGAGTATTGTTCAAACTTCTATTGAAGCACCTGAACTTGAGCATATTGATGATTGGTTTACTGCAAAATCGCAAGCATCAAACACATGGCAGCAAACTAAACAGCAACAGGCCGATATTGAGAAGCAGCTACTCACTCAAAATGCTGAATTGAAAACGCTAGATGACAAGTTGAGCAGCCTTGAGAAAGAGCTTGCGACATTGACGCAAGAGAGTGAGTCTTTAGTGTCAGAGCTCACTCGTGTAACTGCTGAAAGGACAGAGTTATTTGGTGATAAAGACATTCAAACCACCAGCAATGCGATGAAGCAAAAAGTCACTGAAGCGGTGAGTACATTTGATGCCGCTCAGTTGGTGCTTAACCGTTGCGAACTTGAACATCGAACCGAACAAACCAAACACACAAGCTTCTCTGAAGAGTTGATGAGCAAGCAATCAGCTCATACGCAAGCGCAGCGTGCTTGGTTAGAAGCAATGAAAGCTAGCCCATTTGAAAGTGAGGCTGATTTTGAAGCTGCGTTACTAGACGAAGAGGTTAGAACTCAACTTCAAAGCTTGAAGAAGACACTTGAAGAAGCAATCGTAAGCGCACAGGCGAGATTGAACAGTGCTAAAGCGAATAGAGTTGAACTGCAAGCTCACGAGAAAGCCGAAACATGGAGCGCCTTACCGCAAAATGAAGTAGAGCTAGCGACGGCTCAATGTCAAAATGAACAGCAACAACATGCTACTCAAATAGGTGTAATTTCTGCGAATCTAGAGACCGACCGTCAGAATCGCAGCAACCAACAAGACTTGTTCAAACAGATAGAAGAACAGCAATTGGAGTTTGATGACATATCACGTTTGAATTCTTTGATTGGCTCAAGAAATGGTGACAAGTTCCGTAAGTTCGCTCAGGGCTTAACACTTGAGAACTTGGTGTACTTAGCCAATAAACAGCTACAACGTTTGCATGGGCGCTATGAATTGAAACGTAAGGTTGATGATGCTTTAGAGTTGCAAGTGCTAGATACTTGGCAGGGCGATGTGATGCGAGATACCAAAACGCTCTCGGGTGGTGAAAGCTTCTTGGTGAGTTTGGCACTAGCGTTAGCGCTATCTGATCTTGTAAGCCACAAAACCAGTATTGATTCGTTGTTCCTCGATGAGGGTTTCGGAACGCTAGACAGTGATACCTTGGATATAGCGCTTAACGCATTAGATAACTTGAACGCTTCAGGCAAGATGATTGGTGTGATAAGCCACGTAGAAGCATTGAAAGAGCGCGTGCCTGTGCAGCTCAAGGTGACCAAACACTCAGGCCTTGGCTTCAGTGAGATGGAAGAACAATACAAGGTTGTTGTTTAGTTAAACTTTTCGCTATGTGTACAAATACATGCAGGCATAGATAAAGATAAAACAGCTCATCGGCTCTGTCGCTCTCCCTTCTGGAGGTTGACGGCGTTGGGCTGTTATCTTTCACCGCCGTCATTCATCGAAGCGAGGGGCGAGCGTAATGGGGAATCTCTAGTAAACGAAGAAAGTTCATTCAGCGATAAGGAAGCATCAATGCACAAGAAACCATATCTACCCACGAAGATATGTCCGGTTTGCCAAAAACCATTTGGATGGCGCAAGAAGTGGGAGCGTTGCTGGGAAAATGTCATCTACTGTTCAGAGCGCTGTCGTCGCAACAAATCCTAATTTAGATCGATATGATCCAACCAGTGACACTTAAAGTGTTAGACTTAAAAGCCTACCGATCTACAAACACAGCCATTACTCCAATCAAGTGACATCAACACCAAATCGCTGTTTAAAAAAACAATCACCCCAATTCTTAATGGTTTTAAGAACCAATTGATAATCACTTCTTCATTTCTTAAGTTAATATTTCTATCTGTAAGATAACTGCTGTATAAAGGCGGCATGAAGATACCAAAAAGAATACAGCCTTTAGTTGACGATGGTTTAGTCGACGAGGTAACAAGCCAACTGATGAGTGGCAAAGAAGCGTCAGTGTATATAGTACGCTGCGGCGATACGATCCGTTGTGCCAAGGTTTATAAAGAAATAAGCCAACGTAGCTTCAAGAAAGCGACAGCATATCGAGAAGGGCGCAAAGTCCGTAATAGCCGTCGAGCTAGAGCCATGGAAAAGGGCTCGGGTTTCGGTCGTGAGCAACAAGAAAAAGTATGGCAAAGCGCTGAAGTTGATGCTTTATATAAATTGGCAGAGGCAGGCGTTCGTGTACCCATTCCTTATGGCTGTTTCGACGGCGTGCTTCTTATGGAGCTAGTCACTGATGATGACGGTTATGTCGCGCCAAGACTAAACGATGTCGTGATGCCAGCTGAACAAGCGATTGAAGATCACCAAGTCATGATGACCTACGTGGTCAAAATGCTGTGTGTTGGTTTGATTCATGGCGACTTGTCTGAGTTCAACGTGCTTGTGGATGAATATGGTCCAGTGATCATTGATTTACCACAAGCGGTTGATGCATCTGCCAATAATAATGCAGAGTGGATGTTGACTCGCGACGTAAATAATATTCGTGATTATTACGCTCAGTTTGCACCAGAGTTATCAACGACAGAGTATGCTAAGGAAATATGGGCTCTGTACGAGAAGGGCGACCTTAAGCCAGATACTAAGCTAACCGGTGAGTTTACAGAAACCGATGAATTAGCGGATATCGAAGCTATCATGCAAGAGATAGATGCGGCAAGAGTTGAAGAACAACACCGTCGTGAACGTGTTAAAGAAGAAAAAGAAGGTGTCGACGACAGCAAATTTAATTGGTCTGAGTCTTAGTAAAGACCAATTAAATCAAAGCTGAACCTAAGCTATGCCTCTTTTGATAAGACAACGTTAACTGTAACGAACTGCTTCTTCCAGACGACTAAACCCAATAGAGCCAAAACTCTGTTGGGTTTTCTGTTTTTATACCAATCACAGTAAGTGATTTAACAACGATAGCTTAGAAACGGTAGAGAACGAAGCCGTGTTTTTCGATAAGTAATGATTCTAGAATCAAAAGTTCAGACGAGGTTATCGGATTTTTTAACGATCTATGGTCAGAATTATTTACCACGATCGGTAGTCCTTATCACCAAGTCAATTGCTCACCATCATACGCGTAAAAGTTGCCACTGTTTTCCGGTATTGCACTGCTGATTATGTCGACCAGTTGGTGGGCGACGTAGCTCGATTCAAACAGCTTTCCTTCAGGCACATTCGCTTGAAATGGCTTTGACAACGCGGTATCAGTTGTACCTGGATGCAGTACTAACACGGTTCCTTTCTTAACCGTTCGTTGCCATTCAATCGACATGGTTTTGATAAACATGTTTAACGCTGCTTTTGATGAGCGATAGCTGTACCAACCGCCTAATCTGTTATCTGAAATACTGCCTACCTTAGCTGAGACGACCGCGAATTTTGGATTGTCACTGAATCTTAGAACAGGTGTGAAATGTTTAGCCAACAGTAAGCTTGGTAGTGTATTAACAGAGATGTTTTTCAGAAAAAATTCAGGGTCGATAGACGATAAGTTCTTTTCCGGCCCAAGGTTTGGCGTGTGAAGCATCCCTACGCAGTTGATTAACCAATCAAGTTTATTGAACCTCGCGCTTAGTTGTGCGACTTCTGTTTCGTTGGTTGCATCGAGTTGATGCCAGTGAAGTCGCGTGTCTTCAAGAGTGGGGCATTGCGAGTGGTAAGTTGCATCAACCTGAACATCGAGAAAATCAAAATGAGACAGCTCAGACAGTAGGTGTTGAACCACTGCGAAACCAATTCCGCCGCTGCCACCAATGACTAATATTTGTAATCTGAGTTGTTCCACCATTATAAGTTCTCCAAGTTAGTCAGTCGTTGTTCTGCAGTATCGAGAATTGCTTGTTGGTCGTGCTGATCCATATTGTCCCAAGATCGATATAACATGCCCATGCGCGGGTTACGGTTTAACGCATCGCGATGTTGATTCATGAAGCGCCAGTACAAGCTATTGAATGGGCAAGAGGATTCACCGCTGCGCTCTTTTATCTGATAGTGGCATCCTTTACAGTAATCACTCATACGGTTGATGTACGAACCGCTGGCAGAGTATGGTTTGGTTCCTACGATGCCGCCATCCGCAAACAGTGCCATACCTCGCGTATTTGGCATTTCGACCCATTCAATCGCATCTACGTAAATGCCAAGGTACCAACTGTCGACTTGGTCAGGTGCTATGCCAGTTATCAAGCAGAAGTTGCCAGTGATCATCAGCCTCTGAATGTGATGTGCATAAGCAAACTCAAGGGATTGACCAATCGCGTGCTTCATGCAATTCATTTTGGTTTGACCATCCCAAAAGTAATGAGGTAATTGTCGGTCGGCTGAATAATAGTTTTTATTGGCATAAGCGGGCATGTTGGCCCAATACACGCCTCGAATGTACTCACGCCAACCAAGTATTTGGCGTACGAAACCTTCGACCTGAGCGATATCGATGCTTGGTTTATCTTGAGCCTTTGACGCTTCAAAAGCCGAGAGTGCCGCATCAATGACTTCGCGAGGGCTAAGCAACTTGCTGTTCAAAGAAAAAGAGAGACGACAATGATACAAGCTCCACTTTGAATCGTGTTCTGTAGTCATTGCATCTTGAAATTGACCAAACAGTGGCAAGCAAACTTGGCAAAAATGAGCGAGTAGAGACAAGCTTTGAGCTCGGTTTACTGGCCATAAGAGTTGCTCACCAACTTCGCCAATGGTTTGTACATGATGACGCTCGATGCGCTTCAAAAGGTCCGAGATATCGTTAGAGAACATCAAAGGCTGCGGTAAGTTGGCGATGTCTTGCTTCTTAAGCTTTTTACGATTGTTGGCATCGTAGTTCCACTTACCACCAACCGGTTTGTCATCCTCCAACAAAATGTCGAAACGTTTTCTCATCCGACGATAGAAGTGTTCCATCATAATGTGTTTGTCTTTCGGAAACTGCCTTTCAATTTCCTCAAACGGAAATAAGAAGTGCTCAGTATCACAACATCCTTTGGTAACATTGGTTAGTTTGAGTTTTGCCATTTGCTGAAGTAAGCGATATTCATCCGGTCTTTGGTATTCAAATTTTTCGGCGTCGAACTCGCTTACATAATGTTGAAGCAGGGCATCCAGGTTTTCGAATTGCGCTGTGTCATCCAATGTTAAATGCAGTACCTGATGACCTTGTTGAGTGAGTTCGTTGGCGAAATAGGACATGGCAGAGAAAAATGCAGCGACTTTCTGAATGTGAGACGCGACATAATCCGTTTCTTGTTTGAGCTCAGCGATCATATAAATCACACTATCGTCGACTTGCTGAAACCAAGAGTGTTCAATGTTGAGTTGATCACCAAAAATAAGGCGTACAGTTTTGAATTTCATAGCTTGTCCTGCTTAGAGGCGGAGGTTGTATGTTGGCCCGTCTCTTTCCATTGATTAATAAAGACGTGGTCTGGATCGTACATCTCTGTCTGTTTTGCTAGATCAAAGTGGCGTGATTTAGGCTGTGATTGGTTTATACTTTGATCCTTGTGGATTGATTGGTTGTTATGGATTGATCGGTTGTTATGGCTTGATTGAGTGTTGTGGACTGGTTGATTAAGATCCCCAGCGATATACGCCCAATTTCCCCAGTTCGATGCCACGTCATAGTCAACGAGTTGGCTTTCGAAATAAGCGGCGCCGTTTCGCCAATCCACTCCTAATTCATAAATCAAACAACTTGCGGCCAATTGTCGGCCACGATTAGACACGTACCCCGTAGTATTAAGTTGGCGCATGCAGGCGTCGACAATCGGATAGCCCGTATTGCCGCATTTCCAATTAGCGAAGTTTTGTTGAGTCGTGTTGGTTGCCAGGACCGAATCGATGCTTGGGTTGTCTGTGCCGTTTTGAAACAGGGATGACCCTAAAGATAAGCACTTCCAATAAAAATACTCACGCCAAAGTAGCTCAAAGAAAATCCAATAGGTTGAATCGTTTGAGCCATGTTTCGCTTCAAATTGGACAAGGTTGCGGTAGACCGTCTTTGGTGAGACACAGCCGAGCGCTAACCATGGTGAGAACTTGGTTGAATTTTCTTTGCCATCGAACGCGTTTCTGGTCTGTTTATATTGGTGAGCATAGGGATGTGAAAAATAGTCGTGCAAATGAGCTAGGCCGGCTTGCTCTCCGCCAATGAAGCTGCTGTTGTGTAAACCGTTTACGTTTGTGTTGCTGATGTTTAGGCAGTGTTCATCGAACTTTGAATTAGAGGCCTGTTTCGAGTGACAGTGTGACAAAGCTTTAGGCATTGGTGGTAGTGTGGTGATGCTTAGGCTTTGTGTATCAATAGGTAAGTGCTCGACTAATTTTCTAAACTTGGTGAACGAGCGAGGTAACTTAGATAACTCAAAGGGAAGCTGCTCCAGCTCTAACAGAGTTGAATGATGCTGCTGCATTAAAATTAATTTTGGAAAGTTAAACTGTATCGATTGCACAAGATGTCGCTCGTCAAAGCCACAATGATGACTCACAAACAAGTGTGTGGCTTGCTGTGATTTGATAATTTCACTCAGTGCGAAGTCTCTACTCATTTCCTCATCAGTTAATGTTGAAGATCGCAGAACGATGAGCTCTTGCCCTAGGTTAGCTAGGCGGCTTTCTAAATCAGTAATAGACTGAGAAATGAATTTTGCTCGCTCTGCCCCATATTGTTGCTCTTTCGCAAACTTGCGAGAGAATACGGACAAATTCGGCTCGATCACTACACATATCAGTTCATCAACGAGCCGAGACGCTTTACCAAGCAACTCGTTATCGTCGGCTCTTAAATCGTTGGTGAAAAGATAGAGGCCAATCTTCTTCATTGTTTACACTCTGTTTTGTTAATTATTAGACGCTTACGAGTTGATCGGGCGCTAAGATCACAAATGAATGCTGGACGTCGATGATAGTAGTGGGCGATTTAAAGTGGACACGAGAACGAGGTTAAAGAGTACATAACCGAAAGAAGATAGAAGCGAAAGAGCGCACAAGCCAACCAATAACACGGAGAGAGGTTGGCTAATCGTGTTTGGCTTCAACGTCCTTTCTCTTAGACATCGTATATTTTAAAATCAGCCTACTCCATTGGGACGACTAAGATATCGACTGGAGAGGTGTCGATAATTTGTTTCGAATGGGAGATGATCTTATGCCAAAAATCATGGTGGTGACCACATAGCAACAGGTCGACTTTGTTTGCCTCGATGGTATTTTTGAGCTTGTTGTTCAAATCACCAGTACCCACAAAGATATGGTTGATTGGATGTTTGGCGTAAGTCTCGAACTCTTTCAATTTTGCTAAGGTATCTTCATTGAAAGGTAGATCACTGCTATTTCCCTGAATATCAACGAGTTCTGGATAAATTTCTCCGTGTGTACCATCGATATAAACAAACGAAATACTAGCCTCTAGTTTGTTCGCAAAGAAGGTCGCTCTATCAATGAGAATTTTAGTGTCTTCAGACAGTTCAAGTGCGACCAGAATATGTCGGTATTCCATAATTAAAGCCTCTTATTGTGATTTCTTTTACAAGCATAGTTTTTGTTGGCGTAAATTATATCGAAGAGGTCCCATATTGCGCAAAAACGTCATTCAAAGATCTTCTAAGCATTGTGATATTTATATCGCTTTGATTGATAAGAAATTTACAAAAGGTTGTTATAGTGAAGCGCGCTCGATGTTCTACGCGATTCAACAAACTAATGCGCTAATAACTAAGAGGCACTAATGACAGCATTACTTACCATTCCTACTCGAACATTAGGCTTTGATTATGACATTGAAATCAGTGACTGGTCTCAAAAGCTGGCCGGCTTTCATGTGTTTGAAGGTGGTAGGCGGCCACTTGATGGTGGCATTGGTTTAAGCTTAAATCTTGTCGAGCAATTTGATGTTGACGGTCGTTGGTTAAACTCATTGCCGGTTCGCTATCGTGAGATCACAGACGATTTCCCAGAGTACCAATATCAAATGCTGTGGTTGGCTGCGAATACCTATGAGGCTGGGCAATTATTGGAGTTGCGTCCGGTCATCTTGGCGTTGATTTGCATGAAATACAGCGTTGATAACCAAAAGGCGTTGGCGCTTAGCCGTTTAGGGCAAAAGAAGATCCTTGAGAAATTGGGCTTAGATAGCAGTAAGGCCACCCTCAAATTCATCGATAAATTAGAGCTTCACTACAATGTGGGTGATGAGCTTGACCATATAATGCGTATTCTTGAACCTCTGCAAAGACGCGTATTGAAGTTTAAGCATTATTCCAAAGTAGGCTACACAGCGTTGCGTTTGGATCAGGTTCATCCGTTTTTAACTGGCAGCCGATTAGGTATTGCTATGGTTAAAGAAGGCAGACTTAATGCACCATCGAAAATGGCGATGTTCCAAGATGCGATATTGCTAGGGCAAGATTTGGAGATAGGAGATCCGCTTCGTGCCATTACCAGTCAGAACTCTTTTGCGATGTTTGAACAACTTCACGACCGTTGGACGGAACAGCGTCAATTACGTCGCTTAGAAGGTAACCGACCAATGGATAAAGACATTCCTTATCCCGTTCCTTTGCTAGGGAACGACAATATTCATCCCCTCACTGATTATTACGATTTGGAACGCGAAGGCATTGAGCAGAAGCACTGTATTGGTGTCTATCACAACCGAATCATGAGCGATCGTTATGTGGTATTCCGCATGCTTAAACCCCAAAGACTAACTATAGGTTTGCGCCGTGTTCCGAGCAAAGCATTTCCGTTTGAAATTGACCAAATCTGCGGAAAAAGAAATGTACAACCATCGAAATCCGCACGGCAAGTGATTCACGACTGGTTAGAAGAAAGTAAACACAAGTACATGAAGTAAAGGGACCGCTTATATGTATCAACAAGGCGATCTATGCCCACATTGTGGTTTGATTATTGTGATGCCTACGGATCTACAAGGCGAATGCCTAGGGTGTGGGGAAGAGATAAATCAAGACCCAGCAGACGAATACGACGAAGAAGAGTAGCTTTACCTACACTTAGATTAAACAAGGCTAGGATGGCCAAATTACTCCCTTTCAAAGGACGGAAAAAATGCAGAAAGTAATATTTAGAAATTGTGATGAAAGCTCACCTTATTGGAGTGTGTTAGAAGGCTTATTTCAAAGTGAATGGTCTGATTTTAATTTTAAAGACACCTATAAAGAAAACATACAACTCCCTCCTGTTATAACAGCACTTAGCGATAATGTGGTCATTGGTGGCTTGGCGTACTCCCACTTTCAGGAACCTCATCAAGTGAATGATGTGGTTTGGATTAATGCGGTTTATGTTGATGAGAAATGGCGTGGTCAAGGTATTGCCAGTGAATTGATTAAGCGAGCACTCGCACAAATGCCAGACTATTATCAATCTCAACCCGAGACTGACTCAACTTCTAAGTTGTACGCCTACACTAATACTGCACCGTTATATCTTTCACTCGACTGGTCAATTGTTGATATAGAATCGGACCCCGCGCACCATGTAGTAAGCGTCTTATTTTAGAATCTTTATAGCACAGCAGCTACTTGTCATGTGAGTAGTAACAAAAGGTTAAAAAGGCTTTGTGCGATTCTAAGTACCAGTATTCGCAGCTTATTTCCTTCAATGCGCTATTTCTCAGATTAACGCTTTCACTTATCCCAAACTCCATTGCATTTTGGGTTATTTGCTTCAATTTCGCATCTTTAAAATTCAAATCTCGCGTAGAGAACTTAACGAGTGCTTTGTATATCGACTCTTTAGCTGAAAAGAGCAGTGTGATGGCTTGCGCTTTGGTTAACCTTGCACTCATTGCTAAATCGACTTCTTGTCCCTCTACAATCATGCTTCCAATTTCGTTGCAAACACCACTCGAAATGATCTTTTGCACATCGATACCAAGATTCTCTCGATCTGAATGATAGGAGGGGGTAACTGCAACGCATGCCAAGCTTTCGCAGTGCGAAATGGATCCAATAGTGCCAACAGGGAATTGAGGGCTACGGTCGATGTTCGGCTCAAGAGTGCAATGTTCGAAGCCTAATTCCTCTAGCTTGCTCGCCACTAAATAGCGACCAACAAAATACTCAGCTTTTCTCTTGTTAATGGAGCGGATGATAGCTTCAGGGCAATAAATATTGGTTTGTTCAAACATACTGTCGCAAAAGCGCGTGTAGTCGAACTGTGTTAGCTGGATGTCGACACCGTCGCTTCGCGCCGTTGTATTGTTCACCCCGGTGTTGGCGTATCCAAAAGGCCATAGCGCTGTTTCAGTATCAAGGGCTAGTTCATTGCTCATAAAGCCAAAATTTCCAGGAAGCGGACGAAAGGGGTTGTTCATCATTGAGTTTACCATTTTGCAACAAGGTGAATAATTGACTCTAAGCTTTATATTCTAAAGTTAAGCTTCTAACCCTTTAAATTATAGGGGAAAAGCTAGTATGGCATATAGTTTAATCTAAATGAAAATCGTTTGCATTTGAATTTTTGCAAGTGTATAAAAGCGTGTCTGTTAATGATTTTATGAATATGTTCATATTTCATTAATTTTTTAGTGAATGGTGTGTTTTAAGGTTGAAGATATGATCGAAGCAAGAGGGCTCGGTTTTAGCGTCGGGGATAAACAGCTACTCAAGGCGTTCAATGTATCGTTTGAGCAAGGAAAAATTTACGCTTTGGTTGGGCACAATGGTTCGGGGAAATCGACGTTATTGAAGTTGTTGGCAAAGCAACAGAACGCCACATCTGGCGACATCATTCTAAAAGACAAATCGATCGCTAAGTGGTCGGATAAAGATTTCGCCAAGCAGATCGCATACTTACCACAACATTTACCAGCCACTGACAGCTTGTCTGGACAAGACTTAGTCAGCTTTGGTCGTTATCCATGGCATGGCTTATTAGGGCGCCTTTCGAGTAAAGACAAACAGTACGTTCAAGAGGCGATGCAACTAACTGATACGGCTAAGTACGCCGATCGTTTGGTTGACACTTTATCTGGTGGTGAACGCCAGCGTGTTTGGCTAGCTATGTTGTTAGCACAGCGAACCAAGTATCTATTACTTGATGAGCCATTGTCTGCACTCGATATCGGCCACCAGATTGAGATGCTGACCTTGATTAAACGCCTGAGTAGCACTTTGAATATTGGCGTGATCATCGTAATACACGACATCAACATGGCAGCACGTTTCTGCGACCATATCATTGCCTTACATAGTGGGGAGTTACTGATTGAAGGTGAGGTTGACGAGGTATTTAGAGAGCCGGTATTACAAGATATCTACGGCGTTCCGATGCACATTACCCAGCATGCAGCAGGCTACCCTGTCGCGATGCCAGGTGATTTGGAGCCAGCATGATGTGTCCGTTTAGCTCTCGTACATTCAACAATCACTGCTTATTAAGTTACGTCGGTCTGCGGAGATCAAGCCGCATTAAGACGGTGACACTTTTATCTATCTTGATGACGTTATCTCCCTTTTCAATGGCCGAGCAAGAATCGCTTAATGCCAATAATCACCATGCACCGCGGATGGTTTCGATTGATTGGACCCATACTGAAACGCTATTAGCGCTTGGTGTTACGCCTGTTGCTGTCGCGCAAATTCCAGACTATAACTCTTGGGTTAAATCGCCAGAAATCCCTCATGCTGTTGCTGATGTTGGGCTAAGAACCCAACCAAATCTTGAGCGTATTCATGAGCTCAAGCCAGACAAAATATTACTCTCTCCGATGTTTTCAACATTGGAGCCCCAACTAAGCAAAATCGCACCTGTTACCACTATTGGTTTGTACCGAAGTGGAGATGTGGATTGGTCAGCGCTAGAGCGAGTGACTCGTCTATTGGCCCAGGTCACTGAGGTCAGTCAACAAGCTGAGATCCTAATCGAAAAAGCCAATCGCGAAATGGACCGCTTGGCTTCCTCATTGCCACAAGACGTACCTGCGTTATTAATGGTTCAGTTCATGGATACCAACCACGTTCGCGTTTTTGGTGACAACAGTTTGTATAAAGCGTCGATAAATAAGATTGGCCTTCAAGCGGCTTGGAAAGGGCAGACTAATGGGTGGGGCTATAGCTTAGTCGGTGTCGATCAACTGATTGGTGTTGAAGGGCAGATTGTAATTATTTCTCCTATGCCAGCGGGCACAAAAGCGCACCTTAAAAAGAATCAGTTTTGGCAATATATAGTGAAAGAGTCGGGTTATCCGGCACTGCAGATTCCTGCGGTATGGAGCTTTGGGTCTATCCCTTCAGCCACTCGCTTTGCAAGGTTCATTGTTTCTGAGCTGAATGACGGGAAGGTGTTATGAGAGTTCTCTCGTTCGGAGTCTTGACTCTGTTGATGGTTTCTACATTGATGCTCATTGGGTTGCATTTATCCGTACCTCAGTTCGGGTTAGATCGAATATCGAGTCTGTGGGTGGCCGATTTTGCTTCACCTGAGTCGGTTAAGCTGCATTTGGCTTGGTGGCCTAGGTTATTTACCACTTTATTGTCAGGAGCAGCTCTGGCAGTTGCTGGTGTGTTGATGCAACAAGTGCTCAGAAACCCATTAGCTTCGCCATCGACCTTAGGTGTTGCAAGCGGTTCAAGCTTTGCGTTGATGCTCGCAACACTTTATGCCCCTTGGCTTTTAGAGTGGTCATACTCCTTCGTGGCACTTATCGGTGGCGTTGCGACCATTGGCTTGGTGTTTGCGCTATCGTGGCGACGTGCCTTGTCTCCAACTGTGGTGATTGTTTCTGGTTTAGTTGTCAATCTCTATTTTGGCGCAGTAAGCACAGTCCTTCTGATGATCAACCAGGACAAACTCAATGGTTTGATGATCTGGGGCGCAGGTTCCTTGGTCCAAACTGGGTGGGAGGATGTTCAATATCTTGCACCGCGTTTGGTTATCGCAACACTTATAGCGTTTCTGTTCGTAAAGCCTTTAAGTTTGCTCCAGTTATCAGAGCAGGGTGCTAAAAGCTTAGGTGTGTCACTGGCGAAGTTGAGAGTCGTCTGCTTAGGGCTGGCAGTATTGCTGACTGCTTGGGTTGTGAGCGCAGTTGGTGTGATTGGTTTTGTTGGCTTGGCGGCTCCGGCTTTGACACGTTTAATGGGCATTCACCGCTTAGTACCTAAGTTGCTGGTGTCGATGATGTTAGGCGGTTTACTATTGAGCCTAACCGATCTCCTGATTCAACAACTGCCAGGCATTATGTCGATGTTTATTCCGACAGGGGCAGCGACAGCGGCTTTGGGCGCGCCGCTTCTGTTGTGGTTACTGCCGAAACTGTCGATGAAAAGCCAGTCACAAACACAAACAGTATTGACGCGTCATAATGAAATTGCTTCTCGCCTGAATAAAAGCTCTGTGTTGTTGGCGACAGTGTTGATTGTTCTTTCGCTCATCGTGTTCAGTCTGTTTTCAGTCCAGAGTGAAGGTTGGCGTTGGTTGTTTCAAACGCGCGATTGGGCATTGCTTGAGTGGCGTTTACCTCGATTAATGGCGGCTGCACTAGCTGGAGGAATGTTAGCGGTCGCAGGAACTATTGTTCAGCGTTTGAGTGGCAACCCAATGGCGAGCCCAGAAGTGATTGGTATAAGCTCTGGTACAGCTCTTGGTTTGATCATTGCCATTTTTTCCGGTCTAGGAAGTAGCGTTGTTGGTCTTTACACCGGTGGTTTTATTGGTGCGGCCTGTACGTTAGGCATCATAGTTGTACTCAATCAAAAGTCGGGCTTTCAACCTGAAAGAGTGTTGCTTACCGGCGTCGCGATAACGGCTCTGATGAATGCAGTACAAAGCTTCGTGTTGGCAGGGGGCGATCCGAGAAGCTATCAAGTGTTGGCGTGGTTAGCTGGCTCTACTTATTACGTGACTGAAGTAACGTTAATGCCATTGCTTTTGTCTTCGGTTGTATTTATTTCGCTCGGTTTTGTGTGCGCTCGTTGGTTAGATGTTTTACCACTAGGGCAGGCTAGTGCGCAGTCACTTGGCGTGAACGTGTCTCGATCTCGAATCCTATTGTTGGTGCTGGTGGCATGTTTAACCGTGAGTGCGACATTGGTGGTTGGCCCGTTGAGCTTCGTTGGTTTAATGGCACCGCACATGGCGAGATTGTTTGGTTATAGCCGTGCTAAAGAGCACCTCATTTGTTCATCGTTGATCGGTATGGCACTGATGTTGTTTTCTGATTGGCTCGGTAGACAATGGCTTTATCCGCAAGAAATCCCAGCAGGGCTGGTGGCTTCTATCATCGGTGGCATGTACCTGATGTGGGGCTTAAGAAGGCTTTAGCAGCGCCATTAGAGCCGTGTCGCAATAGGCTCTATGGTTCAGTGTTTGCATGATTCAACGTAAACGAGGTTATCTTTCAATGTTGTTGATAATGATAATCACAATAATAATTAATTAACTGGTGTGTATGAAATGGGATTGATCCTACTGCTAGCGGAAAAACAGAAAAAATCACTGTGTCTGGTGATCTTGTTGAGTATCGCGAGTGCATTTCTGAGTGTGGGCGTTATCGCGTTTATCCAACACAAACTACTGGAAAACAGTGGTGTGCTTTCTGATACTTTGATTCAGTTTTCGTTGTTGCTGATTGGCCTTTTAGTTACGGCGACCGTCGCACAAGTGGCACTCCATAAGCTTGGACACCAATTCGTGTACAACAAGCGGTGTGAGTTGGTTTCTCAACTGTTAAATACCGATATTGAGCAAGTGGAGAAGGTAGGGAGTGCCGGCGTCCTAGCTTCGCTTAACACCGATATTCGAAATATCACGATCGCATTTGTCCATTTGCCTGAATTGATTTATGGCTTGGTGCTTACCTTTGTTGCTCTAGCTTATTTAGCTTTCTTATCTATGCCCTTGTTTGGTATCAGCGTTTTAATGCTCTCTTTAACCGGTGTCATAGGTTACATGCTCGTTACGCGTATCACCAAACACGTTAAACAGGTCCGTGAGTACGACGATAACTTGTATCACGACTATCAGTCTTTGATTGATGGTCGAAAAGAGCTGTCGTTGAACCCGTTCAGAGCCAAACGTTATTTCGACGAAACCTTTTCGATTAATGCTGAAGGCTATCGAAAGGAAGTGACGCAGGCCGATATCTTAAATGGTTTTGCGGCAAACATGGCGAACACGGTAGTGCTAGCTTTGATTGGCTTAAATTTTTACCTCGCAATTGGGCTAGGTTGGGCGACAGTCGAAGTCGCGTCGACCTTCGCTTTAGTCGTGCTGTTTATGAGAACTCCATTAATGTCGGCGGTCGGTTCAATTCCAACGCTAATCACCGCAAATATTTCAATGCGAAAGCTGTCGTCTTTGGATTTGAGTCCTAATCGAACGCTCAATCCTAAATCTGCACAAACGAAAGTCTTTAAGTCGTTGTCGTTGGTCGAAGCGAGCTATCGATACCGTTCAGATTCAGATGGTGACTCATTCGGAGTCGGTCCAATTAACTTCAAAATCGAACGTGGCGAACACATCTTCGTTATTGGTGGCAATGGTAGTGGTAAATCAACTTTTGCTCGCTTGCTGACCGGTCTTTACCGACCCCATGCCGGGCAAGTGTATGTTGATGGCAATGAGGTAACACAGCAGCATTGGCAGGATTACAGACAGCAATTCTCTGCTGTGTTCAGTGATTTTCATCTGTTTCATCAAATTGTCGATGGAGAAGGTCAAGACATTGATAGCAAGGACATAGACGAGTGGATGGTTAGGTTAGAAATGGCTCATAAAGTCGACCACAAGCAGGGCACCTTGAGTGATGTTCGTTACTCACAAGGGCAACGAAAGCGCCTAGCACTCATGATGTCTGTTCTAGAGAAACGCGGCTGTATTTTGCTTGATGAGTGGGCCGCTGATCAGGACCCACGTTTTAGAAAGCTCTTTTACCGCAAGTTGCTGCCTCTATTAAAAGAACGTGGCGTAACGGTTATCGCCATTACTCATGATGATGCTTATTTTGATGTCGCAGACCGTATTTTCAAAATGGATAGCGGCAATCTTATTGAGTTGAGTAAAGGGAATTTGGCTCAAGCACACCAAGCACTAGAAAGTGTTGTGGCTTGAGTATTTAAGAACCGGTTTAGGTTCAGAAAACACAATAAATAAAGTTAGTTGAGGAAAACATGAGTATTGATAGCCCAAATACAGAATTCACCGTTGTTATTAACGCGCAAGAACAATACAGCATTTGGCCAACGTACCACTTAGTACCAAATGGTTGGACTGAAGTAGGCGTAAAGGGCAATAAAGAACACTGCCTTGAACATATCCGCGAAGTCTGGACCGATATGCGTCCGAAAAGTCTGCGTGACGCGATAGATGCTCTAGAAAACTAAACCCGTTTAACCTTTAGTCAGTACCTGTACTTTTCGCCTGTAGCGGGCGAATTGTGGATTTCTGCAACCAAATTTCATGTTTAGGTAATAAAATGTCAGTGGATGATGAACAAATTTTGGACTCCGTAAGCCCTTGGAGCCCGCTCTCATACTCTCAACAACGTTTGTGGTTATTTCAACAATTGCAACCAATGAGTTTGGCTTACAACCTGGGGGGCTTACTTTGGTTTGAAGGTGAAGAGGTTACCCTCGATAAGCTTCAGCACTCACTTAACGAAATGGTATCGGCGTTTCCTTCGTTACGCAGCCAGTTTGCAGAAGTTGAAGGTAAGGCCGTTCAGCGTGTCCTGCCGCTTCGTCGTATTGAATTTGATACAGTCGATCTGCGCAATGACACCAACTCGATTAAGATCATCAATCAAGATGCTCGTAGACGTTGGCAGCAGCCTTTCAATTTAATGGAAGGTCAGTTAGCACGATGCTGTATTTATCAAGTCACTGAGCATCGTTTTGGAGTGCTACTTTCGACTCACCATATTGTGACTGATGCTTGGTCATTCCAGCTCACGATTAAGATGCTAGTTAACTCAGTGGCAGGCAAAGCGTATCAAACTAGAGAGGTTCAAAGTTACCTCGATTATGCCACAGAGCAAGCCAGTGAAGAAAAGTCAGAACGCTATTCAAAACAGAAGTCATTCTGGCAACAGCTTCAGTTCCTTAATGAAGAATCTGTTTCGATATCAAACCTAAACGCGCAATCGCAAGATACCTATGGGGCTAGACATGAGCTTGTTGAATTACCAAGTGACATAGACGAATCAATAAAGCAGTTAGGTAAAGAATTAGGTGTAACCAAGTTTGAGATCTTTGCGTCTGCGATGATGCTCACGTTGCGCCAGTACTCGTCTAATGTGCATCCATCGATTTGTGTCCCTGCGTTAAACCGTAATGCAAAAAACCGTAGAACTGTCGGGCTTTATGTGAATAGTACGGTGATGGGTTATCGAATTGATGCAGAAATGACGCTGTCTCAGTTAGTCAGCCAAACACGTGACTCAATGAAAGCATCTCTCGCGTTTGAAAGTACACCGTTAGAAGCGCTCGTCGGCGATTTACCGTTACCCACAACGGCTCTGAATTTTAGAAACCACGGTGACAAACTATCAATTAACACCAATGGAGTGTCTGCACAATTTGAAGAGTTTCCAGTATTGGAAACCCCGTTTGAGTTAGTGTTGGATGTGATCAACAAGAGCAGTGCGCCACTTAGGTTTGTTTACGGGAAAGAGAAGTTCACTCGCCCTTTTATTACTAAATTTATCGAGAGCTTTAAGGTGAATCTTGAGGCTATCGTGCAGTCACCATATACAGCTGTGGCGTCAGTGAATGCGATTTCTAGCAAGGATATGCGTTTAATCGACCAGTATGGTTCGGGCGAGCATGAATGGCATTACCGACCGTTTACAGATTTGGTTACTGAACAGGCGAAGAGTAGTCCAGACAGCATCGCGTTGAAACACCAAGACGAATCGATGAGCTATTTAGAGTTGGAAACTCGCTCTAATCAGTTGGCTCACTCCATTTTGTCTAAGCGCGTAACGTCACAATCACCTATTGGTGTGATGATGGAACGTGGTGTCGATATGATCGTGTCGATGATTGCCGTGCTCAAATCAGGTTCGCCATTCTTACCACTAGACCCTGATTATCCAACAGAAAGATTGAGTTTCATGCTTGAAGATAGTGGGGCTGAACTGTTATTAACGCATCCTAAATCTCAAGACCGATGTTCTGACATTCTTGAATCTAGTGACGGTGTCACTCCGTTCTGTGTTGAGAGGGCAGCGCTTGCAGACTTTCCATCTGATAACTCTTTTACACAACCGTTGGCTGAAGAACTGGCCTACATAATCTATACCTCTGGTTCAACGGGAAAACCCAAAGGGGTCACCATTTCGCATGAAGGTTTGAGTATGCATGTTCAAACCATTGGCCAGCGATATGGAATGACGGCACAAGATATTGAATTACATTTCGCTTCAATCAGCTTTGATGGTGCCGTTGAGCGCTGGACTGTTCCATTGGCATTCGGTTCACGCTTAGTTATTCGCGACCAAGAGTTGTGGACCGCAGAACAGACATGCGAAGCGTTACAGAAAGAAAAAATCACCATTGCTTGTTTTCCACCTAGCTACATTGGCCCATTGCTTGATTGGGTCGAACAAACCAAACCATCACTCTCTCTACGTTCTATCACCTTAGGCGGTGAAGCCTTTACTCGCGAGACTTTTGACCGTATTCAGGCAGTGTTGGCCCCCCCTAGAATCATTAATGGTTACGGGCCAACAGAAACGGTGATTACACCGATGATCTGGGAAGCGTATACCAATGACACTATGAATAGTGCTTATGCACCAATTGGAACTCGAGTTGGTGATAGGAAATTGTACGTATTGGATTCTGAGTTAAGTCCAGTACCTCTGGGTAGCAGCGGTGAGTTATATATAGGTTCTGAAGTCGGTTTAGCGCAAGGCTATTTGAGACAACCTAATCTAACCGCAGAGCGTTTTCTGCCTGATCCATTCTTAGCTAACGGCGAAAGAATGTACCGAACGGGTGACTTAGTTCGGTGGCGTGATGATGGCGTTATGGAGTATCTAGGTCGTGTCGATCAACAGGTTAAGATCCGTGGTTTCCGCGTTGAGCTAGGAGAAATTGAATCTCAGTTACAAACCCTGTCCGGCGCTGAATTCTGTTCTGTGGTCGCTCACGAATCGCAAACAGGTAAAAAACTTGTTGGTTATGTGCAGTTAAGGGACACATCATCACTCGATGATAAAAATATTCAAGAAACGCGTTGGCTAGATGAGTTAGCAAAGGCGCTTCCAGATTACATGGTACCTGTTTGCATTATTGTGCAAGATGAAATGCCACTGACGCCAGCCGGGAAAGTAGATAGAAAGCAGTTGCTTGCCCCTGACTGGTCAGAAAATCTGAGTAACCAAGGAACGCTTGAAACCAAACGTCAGCAAATACTTGCCACGGTATGGTGTGAATTGTTGAAGTTAGAGGGCGTTGGGGCTGATAGTCACTTTTTCGCTCTAGGTGGCGATTCGATTATGGCTCTTCAACTTGTAGGGAAGCTTCGCCAACAAGGTTTCATGCTATCGCCTAAACAAGTTTTCGATTTTCCAAAGCTTCAAGACATGGCGGAGCTCTTAGAAGAGAGTCAACGGGTTCTAGCCGATCAAAGTAAGCTACAAGGTCGTGTTGCATTGTTACCTATCCAGCAACGGTTTATTGAACAATTTGAGTTGAGTCGATGTAATCAATATATTCAGTTTACATGGCGTCACGCTCTTAATATTGAGCGTTTAAGTCATGCGTTAAACCAACTTGCTGATCATCATGATGCGCTTAGACTTAATTTCTCAAACTCGTTGAGCCATAACGCTTCGTTTGGAGTCACTGCTGAGTATCAAGAAGAGGCTCGGTTTGCGATTCACCCATTCGATGACGAAATAAACATCGAGCAGGTGCAATCAAGCATCGACCTTGAAAAGGCTATTACCGGCGCGGTTGGTATACGCAATTTGAAAGGCTCAACAGAAGGCAGTGAAGTTCTTATAGCGATTCATCACTTGGTGGTTGATGCGTTGTCATGGCCAATGATTATTGAAGACCTTAGTAAGCTTTATGAAGCGTTACCAGAAAACGATGAAGCTACCAATACGCTTTCACCAAAGACCCACAATCAAGGGAATTGGGTAAATAACTTAAATACTCTGCTAATAACCGAGCAACGACAAGCTTATTGGCTCGATCAAATGCAAGCACCTATCTATTCTACAGAGCGTGCTCTGCCGATCTCGACACAGTGGTTGACGCCACTGTCTAAAATAGAGTCGTTGACCAAAGCTGGGCAGAGCTTTGCCCGACTCACACAAGAACAAGTGGTCTTTATTGTCTGTGCGTTAACAGTCAGCACGCAGAACCAAGGTCAGGCGCTAACCATTCATCGTGAGTCTCATGGTCGTTTTACTGACAATATGGGCTTAGATCTAAGTCGTACCATCGGTTGGTACACCTCTCTTTATCCACAAGCTATACCAGAACTCGGAACGTTAATGGAGTGGGTCAAGTCTCTAAAAGATAGCTTCGATAGCGACCACGTAGGCGGTATCACTTTCCACGCGGGAGTGGCGCAAAACTTATGGCCAAATGTTGGCAATATGGATGTATTGTTCAACTACCTTGGCAATGCTACACAGCAAACAAATGGAAAAGTCGATATAACGGGCTCGGGGCTATGGCGAGATAAATCCAACGTTGCAGACGCTGCTGTTGTTATCAATGCTTCCGTTGTTAATGATCATTTGCAGTGGGATGTCGAGTTCGACAGTGGTTGCTTCAATGAAACTGAAATTGAGGTGTTACACGCGGCACTTAACAACTCTATTGAACGCTTACACGATCTGTTTATTGAAGTGGATCCTATCTTAACGAAAACCGATGCGCCTTTGGTGGAATTGACCCAATCTCAGTTGAATCAATTGTGTCAAGGGATAAAGCAACCAGAGTCGCTACCAAATACGATCCTACCATTATCTACCTTGCAGCAGGGGCTGTATTTCCACGCAAAACTCTCAGATAGTGACAGTACCTATGTAAACCAAATTACGTTGCCGTTAAATCACGTTGAACTGCCGAGAATGATTGAAGCTTGGCAAGGTGTAATGCAACGACATCAAATGTTGCGTTCGACATTGTTCTCGTTGGATGGCAACGCGTATTTAGCTGAATGGCAACAACTGGATCTGAGTTACGCTGTGTTAGATGTGCGTCTACGCAGCCAATTCGATATGGCTGAATATAAACAACAAATCATTGAACAAGGCTTCCAGCTTGAGCAGCGTTTAGAACGCTCGCAGGTCAACCCCTTATGGCGTGTTGACTTCGTGCAAACGGAAGATCATCAAATTCAATGCGTATTTACGATTCATCATATCTTAATGGATGGATGGAGCACTGGGGTGCTGCTCAGTGACCTGTTTGCTATTTATCAAAGACGCACGATTACACCGGTTAAAGGTCAGTTTTCAGATTACCTCGCTTGGGCGTGTCAACAAGATCACCAGCAGTCGAACGCATACTGGCAACGTTACTTGCAAAATATGGAATCTCCAACGCGTTTGGTGGAGTCTGTCGGCAGTTCGGATTCTCTGGAGTCTAAATATAATCGATTCAATGATGATTACTCACAAGAGACTGTCGGTGAATGGTTGCCAAAACTCAGCGCAGCGGGTGTGACGTTGAATACCTTGACGCAAGCGGCGTGGTTGCTGACATTACACCGATTCACGGGGCAACAGACACCTGTGTTTGGTAATACCGTAGCGGGGCGACCAACGGATCTAGCACACAGTGATTCTATGGTTGGTCTATTTATTAATACGCTGCCAATCGCACACCAAGTCGACCTTTCCAAATCAGTTTCGCAATGGCTGTTGGATATTCAAAACTCATCAAGTGAACAGCGTGAGTTCAGCTATTCATCTCTGTCTGATATCCAAGCGCAAACAGGTTGGACTGGCGATAACTTATTTGACACCTTGGTCGTATTTGAAAATTACCCACTGGACGAGGCGCTTCTTAAAAGTAATCGCGAAGGGGAACTGAGCATCGGGGAACCTGAAAGCTACGAGTTTACCCACTACCCACTGACGTTGGCGATTCTGCCGAGCGAATCACTTCGTATCGTTTTTGCCTACGATGAAAGCAAATTCTCTCAACAGCAAATTGAAACGCTGTGTGCTACAAATCGACATTACTTAAATAAGTTGGTTGAGCACCTATCGAAAGAGTTAGGTTCTATCCCTGTGTTAGCGAAAGGTCAGCTTAATGAATTGGCGAAGTTCGACCGTGTATCAGAACCTTGGACGTTTGAACCTTTTACCGATTTAGTTTCTAAGCAGATGTTATTGCGTCCTGATAATGTGGCATTGGTTTCTAATGTTGAGCATGAACTTGGTGTTCATAAAGCGTCGCTAACGTTTAAGCAGTTGGTTGAACAAAGTGATGCCGTCGCTGCTCGATTGATTAGCGAAGGTATAACACGTGACGATATCGTCGGCGTGTTATTTGAACGTGATTGCAACATGTTGGTTACGATGATGGGGGTAATGAAAGCAGGAGGGGCATTCTTACCTTTGGATCCGGCTTATCCGCAAGAGCGTCTTGAGTTCATGGTTAAAGATAGTCGAGCACGGATACTGGTGCACGATGCACTTAGCGGGGTCCTAGCAAATGAGATTTGTAATCAAGCCAAGGCTGTAAGCTTCAACGCGTTGGATCTCAACGCCAAGTTAATCGATAAGCCTGCGATTTTATCTGATCAGCTGGCGTATATGATTTACACATCTGGTTCTACAGGTAAGCCCAAAGGCGTGTGTGTATCACAGCAAGGTTTGAGCATGCATGTTCAGACTATTGGTCAACGTTACGGAATGACGCCTGACGACGTCGAGCTTCATTTTGCTTCGATCAGCTTTGATGGTGCGATAGAGCGCTGGACTGTGCCGTTGGCATTTGGTTCTCGCCTCGTGATTCGAGACCAATCGCTATGGAGTGCTCAACAAACGTGTGATGTATTGGCACGGGAGCGAGTGACCATCGCATGTTTCCCTCCGAGTTACGTGCTCCCATTGCTAGAGTGGATTGAAGGAACTCAACCAGAGTTATCGGTTCGTTCATGGACATTAGGAGGTGAAGCCTTTACTCGAGATACTTATTTCAAACTGCAACAAGTATTGAAACCGCAAAGAATAATCAATGGTTACGGCCCGACCGAAACCGTTGTAACGCCAATGATTTGGGAAGCGTATCTCGATACTGGCTTAGACAGTGCGTATGCCCCGATAGGTAAAGCTGTCGGCTGTAGAACCTTGTATGTATTGGATAGCGCGCTGAATAGGTTACCAGCAGGCGTTGCGGGTGAACTCTATGTTGGCGAAGAGGTAGGGTTAGCGAGAGGTTACTTTGAGCGACCTGACCTAACTTCAGAGCGTTTCTTACCAGATCCATTCGCGAGTAACGGGGAGCGAATGTATCGAACTGGCGATGTTGTGAAATGGCGCTCAGATGGTGTGATGGAGTACCTCGGGCGTAGTGATGAACAAGTTAAGATTCGTGGCTTCCGTGTAGAGCTTGGTGAAATTGAATCTAGACTTCAGAAGTTAACTGACTCAGAACTGTGTGCGGTTGTCGCTTGTGATAGCCCGAGTGGCAAACAGCTTGTCGCGTATCTACAGAGTGATAGTTCACTATCAATGTCAGATATGCGAAGTGATCTAGCAAAAGATCTTCCAGAATACATGGTCCCAAGCCAATTCATAAAGTTAGATAAAATACCACTTACTCCTGCGAGTAAAGTTGATAAGAAACGTTTACCCGCTCCGGATTGGTTAGCAACTAATAAAAGTGACTACATCGAACCAGTTGGCAAGATAGAGCAAGCGTTAGCTAAGCAATGGTGCGCGCTGTTTGAAAAAGACCAAATAGGCAGAGAGGACGATTTCTTTGCTTTAGGTGGTCAATCACTATTAGCGACTCAGTTAGTTGGCAGATTAAAGCAGCAAGACAGCATCAGGTTATCGCTACAAGCGGTGTTCGATACGCCTGTACTCAAAGATCTTGCGTCTCAATGTATCTCTGAACTTTCTTCGTCGTCGGCTCATGGAACGCAAGACCTCGCTGTTTTCGCTCGAGCTCCTCGATTACCGAATATGCCTACGTCAGCGGTACAGCAGCGGCTATGGTTTGTTCAACAACTACTACCAACCAGTGCTGCTTATCACATGCCACTGGGCTTGAAGTTTACTGGGCGTGTTAACGTTGCGGTACTTAAACAAGCTATTAATACCTTGGTTTCTCGCCACGAAATATTGAGAACCAATTTTGCGCAGGTCGACGGAGAATTGATGCAACAGGTGCGTCCTGAGCGTTACATTGAACTTGGCATCCATGAAGCTGCTGTTAATGATCAAGATCGCTTGTCTCATTACAAAGATTTAATAGCCAAACCGTTCAACTTCGCTGATGGGGCGCTTATTCGATTTGATTGGATGCCGCAAACTTCTGACCTCGATGAGTTTTGTAAGCTAGGCGAGCAAGACGAGAAGGCTGAATTGCTTATTGTAGTGCACCATATTATCTCTGATGGTATCTCTATGCAGTTGCTCCTAAAGGAGTTGTCGGGCTGTTATCAATCGCTAGTTGATCCAACTTATAAAGGAAGCGAAACGCCAAGCGAGCTCCAATATATCGATTACGCACAGTGGCAAAAACAGTGGCTTGAATCAGAAGATACAAGTAGGCAAAAAGGCTGGTGGTTAGATGCGTTGAAATACGATATTGAACCATTAGTGCTACACAGCGATGTACCAAGAGAGCAAACCGAAACGAGCGGCAACCGTCTTCATTTTGAACTGTCTTGCGAGCAGATTGCGAGTATCAGCCAACTGGCAAAATCGCACAGCACTACGCCATTCAATGTGATGCTGACATTGTGGCATTTGTTGATGCACAAGTATTCTGGCCAAGAGCAAATACGCGTCGGTGTGCCAGTCGCAGGGCGGACTCAAGCAGAAACACAAGTGATGCAGGGTTGTTTTATCAATAGCTTGGTGATCCCCGCACAATTTAGCGAATCACAAACGTTTTCTGATTTGCTAATGCAAGTGAAGTCCTTCAGCGAAAAAGCATTGGAAAGACAAGACTTCCCATTTGAAATGTTGGTCGAGTCATTGGGTATCAAAGGTAATTTACAGTATCACCCCGTGTTCCAAACCAGTTTCAACTTCCAACGTTTTGATGAGAACGCGATTTTCGATTGGAATGATATTGATGTCGAGCCCTTTGACCCCGGCGTAGTGAATGCTCAGCTCGAAATTGGGTTAGATATTCAGCAAATGTCGGAACATAAATGGCTTGGATTCATAAGCTATGCCTCACCTATATTTACCACAGACTTTGCTCAGGCACTTCTTGATCATTGGCAACTTCTTCTCGAGAAGGTTTCGCGAGATAATCGTTGCTCAATCAACCAGCTTCACTTAACAGACAACACCGCGAAGCAACAATGCATTGCGTTTAACAACACTGAACTTGAGTGGGGCAGTTTAGTGACGCCGTCACAAAGGATTCAACAACAAGCTCAGACTGCACCTGACTCGATAGCGCTATCAATGCAAGATCAGGCCCTGACTTATCAAGAGTTTGACCTGCGTGTAAATCAAATGGCGAATTGGCTACGTGGAAAAGGAGTGAACTCTGAAACACGTGTCGGTTTAGGTCTTGAACGTTCATTCGATTTAGTGATTGGATTGCATGCTATCACTCGTGCTGGTGGCGCATACGTGCCATTAGATCCGAGTTATCCAGAGGATCGACTGCAGTATATTTTGCGATCAGCTAATATCGACTTGTTATTGACTGACTCCAATTCAATGCACTTGTGGCCAGAGACTGAGGGTTGTGAGTATATTGATTTGACTAAGCTTGATGTGTCCAACCAACCATTCCAAGCACCTCACGTCGATTGGCAGCCTGATCAGGCGTTGTATGTGATATTTACTTCTGGATCTACAGGTTTGCCGAAAGGCGTGGTGAATACTCAAGTTGCGTTGCAAAACCGTTTGAATTGGATGCAACAAGAATATGCGCTGAACGAGTCCGATTGTGTACTCCAGAAAACGCCTTTTAGTTTTGATGTCTCGGTATGGGAGTTCTTCTGGCCATTAATGACAGGAGCTCGCCTTGCTATTGCTCCTCCTGAAGCACACCGCCAGCCTCGTCTACTTTCTGAGGTTCTCCAAAAAGAGAAAGTGACAACCATTCACTTTGTTCCTTCGATGCTGAATGCCTTTTCAATAGAAACGACGATATCTGAATGTACTTCGCTAAGACGCATTATCTGTAGTGGTGAGGCGCTTCCTGCGGATCTTGTAGAACAAGTACTGAGTCATGCGCCTGTTGAGCTACATAACCTTTACGGGCCAACAGAGGCTGCGATCGACGTAACGTACTGGCCTTGTGAATTACCTGTATCGAAGCGAATCCCTATCGGCTATGCAATCAGCAATACGCAACTACATGTTCTGGATGATAACTGGAACCCAGTGCCTGTTGGTGTGCCTGGCGAGTTGTATTTAGCTGGTGTCGGTTTAGCGCGTGAGTATTTGTCACGACCTGACCTGACTGCAGACCGTTTCGTGCCTAACCCGTTCGGAGGTCCGGGCTCTCGCATGTATCGGACGGGCGACCAAGTCGTTCAATATGCAGACGGACGTTTAGAGTATCTCGGTCGCTTGGATAACCAAGTGAAAATCCGTGGCTTGAGGATTGAGCTAGAAGAAATTGAGAATGTGATTAACCAGCTCGATTGGGTTGAAGAGTCGGCGGTTGTTGCGTTTAAACATCAAACGGGTGACCAACTCATTGGTTATGTCGTCGACCCTATGTGGAATGAGCTCAAGCAAGACAACGAACTCAAGTTAGAAATAGTAAAACAACATCTGTCGGAACAACTGCCCGATTATATGGTGCCAACTATATTGCTAGGTTTGAGTGAAATGCCGCTTTCTCCAAACGGTAAACGAGACAGAAAGGCACTGCCTGCGCCTGAGTGGCAATCAATTGAGTATCGCGCTCCGGAAACGGAGTTGGAACGTTGGTTCGCTGCAAATTGGGCCGAAGTTTTAGAAATATCCCAAGTAGGCTTGGACGACAACTTCTTTGCCTTAGGTGGCCACTCTTTATTGGCGACTCGCGTAGTCGCAAAAGCGCACCAAGAGTTGGGGCTAGAAGTGGCTCTAAAAGATTTTTTCGAAGCCAAGAGCCTACAAGCTTTATCAGACAGCTTACAAGCTCAATATCAAACACAAAACCAACATGAACAAGACGAATTCGATGCCATGGCAGCATTGATGGACGAATTGGAGCTGCTATGAGTGATTTAAACGAGTTAAACCAACCAACATCTGCAGTCCAAGCAGAGGCGACTGCGAAATCGAATGTTGTTAGCAAGAAGAACGATACCGAGAAACAAAGTGCGAACAGTGCAGGAAAAATTGATAAGCATGCGTTAGCAAAACGGTTTCTTCAATTAGGTAAGCCGGAGCAGGTCAAGTTCATCGAGCTACTGAGGAATAAAGGATTAGATTTTGAAAAGCTACCGATTGTGTCCGTCGGTGCTGAACAGAAAGTGGGGCTCTCTCCAGCGCAGCAGCGACTGTGGGATATTTATTGTTTAGATAAAGGAAACAGTGCCTACCATATGTCAGGTACGTTCGATGTTAAAGGCAAGTTAGACACAACACAGCTAGGTAACTTAGTAAATAAAGTATTGGATCGGCATGAGGTATTAAGAACGCGTTTTGTTCATGAGTCCGACAGTGCCGTAGTTCAGTTTGTCGACCGATCGGCAGTCATGTTTCCGGTGATTGTAGATGCTCAAGGTTGGAGTCAACAGCAAATTCAAGATACACAGCGAGATTTTATAGGAAACGCATTTGATCTCGAAACTGAACTGCCGATTCGGATGCTATGCTTGAAGCTCAACAATGGTTCATGGAAGTTGCAGCTCGTAATGCATCATATCGTATCAGATGGATGGTCGATTGGCGTGTTCGTGAGTGAGCTTGTTTCACTCTATCAGCAAGGTGATTTGCCGAAATTACCGATTCAGTATCGTGATTACTCCCAGTGGCAAACGGCTTTGCTTGACGCTGGTAAAGGTGCTCACCACATTGATTATTGGAAGCGAGAACTAAAAGATTCTAACTCGGAGCTATTATTCCCTTGGTGTTGCGAAATCGCACCAAATCAAAGGCGTGCTGCCGATTCGATCAGCTATGAGCTGAGTAAAACTCAATCTAACAAGATCAACCAAGTGGCTCGCCAATTATCGGTAACGAATTCGAGTTTGTGGTTAGGCGTTTGGCAAGCGGCTTTAGCCACGGTGACACATCGCTCTGACATATCAGTCGGCGTCCCTATGGCAAATAGAACCCGACACGAAGTGTCGAACCTGATTGGCTTCTTTGTTAATACCATGGTGATTCAACAAACTATTTCACCTAAATGTTCGATCGCGAAAGCAATTGCAGGTGCTCATGACAAAGTACTCGAAGCACAAGAACATCAACTGCTGCCATTTGATCAGCTTGTCACGGCATTGTCCGATGAGCATAAGTTGATAGAAAGAAAGGCTGGGCAGACGCCGTTGTTTCAAGTGTTGTTTAATCATCAAAGCACTTTGTCTGGGGATATCCACTTAGATAACGAACTGATTTTGTCTGCTCAAGACCAAAAGGGAGAGTTCGCACTATTCGACGTTGCATTAGATGTACGTGAAAGCCAGAGCAAAACACGTGTCGTATTAACTTATTCGAAAGACCGAATAGACGAAGACAAGATGGCCGAATTGAATGCAGTTCTTGAAAACCTAATACGAGACTTAGACGTTAATTTAGGTTGTAGCCTGGCTCAGATGAAGCATTTATCACCGCATGATGAAGCTGTCCTTAGAAATCTATCGCAACCAGAAGGCAATTGGCATTTTCAGTCAATTATCGAGTTACTGGAAAATCAAGCACGAGTAAGGCCCGATGCGATTGCCTTAAAGCATCAAGATCAACAGCTTACTTTTGCAGGGTTAGCGCATTCATCATCCGATCTTGCATCCAAACTCAAAGCTCAAGGTGTAAGACGTGACCAAGCGGTTGGTGTGCTCTTTGAGAGAGGGGTACAGATGATCGTTGCAATGGTAGCGGTCATGAAAGCGGGTGGGGCGTTCTTGCCGTTAGATCCTGATTATCCAACCGAGCGCTTGGCTTACATGATACAGGACTCTCAAGCTCGCTTTGTGGTTACACAGCATAGGTTGGGATCTCGTTGGCATAGCATTCAATCAACATTTAAGGCTTCATTATCACAACCGAATCCTCTGTTTTATGGGGTAGGGGAGAGTGTTGATGAGTGTGAGCTACGATCTTCAAACGGAGAGTTGTTGCTTGTGAGATCAAAAAAGCAACAACGTGAAGAGGAACAAACAACAGCAGCAAAACTTCATCCTGAACAATTGGCCTATATTATCTATACATCGGGTTCGACAGGGAAACCAAAAGGAGTCGCGGTTAATCATGTTGGATTATCGATGCATGTTCAAACCATTGGTCATCAGTATGGCATGACGCCAGAGGACATAGAGCTGCATTTCGCATCGATTAGCTTTGATGGCGCCGTTGAACGTTGGGCGGTACCTTTGGCATTTGGCAGTAAGTTGGTTATTCGAGATCAGGAATTATGGAGCGCTGAACAAACTTGCGATGTGCTCAGCAAAGAAAAAGTCACGATTGCGTGCTTCCCGCCGAGCTATGTTGGCCCATTATTGGATTGGATTGATTATCAAAAGCCTCCCCTCAGTGTCAGATCTTGGACACTAGGAGGTGAAGCATTTACCGCAGAAACCTATCAGCGTTTGCAAAAGGTTGTTAACCCGCCACGCATAATTAATGGTTATGGACCGACAGAAACCGTTGTTACCCCAATGATTTGGCGAGCATATCCACAAGATAAATTAACCAGTGCGTACGCTCCGATTGGGCAACCTGTCGGTGAGCGTCGCTTGTACGTCTTAGATGCTCAATTGAATAAAGTCGCGTTTGGCAAAGTCGGCGAATTGTACATTGGCGCCGAGGTCGGGTTGGCTAGAGGCTATCTCGATCAACCAGACCTAACGTCCGAACGTTTTCTACCAGACCCGTTTCGCGAACATGTAGGTGAGCGAATGTATCGTACAGGGGACTTGGTGCGGTGGAACGATGATGGAGTGATGGAATACATAGGTCGGGTAGATCAGCAGATCAAGATTCGAGGCTTTCGTGTCGAGTTGGGAGAAATAGAAAGTCGACTTCAATCTATATCAAAAGTTGAACACTGTGTCGTCGCACTTCAAGAGGTTGGGGCACAGAAGCAATTGTTTGGTTACCTCCAAAGCAGTGAGCCTGAACGATTCGATCTTGATGACATTCTCGACCAATTATCCACAGTGCTGCCAGATTACATGGTACCAAGCCAATTATTAGTATTGGAAAAGCTTCCGCTCACGCCTGCAGGAAAAGTTGATAGAGCGTCTCTCCCTTTTCTTGGAAGTAAATTCGAATCTGAAGCAACGTTTGTTACACCTGAAACGGAACAAGAAGCCTTGTTGGTGGACACATGGCAGCAACTTCTTGGTGCTGAGCAGGTGAGTTGCTCCGATAACTTTTTCGCATTGGGCGGTGATTCCATCCTTTGTTTGCAAATGGTCAGCAAAGTCCGTGTTACGGGTTACAACTTAACACCACAACAAGTGTTTGAAGCCAAGACATTACGTGATTTGGCGAGTGTGCTTAGCATTCATAAAACAGCCAAAGAGCGTGAGCTTAGTGATTTACCTTTTGAATTAATGCCGATACAGGCGCATTTCTTTGCCCAAGAGTTTCCAGAGCCAAATCATTGGAACCAACATATTTGCGTTGAGCTTAAACAAGATATGGAAATTGGTTACTTAGAGTCGGCTATTCAAGCCTTGGTGAAACAGCATCCAAGCCTCAGGCTGTCATTCAGCCAGGAATCAGGTAAATGGAAGCAGCAATTTCAACTTTACCAAAAACGTCAATATCTTTGGGTCAGTAACGTCGATTCTGAACAGGCTTTTTCAGCGTTCACGCAAGAAATCCAACAAAGCATGGATATTAGTTCTGGACGCTTGATTCAAGCGGGCATTGCCAAATTTTCCGACGCGCCTAACCGCTTGATGATCGCAATCCACCACCTGGCTGTAGATGGTGTGTCTTGGAGAATTCTATTAGATGATCTATGGAAAGCTTATCAGCAGTTAGTCGCGGGCCAAGATATAGATTTGATGCCGAACTCAAGTTCGTTAGATGAAGCGGTCAATGCTGTTGAGAGGTGGTCATCGAGCGAAAAAGGTAAATTGATGCGGGAGGCTTGGCATTTTTTGTCGGAAATAACCGACGACTTGGGGAGTACTGAACTAGGCCTCAAGTTGCCTCTTTACCGAGATAAGCAAAGTCAAAAAACCGAGTTATCTAATGATCTCACTCAAGCATTATTGCGAATCTCAGGCTCGGAGTTGGGTGCTAATATCCAAAGCGCTTTGATAACTGCGCTTGTATCAGCCTTAGCAAGTGAAGAGCATCCGAATGTACCTATCTATCTTGAGGGGCATGGACGCGAACCATCTGTTTTTGCAAATACCGACCTATCGCGAATGGTTGGGTGGACGACTAGCTTGTATCCAATTATTGGGCAATATCATCCAGACATTATTAGTATGGTTGATAAAACACATGATGCTCTCGAACGTATTAAGGAAGATGGTGGTATTGGTTACGGACTGAGGTACCTAGAACAACGAGAACAAGGAACACTGGAGGAGCAAAGCATGGTCGCTACCTTTAACTATCTTGGTCAGTATTCTAGTCACGGATTCGCGCAGTGGTGTTCACCGATAGAAGAAGGTAGCTCACCTCAATCCGAATTAAACCAGATGTTGACCCCACTTGTTGTCAACGCCCAAATTGTATCAGGCAAGTTGAGCCTTGCGTGGGAGTATGCGACTACGCATTACTCGCACCAAAAGATAGAAGAAATCGCTACACGATATGTAGAGTGTTTAACTGAGTTTGTGTCTGTGATGCGAATCGTTAAAGAGAAACCAACGGTCAAGCCGGACAAACGACTTATCGAAAAACTTAACACTACATCTAATGAGCATGAGCCCGTTTTTTGTATTCATCCGGTTACTGGGCGTGTTACTGGTTATCAACGCTTGGCGCAATCATTGGAAGGGAAGCGATCAGTTTATGGGATAAAGTCGAAGAGCTTTGTTTTAGATAATGCTTTTGATACCTCACTAACCGATATGGCAGACACCTATTTTCAAACAATCAAGCAGTTACAACCACGTGGTCCATATCGCTTAGTTGGTTGGTCACTCGGTGGTGCACTTACTCAAGAAATCGCGAGTCGCCTCGAGAAAAATGGAGACGAAATTAGGTTTGCCGGCTTGCTAGATTGTTATGTCCCAGGTACAGAAATAGCGAGTGATCAGTGGGATTCCCCATCATCAAAAGCGAAATTATTAGAGCATATTTCCTTGTTGCTAGGGACGGTTACCGTACAGCAAGGGGCACGATGTATAGACTTACTCGATTCAGTATCTCCACCAATGTGGCCAGAGGTATTTAATACATGGCTAGCGGAAAATCACTTTGATCCACATATGGCAGATAACGCGAAACAAATGCTCTACAGCTGGTCTGTAGAACAACATATGCGTTCTTTATGCCGTGGATATCAATTACCAAGCATAAAAACCAAGTTGCATTGTTGGTGGGCAGGGCAACCAAATGGTCGCTCCGACCTGTTATCCAAAGGGTTGAATAAGCTCAACGCGCAGAGATATTCCGTCACTGTGGACACGGATCATTTAGGTATTGTTCAGAACAACACAGTAATCAAAGACTTATACAGACATTTGTATTGTGAATAATTTTATAAATATCCATTACTAAGATGTTTTATTTTGAAAATTACGTGGTACACTTCTCGTTATTATTAATCGCAATGATAACTATTATCGTTATTGTTTGTGTTTTTATTACAATTGGTTCATAGCCGTATTGAAGGAGAAATATATGAATCGGCACTTTATGCGCACCCCAACAGCACTTGCGGTCGCTTTAGTTATATCGTCAGGAATGGTTCAGGCCAACGAAGATGAAACCGTTGTTGTTCTTGGGCAGCAGCTTGAAGACAGCTCAGTAGGTCCAGATTTTAGCTACGTAGGATTAAGTAGTCGCACGGCAACAAAAACCGACGTTGCGATAGGTGAAACACCTCGTGCTATTTCCATTGTGACGCGTGAGCAAATGGACGACAGAGCGTCGATCAGTATTGCCGATGCATTGCAATACACACCGAGTATCCAAGCAAATTACTTCGGTGAAGATAACAAGCAAGATTGGTTTGTGATTCGTGGCTTTAAGCAAGCAAACAGCGGCTTGTATCAAGACGGAACGCGTTTGTACTCATCTGGCTTTTACAGCTGGCAAATCGACCCATTTGGGTTGGAGCGAGTAGAAATTTTACGTGGTCCTGGTTCTGCATTGTACGGCCAAACTCCTCCAGGTGGCGTCATAAATGTCGTGAGCAAGCGCCCTCAATTTGACGGTGGTTCTGGTCAGTTTGCTATTGAATACGGCACTGACGATCGTAAGCAAATTAGCTTAGATGTGAACTCTGAAGTTAACGAAAAAATGGCATTCCGCCTACAAGCGCTTGGTCGCAAAAATGGCAGCCGTGTTGATGGAGTAGAAGCTGAACGTATTTTCATCGCCCCTTCTCTGGCTTATAAATTCACAGACGACACCAAATTAACATTGTTAACCAGTTACCAAAAAGATGATTCCGACCCGTATCTGCAATTTTTGCCAATGGAAGGAACGTTAACATCGAATCCAAACGGGAAAATCAGTGATAGCACTGCGGTAGGCAATACCGATTGGGAAACGTTCGAGCGTGAACAACTGTCAGTAGGCTATGAATTTGAACATCATTTCAATGACAGTACTTACTTCATGCAGAATACGCGTTACAGTAAGATGGACATTAACCTCCGTCAAATGTATTCGCTTGGCTATGCGACAGATTATGGTTTAGGTGTTTATGACCCAACAAACAGCAAGGTTCTACGCGGGGCTTCCACAGAGGAAGGCACGTCTGACGCGTTTAATATAGACAACCGCGTTGTACACACCTTTAAAACTGGCGTTGTAGAACATACTTTGCTAGCTGGTATCGATTATCAAAGTATCGATATTGACAGTAAAGATTATGCTTCAGACCCATTTGTTGCCGATGGTAATAGCTCGATTATTGTTCCAGCTGGAGGGACTTTCGTTTCGATCGCAAACCCATTGTTTGATGTTTTCAACCCGTCCTATAGTAACAATGTCACTTTGCTGGATTCTAACTTTAGTGTTGTTGATGAATCTGACCGCCAAACCACTAAAACTAAAAACAATCAACTAGGCCTGTATTTACAAGACCAAATGATGATTGCGGACAAGTGGGCAGTGCAAATAGGTGTTCGTTACGACGATTCCCAAAATAAGACACATAACACGACAACGGGCGCAAAAACTAAGGTCGACAACGAAGAGTGGACAACTAACTTCGGTGTTGCTTATTTGATGGATAGCGGCTTTACACCTTATGCGAGCTACGCTCAGTCGTTTGACCCAATAATTCAACTTGACGCCAATGGTGACCCTGCGAAGCCAGAACGTGGCGAACAGTACGAACTTGGCTTGAAATACCAACCGCGTAGCTTTGACGGTTACTTCAACATTGCTGCGTTTGAAGTATCGAAAGAAAACTTAGCGCGTCAGGTCGCTGGCCAACTAACGCAAATTGGTGAGGTTCGTAACCGTGGTTTAGAGCTAGAAGCTGTTGCAAACGTGACTGAAGCATTAACCTTGATTGGTAACGTTTCATTCATTGATTCTGAAATAACAGCAGATTCGACAAGCAGTAATGTAGGCAACACGCCATCACAAATTGCTGACCAACTCGCTTCAGCTTGGGCAAATTACCGCTTCCTAAATGGTCCATTAGATGGCTTAACGATTGGTGCGGGTGCTCGTTACGTTGGTGATTCATATGCCGATAATACCGAAACAAACGTTGTTCCTTCATATACATTGTTTGACGCTACGTTAAGCTACCGTATTGAAGATTATAAGTTCCAAGTTGCAGCGAAAAACCTAGCAGATAAAGAGTACGTTGCTACATGTGATTACTACTGTTTCTACGGTGACCGTCGTAACGTGATTGCGAGCGTAACCTATGACTGGTAGCCACCAGCCTGCGAACACTCTGCCCGATGGGCAGAGTGTTTCTTTAACTGAAGGGCTAGATAGATATAGTGTTGAAGTGAGTAGCGGTTCTCTCGAAGTAGTACGAGAAACGGATCATTTTTGGCGACTTACAGAGATGACGGCTACCGAACAAGAAGCTCTCTCAGCGTTTGCGCTTTTGTTTTCCGCTAACTCAGATATTCGAACTATTGAACTCGGACAATTTAAAAGCGAAGTGTTGGATTCTTTGTCCTTTGAAACTGCCGAAGGCTTAAAAGTGCTATGGCGTGAAGCCGTTATGCAAACTCCGGAGTTATGGCTTAAGAATCGAAATCACGCCCTTTACCCACATAAGCAAGTTCTTGACGCTGCAGGGTATCATCCGGCAAGGCCAAAGCCTTTGTATGGGGAGCTATATCGTCGCTACATTCCAGAGCTAAACGCTGTACTTACATTAGAAGGGTTAGACGTTGATAAACATCTAACGTTGTTCAATAAATGGCAGAACACAAAGCGTGTTGCCAATTTCTGGGAACAGACTGGTTCGTTAGAAGAGCACAAGTTTTATTTAGAAGAATCCTGCAAAAACCATAAAAATCAACTGCTAATTGTATGTTTAGACAACCAGCCTTTTGCTTATATCGAAGTGTATTGGACAAAAGAAGATCGTATCGCGCCTTACTATGCAGCTGGCGACTACGATCGTGGGATACATATGTTGGTAGGCGAAGAGTCTCACCGCGGAGCACATAAAGTTGCTGCTTGGTTGCCTTCTGTTTGTCACTTCATCTATCTATCGGATCCTCGCACAGAAAAGATTGTTAGCGAGCCAAGAGCCGATAACAACAAAATGATTGGGTATCTACAAAAATACGGCTTTGCCAAAGTTAAAGAATTTGAATTTCCGCATAAGCGTGCGGCTTTAATGTGTCAGTTAAAAGACAGCTTTTTCAGTAACGAGTTCTAATCGAGAGCAGTTTGTACTGAAACAAGGAGTCGGAATAGGGCGCTTGTTTGCGCCTGCAAAATTTTCATGAGGTTATACATGACGAAACAAATTAAGGAATATGATGTTCTCGGAGTGGGCTTTGGTCCTGCTAATTTATCGATAGCTATTGCTTTGGAAGAGCAAGCTAAAGATAAAGGCTTAAGTTATTGCTTCTTGGAGCAAAAGCCTCATTTTGAATGGCACGGTGGTATGTTGTTAGATGGAACAAGAATGCAAATATCTTGTTTGAAAGATCTGGTGACATTACGAAATCCAACCAGTCCTTATTCATTCGTTAATTATTTGCACACCAAAGATAGGCTTAATGCGTTTATCAACTTAGGTAGTATGAACCCTTCTCGTGTTGAGTTTAACGACTATCTGACTTGGGTTGCTAATCAATTTTCAGAACGTGTAAATTACGGCCAGCGAGTCATTGATATTGAAGCGATTGATGAAAATGGTCAAAGCTCAAAAGTAAAAGTTACCTCTACCGATATACACGGCAACCAGACGGTTCGAATCGCTAAGAACCTTATTGTCGGTATGGGCGGGATGCCGAAACTTCCAAAACTGTTTGAAGGCCATGATAACGAACAAATCATCCACTCCTCGAAGTACAAAGCGTGGCGTGAAACCTTTAAGCCAAACTCAGAGCCAAAAATCGCGATCGTGGGTGCTGGGCAAAGTGCTGCTGAAATATTCGTTGATCTCACCAATCGTTATGCTGATGGTGAAGTTCACATGGTTAACCGCCGCTTTGCATTGCACCCGGCTGATGACAGTCCGTTTGTAAACGAGGTGTTTGATCCTGAGTTTACCGATCACATGTATGAAAGCACGCAAGAGCAGCGTGACCACATCCTTTCTCGATTTAGCGCGACTAACTATTCAGTTGTGGATACAGAAGAACTTAACGCCATTTACGAGCTGCTTTATTTGCAAAAAGTAACGGGTGAGGGTAACCATCAACATCTACGTTGTCATGACATCCAAGAAGTTGCTATGAAAGATGACAAAGTAGCGTTGCGTCTGAATGACACGATAAACAAAACACAGTTATGGAAGGAATACGATGCGATCATTCTTGCTACGGGCTATCGTTACGATGAGTTCAACCAAATGCTCAGCTCGATTGAACCCTTGATTGATAGTAAATCGGTAGCGCGTTCATACCAATTAGACATGAAGCCAAGTTGTGAAGTTAAGATCTTCCTGCAGGGGTGTTGTGAATCTTCTCATGGCCTGAGTGATACGCTTCTTTCTGTGTTGGCTGTTCGTTCTCAAGAGATCGTAGATGCGCTTCTCGAAAACTCACAGAACGAGCTAGAAAAAGCTTAGATTCTGTATGTGAACAATGTTGTGGTATTTGTTCGCAGCATATTTGTTTATCACGTGTTTCGAAGCACATATAGCCAAAACGCAAACGCCAATATTATATTGGCGTTTTTGTTCTTAAATATTAATTCAATCCATAGAGTCGCCAGTTGTGTGCTATCCCATTTATCGGCCTAGCTGCCTAGGTTAGAGAATTATGGCTTGCCGCAAATTTGTTAATGTATCGATGAAATTTGTGTTGATATCGCCTTTAAATCAAACAACTAGCTGTTGATTAAAACGATCACTACGATTTATTGCAGCAGTTGTTGAGCACAAAGCCTATATTGACTAGAATGACGCACTTTTTTTATTTACGTACATACAGGTAATGAACATGAGCGATACTAATTCAAGACCAGCTTTACCAGATCATCTTGCAGGTAACCCACGCAGCCCACACCACGTTGCTGAGTGTTTCGAATACCCAATCGGCATTCGTCTAAATGGTAAAGAGCGTACTGATGTTGAAGAATACTGCATCAGCGAAGGTTGGGTTAAGATCCCTTCACCTAAAGCGCTAGATCGCTTTGGTCAACCAATGCTTATTACTCTAAAAGGCACTGTAGAAGCTTTTTACATCGAAGAATAATTGTTGGAGTAACTCGCTAATCCTTGGTGTCACTTGCCAATACTGAGTTACCAAGCGTTATTACTAGAAAAGGCCTAGAAAAATCTAGGCCTTTTTTGTTTTTCTGTGTTTACCATTATTCCAAAACCTTCGCTTACCATGCGATACCTGCACCAATTGAAAACTCCAAGTCTTCACCTTCTGCTTTGTCGAAACCGGCCGTTACCACAAAACCACTGTCCATAATGTAGGTTGCATCTAAGCCGCCAACTTGTTTGGTTGAACTGTCTGAGAACTTGTTCCTATCAAATGTGACATCAGTATGGGTGCGTTTAATGCCGTAGCCCGGTGTTATGTAAAGGTTTTCGGTTATACCAATAGGGACGTGAAACTGGTATTCATTGTCGCGTTGTTTGTATTCATAAGAAGAGGTGTCATCATTGTATGCAGAGCGTGTAAATTCAAAGCCATACCCCAGAGAACCAACACCACGGTATTTGATGTAAGAAGCAGACCAATCACGCCAACCACGTTCAGCAGATAGACCAAATGTAATCGCGGTTTCATCTTGATTTTGCTCATAAGCGTGAACATTGGTAATAGATAACAACAATAAAGCGGTTAGAGCCAATAGAGGAAGGTTTTTGATGGTCATTTGATCACTCGCTTATGTTTACAGAATATTGGCGATCTCGGTATAAACCTAGACAACCATTAAATTGGTCACGTAATTCGAATCATCCTTGAAAGATTGAAGCATTTTACTGAAAGAGCTACGTAGAAATATTGGTAGGAAAAGAAGGGCACTCAAACGTACTGTTTGAATGCCCGGCAGTTCTGTTTTATTAAGAATGATTACTTCAGCGTACGAAGCTTATTTGCCTGTATCTTTGCTCGAACTTTGGTAACGGCTGCTTGCGAAGGTAAGTTATCTTTTACCTTGCTCTTTATCTCTGCTACTGGGATGAAGTTCCATTGGCCGTTGTGATACTTCACCACAAATGTTTCTCTGCTCATCTCCTCACGGAATACCCAAACACCGTCATCGAGACGTTTAAAGTCACCAACTACATTTCCGCTCGTATCTCGCACTGTCCAGAAGGTGTAATCATTGTCGGCATAAGTGATTGAATCTTTTCTGCCTGAGATCATCTTGTCTCCAGAGCTAATCGTGACATAGTTATCACGAATGATGATTTCACCAACACGCTTGTCATCCACATAGATGCTATAGAGGGTTTCTTCTTCACTAGAGCGCTCTTTTACAGCCCCGATGTGCGCTTCATCAGTATCCGTATTAAAAAATGGAATATCACCCAACTCAGGGATATGTACGAAACCCAAATCAGCTTGTGCAATTTTGTCTTTTAGACCGGGTGCATCTACACCATATTCAGGGTCTACGTTCTCATAACCGCCATCGTTATCGGTATCATCTTGCCCGAAACCGGGATCGATATTTTCAAAACCGTAGTCACCATCAAATTCAGGTTGTGTCGGTTCAGATGTACCACCTGATGAACAGCCAGCTAAAACAGTAGCAAGTACAAGAGCGATAAGTGATTTGTTCATGATATTTCCTATCGTTTAATTAATTAGTAAGAAGCTGATGACTGCACACCATACCCAAAATATTGGGCGAACAAATAAAGTTGTTTTGGGCATTGCTGCATCACTTGAGGTTGTACGATACGTAATCACCAGCGTTCAATAAATAAACGGAAGCATAGGTTTGACATCACGATTGGTTATGTATTTAAGATTCAAAAGAAAGCCATAGAATATAAGTGCGATTGTAGGTTGGTGGGATGGTGGAGTTTCTACACCTTGATTTGTTTTTAATGAATAACTTGTTCGATATTTGCTCATTCGAACAAAATGTACCCACTTAATGTTTCCTGAAGTTAGATATACAAAAACGAAAATATGAAGCGCAGTCTAATTAAATGAAACTAATATGCTGTATTTAAAGTTATTTATTGTTAATAGATAGCTATATCACAGAAAATAATCCTGAAGCACATACAATTCCCCTGATTTCGAATGAGCGTTTAATTTTTTCGTTCGAGCATTTTAAATTTCTATCGCCCAATAATTATGAGGTTCCTATGTTTGGAATATTCAAACCTATGGCGCATATCGATCGTTTATCGTCAGATAAGATTGATAGCACCTACACACGTTTACGATGGCAGCTTTTTCTCGGCATCTTTGTTGGTTATGCAGGGTACTACTTAGTACGCAAAAACTTCAGTTTGGCGATGCCATACCTTATTGAACAAGGGTATAGCCGAGGCGAACTAGGGGTTGCTTTAGCCGCAGTATCCATCGCTTACGGTTTATCTAAGTTTTTAATGGGGAGCGTGTCGGACCGTTCTAACCCTCGTTATTTCCTCAGTGGCGGCTTGTTGATGTCGGCATTGGTGATGTTCTGCTTTGGTTTTATGCCATGGGCGACAGGTAGTATTACTGCGATGTTTATCCTGTTGTTTCTAAATGGTTGGTTTCAAGGTATGGGTTGGCCGGCCTGTGGGCGAACCATGGTTCACTGGTGGTCACGAAAAGAACGCGGCGAGATAGTCTCCGTATGGAACGTGGCACACAATGTCGGTGGCGGCTTGATCGGCCCAATGTTCCTATTGGGGCTTTGGGCTTTTAATGACGACTGGCGAACCGCTTTTTATGTTCCTGCATTTTTTGCCACTCTCGTTGCTATTTTTGTTTGGTTCACTGTAAGAGATACACCTCAGTCTTGTGGCTTACCACCAATTGAAGAACACAAAGACGATTACCCAGACGACTACGATAAATCCCATGAGAAAGAAATGACGGCGAAAGAGATTTTCTTTAAGTACGTTTTCTCTAACAAGTTGTTGTGGTCAATCGCGATTGCTAATGCGTTTGTTTACCTTATTCGTTATGGTGTACTTGATTGGGCTCCGGTCTACTTGAAAGAAGCAAAAGACTTCTCAGTAGATAAATCTTCTTGGGCTTACTTCTTGTATGAGTGGGCGGGTATACCTGGCACGCTATTGTGTGGTTGGATTTCAGATAAATTGTTTAAAGGCCGACGCGCACCTGCAGGTATCTTATTCATGGTTTTGGTTACTATCGCTGTATTAGTTTATTGGCTAAACCCAGCAGGTAACCCAACGATTGACATGTTGGCGCTGATTGCAATTGGTTTCCTTATCTATGGTCCGGTAATGCTCATCGGCTTATACGCGCTAGAGCTTGCTCCTAAAAAAGCTGCAGGTACAGCGGCAGGCTTAACAGGTCTGTTTGGTTACTTAGGTGGTGCGGTTGCTGCAAACGCAGTGCTTGGGTTTATGGTTGACCATTACGGTTGGGATGGTGGTTTCATTATTTTGGTGGGCGCTTGTATTGCATCATTAATTTGTTTGCTTTATGCCTTCATGGGTGAGCGAGCACATCATAAACAAAAAAATCTTGAAAAAGAGAAAGAAGCGTTAGCTTAACGGCTCTTTAACCTAATAAAACAACGTCAATAAATCAAAGAGGCAGGATATTCCTGCCTCTTTTCTATCAAAGGAATGGAAATAATGAAAACAACGTCAATGTGTATGACTCTTTTGGCATTGAGCTTATCAGCAAACGCATTTGCTGAACCTTTAGTGATTGCGCATCGCGGTGCATCAGGTTATTTACCTGAACATACGTTGCCTGCCAAAGCACTTGCCTATGCAATGAAACCTGACTATATCGAACAAGACGTGGTGATGACCAAAGACGATCAATTGGTGGTGTTACATGATCACTATTTAGATAGAGTCACCGATGTTGCTGACCGCTTTCCAACACGAGCACGCGCTGATGGCCGCTACTATGCCATTGATTTTACGCTTGCCGAGATCAAATCATTAAAAGTGACTGAAGGCTTTAACCTCGATGAACAAGGCAACAGAGTGGCAGGGTACCCAACACGTTTCCCTATGTGGCAGTCTGATTTCCGGGTCGCTACTTTTGCAGAAGAAATCGAGCTGATCCAAGGCTTAAACAAGACGCTCGGTTATGACGTAGGCATTTATCCTGAAATCAAAGCACCTTGGTTCCATCGTCACGAAGGCAAAGATATTTCTAAAGCAGTGCTTGCGACTTTACATCAATATGGTTACCTATCGAAAGGCGACAAAGTGTATTTACAGTGTTTTGATGCCAATGAACTTCAGCGTATCAATGATGAACTTATGCCGGCCATGGAAATGGATCTCAAGCTCGTTCAGTTGATGGCTTATACCGATTGGAACGAAACCATGACTTATAAAGGTGAGAAAGCGACGCCGTACAGCTACGACTGGATGTTTGAGAAAGGCGGCATGGCAAAAGTCGCTAGCTATGCTGACGGCATTGGTCCTTGGAAACCTATGTTGGTAGACGATGCATCGACCGAAGATAACATCATTATTAAACCATTGATGAAGTCAGCAAAAGACGCGGGCTTAGACGTTCACCCGTATACGTTCCGTGCCGATCCAGGAAGAATCCCAGCCTATGCTGATAACTTTGATGGTATGTTGGATGTCTTTTACAACCAAGTTAAAGTCGATGGCGTGTTTACCGACTTCCCAGACAAAGCGGTAGAGTTCCTTAACCGTTAATTCCCTTCCAGTTACGAAGCACTAATAACGAGATACGAAGAGCTAAAAGTAAAACTTAAAAATGCTTTTAGTTCTTCCTTGTGAGCCTCGTTCTCACTGTAATTACCATTTTGAAATTCCTAGGTTTACACCAATCTCTCCCCTTGATAGCTTACCAACATTACAGTCTGTTATTTCTCACTACAGTCTGTTATTTCTCACTGACTGAACCTTATATTCAAACTGGAAAAATCATGGAAGAAAGAAGCAAAGATTATCTCGATAGTTACCTCAATACATTGCCAACCGAAGTGGCTTCTCAATATACGTCTTTTAGTTCCGACTATTACTGCGCTGATGAATACAACGCCAATCTCTGCGCTCAGTTGATTCTCAAAGGCGAAAAACAGGCGTCTTGCAGCCTTGAATATTGGTACAGCCATGAAGGGGAAGCGATGCCTGTCGTAGGGCATTTGCAAGTCGTCACTGATTGGGATGGCAAGCCAGTTTGTATTGTAGAGATTACTTCAGTCTCACAGTGCAAATACAACGAAGTCACTGCTGAATTTGCTGCCGCGGAAGGTGAGGGTGATAAAACACTCGAATGGTGGAAAGAAGCGCACTGGAACTTCTTCTCGCGTGAATGTGAAGAGCTCAAAATATCGCCAGCTGAAGACATGTTACTCGTATTAGAGCGCTTCAAAGTGGTTTATCAATAAAGGGTATTTTGTTGATTCACAATACGTGAAATTTTGTGTTTAGGAGATCGTGCTCAATAAACAGCAACAAGGTTGACCACAATGAGCCTAACTGTTCGAGAAGTTCTTATAAGCTCGCTTGAGGGCTAGATAATTCATCGCATGCAGGAGGCAAGATGAACAATATTACAAAGCAAATCGATCTAACAAAAATCGTGTTATTCGACTGGGGCAATACGCTGATGGTCGATTTCCCAGATGCACAAGGGAAGATGTGTGACTGGGAGAGAGTTAAAGTGGTCGAGTGTGCTCGGGAAATACTTTGTGAACTATCTAAAACCCACCAGCTTTATGTTGCGACTAACGCATTAGACTCAAGCGAGCAAGACATCATCAAAGCTTTTGAACGAGTAGGGCTCACTCGGTATTTATCGGGTTATTTTTGCAAAGCTACCCTTGGCTTATCTAAATACGACTCGGATTTTTATCCCGCCATCATTTCTAAGCTTGGTGTTGAACCTCAAGATATCACCATGGTAGGTGATACATTAGAGAAAGACATTTACCCAGCACTTGAAGCGGGTTTGCAAGCGGTGTGGTTGAACACTAGTCGAGTTGATTTTAAGTCAGAGCCCCCCCGTATCGTGCAAATTAAAAACCTAAGCGAACTGTTGGAGAAGCGCGATTAACTCTCTGAAATTCAGCCTAGATAAAGCACTTGTCTGTTTTGACGTCAATCTCCCATCTCTTTGTTGTTTAATCCTTTAAGCTAACTCTAGTTTCCACTATGAGGGCTAGATTATGAGTATCGAACGTCACGGAATATCGGTTGGAATTGAACGTGTTAACGGTGAAACCATTGTTGTGTTTAAAGCGAAAGGAAAACTCACACACAATGATTACCAAGCAATGATACCAATTCTAAATACAACATTAGAAGAACTCGATTCATCTGAACTTAAGATGCTGGTCGATATATCATCTTTAACAGGTTGGGAGTTGCGGGCTGCTTGGGACGATTTCAAATTGGGATTAGAGCTCAATTCGAAGATAGACAAAATTGCTATTTACGGCGATAAAAGTTGGCAAGAAATGGCATCAAAAGTCGGCAGTTGGTTTGTGTCGGGTGAGATTAAGTCATTTGAAGATCACGACTCTGCACTTAAGTGGCTAGTCGATTGATCCTATTCGCAGACAGTTATAGATCAATCTGTAAACAACACTAATGACAGTTGACGCTCATTGTCTCGAAAGCTGTCATTTTTCATTTTGGCTATGATAATTCCTATTCGACTCCATAGAGTATATTCATTCCAGCGTGTAACATACCCAGGCTTTGTTTGGTCGAGAGTAATAGTGTGACCAGATTCAGTAAAACGAGAACTAAAACAAAAATAAGGTCTAACGACATGCATAAGGTAATTGATAAGCTGGCTTGGATATTCATCAAAGACGGCAAGTTGTTGATGGTGAGATCAAAAGGCAAAGAACTATTCTATCTACCGGGTGGTAAGCGTGAAGCTGGCGAAAGTGATGAGCAAGCACTAGTTCGCGAAATCAAAGAAGAGATCTCTGTCGATTTAGTGTCAGACTCCATTAAATACGTTGAGACCTTTACAGGCCAAGCTGATGGCAAAGCGGAAGGCGTATCGGTGCAATTGACTTGTTATCTTGCTGATTATACTGGCGAACTGTCTCCAGATGCTGAAATCGAAGAGCTTAAGTTTGTTGATGGTAACGACAGAGCGGTATGCTCATTGGCAGCACTGGTTGCGCTTGATTGGTTAGAAGCGAACCAGTATTTGGCTTAAGGTTTTAGCATCTATCAGCTGTATTAGTGCTAATTAGCTAATGTTGCAGACTGATCTTTAAAAGATCATCACTTAAGAATAGCTTGAAGGGCGGCTGTCTTTCATCAATAGATCGAGTTTCCTTTGAGCTTTCTTCGTGTCTTGTAAATCCACTACCTCAATCATTTCACACTCATCTCGTACCATCTCATTAATCAGGCTTGGATAATGTCTGCAATCTTCTGGTCGGTCTAAATAGATGCTACAGGTGTACCTGGCTTGAGCCTTGGTATCTTTCGTCGGAACCAGTTCCAGAAAAGGGCAACGGCTTAAACGTTCACCAGATTCAGGGTCGAACCAGATCTCGCTTCCACGAACATATTCAAAGATGTCTGGATTGAACAACTCCCACAAATCAATCTCTTCTTGCGTTGCGGCAAGGTCGCCATCTCCGTATTTGATACAGCATTTCCCGCATTGATTACAATTTTTCATTAGTGACTTCATTGGTTGGTGAGCTTTTGTCATTTTACCACTGATAGGCGTGGCACGTTGCCTTAGTTGTTCATGCTTATACCGTTAAGGGGCGCGAACTTGGAATAGCGATACTTAAAATTAATTTATCTATGCACGACCACTCCAATCAAAGCTGTAAACAGTGATACAATTTGTGCCTCTCACGTTATTCAAGCAAAGGCATCAAAATGAGAACGGTATACACCACCGAAGGCAACATCAACGCAAAGAAACAAAAAGACGCTTACCCAAAGCTCGCTTTATGTGACAAGTGCATAGGTGATTATGTGGTTATCGAGCAAGGTGAACGAACTTATAAGCCTTGTGCTAAATGTGGTGCCGACGATTAATGCGCCTTGATAAATACCTATGTAAAAGCACTGAACTAACCAAGCCTGAAGCGATTGAACGCATCCGTAATAGCGAGGTGAATGTAAACAGTGAGACTGTCACCGACGAATCGACTCAGGTTCACGAAAGCAACACCATCTTGTTAAACAGCACGCCGCTTCATTTACGTGAATTTCGTTACCTCTTAATGCACAAGCCTGCGGGTACTATTTGCTCCAATATCGACGAAGTCTATCCCTCGCTGTTCAACTACATCGAGATAGGCAAAGTATCAGAATTGCACATAGTAGGGCGCTTAGATGCTGACACCACAGGCTTAGTTTTGATTACCGATGATGGGCGATGGTCATTCAATATTACGCTGCCAACCAAGTCATGTAAGAAGGTATACCGCGTGACATTGTCACGAGATATCAAAGATGATGTCGCTGATAAGTTCAAAGCGGGCATTCAATTGCAAGGCGAACAAAAACCGACGCGTCCGGCAGAGCTTGAAGTGATTACCAGTAAAGAAGTGCTGTTGACTATTACAGAAGGTAAGTTTCACCAAGTAAAACGAATGTTTGCTGCGGTAGGGAATCGAGTTGTTGGTCTTCACCGTGAACAGATTGGTGATGTTCGTTTAGATGTTGAAGTAGGTCAGTGGCGTTATCTAACCAAAGCCGAAGTCGACTCATTTCAGCAGGGCTCGGAATAAATGTTTTAATCTCTTAAAGCGAGTTAGCATCAGAATATCAATACTATAAGGATGTAGGATGTAGGATGTAGGATGTAGGATGTAAAACCTCAAAGTCTCAGAAATTAAGTCTTTCGTACCCGCGAAAGACCTCAGTTTATCTAAGCGTTTTTACCAGTCAATCGGCTTTGAAGTTATGTCTGAATTTCACGATATTTACGACATGGCAGTTGTGCCTTCCTTCTGCAAAACTTTTATGAACCTGCGCATTGTCACAATTACATGATGCACTTGCTGGTTGAAGACGTAAAAAGTTGGTCTCAACACATCCAAAACTCTAATGTAGTGTCGGAATTTTAAGTTACCGTTTCCGAGGTTGTTGAGCAGCCTTGGGGAATGCTTGAGTTTTGTATCATTGACCCAAGTAGTGTCCCATTTATTTGTTTATAACGACAGTATCAACGCTCAACAGTTTTACGAAAAGCTGGGCTGGTTTCCACGTGACGAAGTTCGAATGTATTCATTTAATAGTTCTAGTAACAGCAACGTTTAACATTATGAATATATTTAACTGATTCAATATGCGTGGCATTTTTGGCCCAATTCAGTGTTCGTTCATGGCCTAATGAGTTAGGCTAGGTCACAACGTTACCCATATATTACACGGGTGAATTAGGGACTTTCAGTTAAGGAGATCAAATGTACCAGGGAAGTTGTTTGTGCGGTTCAATACCGTTGTCATTAAAAGGCGTCCTGGTTTATTGGTTTCAAGGTAAGGATTATTTATGCAGAAAATGGAGTTTGTAAGAGTCCTACTGGTAGAAAAGGGCGTGAAACCTCAATTAACGAATCCATACTTTTACCTATGGTGGAAGTTACTTCGTATTGAAGCGAAGCCTCGGGTATTTGAAAGCCCGTTTAAGTTGTTTTTTCTTCAAGCTATATTTGGCTCTGTTTTTTGGGGTGGATTTATGTGGTTGTTATTTTGGCAGTTTGAAGGTTTCACAACATTCCAAGTGTATTGCTCTTTGTTCTTCGGTTTATTTACCGGGTTATGCTCTGCTCTTGAGGTTGCTAGAGCACGACGGAAGTTTGGGCTCAGCACACTAGAACGGTTGCTTGAACAGAATAAACTCACAGAGAACTAACAATACACTGAGGTATAAAATTTTGAAGAAGTTAATAGCGTTTATTGCCTGTTCCAATCTTGTCACGTTTGGATCGATTTATGTGCTTGAGTGGCAGTTTGGTTATCTCTCTATTCACTTTTTAAGTGACTACGCATTTTATACGATGCTGGTTCTCCTTGGGTTAGGAACGTTGTTTTCATTTACTGGACATACCGTTGGATATAGTGATCCAAGCAATGTGGCAGGAGTGACTGCGAGTAGTCTGATCGATAATGATTCAGCCAAAACGACGGTAGTGAATAAGTTGGAAAACACGAACTTAGGAAGCCGTTTCTTGATCGCCAGCTTAGTACCTCTGGTTTTTTGTGTGTTTGCATAACTTTATTGTTCCGCTGCCTATTAACGGGAGTTGAGCTAATAATATCGCTAGGCTCATTCTGTATTTTTTAAATGAATCCAATTGACATGTTACTTCCAATATATGAAAGTGGCTGTATGAAAACTAGTCTAAAGCACGTTAATTACCGAATTATCATCATTCCATAGAATGGTGGGATTCGATACGCTCTAGACTAATCAACCCACCCGTAAAGGTGGGTTTTGTGTATCTATCTTTCGGGGAAATAGACTCTTGGAGAAGTTTACATGAAAAAAGTAGCCGTTTTTGGTAAGCCAGGCAGTGGAAAATCGACAGTAAGCAAAGTACTTGCTTCTGTTACCAATTTGCCACTTCATCAATTGGATTCCTTGGTATACAAACCAAGTGGTGAATTAGTCGATAAAGAAGTATTTAAAGACATTCACGATAAGATAATCAATTCAGAAACTTGGATCATGGATGGGTTAGGGCCGATCAGTTTGTTCTATCAACGTTTAGAAGAAGCCGACACGCTTGTGTATATCGACCTTCCGTATTCAGTCAGTTATTGGTTCGTCGCCAAGCGTTTGCTAAAAGGGTTATTCGTCAAACCAGAAGGTTGGCCTGATGGAAGCTCTATTTTTAAAGGCACATTACAAAGCTACAAAATACTAAAATTGTGTCCAAAATTTTGGAACGATGACTTTATGTTAAAGGTACTTGGAAAGTCGCCTGAGAAAGAAGTTCATGTAATCAAAACTGTTGCGGAGTTAAATGATTTTGTATTGAAGTGCATGATTAAGGAACATCGATGAGAGTGCCGTTTCAAGTATCTAATGAACCTCGGCCATCGAATGAGCATACAGAACTTCGTTGGTTCTGCTACCAAGAGGCTTGCCGGCTCTTAGAGTATGATTCTAATCGCATCGCCTTATGGGAAGCTTATGAAAGGATTAAAAACGAGGTCAACTAAGTAATTATCGGTTTTGAGTCCGAATCAGCACATTTTTGCTATGCATCACTATTCGTTCTTAATTATTTATAATATGTTAGGGGTAGGATTCATAAGTTGATAATATAAAATCTACACTATATTGTTGATTGACTTATATAAATGCTTGATAACAAATACATTAAACACCCGTACAACTGCGAGAAGTGCAACGCTTTGACGCCTCATCTCCCAATAACCAAACCTGACGATTCTGCATCAGAAATGAAGCAATTTAAGTTTGGTATGTTGATCGAGTTCTTGATGACGACACTGTTTAAATCAGACTCTCATTCTAGCAGTTTCTTTGTTGAAGAAGAGCAACGATACGAATGTGAAAAATGCAACACAACATCGTGGCATTAATGTGTCGATGAGGCTTGTGGTTTTTATGATTGAAGGGTTTAGACGGGGCTGAGTGATGAACAAGAAAGGTGAGCCTCTGGGCAAATTGAGTATTGAAACGTGTCTATACTGGTATTGGTTGTGCTACTTACCTTAAAGTGGCGTTAGAAATGATGTGTTTAACTAGGCTAACTCTCAGAGGTAACAATGAAAAAATTACTATCACTAGGCGCCGTTTTACTTGCGGCATCATTTTCAGTCGCCGCTTCTGACGGTTTGATTAAGTACCAAAGTAATTACTCGGTAAAAGAAACCGCTGACCGTTTTGAAAGTATCGCTAAAAGCAAAGGCTTAACGTTGTTCGCAAGAATCGACCATCAGAAAAACGCGAGCAGTGTTGATCTTGAATTGAGACCAACCGAAGTTATTATTTTTGGAAACCCTAAGGTTGGTACGCCATTGATGCAGTGCCAGCAAGATGTGGCGATTGATTTACCACAGAAAGTGCTTGTAACCGAAGATTCGAATAAGAAAGTCTGGTTGTCTTACAACGATCCTAATTACTTGATGGAACGTCATGCTATTAACGGCTGTGATGAGGTGATTAAGAAAATATCAGGTGTGCTGAGTAAATTATCGGAAGCGACAATCGCTAAGTAATGATGATTTCGAGCCTGAAACCTTGTTTAACGCCATTCAGTTAAACTGCTTAGACAAGAAGTGAACGATGAAGCCCACCCAATATGGTGGGTTTCTTATAGAGTGTAGGTTTTACTTTGCACGTCATCAGGAATAACGAAATAGGGACATCATGACATTACGAGTAGTACCTGAACTTTATTGTTTAGATATAGAGGTGAGTAAGTCATTCTTTGTGGAAGTGTTGGGTTTTTCGGTTAAATACGAACGTCCAGAAGAAGCCTTTGCTTATCTGACTCTGGATGGTGTCGATGTCATGCTCGAAGGGCTTAATGGCGATAGTCGTAAGTGGATTACAGATAAGCTAGAAGTACCGTTTGGGCGAGGGGTAAACTTTCAATGGGATGTGTCGGACATCGATACCTTGTATCAACAAGTTAGTGACCAGTCTAAAGCGTCTATTTACTTAACATTAGAGTCTAAATCGTACTCATGCGATGACCGTGTCGCGATTCAAAAGCAATTCATTGTTCAAACGCCAGATGGCTACTTATTTCGATTTTGTCAGGACCGCCATTGAATTGATGCCTTTGGCATAGATCTTCGGCCAACATTCACAATGCGATTAAAACAACATAAGTAAACGATTAAAGGAATACTCCGACATGTACGGGAGTGAAGAAACCAGAGCATTTTGCTGTAATTGCAAAGTACTGACTCGTCATAAATACACCATGTTTAGTAACCAAGTTCAAAAAGCACCTCAAGAAGCAAAGAAACCTGGATTGCTTGGACTGATTTTATCGTCGTTAGCCTTAAGTGGTGGAACTGGTGACTACAAATGCACAAAGTGTGGTACTAATTTACGTACTCCCGATAACCTTGATTAACGTCTTTTGATGGCTAGTTTCTTAGTTACTCAGTTTAGAGTTCTAGACAAATGTTGTGCCAAAGTCGAACAATAAACAAAGTGTTTATTATAAAAAGGACATAAAAAAACAGGCAGATCTTGTGATCTACCCGTCTTTTAATCGCTAATCTCAATCACAGTCTTGGTTATTGAAATTCAGAACGCTTAAGCGCAGCACTTCTTGTATTTCTTGCCGCTACCACATGAACATGGATCGTTACGATTAGGTGTTTTTTCAAACGTCATCGTTTTTGGCTTGTTTAATAGCGTATCTAGTTCAAGCGTGTTTTCTTCTTTGTTTGCATCTACTGTAATGTTTACAAAGATAGCGCTGTTTGCTGCTAGAGCTTCAACTTCTGCTTTACGAGCTTCAGTTTGAACCATTACTGCGATTGGTGACTCTTCAGTACCCGCTTTAACATCGCGGTTTACGTTGTAGCCAGCAAGAACGTGATTTTGTCTTGTCTCGATACGGCCTTTGAAAAATAGTTTCGACATTGGGTACTCATTACAAATTGGGATGACGCTATTCCAACGGGAGAGCGTTATAGAGCGGGGGATTATACTGATATATTGAAATTGATAAAGCAGTGATGTGAATGTTCTTTTAGCGGTCAGAGCGGAAGTGCGTGTAATCATCATATTGAGATACTTCGCTACATTGAGCTAATTAAGGAAGAGCAATGAAACCAAAACAAGTGGTACTTGGTTTTTGGGACGCAATGAGGACCAATGATTTTGCAAAGGCGAGTGAATGGTTGGCAGACGATTTTCAAGGACATTGGCCTCAGTCGTCTGAGTTGACGACTGGTCGAAGCAACTTTACAGCAATCAATTCTGAATACCCAGCTAACGGAGTTTGGGAGTTCGAGCTCAACTCGATTGTCTGTGAAGGTGATACGGTGGTGACGGATGTCTCGGTCACTGACAGCGTATTGAAAGATCGCGTGATTACTTTTCACACGGTTGTCGATGGCTTGATTCAAAAGCAAACGGAGTTTTGGCCAGTTCCATTTGAAGCGCCAGCGTGGCGATCACAGTGGGTTCAGATTGTGACGAACAATCAGGCTATATCGAACAATCAGCTTGCATCGAATAATAAAGTTGCGTTGAATAATAAAGTTGCGTCGAATAAGTAAGCATTAGGAGATTTCATTGAACAAGGTAGTAATAGTAACGGGCGGGAGCCGAGGCATTGGCGCAGCGACGTCGAAACTGTTGGCCAGTAAAGGCTATGCGGTATGTGTTAACTTTATTCACAACGAAACAAGAGCCGAAGATCTGGTTAATGAAATTCGTGAACAGGGTGGAACTGCTATCAGCGTACGTGCGGATGTGTCTGTTGAATCAGACGTCAAATCCTTGTTTGAGATCGCTCGTAATAAACTAGGCCCTGTAACTCATTTGGTTAATAACGCCGGGATTTTATTTACCCAATCAGCATTGGTTGATATCGAATTAGACCGCTTTGAAAAGGTCATGAAGTCGAATGTATCGAGCTGCTTTTTATGTAGTAAAGCCTTTATCAAACAAGCTGGAGACGCAGGTTCGATTGTGAATGTATCCTCTGCAGCATCTCGAACCGGTGCACCATTTGAATATGTCGATTATGCTGCTTCGAAAGGTGCGATGGATTCATTGACCAAAGGTCTGTCGCTTGAGCTAGCGTCCCGTAATATCCGAGTTAATGGTGTAAGGCCGGGGTGTATTTATACCGAAATGCATGCAGACGGTGGAGAACCTGATCGCGTTGACCGATTAGCGGCACAATTGCCATTACAACGTGGTGGTACGCCAGAAGAAGTTGCGAACTCAATAGCGTGGTTATTATCAGACGAAGCTTCCTATGTGACAGGTTCGTTTATAGATATTGCAGGTGGGCGATAGAGGCCAGCGTCCATAACATTCAGAGAACTCAGTTAACCATCAACAGGCCATTAAAAGTACCAAACTAAAAGAATGAAACTAAGAGTACAAACATGAAAAACTATTTTGAAAGTCCGTTTGTTGGTAAATCACTGAAAGAGCAAGTGACCAACCCGAATATCATCGTCGGTGAGCACAGTTACTATTCAGGCTATTACCATAATCACAGTTTTGATGACTGTGCACGTTACTTGTTGCCTGATAGAACTGATATCGACAAGCTAATTATTGGTCGTTACTGTTCAATTGGCTCTGGTGCTGTATTTATGATGGCGGGCAACCAAGGCCACCAAAATCAATGGGTGAGTACCTTCCCATTCTTCTATCAAGACGATGAAAAGTTCGAACGTGCGGTTGATGGTTTTGAACGTTCTGGCGACACCGTGATAGGTAATGACGTTTGGATTGGCACAGAAGCTATGATCATGAGTGGCATTAAAGTCGGTGACGGTGCCATTATCGCAAGTAGAGCTGTTGTTACGAAAGACGTCGCACCTTATTCCATTGTCGGTTCAAACCCAGCACGTCATATTCGCTATCGTTTCAATGAGACTGAAATGGCTCAGTTGTTAGAAATGAAATGGTGGGAATGGTGCGAAGAACAAATCAAAGGCGCAATGTCGCTAATGTGTTCTTCAGACATTGGTGGTTTGTACCATTATTGGAAAGGATTCTTGAAGCCTTAAATTGTCGTTCACAGATGAAATGTGAATGGTGAGAACGAGATTAAATTTAACAAATTACTCAATAATCTGATTATGGCAATGCGATTGTGATACGAGTAACTTATTGATTGTAAGGATATTGAATAGTATGGCATGTCGCATTAGCGTGGTGGATGAATTGGAAGGGTATTATGATTAGTTGCAACGATTACGATTATATTGAGATTGTGTGTATGCACCGATACCCAATCAAATTAACGCTGAAATCTGGCGAGCAGATTGAATGTGTCGGATTAGATACTCAACGCAATGATAGCCGTGAAGAGTGCATTAAGGTCAGTATTCAAGGTGTAGAACAACTTGTCATACTCACAGACCTTTCCACACTAGAAGTTTGTGTCGACAACCCTCATTTTCAGCAGATTTCATTCAAAACGTCATAGGCTTTCAAATGAATAACACCATAGAACAATGCTATTGCACCGCATGCCGAGAAGATACACAGCACGTTGTGGTGTTGGTCAGAAAGACGAGTGCGTTTGCAGAGAAACCTAACCAAAAGCGAAGCGAGTTTTGGGCAGGCATGATAAAAGGTTGGTTTCTTGGCCCATTTATCGCATCTATGGACGAATTTTCTCGTCATATAGTGTGTGAGAAGTGTGGTCATAAAGAGATTGAAGATTAGGTATCGATTCAATATGCTCAAACCATCGTTGGCTTAGGAATAAAACGAATGAAAGTAGAAACGATTGAAGCCGTAAAGGCGTATGGGTTTTCAGTAAGAACCACTAATCAGGATGAGGTTGACCCAACTAAAGCGAAGATAGGTCAATTGTGGCAGGGCTTTTTTGATCAGGCTTTTCCCAAACTGACGCCGGATTCAAAAGTGTACGGTGTCTACACTAATTACGAGTCTGATTTTACGGGTGAGTTTGATGTTATCGCGTGTACTAATGCGTTAACGGATCAAGACTTAAATAATCTTATTGAAACCAAGATTGAAGCAGGCAAATATCTGACGTTTTCTGCTGAAGGTGAACTTCCTCAAGCGGTCATCGATCTATGGGGAGAAGTGTGGACGTATTTCAACTCACCTGATTGTTCACACGTTCGAACTTACACGACAGATTTTGAATTCTACAAAGGCGAAACTGAAGTCGAGATTTCGATAGCGATTCAGTGATCAGTTTAAAATAAACAACAGGCTTAACTTAGGTTGTGTTACTAGTTAGGAGATGGTGGTAGCCGGTCAAGAGACTACGGCCATCCGTTAAGCCTTTGAATATATTTTAATTACAAAGAAGATACAGTGTCACGTAATTATCTTAATACTTACGCTTATCTAACCCTGAATTCCCCTAGAGTACCTCAAATACCCTTAAGTCACCCAAAAACACAATCTTGCTTGGTTTCATTCCACAAAGGGTATTGCTTCATGACTTGGGTGTAGAGCTTACTTTCCAAGCGCGCTCTTAACCAACGTCCTACGTTTTTGTATTCAGATTGTACAAACCACTTCTTTTCGACCCGCACAAACTGGCTGACAAAAGGCATTACCGCAAAATCGGCCAAGCTTGGGGTTACTCCAAAAAAGTAGGGCCGATCGGTGAGTAGCACTTCTAATTGATTAATGAACGCTTCGCAGGCTTGTCGACGTTGTTCAACATCGATGTTTCGATAACGAACCGACGCGCGATACTTTTCTAAGTGGCCAATAAAATCTTCATCGTTGGTTTTGATGAGCTGGTGGACTTGTTCGCTCAGTGTTGGATTACTTGAACGAAGAAGATCTTGAGGATCGTTTTGTTGAAGAGCCCAGTTCATGACATCTATGCTTTGTTCAATGATGTGTCCATTTGGCAACACCAAGACCGGAACGGTACCTTTTGGCGAACTGGTTAATAGTTCGCTAGGCTTGTCTTTGGTAATGATTTCCCTGAGTAACACTTTTTGCTGTGATAGTGCGATGCCCATTCGTCCGCGCATTGCGTAAGGGCAGCGACGTAAAGAATAAAGGATAGGTAAATCGGATTCGTTTGGCATTATTGAGGTCATTTAGTTTGAAAAGTGTTGTTAGGTGGTAAAGAGATCGTGATGTAGGTAGAATACGCGGCTTAAAAATTATAAGTAAGTGAGCGACTTCAAAAATGAGCAGAAAGATTGAGTTATTAGCCCCAGGTGGCGATGTAGAGGCGATTAAAGCAGCTATCGTGGCCGGTGCCAATGCAGTTTATTGCGGTTTAGACACCTTCAACGCTCGTAACAGAGCCTCTAACCTGTCGTTAGATGAGTTGAATGGTGTGATTCGCCTTGCTCATGAATATGGCTGTGAAGTGTTTCTGACTCTTAACGTTGTGCTGCTGGAACATGAAATTAAGAGCATCACTAAACTGCTAAATCAATTAGTGAACACCAAACTAGACGGCATCATCGTTCAAGATCTTGGTTTGTTCGATTTGGTGAAAAAGCATTTCCCATCATTAGATGTTCACGCGTCGACTCAGTTAACAACGCACAACGAAGGCCAGATTAAGTTCTTGTCTAAAATTGGCGCAACACGCGTTAACTTGTCTCGAGAGTTGAACCTACCTGAAATCAAGATGCTGACAGAAGTAGCACACGATCACGATGTACTAACCGAAGTGTTCGTACACGGTGCTTTGTGTATCGCATTCTCTGGTCAATGTTACTCAAGCTCTGTAAGTGTGGGTAACTCAGGTAACCGTGGCCGTTGTAGCCAAGCGTGTCGTGATGAATACGAAATCACCAATGCGGGCAACAAGTTCCCACTTAACTTGAAAGATAACTCCGCTTACTACGACCTACCTGAACTGGTTGACGCAAAAGTTGACTCGTTGAAAGTAGAAGGCCGTATTAAAGGCGCACACTACGTATACACAGTAGTAGATACGTGGCGCAAACAGATTGATAGCTTTGTAGAAAGTGGTTTGTTGATCGAAGATGATTCGAACCTGCACAAAGTATTCAACCGTGATTTCACCAACTCTTTCCTTAAGGGTAACCTAACGAAAGACATGTTCATCGATAACCCGCGTGACAACAGCATGAACTACGCCGTTGATAAAGCGACGAAAGAGAACAATGAAATCTCTGTTGTGCAAATTCAAGAAGTGACCAGCGATCTTTACGAAGCTAAGAATGCGCTAGGCAGCGAAATGCGCGACAAGATCGAGTTCCTTGATATTCGTAAAACACCCGTGTCATTGTCGTTTAGCGCGAAGCTTGGTCAACCATTCACGGTGACAGTGAACACATCAAAAGAGAACTTTACGGTTCAATCTAAATCGTTATTGATAGCGGCAAGTGAGAAGGCGATCGATCAAGAGCTACTTGAGAAGCGTTTTAAAACTGTGAAGAGTGCGGTTCATACACTAGAAAGCTACAACTTCGATAACCTTGATGCTGGCCTGATTGTTCCTTTGAAAGAAGTGTCCAATCTTAAAGATGAAATCGACTTCATTCTGAACGGTTCTGTAGAAGTAATTAAGCACGTTGAAGTGCCAGCACTGCCTCAGCACCCTAAAGTGAATGAGAAGCCGACTATGTCGATGCTTATCGCGGATGTGGAAGACTTGCACCTATGTGATGTGACTGACGCAGATGTTTACTTCAAACTGCCGGAAAGCTTCAAGAAGCGTTGCAACAAGTACATCGATATCTTGGCCGAAAACCCACGTTTGATCCCTTGGTTCCCTGCAGTATTGATCGGTAAAGACTACGACGAAGCTGTTCGTATTCTTGAAGAGATCAAGCCAGCTCGCATCGTGACCAACAACACGGGTATTGCTTACAAAGCTTACGAGATGGGTATTGAGTGGGTTGCCGGCCCGTTCATGAACACAACCAACTCTCACGCACTGGTTACTCTGAAAGAAGAGCTTAACTGTGCAGGCGCATTCATTTCGAACGAGATCAACAAAGGTCAGATTCGTCATATTCGCCGCCCAGAGAACTTCAAACTGTTCTACAGCATCTACCACCCAATCTTGATGATGACTAGCCGTCAGTGTTTCTTCCAAAGAACCGTCGGTTGTAACAAGCCAAGCATCGAAGCGGGTTGCATGTTGAAATGTGAGAAAGCGACCACGATTACTAACGTTAAAGGCATCTCTTTCGCGGTTGATAAGCAGAAGGGTGGCTACCCAAGCATTTACAACCACGAGCAGTTCTTAAACCATGACGCTGTAACGGATTTCTCGGGCCTGTTCGACGAGTTCTTCATCGACCTAACCAACATCGGTGCAGGTTCGAAAGAAGTACAAGACAAAGTAGAGCTGATTAAACACTTCCAAGGTTTGATTGATGGCGTTGATGGTTCACAACAGAACCTAGAGCAGCTAGTCGAAATTCGTACTAACGCTCAATACATTCAAGGTCTATAGCGTTCAAGGTCTATAGCGTGCAAGGTCTATACGGTCGAAGGTCTATAGGGTTAAAGGTCTATAAGCTCCAACGTTTATAGCTAAAAGCTTATAAGTCCAGAAGACCAAACAAAAAGCCACTCAATCGAGTGGCTTTTTTGTATCTGAGTATTCTTAATCGGCGAATGCGTTATTCCGTCACCGCTTCCTGTTTAAAGCATGGACTCTTTAATGTGTTCATCTTCTCGATTTCATTGGTTAAGCGCAACGAGAGCAGAGCTTTTTGGTTTGAAGCAAAATCAAACATCACGATGGTCGCAGTACCAACTGTCGTCAGTTTCTGTTGAGCCTTACTGACAATCGCGTATTCCATGGTGAATCGGTCGTCTTGAATGTCTGTAACACGAGAACCAATCATCAGCGTGTCTGGATAAGTGACCGGGCGGAAATATTTACAATAAGTGTCGCCAAGAACAGGGCCAACTTTGGTAATCGCCATCTCTTCCATCAGCTCGACGTGCTTGAAAAAGTCTAAGCGAGCGGTTTCGAAATAGCGAAAATATACGGCGTTATTAACGTGATTGAGTGCGTCCATTTCTCCCCAAGCGACAGGGATTTCTGTTACTACCGGGTAGTCAGATAATAGTGCTTCCATGCGAACTCTCTTATTGTTATTTACTTACCCTTCATCGGGATAAGTTGTTATTGGAATAAAAACCCTACCGTTAAATTAACAAAACTGCAACACGTGTGATTTAAGTTTTTGAAGCTTGAAACCACATAATGTCAGGGACTTAGTCTTCCATGACTTAATGACTAGCCCCTAGTTTACTTAATGATTTAAGCGTCTTTGATCTATAACTTATCGACTAAGGTGTTTGAATTGCAGCTCAACCAAGCGTTGGTACAATTCGCAGCTATTGATGAGCGACTGGTGGTCGCCGATGTCTACTAGCTGTCCTTTATCGAGTACTGCAATTTGGTCGGCGTGTTTAATTGTTGATAAACGGTGCGCGATAATGATGGTCGTTCTGCCACGCATTAATTCTTCCAAAGCTTGTTGAACATGATGTTCACTTTCGCTGTCTAGCGCACTGGTTGCTTCATCCAATAATAGAATATTCGGATCTTTTAAGATGGCTCGTGCGATGGCAATACGCTGACGCTGACCGCCAGACAATCTCACGCCACGTTCACCAAGAAAGCTGTGATAGCCTTCAGGTAAGTTCTGAATGAACTCGTGCGCATGCGCTTTTTTCGCCGCCTCGATAACTTGCTCGTCCGTTGCTTCTGGGTTTCCGTATCGGATGTTATGGAACACATCGTTACTGAACAGGGCGGGTTGCTGAGGAACTAACGCCATCTGCTTTCTTAATTCGTTCGGATCAAACTGATTCAGTTCAACACCGCCTAACGTTACTTTACCCACTTGTGGGTCGTAGAAACGTTGCAGCAGTTCGAATAGGGTGGTTTTACCTGCGCCAGACGGGCCAACCAATGCCAATACTTTACCTTCATGGGCCGTTAGCGTGAGGTTGCTTGTTGCGGGCTGGTCCGGCCTTGATGGGTAACAGAAAGTCACATCATCAAAAGCGACTTCTGGTGTCACGTTATCCAGTGACATTGGGTTATCTACAGGCGCAACAATGTGGCTTTCAACTTGTAGAATCTCGATCAAACGCTCTGTTGCGCCTGCCGCACGTTGCAATTCACCCATCACTTCAGAAATCGTACCTAGCGATGAAGCAACCATAATCGCATAGAAGACAAATGCAGCCAGATCACCCGCCGACATCGTGCCGTTAATAACGTCACTGCCGCCAACCCAAAGCATGCCTGCAATCGCGCTGAACACGATAACAATCACACCAGAGATAAGAATCGCACGCTGCTTTACGCGTTGGCGACCAATTTCGTAAGCCTTTTCTACTTCAATTGCGAATGATGCTTTCTCCTGTGCTTCTCGGCTGTAGCTTTGCACTGTTTTGATGTGTTCAATCGCTTCGCCAGCATAAGAGCCTACATCAGACATCGAATCCTGGCTTTGGCGAGAGAGAGCTCTCACACGTCGTCCGTATACCAAAATCGGGATCAAGATAAACGGAACAGAGGCCAACACGATCAGCGTTAGCTTAATGTTGGTCGCAAACAACATGATGATTGCGCCAATACACATTAGCGCGCTTCGCATCGCCATAGAAAATGACGAACCAATGATGCTTTGAAGCAGAGTTGTGTCGGTTGTGATACGCGACATGATGTCGCCACTGCCATTGGTTTCGAAGTAACTCGGGTGCAGCGTCACAACGTGGTTGAAAACCGATAGGCGAATATCCGCACTCACACGCTCCCCAACAGAAGAGACCAAATAAAAGCGGAAAAAGGTACCAATCGAGATTAATACCACGACCACCATGATGAATTGAATCGCACTGCCTAAATCTTCTAATGAACGTTGGCTAAACCCCTGATCGATAAGCAGACGAATACCGTGGCCAACAGACAGCGTTAAGCTTGCCGTAAAGATCAACGCGAGCAGAGCGGTGATCACTCTCCCTTTATAGGGTTGAATGAACTTACTTAGCTCAAACAAAATGCTGAGGCTTTTCTTCTCAGGTTTGGGTTCTGGTGCTTGTTGAGTCGATCGCTGAGTCTGTTGTTGGTTTGAGTCGAACGTAGAAGAGACATCGTTTTGCATATGACGGCCTTAGTGTGTTGTCGCTTTAAGAATGATGACTTGTCGCTGGTGCTTATCTGTTGCTAACAAATACTCGTTATTCGTTAGTACTTGTTCTGGGCAAATATCTTTTGTAGATAACGATTCGTTGTTGGTAAGTACGAGCCATTAAAGCATTTATTGCCGCGTGACGCTCCCTAGGAAACTCAATTTCCAATATTTCATATACGTGAAGTGAATAGGAGCGAGGAAACTAAAAGAAAAATTAAGCATTACCTAGTACTTAGGTTAGGCATCCCAACTGGTTATTTATCCCTGATTTTTATGCAGGCAAATTGACGCGAATACAAGAGTGTATTCATAGAGTTGATACTGAACTGTGATTTATAGAACATGAGTAAAACGTTTGCTATTTGTCCCGTTCTTCACCTTAATCAACGAGTTGCGATTTATAGATGTATGACCAGTCATTGAGACTGTTTTTTGCGCAATATTTGTTACATAAATTCAACAAAGTAGTTTTTTATACATTTATCTTGCATAAAACTTCAGTTTGAATAGAATAACCAACAAATGACAATTAATGCAGTATTGTGGCATGAGTATTCAAGTAAAGAGCATCAACAAATCATACGGTGATACCCAAGTTCTTCACGACATCAGTTTTAACTGTGAAAGCGGCGAAACCTTGGTACTGCTTGGCCCAAGTGGTGCAGGCAAGAGTTCACTACTGCGTGTTTTGAACCTACTGGAAATCGCGGACAACGGCGAATTAGACATTGCGAACGAGCAATTCGATTTTGCAGGTCAGATCCAAGAAAAACAGGGTCTGAAATTACGTCGTAAAGTCGGCATGGTGTTCCAGCAATACAACTTATGGCCACACATGACGGTAATGGAGAACTTAATTGAAGCCCCGACCAAGGTTGCAGGCTTAGACAAACAAGAAGCCATTAAACAAGCGAAAACGGTATTAACCACGTTACAGCTTGCAGACAAAGCAGACGCTTGGCCACTTCAACTCTCTGGCGGCCAACAACAGCGTGTCGCGATTGCACGTGCATTGATGATGAAGCCAGACGTGCTGATGTTTGATGAACCAACGGCAGCGCTTGATCCTGAGATTACTAACCAAGTCGTGAGCATTATTAAAGAATTGAGTGGAACGGGCATTACCCAAGTGGTCGTGACGCATGAAGTCGATTTCGCGAAGAAGATTGCTAGCCACGTTCTGTACCTAGAGAAAGGGTACATCGTCGAACACGGCACCAGCGATTCATTCGTTAATCCGCAGACACCTGAGTTTGCCGAGTATTTAACTCATTAGATTCAGCTAAAACAAGATGATTTCGTTCAAAAATAACATTTAGAAAAAACAATCAAATTATAAGAATGGCCAAAGGCCACTATCTAACAGTATTCGGAGTAACAAAATGAAAAAGATTCTACTAGCTTCACTTATCGGCCTTGCTTCTTTCAACGCAGCGGCGCAAGAAGAAATCAAATTCGCAATGGAAGCAACTTACGCACCATTCGAGTACATGGATGAGAACAACCAAATTCAAGGTTTTGACGTAGACCTAGCAAACGCACTTTGTGAAGAATTGAAAGCAACCTGTACTTTCCACAACCAAGCATTCGATAGCTTGATCCCGGCTCTTAAGTTCAAACGTTACGATGCAGCTATCTCAGCAATGGACATCACTGAAGCGCGTCTTCAACAAGTGAACTTCTCTGATGCGTACTACGACAACTCTGCAGCGTTCATCTCTATCGAAGGCAAAGTAGCAGACCAAGCGGCATTAGAAGGTAAGCGTGTTGGTGTTCAAAACGGTTCTACTCACCAGAGCTTCCTACTTGAGCAAATGACTGGCGTAACAGCGGTACCTTACTCAAGCTACCAAGATGCATTCATCGACATGAAAAATGGTCGTATCGATTCTGTATTCGGTGACACAGCCGTTGTAGCAGAATGGTTCAAGAAGCAAGACAACCTAACGTACGTTGGCGACCAAGTAACAAACCAAGAGTACTTCGGTAACGGCTTTGGTATCGCAGTAAACAAGAGCAATCAAGAACTTGTAGACCAGCTGAACACAGCACTTGCAGCCGTGAAAGCGAACGGCGAATACGACAAGATCTTCAACAAGTATTTCGGTAAGTAATATGCAGTTAACGGGTTACTCTTTAGGGCTCGTCGAAGCAAGCTGGATGACAGTTCAGCTTGCGTCCGTAAGTCTATTGGTCGGATTAGTTTTAGCGGTACTGTTTGCTGGCGGTGAAATGTCTCGTCGTATTGCAATCAAATGGCCGACAACCGCGTTCGTGACTATCGTACGTGGTCTACCAGAAATTTTGGTGGTTCTGTTTATCTACTTTGGCTCAACACAAGTGCTTTTTATGATCACTGGTGACTTTGTTGAAGTTAGCCCGTTCTTATCTGGAGTTGTTGCACTGTCACTTATCTTCGCTTCTTACGCTTCACAAACCATTCGTGGTGCATTGAAAGCAGTAAGTAAAGGGCAGAGAGAAGCGGCGAGTGCATTGGGTATTCCTCAATCTCGCGCCTTCTTCAGAGTTGTATTGCCACAAGCAGTAAGACACTCACTACCAGGTTTAACGAACCAATGGTTGGTTCTATTAAAAGACACCGCATTGGTTTCACTGATTGGCGTAACCGATCTATTGAAACAAGCACAATTAACATCTGCAGCAACGCACGAAGCATTCACTTGGTACGCGACAGCAGCAGCAATCTACTTGGTCATCACTTTAATCACACAAAGATTAGTAAAAGTGATTGATGGTAAGTTCTCTATTCAAGGTTTGGGTAGCAAAGGGGCAATGGCATGAATCAACAATACCTCTCTCAAATGCTTGAAGGCTTGGCGACCAGTCTTCAACTGACAGGTGCTTCATTGCTTGTTGGTTGTATTTTGTCATTGCTGATGACAGTAACGTTAATCTTAAGAATACCTGCGATTCACTGGTTAACTCGTGGCATCATTACGCTGTTCACCGGCACACCATTATTGGTTCAAATCTTCTTGGTGTATTACGGTCCGGGTCAATTCGATTGGATTCGTGAAAGCTTCCTGTGGACATGGTTAAGCCAACCTTGGTTCTGCGCGATGTTAGCATTAGCTTTGAACACCGCAGCGTACAGCACGCTACTATTCAGAGGCGCATTCAACGCGATTCCTTCTGGGCAATGGGAAGCATGTCGTGCGCTAGGTATGGACAAAATCGCAACGCTTAAAGTGTTACTGCCATACGCACTGCGCCGCGCGGTTCCTGCTTATTCAAACGAAGTGATTTTAGTCTTCAAAGGCACCTCACTGGCAAGCACCATCACCATCATGGATTTGATGGGCTACGCTCAGCGTATCAACGGCCAAACCTACGACACGCTCACCGTGTTCGGTATTGCTGGCGCATTCTACTTAGCCGTGAACGGTGTATTAACGCTGATCTTCCGCCAAGTAGAGAAGAAAGCCCTCGCATTCGAAGCGGTATAAGCTAACTACTCACAAGCTTAACTAACGTATAAAGCCTGCCATTTATGTTCACATAGATGGCAGGCTTTTTTGTGTTTGGGGTAGGTGTAGGGGTACTGCGATTATATACAGTTTAGTGCGGTTTTCGCTAAAATCATACTATATAGAAATATTCTGCATTTTATCATTCAATGAGTTTATCTATGTTTTAAGTCACTGAAATGCGGTGATTAATCATGGTAGAGTTCTGACCATATGAAACTAGATAGAATGATTCTGTATTTAAATGCAGAATTTTTCTGTCTAATATAGCTGTTATATGCCAGGTGTTTTTAATGTTAGATAGAAGCTCTCTACTGAGAGAATTAAAAGAACAATTTCCTGAATTAACTCCCTTGATCAATGTAGAACAAGGTTTGCTAGTTTTTGAGGTTGAAGCTTTTTACAAATACACTCAGTCATTAATAAATGACGGTCACGTTGAAAAAGTTAAATTGTGTTTCAGCATCGCCAACAAGTATCTAATTAACGGCAATCAAAAAGTTAGATCTGCAATTGCTACTAGTTATGCTGAATGCCTAGATTTTAATGATACGAAAAAGTTAAATAGAAGTTGGGCTTGGGAACTCTATCCAAAACCATTGAAAAAAGAATATGCCATTGTTCGTGGAGAATTAGGCATATAACAAGCGCTTTAAACGGAACAAAAACAGTTGGCTTTGTTTCGTGCCTCAACAATTATAGCCAACTACTTTTGTCCGCTTAAGCGGGCGTTATGTTTTTTCATCAAAAATTTGGAGATCATCGAGTGAGTAGAAAAAGAGTTTCAAAAGGACAGATAATTCAGAAGAAAGATGAAAAAGTTATTAACGTTCTTTTGACCTTGCAACCAAGTGTATCAGCGGACAATTTTGTTGAAAAATTCAAAGAAGTTTACCCTGATGACTGGAAGCGGGTCATAAAAAGATTTAATGAACATGAACGGCTAACTAAAGATGGTAAAAGCCACCCAATGGCTCACCCACACCAATATATGTTAAACGCTTCTAAAAAAATTAGAGAGCAATACGCGAATGGTAAAGATTTAAATGAGCTTTTAATTGAAATCAATACTCCTAAACCTAAATTCACAGAAGAAACACCTCCAAAACTTGAACAGTGGATTAAGCAATTGCAGGACAGAAGCAGTTATGAAAATAGAATTGATGCCATTAACAAGCTTGGTAAGTTCAAATGTAATGAAGTAATCGAAGCTTTTATGACTGCGATGGACTCAGATCTAGTAAACGAGGTAAGAGACACTGCTTTTCAGCGCCTAGTACGTTTTGGTGTAGATGTGACTAAACCTAAAAAAGCAAAGGTATATGCAGATCCCGAATTAACACAAAAACTTATTGAGGTAGCCGATAGTTTGAAAGTTGGGTTCGCATATGAACGCTTTGAGTCACGATTTCGCTCTAAGTTTCCAGAAGAGTTTGACCTGCAAAAATATACTAAGAAAAATCGTTTCAAATCTTGGTTAAAAAAACAAATGGCTCAGTTACCAAAAACATAACAAGGCATTTAAACGGAACAAAAACAGTGGGTTACGTTTCGCTTCGCTACACATTTTAACCCACTATTTTTGTCCGCTTAATGCGGCGTTATGTGTTTGAGTGGGAAGTGTTGTTATGCATACATATTTACATAATGAAAAATTAGATGCGATAAATTCGAGAATTGCACCTCGACTCAGAGAGTTATACCTTTGCGCTAAGGTGAGTGAACATATGTCACTTAATAGTGAGAGTTTTGAGTCAACGAATATGTCAATTGGCAGTCTCGATTTTGACTTTGGTACTGAGCATCGTAGTTTAACCGATCCTATTTTAGATTCTGGAATTACGATGGTTAGAGTTATGATTCAATTTTTAGGATTTACTATTTGGCCTTCAGATAGAGAATTGCATAGACCAACAGTAAGGGAAAATAATGTGGTAATTGAAAGTTTCGGGTTGCCTCAGCTTTCTTCAGACCCCAGTGATGCTAATTATATATTCAATGGTTTAAGTATTGATGAAATAGAAGCTATTACGGAAACTGTGCTAAAAACAAATGATGGCGTTGCTCACTTAACTGCAAACCAAACTAAAGATATTTCTTTGCAAGACTTAGCTTTGGCTTGCCACGCGATAATTAAAGTTGTTAATTGTAAATTGGTAATTCCACTCGGTCTTGAAAAAATTGAATTCTCTTTTTGAACACACATAACAAATGCATCAACACGATTTGCTACACTCGGCGTTGTCAGTTTGCCTTTAGTTTCAGTGATTAAGGCAGTCAAATTCAGTTGAGTCTGTATCGTAGCAAACGTGTTATGCAGGCGTTATACAGCTACGAATTAGGAGTAATCTTTGGATATACATGTATTTACAGACGAAAGGCTGAAATTTGCTCGTTTCTTTTATTCAGAGGGAGTCAAGCCTTTCAAATCAATCATAAGCCTCATAGAAAATGAACAAGAACCATATGTTCCAACATATGATGAGTCTGGTGAGCCTCAATATATTTATGAATGGATTCAAGCTCAAGATGGCATTGAAGCTGTCGGTTTGGCTTCTTTGTCGATGCTATCATCAGCATTGCAACTATACATGAATGGGTGGCTTGATCGTCAAGAAGCCCCTAAAGGTGTTGAAGCCGTTTCAAGAAAAGGAAACAAAGGTTGGTTTCATGCATTGAAAGACGGAATCGCTTCTCATGGCGTGGATTTTACTCAATGCCCAATAGATGTTGATGTGCTTGAACAGCTAGTCTTAGCCCGCAATAGAACGCAACATAGTGAGGATATTACCTCAAATTCAGTAACCCACCTAAAACGAGATCTAGATAAGTTTCAATCTCATGTATTTGTAAAATCTGCTGATGTACCAAAGGTAAATGCAGGGTTTAACTGGGTTCGTGTTCATGTTGATGAAAGTAACTTTAATCAAGCAATAGATGCAATAGAGGTGTTTTGCACATGGCTTGAAAAACAGCATTGGCAGTAACCGCTGTATAACAATCTGTTTAAGAGTGATTCGCAACGCGTGGCATTTTTACTATGCGTTGGTTTCAGTGTTTAAGGTGGTATGCGGTAGCATCGGTATTGCGTTGCTCACACCTTAACAGGGCGTTATGCCTAAAAGTGAATTTTCAACGGAGTTTATAATGGACTGGATTATCGCAAATAAAGAGTGGTTATTTAGTGGTATAGCAATTTCTATTCCTCTAGCAATCATAGGCTGGCTACTTTCTAACCGTAGTCAAAAGCAAGTGCAAAAAGGCGGAAAAAACTCTACAAATATTCAAGTTGGTGGAAGTGTCAATATCAGCTCTAAGGGAAAAAATGAATAAGCAAGTGCAAAAAGGCGGAGCGAACTCTACGAACTTTCAAGTAGAGGAATTAAATGTTGTTCAAGGATTAAGTTACCCCGAAGTTAGGCAGGTCGCTATTGACGTTTTTAAAGCTAATTTCTACGAACTGGCAGGTGAAGCGAAGGTCATAGCAGCTGAGCGAGCAGAGCAAGTCACAGAAGACTTTCTAAACAAATTACAAAAAGAAAACCCTCATGGGTTTACTAAGTCACAGGATCCTGATTTTCAGCATGCACTGTTCACCGTACAAAAGGAATATGCTCGAACTGGTGATGAAGACCTTGGTGACTTACTCGTTGATCTACTGGTTGATCGAAGTAAGCAAGAACAAAGAGACATCTTACAAATAGTACTGAATGAATCACTTTCTATCGCACCTAAGTTGACTAAAGATCAACTCTCTGCCCTTGCGATAAATTTCTTGTTTAGGTACACACAAAACTATGCTGTTGGTAATCATCAGTTATTGGGTGACTATTTTGATAAACATGTACAGCCATTCTCAAGCAGTCTGCCTAAAAACTCAGCATCTTATCAACATCTTCAGTTCTCAGGGTGTGGGTCTGTAAGTATGGGTTCAATTTCACTTGAACAGATCATTGGTGAAACATATCAAGGACTATTCCTTAAAGGGTTTGATATTCAAGAAATTGCAAATAGGGAGATCTCTATTGGGCAAAGTCACGACTTTTTTATACCGTGTTTGAATGATCGTGAAAAATGGCAAGTTAGAGCTAACTCTAAAGAAATCCTTGAAAAGAAAATGGAAACGTTGAATGTCCCACAAACGGATAGACCAAAAATCTTGGCTCTTTTTAATCAGGGGAAAATGAATAATCAAGAAATTAAGAGTAAATGCATAGAAATAAGGCCATATATGGAAAATGTATTTGATGTTTGGGCTGATTCTGACATGCAGAGCTTTAGCCTTACAAGCGTTGGCATTTCAATCGGTCACGCTAATTTAAAAAGGCTAGTTGGAGAGTTTGCTAATTTGTCTATATGGATAAATTAGGCATAACAAGTTGCTTAAGAGTGATTCTGTAGTTGACCCGATCTAATGGACACCTTCAATTGTAATTGGAGGTGATTATGCCAGCTTATAAATCAGGTAAAAAAACTCAACAATATCTTACGGAATTTAAGGTAACTGCTGTCCGACTTTCGCTTCGAGAAGGAGCTACAGTTAAAAGCGTGGCGCTATCATTAGATATCCACCCTTATATGCTTTCTAAATGGCGAAAGGACTATAGAGAAGGGGTTATTATGGAAGATAAACGTAAGAAAAGGACTCAGATCCCGAGCCAGAAAACTGAGTCTAGTCGGATTGCAGAGCTCGAACGTCAGAACGAACAACTTAAGCTCGAGAATGACTTGCTAAAAAAGTGGCAACGATTCGTTGCCCAAGAAAATCGACAAAATTCCGATTCATAGCCCATTACAAAACACGTTATTCCATTGTATTGATGTGCCGTTTTCTATCTGTTTCTAAGTCGGGTTACTACGCATGGCTTGATAGAGAACCAAGCCGCTACGATCAAGAAGAGCAGGCTTTGAAGAAGCGTATAATTAAAGTGTTTACCCAGAGTCGAGAGACTTACGGCAGCCCACGAGTTCATGCAGAACTGAGGCGCCAAGGAGTTTTGGTTAGCCGCAAGCGTGTGGCTCGGATCATGAGAGAGCAAGGGCTAAGAGCACGAAGTTATCGCATTTACATGAAAATGGCCAAGCTACATCGGTTCTATCAATCGATTAAGAATATTAAAAAAGACACACCAAAACCAACGGCAGTTAATCAACAGTGGTCTGGAGATCTAACGTATATCAGGCAAGGCAAACGTTGGATGTATCTAGCGGTCGTTATTGATCTTTACTCGTGTAAAGTCGTCGGTTGGTCGCTTGGTAGTAAGAAGAGTACACAACTAACGATGAGTTCGCTGAGAATGGCCATTAGAAATCGAAAGCCACAAGAGCGCCTGTTATTTCATACTGACAGAGGCTCTGAATATCGAGCCCATGAAGTTCAAGCTTTACTATCAAAAAATGGAATTGTCCCAAGCATGAATCGCCCAGGTCATTGTACTGATAATGCAGAGGTGGAGTCGTTCTTCCATACGCTCAAAGGCGACATGATTAGGAAAAATAGCTTTAAAAGTGAGAAGCAGCTTAGAGATAAACTTGTCGGTTATATCCAGCATTTTTATAACCGTTATAGACTGCACTCAAGTCTTGGATATCGAAGCCCGCATGAATATGAAGTCATGACGGGTTAATGAAGATAGGGTGTCCATTTTATCGGGTGAAGATCATTCGCAACGCTTGGTATTTTCGCTTCGCTCAAGTATAGCCAAGCGTCGATCACACCTTAAGCGGGCGTTAGGTCTAAGGAGTTGTTATCAACAGATTACTAGTGTTGGCGGGAGTGTTTGTCGCATTTATCGCACATAGCACCCCAGTAAGTTCAGAATATTGCTCTGAGACAGTTATTCAATCAAATAGATTGGAAGCAGGTCAGATGGTTAGAGTTCAACAAGGAAAGCTAAGGGTCAATGTCTACAGACGGAGTGAGATAGAAATTGCTAAGGCAAAGAAACATGTTGGTGGCAGTTTCGATGAACGATACCCCTCTTGGTGGCCTAAAGATAAATACCCACTTAACTATTTTTCCGTAGCAGAGCGTTCAGTTGTTCCAGAGTATTTTGTCTTTTGGGACCGCAGCCCTATTAACGGTGCGATAATAACTCTGATTAATCCAGAATGGTACGATGAATCAGAAGACCTGAGTTATCTAGGCGATAAGTGGCAATCTGGCCTTATCGATTACGAAAATCAAGTGTACTACGACACGACAGGTAGACCCGTTAAATGGGGAGCTAAATCAAAAGGTTTGGAGTTGTCAAAACTGCCATTGCTTATTCCTAACCACGAATATGACAAAAAAACAGGAAACATACGACTCCTTTGCCAATAAACCTAATAAGCATTTAAGCAGACTGTCAACGCTTGGCATTTTTAACTCGGTTTAGCTTCAGTGATTCAGGTGGTAAGTTTGAGTGTATTGGTAGCGTTGTCAGCTACTTAATTGGGCTCGATGGACTCCCTCTTTTGTCAACAATAGCGCCCGCTGACAACCGTGGATCGGACAGCAGCTCTACATTCGGTGTTTAATCGGAACCGTTCGGTCACTTTGATGATATTCGTTGATGCCTGCCTCATTCGTCAAACAGTATTTATTATTTCCCAATTAAACAGGTTTAGGTTTCTCGGTCTAGGCGACCCCGTCTGGTCGTATTGTCATCATGTGATATTGCTTTGACTCGGTGAGTGTTAACCGTTTACATAGTTATTCTTGTACTCTTTTCCTGTTGTTAATCATGCCCATATTATACGAGCATTCTTTGCTGCTAGGGCGACAGCTGCTCGTTTATAGCCTCGTCGTTCAACGAGTTGATTTAACCAAATACTGTTGCGATCGGTTTTCTCTTTACATCGTGCAATAACAGTTCTTACGCTATGAATAAGTAGAGTGCGAATGTGTTTTTCGCCTCTTTTGCTAATGCGACCAAGATGGACATGATCACCTGTTGAGTATTGTCTTGGAACCAACTCTATCCAAGCGGCAAATTGGCGGCTAGAGCCAAATTGTTTGGCGTCATTTACGGTCTCGACACTGGCACTGTGTTCATCGACTCCTGGAATATCCATATCCATCAGGGCTTTGGCTGAAGCCATCTCAGGGACTAAACCAGAGACTCTGCGATCATAGTGCAGTATTTCTAGGTTAAGGTATTAAATCTTGTTCGATAGATCTTGAAGCAGTTCTCTCGCTCAAAGGTGTGCACCAGAGCAAGTCTCGATGCAAATGAGGCAGAGCGGTAACTTAGCGAATGTGTCTAAGATTTTGTTTTTTTAACAGTTTTGCGTAGGATGCACTTGCCATATGCATCAACGATGTGAATACTAAACGCATTCTTGTCGAGGTCACGTCAATAGTTTGAATGGTGGGTATAGTAACTTCTAGTTCTTAAGCGTGTACTAAATAAGTATGCCACACAGAGTGTCAGGTAGAAGGAGTCTATATCATTCGTTATATTTTTTATCGAGAATTATATGAAAAAATTATTGTTATCAACTACTGCTTTAATAATGGTCGCTGGTTGCCAGTCTACACCGGTTCAGAATGAAGAAACGACAATAGCTGATGTGTTAAAAGCTTCAGTTAACGCAATTAACAAAATTGCACCACAAATGGTTGATAGTGAGACCCGAATTGATAGTTCGTATGCAGTTGAAAATAAGTTGGTGTATAAATACACCTTGATAAATTGCAGCGTGGATGATTTCGATACTGAAAAAGCCCAAGAAATAATTACTAAGCAAGTAACCGGTTTTGTTTGTACTTCGCCAGGGATGGAATATTTTGTAGATAATGCTATCGATATTTCTTACCATTACTACGATAAAGATAGTAAATACATCACGGAAGCTAATGTGAAAACGGCTGACTGTTCAAAAATCTAACAAGTCACTCAAAAACGGAAAGATTACTGTTAGCTCTCGCTTGTGCTCGCACATTTTAGCCAACCGTATTTTTTCGCCTAGCTTAGCGCTATAAATGAGGCGGTGTAATGGTTATTAAAGCGGTTAAAGCACAGTATCGATTACCGATGAAATATCAAAAAATCACGTCTTATGTTGGCTTTTTTGGTGTAATTTTGGGCATCTTCTTCTGTATTAAATCAAGCATGCTGTTAACAGGTTGGTTTGGCGTTGATCTTAATTTACCGTTAAGCCAATTAGATGGTTCAGAGTATGGTGTTTATCAATTTCTAGGTTCACAGATCTTAGTGCTAGTATTGTCGGTGTATGCCGGTGTTGTATGTGTCGCGAGTGTTTTTTCTTTAGTAATGTGCCTTTTAGGCAAGTTTAGTTTACGTGAAGCAATTAGTTATACGTTGTTCTCTAAATTTCCTAAGGCATGGATGAATCCATACTCAAATTTATAACAAATCATTTAAGTAGATTCTCAACGCTTGGCATTTAAGGTTTAAATCAGCTTTAGGGATTACGGCACAATTAAGCACCACATAAGTGTGGCAGATCCCCCCCTGTAGGGCGAATCCATGTCATTCGTTATGTTAATGGAGGTTAAAATGTCTTCTGTACCAAGAAATAAGGATGAATTGGAGCTAGCTATAAACTCGATATTTCCGAAACTCATGGCTGATTATCGTTCAACTCCAGAAAGGAAAGTTCGTACATTTGGAGTAGAGGGGAACGTCAAAGGTACAACCATTAGCGTTAGTGATACAGCGGCTTACTTGATTGGTTGGGGTAAGCTCGTTCTTAAATGGCATCACCAAAGATCTCAGCATCAACAGGTAGATTTCCCGGAAACTGGTTACAAATGGAACCAATTAGGCCCACTCGCCGAAAGCTTCCACGAGGAGTATCGTGATTGGAAATACGATGATTTACTCATTGAACTTGAGTCGACGGTTAACGAGATACTTTTACTCATTTCAAGCTTAAGTGACCATGATTTGTATGGTGTTGCGTGGTATGAACAATGGACTTTGGGGCGCATGATTCAGTTTAATACGTCATCACCTATGAAAAACATACGTACTAAAGTTCGGCGTTTCAACCGAGAATTCACATAACAAGTAGTAAAGCAGAACGTCAATGCTTGGTATTTTACGATACGTTGGGTTTTGTGTTTACAATGGTAGGTTTAGGAGTATTGAAAATGTTTTTTTCTAGTTCATATCAACCCTTAGTTAATGGCACTCATTTGTGTGAAGAGTTGGCTAGGTTTTTATCCAAAAACAAAAGTAACTTTGAACAGAAACTAGTTCCAGATCTGTCTCACATAGATCATATGGCTCACAATGTTAATGGTATTGAAGTTGTAAAGATTTCTTACGTGAGTTCCAATCAATATCAACTCGACTATTCATACGATTGGGAAGTCTATCGTGGTTGCTCTGACATGAATGACGCTGGTATCGAGCATGGAAGGGTACTGTTTGTCCTCAATGATAACGGTTCCATTGAAATTGATTTCCCTGAATATGAAGAGCGTGATACATGTGATGAATTTTAGTACTGACAAACGGTTTATAAGCACTTGTTAACATCGGAGTTTAGATGGAAAGTGAAAGATTAAAATTGGAACCTCCTTCCTTAAATTATATCGATGCTATGTATGGAGTCATTGAGGAATGTAAGCAAGATCTCTCCCAGTTTTTGCCTTGGGTTTCAGGCTTATTATCTAAACAAACTTTAGAAGATAACACTAAAGAAGCAATGGTGAATTTTGCCAGCTGTACTGGTGAATTTTGGTTTAATATCATTGAAAAGAAAACAGGGTTGTTTATCGGCGTTGTAGGTTTTATTGCCAGAGATAAATCCGTACCATATTTTGAAATTGGCTATTGGTTACAAACTTCAAAAACTGGTTTTGGCTACATAACTGAAGCTGTTGGTTTGGTTGAACAATACGCTTTTCATGACTTATTAGCACTACGATTAGAAATTAGAATGGCAGCGTCAAACCTTAAGAGTCAGGCTGTTGCAAAGCGTTGTGGTTATGAGGCTGAAGCAACACTAATTAACTCTAGGCGACTGCCGTCAGGTGAGATCGATAGCACGATGATTTATGCTAAAACGCGATGCTAACAAGCCATTTGATCAATCCAAGCAGACAGCCAACACGTGGTATTTTAAATTCCAAATTTGTTCAGAACTCACATTGAATTTCAAAACAAGGCGTTATATCGTTTTCTAAGTTCATCGTTTTAAAGGATTAGACATGATTAAGCTCAGACCAATGACCTCAAGTGAATATCCAGCTTATTGTGATTATTTTATTGATGATTACAGTCGTGAAATTGTTGAAAACTATGGTCATTCATTGGATAGGGCGATTGAATTGGCTAATCAGGATCTTCTTCGTAGTTTTCCAAATGGTTTAGAAACTAACGATCATGCGTTGTTGTGCGTTGAATCGGGTTCAGAATTGGTTGGTTATTTGTGGCATTCAATTAATGCAGCTGACAAATCCACGTTTATTTATGACTTCTTTATTTTTCCAAACTTCCGTAATAATGGTTACGGAAAATTGGCAATCTCTGTTCTTGAATCGCAATTGAAATCGGTTGGTATTGAACAGATAAAGCTGAGAGTCGCTTACCAAAATCAGAGAGCGTTAAAGCTGTATCAAGAAATTGGCTTTGCTATTTCTGGCTACAATATGTCAAAGAAAATAGTCACTTAACATTCTCGAGATAGCACACCCACCCAATTTGCGACCTTCGCCACTCTAGGCTACTTTTGGTTTACCGCGTTGAGTGGTAAGTTTGGACTTAATCGCATAGCAGAGAACGTGTTATGCAGCTATTAGGCTTACGGAGTAGGAATGGATATTTCCCTCAGACAGGCAAGTGAAAAAGATATTCCTTTTTTACTTTCACTGCGCGATAAAACGATGAACCAATATTTGGAAGATGTTGGTATATCAACAACTAACGAAGAGCATGAAAAGCGAATACGCTATGAATTTGCGCATGCGAAAATCGTTGAGTTGGACAATGAACCCATTGGATTATTCAAGGCTACCTACAATAAAGATCTTAACTACTGGCATTTGGTACAAATTCAAATTGATCCCGAATACCAAGGTTTAAAGATTGGTAGGACGTTGATTAATGGATTGATCGAGAAAGCTGCAATAACGAGCTCTAAAATAGGTTTAAGTGTCATTAAAACCAATCCAGCTCAACAGTTGTATTTGCAGATGGGTTTTGTGATTGTGAAAAAAGCGGATGATGAGTACTTGATGGAGCTGCAAGCGTAACAAATACTTAAGTAGAACTGTCTCTTGAATAAGCATAGAGTCATTGACGCACCAGGTCTAAGTACAACAGTTGAACGATGGTCACGACAAAGAAACCAAGGGAATCAACATGAAACAACGAATATTCAGAAATATGCAGTTAGCTGTAAGTATTGGATCTGGTTTTGCGATCTATCAGTACTTTTTTATGACAGACGGTGCGTTTGATTTTTATGGGCCAATTGTGGTGTCTGCTTTTACGTTTGTAGTTAGCAGTATTGGTACCGTTCTAAAAGAAATAATCATGCGCAAAAAGGAGACTGCGTGAGAATAGTGGAAGCAAGTCGGTCTGATCTAGAGTATTTCTTCGAATATATAGGAGCGCTGCTTCTTGAAAATATGGTTTGGGTTCAACAGGAAACTTAGCAAGCTATATAGCCAAGCATCGTTTGAGTTAGCAACGCCTTTATATCGCAACAAGTGAATCGGAGGTTCAATGGACAAAGCAATCAAAACACATTTCGACGAGTATCCTGATGATGTTCGGGGCCGGCTTGAAGAGTTACGTTCATTAATCTTTGAGCTTTCCTCTGATTTGGGTTTAGGTGACGTCGAAGAGTCTCTGAAATGGGGTGAGCCGATAAGACAGGCAGCCCAATTCGAATCGACTGGAAATTGAAATCGCCAAACAACTATTTCTTGTTTTTTAACTGTCAAACAAAGCTAGTCGACACATTCAGAGAGTTACATGATGGTACGTTGGCATTTCAAGGTAATCGGTCAATCATCTTGAACCTAACTGAACCACTTCCAAAGGCGCCTATTAAGCAGTGCTTAGAGCTCGCCTTAACTTATCAGCAACGCAAACATCTACCGCTTCTTGGCGCGTAATTCTCACGCGCTGTCATGTGCTTAACTGAATGTGATTCGAATTTGAAAAGTACGCTTGCAACTGATTTACAAGGCTTGGCACTTCTCGTTTAATGCTAGGTTAGTGTTTAACGTCTTATGGTTTAGGTTAGTGGCGTTGCTCGGACCGTAAAGTGGTATATGAACAAGGACAGTTTATGAGTCAACAAGAAATCTTTATAGGGTTTATTGCTTATGGGCTTATCAGTAGCGTTATTGGATTTTTTACATTTTTTGTCATCAAAAACGCTAAGTTCAAACAAGCGTTGTGGACTTTCCAGAATGTTACTTTTGGTATTTTCTTAATTGGATATATCTATTTATCGGGTGGTGGAGGAGCAAAATTGTTGGTCTGGGTTCCATTGGTCACTTTAGTTTCCATTTACAATGTCCACTCTGTAAAATTTTGTAGTTCATGTGGAAAAACTAACACAAGAAAAAGCGGATTCTCGGCCATAAAATCATGTGGCGATTGTGGTAATACTTTATAGTGAAGCATCGACATAACAAGACGTTAGTGTCATCTTGAGTTTCAGCTTAAAAAGGAAGTGGTATGAATTTAGATAAAGCGAAGAAACGGATTGCTAAACAGGTTAAGAAAGGCGACAACGGCTACCCTAAAATTACGTTAGCGTACTTTGGCCCAACAAAAGAGGTTGCAACTCAAGTAGCCGTCCAATTTGTAATGGGCGAGGGAGACAGTGTTCAAGAAGAGCGTTTTTCTTGTGAAACTGAAATTAGAGATAATGAGCTCATTCAAACAACCTTACTCAAGGTAATCGAACGCGCTAATGTTAACTCAGTGATTGAAGTTGAAGGCGTAACTGTTCTCTAGCTTTCAATATCTAGTTTTTATTTTGAGTCTCGATCCTAAGGTGGCTCTATATTTCTGCTAGCTTGATTGGTTAGCCGATAAGGTATTTTGTGATTGAATTTAAAACAGTAGGTCTTTTTGTATTAACTGCGATAGCGGAAATCGTCGGCTGTTATTTACCTTACCTTTGGCTTAGGCAAGATAAGAGTATTCTGATTTTAATTCCGGCTGCAATTAGTCTTGCTGCGTTTGCTTGGTTACTCACTCTACATCCGACAGCGACAGGTCGGGTTTATGCGGCATATGGCGGTGTGTATATCTCGGTTGCATTGATATGGCTGTGGTTGGTTGATGGCGAAAAACCGACAACGTGGGATATGGTAGGTGGCTCAATCGCTCTACTTGGTATGGCGATTATCATGTTTGGTCCTCGAAACGCGTGATTCATGTATTGAGCGAATAGAAGAGGTTAAAGCCATGGAAAAGGTTGATTGGCATAAGAATAAAATTGACGACAGTACCGTTATTACAGATAGCTACAAAACGACTCAGAATGTTCGCCGATATTTCAAATCCCAATTTGGTGAGCAGTTTAAATTCAACCGTGATTTTATGCTTTGGATGAAAAGTGCGACTGGGTTGACAATGGGTGATGCCTTGAAAGAATGGGCTAAGCGACATCCAGACAGTTGAGTTTTATATAATGACAAAAATACCGCTGATCGAGTCAGCGGTATTTTTTATTGAGAGCATTGGTTTGAAGAGTCGCGTATAGCTTCTCTAGTTTGCAGAAACTAATTCGACACTTTGTATTTCACTAGCAACTTGCCAATCTCCACCTAACGCTTTATATACCGCAATCGTGGTGTTGATTATTTGAAGCTTTTCGGCCACTTGGCGCTCTCGTATCACTTTTGTTGCTTTGTGCGTCGAACAAAGGCAAATAATCGACTAGGCCCGCTTTATATAATGACTTCGCTTTGCTTACGGCGTTATCCACGGCGTCTGTTGCTTCATCTATGCGTTTGGGTTTCTAGATTAGTCACGGTCAAACGCAGTGAATGCGTAGTCTTGCTGTAGGTTTGCTTGATATTTACCACTTTCTATTTGTTCAACTGATACATTTGATTCACCTAGGTGTACGTTACGTACAAAGTGATGTTGATTCGTTGGTAACGTTGCTTTTAGCTCTTGATTGCTCATTGTATTTAGTGAAGAAGCAAACTCTTCAGCAGCGTTTTGTGCCTGTTTCTGAGTGGCAAAAACACCCACATTTAGATCGGCTTCACGATCAATTTGAACCCAAGAAGATGAAGCGAAAGAAGCTGAAGTAAATGCAATACTTGCTGCAAGAGTAATAATGCGTTTCATAATGTAATCCTCAAATAATTTTATTTTCTTGAGGCGCTTTGCCTCGGTACAACGCTATTATTATGCAGAATTTAAGCGTGATAAATATCACATTCTTCTTTTCACTGATGTCAAAAATGCACGAATAAAGGCTTGGTTTTCCATTTTTGAACCAGGTGTGGTGACATTTTTAATGTTGGAGGTGTTTTTATACAGTTTGTGAAGCTTATAGAAACTATTAAATGAAGAGATCATCTAGTGACAATGCTGCTAAAGGTATAGCTACGTAATAATTTTATATTTTCGATTTTTTCTTTGAGAGGTTTATGTTTTTATTGAAAGTGAAAGTGAAAGTGAAAGTGAAAGTGAAAGTGAAAGTGAAAGTGGCGGGTGTTTGATAGGTAAAAAAAGCAGCAATAAATTGCTGCTAGAATATTTCGTAGTTAATAAGTAACTTTCAAAGGCAGTGGGGAAAGTCAACGAGGTAAATAATATTTTAAATATAGTGATTTGTCTCGATAATAAATAACCATACATTGTGGTAATACTTGCATCAAGCTATCTTTAGATATAAAAAAGCCCACTATAAGTGGGCTTTTTCTTGATTGATATTAGAACGAGTAGCGAAGTGCTAACGCTAAAATATCATCTTCACCGTCTACGTCGGTGATCTTGTATTCAGCAAGTGTTTTGAAGTTAGGAGTTAGGTTGTATTCACCACCTAGTGAGTAGTAATCAACTGTATCTACACCGTCTTTCTCTAGGTTGTTATAACCGATTAGAGCGTTAAGCTCTTTAGTTACCTGGTAAGTAACGACTGCTTCAATACCTTCGTAGTCAATATCGTTATCCGTACCATCTTTTTCCCAGTTCTCGCCATCGCTGAACACTACTGCAGCGTACAGATCTTCGTAGGTGTATGAAACTGCTGCCGTTAGAAGTTCAGAATCTGCGCCAGCAGCTGCACCTTCACCTTCGTTGTAACCTAGTGCTACTTTCATGCCAAACGGCAGTGCATAGTCTGCTGCAATGCCGTATGAAGAGGCATCTGTTGAAACTTGGTCATTCTCGCCTTGGTAGCTTACGTGTACATTCAGAGCATCGTAAGAACCCGTTGCTTTGAATACAGAATCTGAACGGCCAGTACCAAATAGATCAGCACTTACACCTGCAGCTTCGTTACCAAACTCTGGGAAGATATCTGTGTAATCAGACACTAGTGTTACTGCACCAAATTGGCGACCGTAGCTAACCGTCCAAAGCTCAGAACCCACACCTACGTAACCTTTACGTACGTCAAATTCGTCTTCGTTTTCGTTGCCGCTATTAGATTTAAATTGCAGCTCGTACAAACCGAATGCATATAAATCATCATTAATTTGAGATTTTCCGTCTAGGCCAACACGGATGTAGCTTTGGTCTCCATCGATATTTTTATCACTAGAAAAATAGTAAGCACCTTGAGCTCTACCGTGAATATTCAGTTCAGTTTCTGAATCAGAGTAAACTTGTGCTGCATTAACTGCAGAGCCAAAGATTGCGGCACCAATTGCCAGCGAAATGATTTTCTTGTCCATATTTTAATTACCACTACATTGTGTTTTAAGTCGAAGTAATTATCTATACACATGGATTATTTAAAAGTGAGTAATTATCAATTAACTATGGTAAATAATAAGCACAAATATTTGGTATAAAATATTCTATCTTATTATTTTTCGATCTTTTATAAAAAATGATAGGAACTTGGTTATCTTTTTTCTCTTATTAATATAATTCCAGAGAGAAGGAAAGAGTAACCGAAGAATTCTAGTCCTTCTTCAACTAGTGTTTTTATATCTCTGTTGTAGCCATCACCTAAAAAATCCATCCAGAAGCCTTTGTAGCCGGCAATGCGAGAAAATATAAAGAACATAAAGAAACCGATGACCCAGATAAGAAAACTATCTGTAGTGAAAAATCGGTTTGCTCCAGCAATGATGCTTTTTTGATTGGAGAGCAGTTTATAGAAGATTATTGCTGATATGACACTAGCGGGGACCTTCCAAAAGCCATGAAAAAAGAACAACTCAAACACTTGGTCAAGTTCTCTCGAAACGAGCAGTAACATGATCAGAGAATGAATTTTTAATATCGATGAAAAGGCATGACTCTCTCGCGCTTTGAAGTAACTGATTAGTGCAGTGCCTAGAAGGATAACAACCTGGCTGATCTCAAGTACAGAGCTCTCTTTGGTATGAGAGTCAAAGTGAATACTAATGTAAGCAATGACTAATGTGAGTACGAAGCTATGTAAAATAATGAACGTATCAAAAATGCGGTTGCCGCGTCGTTCGTCATAAATTGGGCTGATATATTGCATTATATGAATCCAGAAAGTGGTAAAACGATAGAGTAAAACGGGAGCCTTGTTACAAGTAGGTTTCCCAAATCGGCGTTGTACCAATTTCATTCTGTATTGAGTCGATAAACAGCTTGGCGAGAGGTTGTTGATTACGGTGTGAGTACATAGCAAATATATCGCTGTGAGTTGATAGTTGGTATTCAGGTAGAAGTTGTACAAGTCCTTGTTTTTCTAGTTCTTCCTGTAGCATGAATTGCCCAATAACAGCATAGCCAAGGCCGTCTTTCACTGCGTCCATGATGAGATCAGTTTCGTTTACCTTGTACTTGGCATTCATATTGAAGGTTTTGATTTCACCAGCTTGTTCGTCATCGACAATTCTAATCTTGTCCGATATGAAAGATTCACTTGAGTAAACCACCGCTGGTAGCTCTATCAACTTTTCCAGTGTTTGCGGATTACCGTGTCTTGCTAAGAAACCTTCTGAAGCAATGATGGCTAATTTATTGGTCGCAAGTTTGCGCACAATCATGTTCGACTCGCGAATTGGGCCGATGCGAAATACAACGTCGTAACCTTCACTGATCACGTCAACTTTATGATCAGAGAGTAAAACTTCTACCGTAATGTAGGGGTACTTGTGCATGAAGCTTTTGACGGCTTTTTTAAGGTATGTACGACCAAAGAACGACGAACTCGAGATCTTTAAATGACCCCGCGGCTCAGCGTGAAAAGTGTCTGCAAGCTTTTTGGTCTCAGTCAGCAGCTCACGTATTTTCTTCGCCTGTTGGACCATCTCTTCGCCAGCATTGGTGAGTGATAGCGATCGGGTCGAGCGGTTGAGCAGTCTTAGCCCTAGGCTGTCTTCTAATTTTTTTATCTGTTTAGACAGTGCGGAACGGTCAATGTGGTTCCTATCGGCCGCCTTTGCAAAGGTGCCGTATTCAGATACGTCGAGCAGTAGTTCCAGTTGAGTAGCTAAGTCCATACTCAAACTCCTAGTAATATTTTTGCAATTAGATGTGATGAAGTGCGCATTCTACAAAACCTATTCGCAAAAATTATGGTTTTATTTGCACTTTACTAGTGTGTTTTGTGCACCAATATCGAGATACTTCGATAACTCTTCCGTTAGGCCATGAAAGTGTACAAAGAGTATGCAAATGTCCTCTAGTTAGACGTAATGGTTATTTTGTAGATGAAAATACAATAACGGTAATAGCTTGCTGGTAAAGAGGCTGAAAGTGCGTTGAACCCGTGATAACACGGGTTCAACGATCAAGTCGGGTTTTCAATCGTGCAAATTAGGCATTACTAAATGTTTGAATTGGGGGCTTTTCTGCATCACCGCACCTTCTTAGAATAGCCGCCGCAAATAGGTGAGGTTATTTATGTATAAAAAAATGATTGCTGCTAGCGTGTTGTTAGCAGTGCTTAATGGGTGCAGTGGCGAAGAGGTAAAGGCCTTAGCGCCATCGAAGGTTCTTCCTGAACTCGATATTGCACAAGTGGCGCAAGAGCCAGTACAACAGTGGTTTACTTACACCACACGCATAGAAGCGCCTAAAGAAGTGTCTTTAATGCCCCGAGTGTCGGGAATGATCGAGACGATTGAGTTTCAGGATGGACAACGAGTGGAAAAAGGCGATCTGTTAGTGACACTAGATGCTCGTCCATTTGCTGCTCGTGTTGAACAGCTTAAGGCTCAGAAGTCGAGTGCACTAGCCGCACTTTCTCAAGCCAAGAGTGAACTTAAGCGTGCGGACGAGTTGATTAAACGCAAAGCTATATCTGCAGAGCAGGCTGAAACGCGTTCTACAGCGGTGAAGCAACGTGCGGCGGAGCTGTCAGCGATTGTGGCTCAATTGAAATTAGCTCAACTAGACTTGGATTTTACACGTATCTATGCGCCCATCAGTGGCACAATTTCTCATGCTTTTATCACTGAAGGTAACAACGTTAATCCCAACCAGAGTGTGCTTACAGACATCGTCTCTAATGGAAAGGTATATGCGTACTTTAATGTGGATGAACGTACTTGGAACCGATATTTTTCTAGAACGACTGTAGAGTCTGAATTACCAGCTCGTCTTACTCTATCTGGGCTATCTGATACATCGGTCACGGGGAGAGTTGACTTCGTTGATAACGCCATTGACATTAATACGGGTACGTTGACTGTGCGCGCCGTTTTCGATTCAAATAAACATCCTTTGTTGGTAGGTTCGTTTGGCCGTGTGCAAATCACAACCAGTGATGAGCAAGATGTTTTATTGGTTCCAGAGCGAGCAATAGGTACAGACCTAGAAAACCGTTTTGTTTTAACGATGAATGAAGCAAATGTTTTAGAATACCGACCTATAGAGCTGGGCGAGCGCTACGGTAAGTATCGAGCTGTTATTAGTGGCCTAGAGAGCAGTGATTACATTGCGGTAAATGGTCCAGCAAAGGTTGGGCCAAATACTGAGATTATTCCACGTCCTGTGGATCTTGATCTTTCAAGTACGCGATTGACATTGGCGAAGCTAGAAACGCGAGAGCAAAGTGTCTCTTCGATGCAAGGTCAATAGGAGTAGAGAATTATGAAATTTGCGCACTTCTTTATTCAGAGACCCATTTTCGCATCTATGCTTTCACTACTCATTCTTATTGCCGGTGGTATTTCTCTGTTTCAATTGCCGGTCAGTGAGTATCCTGAAGTAGTTCCTCCAACCGTAGTGGTGACAGCCAATTATCCAGGTGCCAACCCGAAAGTGATTGCTGAAACGGTTGCTACACCATTAGAGCAGGAGATCACCGGCACCGAGAATATGCTGTACATGTTTTCTCAAGCGACGAGTGACGGTCGTATGACACTAACGGTTACTTTTTCTCTAGGGACTGATCTGGATAAGGCTCAAGTACAGGTACAAAACCGTGTGAATAGTGCGCTTCCGCGTCTACCGCAAGCGGTTCAACGCCTAGGTGTTATCGCAGAGAAAGCGTCACCCGACTTAACGATGGTGGTTCATATCTACTCGCCAGATGAGAGTCGAGAAATCAGTTACCTGTCCAACTACACAAATCTCTACATCAAGGATGAAGTCGCAAGATTAGGTGGTGTGGGTGACGTGCGGCTATTCGGCGGCGGTGAATACTCGATGCGCCTCTGGCTTAACCCAGATGAACTCGCTTCTCGTAACCTAACCGCGATGGATGTGGTTAATGCTGTACGTGCCCAAAACCAGCAAGTTGCAGCAGGCTCGTTGGGTGCGCAACCTGCTAGTATCGATAACCAATTTCAGATTCTGTTAAATGTAAAAGGCCGTTTGGCAGACCTTGATGAATTTCGAGATATCGTAGTCAAAGTTGGCAAAAACGGTGGAATAACACGTCTTCGCGATGTCGCTGAGGTCGAGTTAGGTCAGAATACCTATGCGTTAAGAGCAATGCTGAATGGCAAACCTGCAGTGGCGATGCCGATTTTCCAGCGACCGGGTTCTAATGCAATTCAGTTGTCTGATGATGTACGTTCTGTTATGGCGAATTTATCTGAGAAGTTTCCACAAGGTGTCTCTTATGAGATCGCGTATGACCCTACCGTCTTCGTACGAGAGTCTATTGATGCAGTCATTCACACGTTGTTGGAAGCGATCATTCTCGTTGTGATTGTGGTGATATTGTTTCTGCAAACATGGCGAGCATCAATCATACCGATTATTGCAGTCCCAGTGTCTTTGGTCGGGACATTTGCAGTCATGCAGTGGTTAGGCGTGTCTATTAATACCTTGTCTCTGTTTGGTTTAGTGCTCGCAATAGGCATTGTTGTCGATGATGCGATTGTGGTGGTTGAGAATGTTGAGCGGAATATTCATAACGGTCTCTCTCCATTGGATGCGACAAAACAAGCAATGTCGGAAGTTACAGGGCCAATTATCGCGATCGCTTTGGTCTTGTGTGCGGTATTTGTACCAACGACCTTTATTACTGGTTTATCTGGCCAGTTCTATAAACAGTTCGCATTGACGATTACGATCTCGACCATCATCTCTGCGTTCAACTCTTTGACGCTGTCGCCTGCGCTTTCTGCTCTTCTGCTTAAAGAGAAGGACGCCAAGCCAGATTGGTTGACACGTGTATTAGATACCATCTTTGGGCGTTTTTTATTTGCACCGTTCAATAGACTGTTTGATGCAAGCTCAAATCAATACCAAAGCTTGGTTAAAAAGCTCATTCGAATGAGTGCGATTGTTGTCGTGATCTACTTTGGTTTACTCGGTAGCACAGCGACCTTGTTTAACGCAGTGCCGGGAGGCTTCATCCCGCAGCAAGATAAACAATACTTGGTTGCAATAGCTCAATTACCTGATGCAGCGAGCTTAGACAGAACCGATGCAGTAATCCGTGAAATGGAGCAAATGGCGCTCGAAATTCCGGGGGTGGCGCAGACAATCTCTTTCCCTGGGCTTTCAGTGAATGGTTTCACTAACAGCCCAAATAGCGGCATTGTTTTTGTTAGTTTGGAGTCTTTTGATAAGCGTACGACGCCGGATCTCTATGCTAATGCTATTGTTGCTGAGCTCAATAAGCGTTTTTCTGCTATTGATGAAGCGTTTGTTGGGATTTTCCCACCCCCTCCAATTCAAGGCCTGGGCTCTACAGGTGGATTTAAATTGCAGATTGAAGACCGTTCGAATAAAGGATTCGAAGAGCTATTCAATCAGTTAAACCAAGTGATTGTGGAAGCGCGCGCTCGCCCTGAGCTCATAGGTTTGTATTCGACCTTTAGGGTTCAAGTTCCGCAAATGGAGATCAACATTGACCGCGAGCAGGCTATGTTACAAGGCATTCCGCTTGAGCAAGTGTTTGATGCATTACAGGTTTACCTTGGCTCTTTATATGTCAATGATTTCAATTTGTTTGGTCGCACTTATCAAGTGAACGCACAAGCGGACGCGAATTTTAGGGTCGATCCGAAACAGATTTTGAAATATGAAGTGAGAAACGCTCGCGGTGACATGGTGCCTTTAGGAGCTGTGCTGGAAGTCGTTCCATCAATTGGTCCAGACCGAGTGATGCACTACAACGGATACCCAAGTGCAGAGCTTAACGGTAGCCCAGCATTTGGTTACAGCTCTGATCAGGCTCAAAGTGCTATTGAAGAGGTACTGGCGCAAACCCTATCTGAAGGTATGGCTTATGAATGGACGGAGGTGACATACCAACAGATCATTGCGGGTAATACCATGGTCTATATCTTCCCATTGGTCGTGCTACTGGTGTTTATGGTTCTGGCGTCTCAGTATGAGAGTTTAACTTTGCCATTCTCTATTATTTTGATTGTGCCTATGACCATCTTATCGGCGTTGGCTGGGGTTTGGTATGTTGGGGGAGATAACAACATTTTCACTCAAATCGCCTTGATTGTGTTGGTAGCCTTGGCAAGTAAGAACGCGATCTTAATGGTTGAGTTTGCAAAAGAGCTAAAAGATCAGGGACAAAGCCCACTAGATGCTATTGTGGAGGCGTGTCGGTTGCGTTTACGTCCAATCTTAATGACTTCCATTGCTTTCACTGCGGGTGTTATTCCGTTAATGCTTGCCACTGGTGCTGGTGCAGAAATGCGTCAAGCGATGGGAACCGCGGTTTTCTATGGCATGCTTGGCGTAACCGTATTTGGGTTATTGTTAACGCCAGTCTTTTATATGTTGGTGAATAGAAAGCGGAATTGAATCTAATTCTAATTGAAGATTAGGCCTAAATTGAAAAGCCCTCTAACGTTTGTCGTAAGGGGCTTTGTTTTTGATATCTGTTGTCTGTCGAATAAAGGGGTTACCTTTCTCGGGAAAGCATACCATTAATAGTTTTCTGCGTTAGCTCACTGACTTGATTGATGTTTTTCTGTTTATATCTTTCTAATTTTACTTGTTGGTGATCTTTTTAGTTGTCTTGTGTGGGGTTAGCAGACTGTATTGCTTTTTCCTTGCGTATGAACTCATTTTGTTGTGGTACATGAAAAACGACCGATCGCCTCATGGCTTGGGCTTGAAGATTAACTACATAGTACTTATTACTGTATTAGGCGCTGCCTAATAATTTTATAAATTTAAGTGACACTTCATGTGCAGTAATATCTTGTACAAAGTGTCAAAGTTGGACGAAACAATGGACTTAGCAACACGATTAGAACTGCTTCTTGAAGTTTCCAAAGCAGGATCTTTTGCCAAAGCTGCAGATAGGCTGAACGTTGATCGCTCTGTTTTATCAAAGCAGGTAAAACAACTAGAGGAGCACTTGGGTGTAAGGTTGATCAATCGCACAACCCGCTCACTTTCGTTTACTCATGTAGGAAAACAGATCGTAGAGCAAGCAGTGAAGGTGAGTGAGTTGCTTGAAGATACGGAAAATATAGCCGCGTGTTTCTATAAAGAACCTATCGGCAATCTCCGTATATCGAGCACGACTCTGTTCGGTCGTCGGTTTCTGCAAAAAGCAGTTGAGGAGTTTCTAACTCGTTACCCAAGAGCGTCGATTGAATTGATACTAGATGATAGCCGTGTTGATTTGGTGGGCGAGGGGTTTGATATTGTCTTTCGTATTGGCCCAATGAGAGATTCGTCGATGATTGCCAAGAAGCTTGCCGACAACAAAACGGTCATAGTTGCCTCAGAAGCATTTATTGATAAGCACGGTATGCCACGCAGCCCAGAAGAGCTGACGATGTTACCAAGCATTATCTACTCACATGCAGGTTTTGTTGCGGACAAAGTTCAGTTCTATCTAGAGAGTAACACTGGGGAGCTTGAAACTTACGCCCTAAAAGGCAACTACCGAGTGAACGAGCCTGAGTTAATTGTCGAAAGTATAAAAGCCTCGCTCGGTTTTGGTCAGATAGGCCAATTTATGCTGAATGAAGGTTTGGCTGAGCAAGGTTTGGTGCAATTGTTGCCAGAGCGCGAAATTCCGTCTTTTGGTGATATCTATGCTATGTACACTCATCGAAAGCAGTCGCCGCTGGTGTTGGCCTTTATTGAAATCGTTCAAGAGATCATTGGTACACCACCAAGCTGGGAGAAGCACTTCGCTTAAAGAGAAAGATATATCAATCAGCTACTTGGTAGGCCTAGTTATTAATTATGCATTCAGTACAGCATGGTTTTTTTGTACGGATTGGTGTTGCCTGAGGTTACAGGCCCGTTGACATCCGGAATTACGGATAGTGTTCAGAGATTGAAACCTGCATCTTCATGTTGAGCAGGTAAAGATAGTTGAGTTTTATATAATGACAAAAATACCGCTGATCGAGTCAGCGGTATTTTTATTGAGATCATTGGTTTGAAGGGGTGTGTATAGATTTCCTAGTTTGCAGAAGCTAATTCGACACTTTGTGTTTCACTAGCAACTTTCCAATCTCCACCTAACGCTTTATATACCGCAATCGTGGTGTTGGCCGTTTGAAGCTTGGCGGCTACTTGACGATCTTGCATCGCTTTTTGTTGTCTTTGTGCGTCGAGTACCGACAAGTAATCAACTAGACCCGCTTTGTATAATGACTTCGCTTTGCTTACGGCGTTGTCCACGGCGGCTGTTGCTTCATCTATCCGCTTTTGGTTTTCTTGGCTTCTGCCATAAGCGAACAATGTTGAGTCTACTTCTGCAAACGCGCTGTCTACCGAGTGTTGGTAGTTAAGCGCAGCAGAACGGAATCTAGCTTCGTTCATTTCCACCATGGCTTCACCCCTGCCACCATCGAATACATTCCAACTGATGCCTGCAGATGCAGCCCAACCGAACGAGTCGCTACTGAACAGATCATCAAAGCTACCTGCGGTGATACCTGGTGTGCCCGTTAGGAAGAACTTCGGATAGCGATTAGCAATGCTGGCGCCGAGTTCTTCGTTAATCGCCGCCATTTCACGTTCTGCGATTCGGATGTCTGGGCGTTGTTCCAACAAGTCAGAAGGTAACCCTGTAGGGATAATGTCTGTCATTCTTGGCAAGGTAAATTCGACAGCTAAACGCTGATTCACGCTTATGAGTGATTGACCTAACAATACTGCCATACGCTGCTTGTGAACTTGCTCTGCTATCTCCAGTTGCGGCACGATAGACTCTGTTCCGGCAAGCATTGCTTTGGCTTGAGCAAGGTCTAGTTCAGAACCATAACCACTTCTTACAACCTTGGTGACCAGTTCCAGTGTTTGCTTTTGATCTTGAATGTTCTCAAGGGCAATCGCTTTACGTTCTTGAGCGCCACGGTATTGCAGATAGTTGTGAATCACATCTGCGGTGATCAGTGTGTTCAAACCTGATTGGAATATTTCAGCTTGTTCAATACGAATCGTTGCGGCGTTGGATTGTTTGTCAATTCGACCAAACAAGTCCATTTCCCATGCGATGCTCGCACCTAAGAAACTACCATCGTGTTGCGCTTCCAATAACGACATGCCTGTTGCAGATTCAACTTCGTCTGACGCCCCAAAGACTGGGCCGAGTAGGGAGTCGTTCTCACTCAGTTGATAGTTGTAGTAACCGCCGCCAACGTTCACTGTGGGTACTTTGAACGATTCAACGACACTCTTGTACGAGTTAGCGATCTTGATGCGTTCTGCCGCCAATTTAAGAGGGATGTTTTGGTTTTGAACGTCGGTCACTAATTGGTTTAGCGTAGGATCATTAAATTGCGTCCACCAGTGACGGTGTTGTTGGTTTGTCTCGCTGTGGTTCTCGCTATTCTGGCTGTAGAGAAAAGTTTCAGCCATTGTTGTTTGTGGTTCTTCGTAATCAGGTCCAACCGCACAACCTGTAAGCAGTAGTGCTAGGGCAATAGGAGCCACTTTAAACCGAGGTAATAGATACATGTTTATGCTCCTTATTTGTTAATGTTTGGTTGGTTATCATTTGGAGTTCCACTGACTGTACAATTGGGTGTTGCTTCAAGGGTGACAATTGCATCTTGAATGGCTTCGTTGACCGTAGTCGCACTCTCTTCTGAACGATAGAAGAGCTTATATAACGCAGGCATTACGAATAGTGACAATACGGTTGCAGCGGCAAGACCACCGATAATGGTTGCGGCCATTTGATCGAATAGCAGGTCGGTTAACAGTGGAATCATGCCAAGAGCAGTGGTTAACGCCCCCATTGAAATTGCCATGGTTCGGTTTACGGTAGCTTCTTTAATCGCGTCTGATAATGAACGACCATTGGTACGCTCAAGCTCAATTTGATCCATCAACACGATGCCGTTTTTGATGATCATCCCCGTGAGTGTTACTGCACCAATCAATGCCATAAATCCGAACGGTTTATCTAACAGCAATAAGCTGAACGTTGCGCCAGTTGCAGCTAATGGCAAGGTAGTGAATATGATAACGGGCTGTTTGAAACCATTGAACATCGCGACCAAGATAATCACCATCAACAAGATTGCTTTTGGAAGTTGCTTGAGAATATCGCTTACGGCTTTGTGTTCGTCATAATATTCGCCACCCCATTCAAGGCTGTAACCATGAGGTAGGTGAATCGCTTCGATTTGATCTTTGATGGAGTTTCTGACTGCCGCTGGCGTGGTGTAACGACCCACACCTGCTTGTGCTGTGATAGTTTTCACACGGTCACGACGCCAAATCATAGTTTCTTCACTGGTGAGTTCGAACCCATCAATAACTTGACCTAGAGGCACGCTGTGCACACCAAGTAGTGAACGCACAGGCAGTGTTTCTAGTGATTCAATTGAGCTTTCAGTTCCACGTAGTTGGATCGTCACCAACTCATCGTTTAGGTTCATGCGGCCAAGAGGCATGCCTTCAGACGCACGCTTCATTGCAAAGGCGATATCTGCTCTATTAATACCCGCTAGGCGAATTTTGTCTTGGTTGATGATAGGTTCAAGCACTTTACTTTTCTGGCGCCAGTCATCACGAACGTACTTGGTATCGGGGTGCTCCGCTAGAATCGCTTGAGCTTGTTCAGATAGGTTGTGTAGAACGTTAACATCAGGGCCTGAGAAACGAGCTTCAACGCTGAATTTATCTGAGGTTGCGAGTTTTAAGCTTCTAAAGCGTGGGTCGGCGTTTGGAAATTCCTCAGTTAACCATTTGTCACCACGAGCAATTAATGGACTCAATGAAGGGAAGTCAGTCGCGTTGATTAAAATTTGGCCGTACGCAGGGTCAAACGGTTCTGGTTCAATGGTTACGGAGAAACGTGGGGCACCGGCACCGACATAGGTTGAAATGCTGGTCACTTCCGGTTGTTCTAATAACCAAGCTTCGATACGCTTCATGTCTTCCGATGTTTGCTCCACCTTTGCGCCATTCGGTAGCCAATAATCCAAAAACAGGATAGGTCGGTCGGCTTGTGGAATAAAGTTAACAGCAATACTTGGAATTGCGAGCGCCGTTACTAATATCAATGGAACCAGAGCGCTCAATGCTTTTAGCGGGTTATCTACGGTCCAATTAACACTCTTACGGTATAAGCTGATTTTAGTATTTTCTTTTTGCTTCGTTGGCTTGATGAAGATCCAACACATCAGTGCAGTGAAGGTCATCGCGACAAACCAAGATAACAACAGAGATGAAGCGATGATTAGGAATACTGAGCTAGAAAACTCGGCGGCATCTGTTTTTGAGAAGATAACTGGGCTTGCACCCATGATAGCGATGACGGTTGCACCAAACAGCGGTGTAGCCGTTTCTTTTACTGAATCTATTGCCGCTTTAGTACGGTCAATCCCTTTGTTGATTTTAACAATCATCATATCGGTTATAACAATCGCGTTATCGACCAACATACCTAACGCCAAGATGAACGTGCCTAACGAAACCCTATGCAAATCAATAGAAGTTAAGTTCATGTAGATTAGGGTCAGTAGGATAGTCAGGATCAAGCTAGTACCAACGATCGTGGCACTCTTTAGTCCCATGAAAACGGCAAGTACGATAAATACAATCGCGACACTTTCAACTAAGTTGTTGACGAAATTATCAATCGATTTTTGCACTTCATCTGGTTGATTGGCAACGGTTGCGATATCAACACCGAGTGGAAGAGTCGCTTGGAAATCATTCACGATACGGTTGATGTCATCGCCTAACGAAACAACGTTAACGCCAGTAACAGGGCTCATCGCTAAGGTCACCGCGGGTGAGCCGTTATAGCGATTTTCAGTCATCATTGGTTCTTGGTAACCCATGGTGACTTCAGCAATATCACCCAGGCGAATTAGGCCTGTGCCAAATTCACTTACACCGCCTTTAAGCATTAAGTTTTTGATGTCTTCCAGAGACGAAAACTCACTGGATTGTTGAACCCGGATTCTTTCGCTACCCGCGGAAAACTTACCCGCTTCAAATGTTGTGTTTTGCGTGTTCAGTTGACTCCAAACTTGTGCCATCGATAGACCGTATTGAGCCAGCCGTTCGTCTGGGATATCAATATGCACGACGCGAGGTTGAACGCCGTGTAGCTCGACTTTTTTAATGCCATCAACGGTTTTGATGCGTCGTTGTAATTCTTCTGCGTAACGGCGCAATTCGACAGGTGATGCATCTTCACTGTGTATTGAGAAAAGCATGCCATACACTTCAGAGAATTCGTCTTGTACAACGCTGATTTGGGCGGTACTGGGCAGAAGTATCTTCATATCAGACACTTTACGACGCAATAGATCCCACTCTTGTGGTAATTGGTCTGATTGTAGTGACTCCTTCAAGTCTACAAATACCATCGACATACCAGGGCGAGACAGCGAACGAAGTCGGTTTAATGTCGCCATTTCTTGAAGCTTAGTTTCGACGGTGTCAGTGACTTGTTGTTCAACTTCTTCAGCTGAAGCGCCAGGGTATAGAGTGACGACCACAGCGGTTTTGATGGTGAAGCTTGGATCTTCAAGCTTGCCTAAATCGAAATAAGAGAATAGGCCTGCGATCACACTCAATGCAGTGAAAAACAGGATGAAGGTGCGTTGTTTGATCGCAAAATCAGCTAGATTCATCATGGTCTACCTACAGGCTCTTGACTTGGATATTTGAGAAATGCTGACCTTCGATCACGTACTGAGATCCGCTAACGATCACGTAGTCGCCATCTTTCAATGTCGATTCAACACATGCTGAGTCTTTGTTAAGCGATACAACATTAACCATTACACCTTGTGCTTGTTCGTTTTCGATCGTGAACACTTGCTCGATACCCGATTGATTCACGATGGCTGAATAAGGTAGACAGAAGTTGTTAGAGATTTCACCTAGCTGAGTCGACAAGGTTACTGCTTTGCCCGGTAAGAGTTGTCCAGATACTTGTTCATCAGTGAGTAACGCTAAACGGTAAGTCACTGAGTAGGTTTGCTTGATTGGATGTGGCTGAGTCGAGATCTCACTGGCGTAAGCCGTTAGTTGATGTTTTGACCCATACCAACTGATTTGCGATTGTTGATCTGAGCTGAATTTATGAATGAGATTTTCAGGGACATCAATTTTAACTTCAAGTTGGTCCGGGTTGTGAATCGTAAACACAGAGATGCCCGGTAGAACTTGCTCGTACTGATCGAAGTTGGAAGAAGCAACGATTCCATCGAAAGGCGCGAGCAGTTGAGTATAACGAATGGCGTCTTTGGCACGGCGAATGTTTTGCTCAACGACTTTAACGGCTGCTTCGCTACGCTCGTAACCACTAATTGCTCTGTCTAGGTTAACGTTAGCAATGGCGTTGTCATCAATCGCTTGTTTTACGCGTGCGAGTTCTGCCTTGGCAAGTTTGTGTGCTGATTTCGCCTCTAATGCGCGAGCTTGTAACTCCTCTAACGCAACTTGGTAGTCGTGCGGGTCAAGTTCTGCTAAAGGTTGACCTTTAACTACGGTATCACCGGTCGACACTAGGATCTTTTGGATGGTGCCGGGAACACGAAATGCCACGCCTGCGGTTTCAGAAGATTTCAGTTTACCTGTAAACGATTTGTGAGTTTGATTCGCTAGTGGTTCTAGCTGAACGACTTGAATCGGGCGATCTTGTTTTTTCTTCTGACCCATGCCAGATGGTGTGGTTACAACGGATTGGTTACAACCGATAAGAGACAGAAGAGTCGCTGCAAGTAGGGAATAGCGATAGATTGGCATCATGAATTGCTCCTAAATATTGATAGAGCAATTGTATCTAGATGTAAGTCAGAGATAATCAGTGTTAACGGTATAACACTGTCATGCTAATCATGACAATAACTAAAGATTTGGCAGTTCTTGTAACAAGAAATCAATCAATAATTGGCTAGCATGACTCAATGCCTTGCGTTGTGGATACAACAACCAAGCCTCATCTTTTCGCATAGTATCGGTCGGGAAAAGGTTAATCAGTGAACCGTCTTTGAGCTCTTGCCTCACCATGAGTTCTGGTAATAGAGCGATACCTCGATGACGTGTTGATGCGCCTTTTACGAAACCGATACTGTCGCTGACGATAGAAGGTTCGACCTTAACTACTTGGCCTGATATCTCCCATTCTTTGTCTATATCGCCGCTTGGCCAGCGAAAACAAACACACGGAAAACGAGAGAGTTCTTCAATCGTTGAGGGTTTGCCATATTTCTCAATGTATTCTGGACTAGCAACAAAAATACGTTGTAAATCCATCACCTTACGCGCCACCACGTTGGAGTCACTTAAGCGGCCACCATGCATGGCGAGATCTAGTCCTTGGCGGTACATGTCAAGAAAGCCGTTACTGATACTTCTTATATCGAGTTCAACCTCAGGGTATAAATCTTGGAATTTAAAGAGCGTAGATTGAACGATATCGCCTGTCTCTGGAAGCAAACCAATTTTCACACGACCGTGTGGAACTTCTAAAAGGTTAGATGCCATGTGGTTGGCTTTTTCAAGTGCACTTAATGCTTTCAGTAACTCGTTATAATAAAGCTCACCTGACTTAGTGACCGATAAACTTCGAGTGGTACGAAAGAACAATTGGATATTGAGTGTTTTCTCTAAATCGTTGATCCGTCGACTGACATTCGCACGTGGTAGATCTAATGCGTTAGCTGCAGCGGTAAAGCTACCAAGTTCAACAACGGTCGTGAATAGTTTAAGGTCTTCGATTTTCATAATGATGGACGTGTTCGAATGCTGACTTGGGATAATTGATTGGTATCGTATATCAAATGGTATATAAAATCGAAAAAACCGATGAGTAATTATGTACTCATCGGTTTTAGTTAAATTAGAATCGAGCAATGTTAAGCAACAAAATCCAAAGTTTAGCGACCGCGTCCGTCCAACATAACAACAATTGTTTTAGTAATGATGCTTAGATCTGCTGCAATCCAAGATTTAACAGAGCATAGACTCAGAGCGTAACTGTGATCAAAACCGACTTTACGACGAACATCATCTATGCACGTGTCATAACCTTGATTAACTTGAGCTAGCCCCGTGATACCAGGCATTACGCCGTATGTGCGGTCAGCGAAGTATGGAATTTCATTTTCCAATTTGTTGTAAAAGGTTGGACGCTCAGGGCGAGGGCCGATCAGCGACATCTCACCTTTTAATACATTAAATAGTTGTGGAAGTTCATCAAGACGCATCTTTCTCAGAAACCGCCCAACAGGGGTGATGCGAGGATCGTTCTGAGTCGCCCAAACCGCACCAGAACGTGTTTCTGCATCTTCGTACATGCTGCGAAACTTCATGATTTCAAATATTTCCATCTTCTCAGGTGTTGATTTACCAACGCGCAATTGACGATAGAAGACCGGCCCGCGTGAGGTTAGCACAATAGCCAGTGCTATAAATGGGAACACCGGAGATAAGATAACTAACGCGAATAAAGAGCTTACAAAATCAAAAGTACGTTTCGCGCGAGCAATTTTATTTTGGTATAAGTTTTGGTTAGATAGTTGGTCAATGTTCATCATGGTCAGTCCTTAACGATTAGCTCGAGTCCAAGGGGCGTTTTCGAGTCCTAGTAGGTAACGTATGCCACCAATGAAGTTGGCATAATGACCAACGATTAAATATGAAATTAAAGAAATCGGTTTATTAGTGAGATTCTTAGGCATGATGCAACCCAGTACGCCGATGCTATAAACAGCAATTTGCGCCCAAAGCATGACTTCGAATACTAAATAATCTCTAAGAAGAACTGAGCACACTAAGCAAACAATCATTAAATAGGGTGTTAACAGTCTTAATCCTTTTCCGGAGAAGAACGCAAACGCGATACCTTTAAATTTGGGGTTGAATAGGCCAACTAATCGAATTGCTTGCTGCATATTGCCTGCAGAAATCCTTAATCGACGTTTAAAGTCAGTTCTCAAGTTGGATGCTTCAAGCTCTAATGCCACCATCTGTGCTTCGTAGACCGCGATGAAGCCTTGTTTTACGATTTGCATAGGTAAAATGAAGTCATCATTGATGGTATTTAGAGGCAGTGGCTCAAACAAACTCGTTCTAAATAAATAGAAAGCACCGTGAGAACCTAAACTAGAGCCCATCGACGCTTCGCACTCTTTAACAACGGTTTGATACTTCCAGTAAGTGTTTTCACCTTCGTTTCCAGTAGGGCATAGTTGATAAGTCGCATTAACAACACCAACCTTGTCACTTTCAAAATGCGCACTTGCGATTAACAGTGCATCCAATGATATCAACGCTGAAACGTCACTCAATGCTGTGATGTCACTTGTTATGCTCGTCACTTCTTCGTTGATAACAGAAACTTTTCCTCTGTTTTGTACATGGTCATGTATTTCAAAGTAAATATCGCTGCACATCGCTTCTTGAATGGTCATCTGCGCGATTTCGACCGTGTTGTCAGTACATCCGTCGCAGGCAATAATCACTTGCAATTTCTTTTTAGGGTAATCAAGAGCGGATAGGTTACGAATCTTATCTGCTATCCATTGTTCTTCATTAAATGCAGGCACAAGGATAGTGATAGTTGGAAGTGTGCAGTCTTGCTCTACATCTTTATAGCAACGAGAGTTTTCGCTTACAGTACGAGCTGGATGGTGTCGTGCATACCAACGTAACAGTATTGGATATGCTGCGTGGTGATAAACAATCAAAGCGCTAGAAAACAAAAATAAGCCAGCGAGTATCCAATCGTTCATGCGAAGGCTCCTTTAGAAATGTCGTTGTAAGAGGAGACCATTTTTACAATGTCGAAATGTTCAAGTACGTAACTCCGTGGGGATAAAAAGCATTCATTTTGGTTTTCTAACAATGCGTTGGCGAGCCCAGTAATGCTGCCACTTTTAACAAGTGTGCCACTCACTGGGCATAAAGTTTCATCAACCGCTCCAACGTTCATTGCGACCGTCGGGATGTTGCAGGCTTGAGCTTCAAGCGTTGAAAGCGGTAAACCTTCATATCGGGATGGAAGGCAGAATACGTTTAATGCACCATAGAAGGTTGCCATGTCTTCAACTAAACCAAGAAATATTACGCGCTCATTTAATTGCAGTTTGTTGGTTAATGCTGCCAATTGTTCACGCTTAGAACCGACTCCAGCAAATGCCACTATGGTATTGGCTGGTAGTAGGGCAAGCGCTTTGATGAGTTGGTCTTGGCCCTTAACTTGTTCTAGTCGACCTGCGCAACCAATAATATGTTTGTCGAGTGGCAGATTGAGTTTCGCTCTGGCCTCTGTTATTGGCTGCGGTCTAAATTTGTCACAATCGACGCCATTTTTAATAGTAATGATGTTTTTGTAAGAGAAGGCGCGGCAAAGTTGTTTGTAAACACGAGTAGCATCAGCAACGAGAGTGGGCTGAGCGGCTTTCAATGCAAGAGCTTGCAGGCGACGACGTTTAGTGTTGTTTAGGTGCCATGCGTCGTGCTCGGTGTGAATTCGTGTTGGCACTCCCGTTATGCGTGCAGCATAGCCGGCGTACAGCAATGGGCCAATGTGATGAGTGTGAACCACGTCTGGGCGGATAGCTTTGAACGCTTTAATTAGCTTGAGAATGACATTGAATTGAACGCCTGGCTCTTTGTCTAGAAATACGATTTGGTTGTGGTAAGACTCTAGTTTCGGCCAATTATCGATAGATTCTTGCTTTGTTCCCTCTAAGCTTACAATCAGCACCTGGTCATACGGTTTAGCAAAGCGAAGCAAATCTAAGGTAAGTGTCTCTAGACCTCCGGGTGCAAGGTGCTGAACAACATGTATTACCTTCTTTCCATGTTTAGCGAGTTGGTTTCCCATAATTTTCTCCCTGCAATAAAATGGTCTAAGTTTGTTCGATGTTATTTTCTCATTAGACAATTGCACGAGTTATGCCAACTTATTAATTGTTATTTATCATGGCCTTATGTTTTTTCTTATGTTGTTGCTTTGTCATTCTCAATATAGGAATCAAAACACAATGATGGAATGAGTGAGTGAAAGCGAAGGTAAAGTACATGCTTAAACTGGCAGATGCTCAAAGATCAGGAATAAATAATAGTCGAAGAGTGAATACGTTTAGAAAGAGAAACACCAGCACTGAGCTGGTGTCTTGGTTCAAATTTAAATCGGCGTAGCTGGTTTTTGAACTAGCTCATTCTCGGAATAACAGTGATCACTGGCACACCTAAAATGTCTTCGATTTCTTCCTTACGTTTAATGGAAGAGTCGAACAATTCGAATAACACTGCCAAACCTATACCTAAACCAATTCCAGCTACTAGTCCTGCTAGGACAAACACGAAGGTTGGCATGTTTGACTTTACGCTCGGAGTGAACGGTAAATCGATGATTTTAACTCGTTTGTTCTGTTCGAATACACCTAACGACCCGGTTAGCTGCGCCATTTCATAACGTTCCGTCAACTCATCGTACAGTTGACGTTTGATATTCACATCACGTTGAAGTCGATACATCTCTTTGGCGTTTTCACCGAAATTGTTAGCCTTGTTTTCTAACTCAAAGATCATTGTTTTCAGGCTCTTGGTCTCTTCGGTTAATGATTCAAATTGAGCTCGAACTAATTGCAAGCTGTGTAATTGGGTCACAAGAAGTGGTTGAGTATCTGATAACTTGTTCAATGTGGTGCTACTGGCAATGTCCCATAACTGATCACTGTTCATACTCGGTTGTTTTAGATCGAGTAGCATTTTTCTTTCGTTCTCAAGGCGATCTAATTCACGAACTTTTGCTTGCACGGCACTGTGTCTGTCGGTGTATTTGGCTTGTAGCAAAGTGAGTTCACTACGAATATCAATAATCTGATCTTCTAAGCGCCCAATCACGGGGTTGGTTTTTGATAATTGTTGATCAATCGAACCTAAACTTTTTTTAACACCAGATAATTCCGCTTCTTTTTCTGCAAGTGTTTGTTTGAGTGAAGCTAAACGATTCAAGCTCTGACTTTGCACTTCTGGTGTTGAGTGTACGTTTTCATTCACATAGAGCGCTAATGCTTCTTCTGCATCAGCGAGTTCGGCACTGCGTTCATCAATATGAATTTTCAAAAAGTCACTAGAATCTTGAATGGATGAACGTTCCGGGGCTAACAACTGCTCAATAAAGTGTTCGCTGACAGACTGAAGGGTCGCTTCCATACCAATCGATGTGTTTGAGCTTAGGCTGATTTTGAGAAAATCTTTGCCTAGCTGAGTCACGGATAAACGTTTAGACAAATCAGATATAATTTCCTCACGGTCCAAACTCGACATCTTTGGAGTAATCAGTTCAAGCTCTTCTGCTACCGAATAGAGGACATGACGGCTATGAAGCAGTGTTCTAAGTGCACTGATGCGATCTTTAAGCATAGTTGAAACGGCAATGTCCTCTAAAAAAGGGTTCATCTTCGCCGTTTCTTGAATCAACATACTGGTATGAGCATCATATTTTGTCGGCGCTAGCTTACTCACGCCGAAACCAACGAAAGGAAGGATAAGAATCGGTACCATAATTACGTAACGCTGACGCCACGCCGCGTTCAAAAGAACTAATAGTCGCAATTTAAGATTATTCATAATAGCTCCAACATCCAATGTACGAAGTTACCACGGTTCTGCCAGCTGTCTTTTTCAACGATTGATATCGGTGAATTTGAAAGTTGGCGAGCTCTATCGAGTGCCTTTATCATTTGTTGTGCGTTGTTAACGGTTGTAACGTGTTCTTGATAAGGCAAGAGAGCAGGGAATGGCGTTGTAACAATAGGCGTTCCTGCTGCTAGGTATTCCATGAGTTTTAATGGACTACATGCGCGAATTTGTTCGTTATCAACGAAAGGCAGCAGACTCACATCCCAGTGCTGGGAATAACTTGGTAACGTATGATGTGGTCGTGGTCCAAGGTAATGCACGTTATTAAGTGTCGGCAGCGCTAAGTTATCTAATTCGTTTGGGCCAATAAAGACGAAATCCCATTCCGGCATTGCGCTAGCAACATGTCCAATCATTTCATAATCTAACCACTTAGATAAGCTGCCATAAAAGCCCGCGATTGGTCGATGATTACTCGGCAAATCGTCCGCTCTAACTGTTGGTGTTGAGAAGAGACCAACATCGACTCCGTGTGGCAATAGTTGAGATTTATCTTCAGGAAATTTAGTCATGAGCTTCTTGCTTGCTGCAAAGATTAGATCTGACTTTTCGATGAGTTCAGATTCATGCTCAGTAATGGTTTGATGGTCAACACCGGCTAAGGCGCTGAAATCGTCTCCACAATAATAAACCACTGCAGATTCGCCAAGGTGACCACATAGGTCAACAGCCGTGGGAAGTGATGTCCAAAGAATTGGAGCGTAAAGGTTGAGCTCTGCAATAATCGGCTTAAGTTGTTTCAACATCATTCGTTGCGCCAGCTTTCTCGATAATTTAGACGCTGGTGCCGGTATCGTCTTTAAATTGACGACTGTAATGTTGCTTTGCCCATTTGAGTCGAGCATATTCTGTGTTACTGCGTTTGTCTTACCCAATAGTTTGTTGAACGCACGAGAGACATCTTTTACTGAAAGTTTAGGCTGTCTCAAACCAATTGAATTTACCCAAAGCACTTTGTGTGTTTTAGCAAGATGACGAACAAGATGTTGAGTCGATGACGGAAGACCGCCAAAGTCTTCACCGAATACGATTAAATCACGCATGATCACCTCCACGAGTTTCAAATGAATCAAATGCATCAGATTTCGTCACTTCTTCGGACTTAATTTGACCAACGACTCGAGCAGGATTACCTGCGGCGATTGAAAACGAAGGGATATTTTTCGTAACCACACTACCAGCTGCAACAACAGCGCCTTCGCCAATGGTCACGCCACCTTTTATAGTGACGTTAGTACCTAACCACACGTCTTGCTCAAGAACAATGTCGCCGATTTGTTGAGGGTCGTCACCTTCACCTGCAGCTCGACGTTTTGCATCAAGCGGGTGGCCAGAGTACCCAAACAAGAATGCACCGCCAGCGATGCGAACATTGTCTGAAATGATGACTTTACCTCCCACGGCAATTGTTGACTGCCAACCAATATCGACATTATTACCAATGGAAAGAAGAGGGTGCTCTAAGCTCTCTAATGGCTGAGTACAGCCTGAAAATGTACTGTGGCCAGAGATACGACAGTTATCGCCAATTGAAATCTGTAGTGGACCGCTCACAAATGGCAAGCCACCGTATAGATACAAATGCTTTCCACATTGAGCGATTCTGCCTTTGAATGTGGGCGTCCAGTAGAAGAATCGGGTAAAGCCAGAAACCATATTTGCAACCAACTTGTGTGCTTGGTATAGGCAGCGATTAAGTATTTGTGGGGTAGGTAGCTCGGCGCTTCTTAGGTCTTTCAAAATGAAAAATACATTTCTAATTCGAGAATTAGGATGAAATTTAAGCCAATGTTTGAATTGATGTATGGATGCTGACGTCATAATGAAGTTCCTTCTATGTTGTTATATAGATGTACTTTCACATTACGTGCCACTAAATTTATTTATTTATTTCAGTTAGTTAGAGTTTTTCTTTTAGGTTTTCTCATTTTGACAAGCAGTATGAGACACGTTTGATACGCAAACTGTAAGTGCAGCTAGAATGTAAATTGGCCAGTTGAAGCCTTGTGTGAGGAAGGTGCCAGATACTATGGTACCGACTAAACCGGCATACACGGCATAAGCGACGGCATTAAGTTCGGGTACGACAGACGTACTGGCTTGAGATAACCGTGCTAGTGTGGCTCTTGAGGTTCTGATTAACGAGATAATCAAAGTGACAAAAATGACTAAGCCAATAAAGCCTGTTTCTGCCAGAACGCCAAACCATGTGCTGTGAACTGCGTGATTCAAGCCGTCCCAATAGGAGCTATAGAAGAAGTAGTTTGAGTAGAAGTTATTTAAGCCAACACCTGTCAATGGATTTTCTACCGCCATTTTAAAGGCCGCTTCCCAAGCGTAAATTCTCCCCATGGCAGATTCATCAATACCTTGTTCCGCTGCCCCTCCAGATGATCTATCGCCTATACCTGCGACAAAATAGAGTACTATCGCGCCGACCGCCCCCAATGATATTAATAGCACTTTTGAACGAATGAGTTTCAGAGCAAAGATACCAACAACCGCAATCGAGCCAAGTAACCCACCTCGGCTTTGAGTAGCGATAATCGCAACTAACAATAAGACACAAACTAATGCACTAATTATCCGCTTGAAATTGGAAATACCGGGTGTAATGGTTTGGCTAATGGCGAATGCGAGCGGGAAAAGCAACACCAAGGCGAGATCGTTCGGGTCACCGAGCATCGAGCCTAAATCTCGTCCAATAGTCACCCTAGAACCTTCGACAATACCAATACCGTTTACTGAATTATAAACAGCGATGATACTCACTAAAGCCCCTGCATAGATAATAGTCATCGCTGTCTTTGCGAGGTTTTCCGTCGTATTAACCAACCAAGTAATGGCGAGCGTCATGACGATGATCTTCCAATAAATGCTTTTAAATTCTGCAAATGCGATTGAACGGCTAGATGCGAACACAAGGCCAACAATGGTCAGCAACCAAAAGATGGCCAGCCAGCTCAGTGAATGGTGCCAGAATATCTTAAGCTCTCTACTGATTAACGAATGCCATAGCAGTGCCGATAATGCTCCCAAAGATAATAGTAGAGGTATCTTTAATGGGTAAAGTTGAGGTAGTGCCTCATGAATTCTGAAGAATGAAAATACGACGAACAAAAGCACAAACCAAAACGCTTTATTGATAACGAATAAAGCGCCCAGCGGTATAAAGGCAAGCACGATAACCACCGCAGGATGAGGAACTAAATACCAAGCAGCACCAATTATTAGACTCATGGTTGAAAGCCCAATAATGAGTGGTGTTCTGTTGGCTTGGTAGTTCATCGCATCTCCTTGCGGCTTGCACATCAACGGATTCAGGTAGTCGAACTTTCTGAAAACTATCATGATTAAAATTTACGAAATATCGGCTTCTAAACTCAATAGAAAAATTTTGCGCGTATTAATAGATAGCAAGGTGAGTGCCACATGTGAATTGTAATTAAATCATTGAATTTAATGATTATTTACCTGGCAGGTTTCGATGGGTTTTGAGGTTATTTCAAATTGAGAATCAGATTGAATAGAAGCGTTACAGAGATCGAATTGGTTAACTAGACAGGATCTATCGACGAAAAGCGTTGATTCGATGACAATTAGCAATCATAGCAATCCAATATTTGGGGAATAACCGCTTGTGGAGAGTACCTTTCGACGATCGTGTTTCTTGCTTTATGACTCATCGCTGTTTTTCCTTTAAGTGAAAGTCGCAACCAATTTTCTAAGCAAGTGTTGAGTTCAGTTTCATTTTTGGCAATGTAACCACTGGTTTGATGTTCAATCAATTGTGGTAAATTACCAACCGCAGCCGCGATTACTGGAATACCACGTACCATTGCTTCGAGTGCCGCCATCGGTAATCCTTCATATCGAGAAGGTATCACCAACACATCGATGATTTGCCAAGCATAATCCATACATGATTGGTGTCCATGGAAAGTAAGATTGGTAGACGGGTTGTTCTCTAATATTTGCCTTTCTGGGCCATCTCCGAAAATATGAAATCGATGACTTGGGTGTGAGTTGGCCAGCGTCACGAACCTATCGGCTGCTTTTTCGTGACTCAAACGCCCAACAAAACCTATATCATAGATAGTTGTCGTATCTTCTTTAACATCTTTAACGAAACCAGAAGCAAAAAGGGACGATGGGCTTTCTGGAATTGAAATGAAATTATTGAGCAGTGTCGTTTGAGAGGGGATCTTATCCTTTATTTTGTCGCTCACTACTAAAGAGTGATTTGAGATAAAACCACTGTATCGATCTAAAAAATCGTACAACCACACTTTTCCTGTTGGCGTTTCACCGGCATGGTAAGTGGATACCTGATACAACTTGTTGGGCTTGACCAAGGATAACTTTGTCACCTTACTCATGATACTCGCTTTATAGCCGTGAGCATGAATGAGACATGGTCTATGTTGGTCAACTGCTTGTCTGATCTGCGACAACACATTCGAACCATTCGGTGCAAGATCGCAAAGGTTACAAAAGGGGATTTGTAATTGAGTTAAGCGTTGAATGATTGGAGGTTCTTGGGTGAACTTGGTGAGAAGGACGACTCTTACTTGTTTTTGGTGCTCAATTAAACCGAGGGCTAATTCAATAACATGAGTTTCGATTCCTCCAAAGGTTTGGCTGTCGATCAACAACCAAATCTCGTTTGACTTAATTTTATTTGGATCAAGAGCCAATTGTTCTTGATCCGATGTAAGGTGTGTTAGGACCGTATGACTAGGCTTGATTGTACTCATCTTCCGATTCCCAAGCCTGTTTCTTACGATAAACAGTAGAAGGGCTTAGCTCTAGCAATACTGCTGCATTTAGTACATTACCATCACAATGATTAATCGCGTGTTGAATGGCTTCGCGTTCAATTTGCCACATCGGACGAATTGCACCGTCGGTGGTCATTAATGGCGGTGTCATTGGTGCCTGTTGCGCTGGTATTTGATGATGTTGAGTTGCAGAGTTGAGTTCGAGTTCCTCTGGTGTCAAGGGTGGTAACTTGGTTTCAGGGGGCGCTGAATGTTGGGGGACTGCTACTGGCGACATATTTCGTATCGGATTGACACTTTTGGACGTTCTGATGTCCGTTTTATTAATTGGTGGCGGCACCATATCTTTAGTCACACTGGTTTCATTGTTCAACACCACGATATTTCTAATGACATTCTGCAATTGACGAACATTGCCTGGCCAAGGATAACGCTTCAACAACGCTTGCGTCTCTTTATCTATCGATCTGAATTTTTTCTTATCTTGCTTGGCATATAGCTTTAAGAAGTGGTTCGCCAAGGTGACAATGTCACTCCCGCGTTCTCTTAGTGGTGGCATCTCGATAGGCACAACGTGCACACGGTAGTATAGATCTTCACGGAACCGGCCTTCTTCCACTTCAACCAGTGGATCGCGGTTGGTTGCGCAGATGATTCGAACGTCGACTTTAATCTCGCGGTTACCACCGAGTGGTGTGAAAGTACCTGTTTGTAAGAACCTGAGGAGCTTTTTCTGCATCTCCAGTTCCATTTCACAAAGCTCATCGAGAAATAAGGTGCCGCCATGAGCTTGCATGGCTGAACCTTTTCGATCGGTTGTCGCACCAGTAAAAGCACCTTTGATATGACCGAAGATTTCACTTTCCATTAGGTCTCTAGGTATAGCGCCACAGTTAATCGCAACGAACGGTTTATCGCTACGTTGACTTTCTTGGTGTATCGCTTCCGCACAGACTTCTTTACCTGTACCACTCTCACCATTGATAAAAACACTGGCTGTAGTTGGCGCAACTGAGTCAATGATTTTGTAAACGGCTTGCATCGGTAGGCAAGAGCCTATGAAATTATGGAATCGGTCACGATCGAATTTGGTTTGAATATCGTCGACCAAGTTTTCGAGCTTTGCTCTGCGCAAGTGAAGATTAACCGATGTTTTTAAGCGATCTGCTTGAATGGGTTTTTCCAAGAAATCTTCTGCACCTCGTTGAATGAGGTCAACGGCGATATTCACAGAGCCGTGTGCTGTTGCAATGATAACCGCAGTCGGAACCTCGTTCTCACTGATCCAATCTAAGACCTCTTCGCCTGGCATATCCGGTAGTTTTAAATCGAGGATGACGAGCTGTGGTGCATGTCTCTTTATAAATGTTTTGGCTTCAGCGCCAGTTTCGACATGAAATATGTCGTATGGCTCATCTTTAACGTACTGTTTATAAAGTACGGCAAGGGAGGTGGAGTCTTCAACCAACAATACTTTAGGGCGCATTGTATAATTCCTTTTGAAACTTTATCCTAACCAATCAATAACATAGTGATATGTGACCATCAATACGAAACTAGTGTAATTGTTACCTACCGCATGCAATATTCTAATAAACAATTGGCTTTAGCGATCGCTGACACTGACTATGCTTAAGCTTGTCTTTACAAGAGTGATGTTATAGCGGCAACTAGCCAATATTGATATTCAAATAGGTTTAACCAAAGCCTTGGTCTTTTCTTTTTAGTAGGGCTTTAATCGAACGTTCTGCAAGCTCTAACAGTTCATCAACTCTAAGAAATACTTCATCATGCTTTTGTTCTAAACATTGTTTTTCTAACGTTCGAGCGAGCACAGACAGAGGGCGGTTACCTAACGCGAGTGCAGTGCTGCCGACGGTATGAACTTCAAACTCTAGAGCTTGAATATCGTTATTTTTGGCTGCTTGTCTTACTGCGGCCAAACGGATTTGTGATTCTTCTACGTAATGATCGATTAAAATTGGAATAATCTCTGCACTCGTATCACGAATCATTTGTTCTAAGATACTTTCATCTACAAGCTCTGTATCGGCCAGTTGTGCATTCGCTTGTTCATTCAAACCAGCAGATGTTTCTGAAGCTAAAGTCGAATTATTCACACTAAATCCTTTCATTGTGTGTTGAGGAAATACGTTAGCTTGAGGCTAATATCCATGAGTATTATTAAGTTTTAGTCATTTTCTAGAATAATTTCAACTGCTTGGCTTAAAAACTATGGCATGAATCAGTTAATATGGAAGTGTGTATCTAGTAAAGTTATAGAAGTAATACTCTGATTTTTCTAATATTTACTCAAGAAATATGAACTTAGGTGATTAGTAAACGAATTTGCATTAGATTGAGTCAGAATGACAAGCAAAGAGACGCACGCTGAAAGCTAAGAAAAGAAAAAGGCCACTGCATTTATTCATACAGTGGCCTAGGCTATTGCAGTTAGTTAAGTGCCAACTAACGATAAACTCCGAAGCTTAAAAGCTTAAGAGCGAACAAATTAAGCTAAGAAGCCTTATCAATATCAATCTTTGGTTTCGGCTTTGGGGCTGGCTCTACTTCTTCCTCGCTATTCTCAGTGAATATTTCAGCAACAGCACTTCGTTCTAGTTCGCCTTTAAGATTACCATCTTCATCAACAACAGGTAGGGAGTAATCACATGACATTGTATCAGGCAATATTTCTTCGATAACAGCATCAGGAAGTACCGCTGGTACTTCCTCATATATCTCTTCACTGAAGTCGTGTACTGACACATCTTCCACGGCGTCTTGCAGGCTTTCTTGAGTGACTAAGCCTTGATAGCCCTCATCTGTTACGTGGTAAGCGTAATCGTTTTTCAGCATCTTCATTTGAGCAAGCGCACCTTCAATCGTTTCTGAAGTGATGCGGTAAAGAGGAGGCTGCATCACCGTCTCAACCGTTAATGCACGCGCGCGGTTCACGTCTTTTACAAATGCTTCAACATAATCATCCGCAGGGTTAAGCAGAATTTCGTGAGGCGTACCTTGTTGGACCAACTCACCATCTTTCAAAATTGCAATTCGGTCACCTAAACGTAGTGCCTCGTCGAGATCGTGGGTGATGAAGATAATCGTTTTATGAAGTTTCTCTTGTAGCTCGATCAGTTGATCTTGCATTTCGCTTCGAATCAACGGATCGAGCGCCGAGAAGGCTTCATCCATCAGTAGAATTTCAGCGTCAGTACATAAAGCACGCGATAAGCCGACACGTTGTTGTTGACCGCCAGAGAGTTGAGCAGGGTATTGTTGCTCATAACCCTTAAGCCCAACGGTTTCAAGCCACTCAGTCGCCTTTGCTAGCCGCTGCTGTTTCTTGATCCCTTGAACTTCGAGACCGTACGCAACGTTTTCAATGACCGTTCGATGGGGCATTAAACCAAAACGTTGAAAAACCATCGACATTTTATGGCGTCGAAACTCTTCTAGTTCTTTGGTATTAAGGTTCATGACATCAATACCTTCGACGGTGATCTTACCTTGAGTCGGGTCAATTAGGCGGTTGAAGTGACGAATTAGTGTCGATTTACCAGAACCAGAAAGCCCCATGATAACGAATATCTCGCCACGGTTAATTTCTAGGTTAATCTCTTTTAAACCAACAGTGTGACCAGTGTCTGCCAATATGGCATCTTTGTGCTCGCCGTTGGTAACTCGGTTCATCACTGACATTGGTTTTGGTCCAAACACTTTGTATAGACCACTAATTTCAATCAATGGTTTAGTCATGTTTGAATCCTCCTAGGTGTGCGTTGGTTCTACGTGCATAAGCTTGTGAAGCTCGGTCAAATAAGATAGCCAAAGCCACAATCGCGAAACCATTCATTAGGCCTAAAGTGAAATATTGGTTAGTGATTGATTTAAGAACCGGTTGCCCTAAGCCTTTAACGCCAATCATTGAGGCGATAACAACCATAGACAGTGCCATCATGATGGTTTGGTTGATACCGGCCATAATCGTTGGCATCGCAAGCGGTAACTGAACACCCCACAAACGTTGTTTCTTACTTGCCCCGAATGCTGTCGCGGCTTCTAACACTTCTTTATCTACTAAGCGTATACCAAGGTTAGTAAGACGAATTACTGGTGGGATAGCGTAAATCACAACGGCGATTAAACCTGGGATTTTACCAATACCCAAAAGCATCACTACTGGGATTAGGTAAACGAACGCAGGCATGGTCTGCATGATGTCGAGGAGTGGTGTCACGATTGATTGCACGCGATTAGAACGAGCCATCGCGATACCAATTGGGATCCCTAGGAAAATGGAGACTAAAGTACATACTGTTATAATACTGAGTGTCCGCATCGTATCTTCCCACATACCAAAGTAACCGATGAGAAGCAGGGAGCAGACACAACCCAAAGCCAATTTCCAAGAACGACTCGCGGCGTAAACTAGAGCGGTACAAACGCCAAGTACGATAAGCCAAGGGGTCGAAATAAGGAGTTTTTCAAACCAAACAAGGAAGGAAAGAAGGGGATCAAATAGTGATTCGATCATTTCTCCGTATTCACGGGAAAATTCACGGTATGCGCCATCTAGCGCCTTTTTTATTGCTCGCAAATCAGAGCGTTCCATCTCAGGAAAGCTTGATAACCAATTGCTGTCAGCCATTTTTATATCCTTATAGTCCGGAGCCACTTGTTCGTTAAGCTAACCCCATTTTTATAAGTTAGGGGTAATTAAAGTAGTGTTAGCGAACAAGGCTCCGAATCATGAATAACATCAAGTATAGCGACGTTATTTCCATTTTATTGAGCGTAATGATTGTTGAACTGCAGTTATCGTTGACTCCTAGCTATCAGTGAATCTAGCGATGTTCAAAAATAACGGCGATCAAACTTAGTAAGTTTGGCTATTGCCAAACGTAGTATTACAGCTCAGCTTCAACTTTCTTAGCCACTTCTTCCGAAACCCATGGGTGCCACACTTCTGGGAACTCGCTCAAGAAATGGATACTCGCTTCTTCACCATCTGCTTGGTTATCTTCCATCCAAGCAAGAAGTGAGTTCATTTTGTCGTTAGTGAAACCACGCTTAGTAAAGTAGTCGTACGCTTCGGGTGCGCGTGACGCAAAACTTTCTGTCGTAATAGTATGGACTGGCGAAGGCGGGTACATGGTAGCTTTCGGTGAGTCACAGTCTTCTTTAGTTGTACAGTTAAGGAACTCTTGTTCGTCAACGCCACTTCCAAAGTCAACTTTCACCATGTCGTATTTACCAAGAACGGCAGTCGGTGCCCAGTAATAACCAAACCAAGCTTCTTCGCGTTCGTAAGCTTTTGCGATCGACCCAGATAAACCGGCACTCGATCCTGGGTCAACAATAGTGAAGCCGCTATCTTCTAACTTAAGCGCTTCAAACAAGTTTCCGGCACTAATTTGGCAGTTCCAACCAGCTGGACAGCTGTAGAATGCAGATGTATCTGGGTCCTCAGGGTGTTTAAACATGCTTGCGTTTTTACGTACACCTTCGATGGTCGCCATCTCCGGGTACTGTTTAACTAAGTAAGCTGGAACCCAAAAGCCTTCTTCACCACCGTTTACTAGTGCTTTTCCTGCATAGCGGAGGCGTTTCTCGTTCACACCTTTATCAAGTGCGTCTTTAAGGCTGTTACTCCAAAGTTCTGGTGCGACATCGGGTTGGCCTTTTTCAATCATAGAAGTGCCAGTTGGCATGGTGTCACCAGGGATAAGTTCAGCGTCACAACCATAACCATGTTCTAAGATGAATTGGTCGATATTGGCGATCAGTGTTGCAGAGTTCCAGTTCATATCTGCGATTGTTACGCTGCCACATTCTCCAGCGTTAGCATTACCGCTGGCTGCTGCTACTAACAAAAATACGGAGCTTAACTTGTATTTCATATTGAGTTTCCTTTCTCTTTAATAATACAACCAAGCTAATCAAGGTCACTTGACTAACTAAATTGCTCGATGGTGATCCTTTCTGTGTATTGAACCATTTGAGCAGAAGGAGGGATGGGATAAAACAGAGTAGATAAGCGCGCAAAGCAGATAAGTGTGATTCGCTTGATTCATCCACTGTGTTTCACAGCCATCGGATAACTTTGTCAAACTATTACAAATTCGTCAAAAACCACCTCTATTTATAATCTTAGGGAATAATCGTACAAATTCCATCTTTGATGCGATCTACGTGGCACTTTAACAGTCTGGGTCACATTCCAGCGAAATTAGGCACAGAGGTGTTGATTTTAGAGTGGATTTGAAGGTGCTAAGACCATGATTGGCGAGTGTGAAATGCGTTGAATTTGCTTTAAAATCTGATTTTAACAGTTAATTTCGGCAAAAATTATCAATTTTGATTTGAGTGAAAAGTAAAGGGAAACGACTAAACAGGTCTCTGTCACTTTAGAATGGCAGCGAGTAAATGCTATTTAAATCTTATTATCTGACGAGCTCGAAGTATTTGATACAAATGGTGCCGAAACCTAATTCTGTTGAAGAATTAGGCCATCACATTGGTAAATTCAAGAATTCATTGCGATGAAGTCTATTCGCCAAGTTGTCGCGAACTTTTTGAGGGATAAACTTCATCCGATTCACCTGTCTAACAAGCTCTTGAGCAAAACTAGGGTGTTGTTTCATGTTCATCACACAACCCATCATAGAAATACTCTTCGCTTCGAGTAATTTCTTCGCTTGAGCAAGGTGATGGATTGATGTTTCTCCGTAAGCAACAACCAGCAGCGCACCATCACAAGCACTCGCAACCGATTGAGCTGGAATATTGCCTTTATTAATATTGAGCAAAGGTGAGGTGTCAACGATCACACGGTCATACTTTTCTAACCATTGAGTCACTGCTTTTTGAAGCGTTGCTGGGTCTTTATATGCCAATTGAGTCGATACCACGTCCGGAGCTGGGACGCCTATGAACATGCGCTGTGATTCGATGTGTTCAATAAGTTGCCCCGACTGATCTTCTTCAAGCACGTTCACATTCTTAAAAGCGGGATTAAACAAGTTAAGATCAACATATAGAGTCGAATGACCCGCCAATAAGAAACGCTCTGCAAGTGCAGTAGCAACAGATGTTACGCCGTCACCAGAGTGGCAAGCAGTGACACAAATTGAACGTTGATCGTTAAGTTCTGAAGCTAGGTACAATTGTTCAACTTCGGCATGTGTTGCTGAAATAGTCATTATAACGCTCCTATTAGGACGATAGTGGTCGTGATGCGTAAGATGTCGTCTAAACCTACACGTGCTTTTTCAATAAAGCTTTCACGGCGGTCAGGGATGTAAATCGTGTCTCCTGCGCGCAGCACCGGTAGGTTGTAAATATTGGCAGTTTTACTAAATTCAACAAGGTCAAAGGTGCGAGCTTGCCCTTGGCAGCAAGACATGTTCACAATGGTAATTTTTTCTACGTAAGCACTGTCTGTAGGGCCTGCGGCTTCGGCCAAGATATCAAGAATGGTCATGTTGTCATTAAACACATATCGACCAGGGTTGTTAATGGCACCAAGGACACGAACCGTCTCTTCTTTTGGTGTATCTAACCAGTTTTTGCCTTTTTCTGGGATGTAGATTGTATCCCCAGTAGTTACGTTTGGCAGTAACGATTCATCACCTGTTTCAAAATACAGCGACAGGTTCAGTTTACTGACCTTAGAATAAGTTTTATCGCGGTGTGTAACACGAACATTATGTATGTCAGCGTCCTTAGTTGGACCATCAGCTGCTGACAAGATATCTAAGAAGTGCATGTCTTTTGTAAAGCGGTAACGACCTGGCGCATTCACTTGTCCAAAAATGTAGATTGAAGCGTCTGAGCTTTGACGTACCCATTGTGATTTATTGTCGGATGGGTCTTGTGGTAAGTCGTGCACTCTTACGATAGAACCTGATCGTATATAAGGCATTTGATCACGCGGTGCGCCATTTTTAATGAACTCATCAAGATTAAACACAACTAACTTTCTACCTGTCACAACTTCAATCTTTGAGGTGTCTGCACGTAGTGTTGGACCGCCAACGTGTGCTAACAAGCCCATGAAGTTCATTTCATCTGACCATTCGATACGGCCAGGTCGGTTCACTTCACCAATCACGTTAACGGCTCTGTCTGGTGTGATTTTTAACCATGATTTTTCGTTCATGTCTGTTTTCTCAGGAACAAAAATCGCATCACCCGCTTGAATTGAAGGGGGAGCTGAATTTGCAAGACCTTCTGTATAAGCGGCCAGATCGAACTTAAGTACGCGACCGTTGGATTTGATCACACGGATTTGTCTCGATTCAGCAAAGCGAGTAGGGCCTCCTGCGTTAGCCAATATATCCATAAAGGTCGCGCCTTTTTTTCCTTCAAAAGCACCAGGCGCAGCAACTTCACCCATGACATAAACCGTGTTCGCACCAGATTTAATCTCTTCTTCCTGTTTAGGGACAAAAACCGTTGAACCCGGACGGAGAATTGGAAGCATGCTTTCATCGCCAGAATCTAGATAGCGCTTTAAGTTGAACAGAGTCGGTGTGTTGTTCGAGATAACACGGATTTGCTCGACACTTGCGTAACGCGTTACGCCACCAGATCGCATCAATACGTCGACTAAGTCTGAGTTTTCTTTATAGGTAAAAGAGCCTGGAGCATTTACTTCACCAAAAACCTTGATAGAGTTACGAGAATCAGCGCTATCACCTGAGTTAGCAAGCTTCGCGGCATCAAACTCTTGTTCAATGTTGCCCACTAAAGGAGACGCTGGAACAAACAACGAATCGAGCGATTGAAGGGTTGGAAGAGTTGATTCGTCCCCTGAATCTAAGAAACGTTTGTAGTTAAATTCTGTGTTATCGGAGCCACGCTTTAGGATGAGTTTGTCTAATTGTGCACCGGGACGTAAACCACCCGCAGCATACAATGCCATCTGAATGCTAGAACCCAGTGACAATGTGTACTCACCAGGTTGCTCAACGTAACCTTGGACAGAGATAATAATTTGCTGTTCTTTCACATAAACGGAAGCGTTTGATAGATCTTTGTAAGCGGTTGCCAGTGCCTCTAACACTACTTTATTTAATTGGTCATTATCGTAACCCGCAACAAACACAGTGCCGACTTCAGGAAGGGTAATTCGGCCGCGCTTGTCGACTTGGAAGCCTGTGTTCAAAGTGCTTTCACCGGGTACATTAACTTGAATAAGATCGCCCACTTGTACTGCACCTGTAAACTCATCTTCAGCAGTGGTCAGTGTCGAAAAACAAAGCGAGATGCTGAAAATCAGCGTCATTATAATTTTCATAGCGCACCTCCCATTTTCTCAGCATTTTCAGGCGAAATAATTTCAATACTTACTCGGCGATTGGTCAGGTGTGTCCCGTCTGTTTCACCTTCGAAAAGTGGTACGGTTTCACCAACAGAAACAGCTTTAATTCTAAGAGCATCTAACCCAAATATAGTTAGGTAACGTTCTACTTGTTTAGCACGTCCAAGTGCCAGTTTGTCGTTGTATTCTTCAGGACCTGAAGCATCGGCATGACCAGTGACAACTAAGTCCAGCGATTTGTGTTCTTTCAATAGGTTGGTCGCTTCAGCAAGTCGTCCCATGTATTTTGGGTTAACTTCAGTTGAGTTTTCAGCGAATTGGTTGTCGACGTTGAGTAAATCGTACAGTTGCTGAATGACAGAAAGTTGCATACGGAATTGGTTTTCGTTTTTAGGTGGCTCGCAACGCGCTTGAGAAGTCACGTAATCAAGTTGAACTTCCAGTTCATTCAAGCGCTTTCTTTGGATAACCAAATCGTTAGCTGCATCTAACAGCAATCCGCCTTGCAGTTCACGAGCGATACGGTTTTGTTTTTCGATAGCTTGAACGACAGCCGCAGGGAAGCACCAACGTGCCCCTTCTTGTATTAGGGCATCTAGATGGAGTTTTGCTAGTTGCCAATCGAAACGCAGGCCGTGTTCTGGGCCTAGAGGTTCGTCTGGCATAACAGGCGAGAAATCTGAATTTTGATAGTTTGTGGAATCGTAACTTTCAGCTAATCCGCCGGTACCATGTTCTGGGTAGCTTGTGCAACCCAGAAGTAGAGCAGACAGAGAAAGGGCTATGTAGTTTTTCAGTATTTTCATGCCAACGTCCTTGTTTTTTTTTTTTATTATTATTTTTTGTTACTTCTAGCTTAGTGGATCTTCATGAATTAGTAGGATTTTTTGAGTTAACTGGGATCGCGTGACCGATGCGTAATAAATTCATGATTTCAAGTGGTTGGCCTGATACATTTTCTAAGCGCATGTTCCTTTCTCGCTCAGTAAGACGTTTGAACATGTATACAATAGCCCCCACGCCTGATGAATCAAGAAACTGAACTTGGCTGAAATCAACTTCGATTTCTTGGTGACCATCGTTTGAAATAACATCATCAATATCGGTTTGAGCATCTCGGCTACCCGCTGCGTCTAGGTTACCAAAAATTGAAAGAGTCAATGTGGTTGTGTTTAAGTCAATCTTACGTAATTCCATAGCGTTATCTCCTTGAATGTATGAGTTAACAAGAGCACGTAATATGCCAACTTTTATATTGTTTATTTTCAATAGCTTAAATTGGTGTTTGAATTGGTTATCATATTGAGAAAGTTAAATTCTCATTCTGAGAACTAAAAATGAGTGGCTTTTTGAGAGCTATAACCAATTAGTTTTGCGAATGAAACGCTAGTCCGAATAAGGTTGATGGTTGAGTCGCATCTTTAATTAAATACCACATACTGAAACTAAGGACCATTTAGGATATAGCGTACTTGGGATAAAAAGAGAGCAAACAATGAGATTAACGAAATTGGCGATTGCGACCCTTTGGGCTTGTTCATTCACATCTCATTCTTCTTACTTACCACCAGAACACTTGGTTTTAGCCAACAACTACCAGCAAGGCATCGATGTTTCTCAATACTGGACCAGTGAAAAGCTAGATGGTATTCGAGCCTTGTGGGATGGCGAACATCTTTATACTCGCAATGGCAACCGAATTTATGCACCTAATTGGTTTATAGAAAAACTGCCAAAAGTTCAGTTAGAAGGAGAGTTGTGGGCTGGAAGAGGTAATTTTCATATCGTTCAACAAACTGTTTTGGATCATATACCCAGTGATACCGCATGGAGAAAGATTGATCTTATGTTGTTTGATATGCCTGGCGCAGCAGGTGATTATCAGAAACGCTATTACAATATTATTCATTGGGTCAGTGTGATTAATGAGTCCCACGTTGGTTATGTCGAGCATTATCCAATTCATAACGAAGAGACCTTGTTTCACCAATTAGACAATGTGGATGAACGTAATGGTGAAGGTTTGATGCTGCGTAAAATCACCAGTCGCTATCAAGCAGGTCGAAGTAATGATTTGTTGAAATTGAAAAGGCACCACGATGCCGAAGCAACGGTGATTGGCTATAAAGGTGGGACGGGTAAATACAAAGGAATGATGGGTTCGATACTGGTTCATACCGAAGGGGGTGTTGAGTTTTACATAGGAAGCGGGTTTAGCGATAAATTGAGATTGGCGCCGCCAGAGATTGGTAGTCGAATTACCTTTCGATACAACGGATTCACTCAAAATGGCAAGCCCAAATTTGCGCGTTTTGTCAGAGAGAAAAGTGAATATTAAGACATACTCGATATAGTGACCCGACAAATGCTATATCGACTTAGAAATAAATGCCTGTCTACGCTTACCTTATAAAAAGAGCCCTGAAAATCAGAGCTCTTTTTGTATGCGGTATCGATTCTTGCTGTTTGTTGAGAGCTAAATTAACGAGAACTAAACTCGAGCTGCACGTCATCATCCTGTTTATGCATCCAATGAAGACGCATGCCTAGCATAATAGCGGCTGATGTTAGACCGATAATGAAACCAATCCAAAAGCCGTGAGCGCCCATAGGCTCAACAATCCAATCTGTCATACCTAAAATGTAACCGATCGGTAGGCCAAGTAACCAGTATGCGACGAAAGTAATGTTAAAAATCGATCGCATGTCTTTGTATCCACGAAGAGCGCCCGCAGCTATCACTTGAATTGCATCAGTACATTGATAAACCGCAGCGAAAATAAGCAGCTGCATTGCAATGGTGATTACTGCTGTGTTTTCTGTGTAAAGCAATGATACTTGCTCTCTGAACAACACTGTCAAGGCCGCTGTCATCAATGCAGTCACCAAACCAACGATTATGCCAACATGTGTAGCAATCTTTGCGCCTTCGGTATTGTTTTCACCTAACTTATGACCAACACGAATACTGACAGCTGCGCCTATACTCATTGGAATCATGAATATCAAAGACGAGAAGTTGATCGCAACTTGGTGCGCAGCAACAATCAATGAGCCTAATGGAGCGACCAGAAGCGCAACAACAGCAAACAAGGTCACTTCAAAGAACAGAGCAGCAGCAACAGGAAAGCCGAGTTTGAACAGTCGAATTTGTGCCTTTAACTCTGGTTTATGGAATTGACCAAAGATGTTGATCTTCGCTAGTCGTTTTGAAGTCAGCACATACGCAAACAACAGAGCAAACATTATCCAGTATACGATAGCGGTTGCGACGCCACAGCCAACACCACCAAGAGCCGGTGCGCCAAGCTTACCGTATACAAACATCCAGTTGAGCGGGATATTCAATAACAAACCGATAAAACCAATGACCATCGCGGGTTTCGTCAAAGACATGCCGTCAGTAAAACTTCTCAAAGTTTGAAAAAGTAAGAAGGCTGGTACCGCAAACATGACTGCATACATGTAGCCAATGGTTTTTTTCGCCATTAAGACTTCTATATCCATCAGCTCAAGTATTGCTTGAGTTTGGAACAGTACACCGATGATTGGTAATGAGATAATTAACGCAAGCACTATGCCTTGTTGAATTTCGTATGGAATCTTTGCTTGTCTACCAGAACCGTTAAGTTGAGCAACAACAGGGACCAATGCCATCAGCAAGCCGACACCGAACAAAATCGAAGGCAACCAAATACTCGCAGCAATAGATACTGCGGCCATATCAATCGCACTTACGCCACCTGCCATCACAGTATCGACAAAACCCATTCCGGTTTGTGCCACAGATGCGATCAACACTGGGGTCGCAAGTTTGATTAGATTCAAGGCTTCTTCTTTGTAACGATGCACAAATTACTCCAGATTAGAGATTAAATTAGATTGAAAATGTGGGAATGGACACTCTGAAGAAATCAAAGACGCTGATCATTAAGCTTCCACTGGACGAATCATAAAGAAATGTCACAATAACTGCTATGAAAAACTGTTACTAAAATGCTAAATAGGAATCTTATGTTTACAGGTATCGTTCAAGGTATGGCAACACTGGTTGCGATAAACAAAAAAGAGTCGTTTCAAACCCATACCATTGAGTTGACAGACAAAATGGTAGAGGGCTTAGCGATTGGTGCTTCAGTAGCTCATAATGGCTGTTGTTTAACGGTAACTGAAATTTCAGGAAACCGTGTTGCGTTTGATTTAATGCAAGCAACGTTAAGATTAACTAATCTCGGTCAGTTGAATATTGGGGACGAAGTAAACGTAGAGCGTGCAGCTAAGTTCGGTGATGAAATTGGTGGCCACAGCATGTCCGGACACATTACGCTAATGGCAAAACTGGTTGAAGTCATCAAAACGGAAAACAACCGTACACTATGGTTTGAAATGCCAGAAGCGTCGATGAAGTACGTGCTAAGTAAAGGCTACATTGGTGTTGATGGATGTTCACTGACTATTGGTGAAGTCGAAGACAACCGTTTCTCTGTGCATCTCATTCCAGAAACATTGAATCGAACTTTGTTTGGAGGACGTGAAGTCGGAGATGAGGTCAATATTGAATTCGACCCTCAAACACAAGCGATCGTCGATACCGTTGAACGTATTATGGCGAACAAAAAGTAGCCTGAACCGTTAGCTTTAGGCTGGCTTGCACGTTTAACTATGATGGTTAAACGAATAAAAGTTGAAGCTGGCGGCTGAATAACTAGTGAAAATCACAAGCTGTATCATTCGATGGCTTAAACAATAAAAAGAGCACTTGATGTGCTCTTTTTAGCTTTGTTGTTGCTAGTATGACTTTAGGCATGTGGCAACAGTCATACTTGTTAGCAAACCTTTTTTAGAAAACCTGTTCGTCATCGGCATCAATCGATAGGTTTATCCTATCTCTAACTTCGTCGACCTGCATGTCCAAGTGAATGGCGTTGCAGCAAGCGGGGCAGTCATCGTAAAAATCCTGACTGCCATTGGAGGCGTCGAGCGTTATGCTGATTGCATGCCCGCAATGAGGGCAGGACACGTGTTTTTCTGTGTATTTATGCATGGCAAGTTCTCCTCACTGTAACTGATACTAACCTAAGTCGCTTATATCGATCGTGATAGCTTGAATCGTTTTGGTCAACCACCGTGATTGGTACTAAACGGCTTGAATCTTCTGAATACATGCTTCGGTTTGCGCTAAGTATTCGCCGCCAAATTGATTGCAGTGATTGAGAAGATGGTACAAGTTATAAATGTCTTTTCGATCAGTATAGCCAACGTCCAAAGGCATGACGCTTTGATAGCCTTCATAAAACTCTTGAGGGAACCCATGAAACAATTCTGTTAATGCAATATCACATTCATGGTCACCCCAATAACATGCAGGGTCGTAACAGATAGGGCCAAACGCTGAATTAGCCACGTTACCATTCCAAAGATCGCCATGAAGTAGTGAAGGGGGTGGGTTACGGCTCGCTAGTCGCATATTCACCACGTCGACTATATCGTCAATGTCGCCAAATTCGATGCCTTTTTCTTTCAACAGCTGAAGTTGGAAACCAATACGTTGTTCAGAGAAAAAACGTCCCCATTTTTTATGCCACGGATTAGGTTGAAGAGTAATGCCTATGTAATTGTCTTGATCGCAACCGAACTCTTTTTGCTCTCCCCATTGATGAAGTCGGGCAAGCTGTACACCAAAATCAAAGCTGTTATTGCCAGTTTCAAGCGGCTTAGTTGGCAAGTAATTCAGGATAATGAACGAGCACTCCTTAGTCTTACCAATAAGCACAAGCTCAGGTACATAAACGGTGGAGGTATCTCTTAATAAGCGCAGGTTCTCAGCTTCTATTTCAAATTTAGGTAGAAACTCTCGTTGATTTACCTTAACAAAATAACGCTCATTGCCGTCGCTAATCATATAGCAATCGTTAATGTCACCACCAGAAACCTTAGTACGTTCAGTGATCTGAAAGTTGAATAAAAGTGTATCTGAAAGCTGTTGAGAAATGGCCTGCCACATAGGAAATCCTCAAAGAACGGTTGGTTAGAAATACGGTTTGTTGATTAACAATAGTTTAGGATAAAACTGAGCGATTTATAGACGCACTAGTCAATGTTCTTAATTCTAAGCCTTCTTATGATGAATGAATTGGCTAATCTGTGAACTCAAGCTAATTCAATACCATTGATAACTCGATAAAAAATGACAAATGGTAGCCATATGCACTTTGGAATAAACCTCACAGTTGACGTTCAATGTTAGGCTACTAACTAGAAAAGTGCGCATGGGTTGTTATTGTTTACGCTTAAATTTTAGTAGGTACTCATGCTAGGGTAAGTCATGGATAGCAAAACTTATGTTCTTGCGTATTTAAAAATGTTGAAAGCTATTGCTAAGTCGAACTTTCTGGCTTTATTTGTATATTGATTCAATTTTGAGCTTAAATGCTAACAGGGATCATTTAAATACGACTTTTGATAATAAAATGATGACAAATGACTTCATTTACATAGTATTAGCTTAATACGTATTAATCTGCTCTAGAGCTTAAAACGGAGATTTATTGTGGTTGTAGAAACCGATGGCTATTTGGCTTTAATCGAGCACTTATCGTTCAATTTGGATGTATTTACCAACAGTAATGGTGATACAGGAAATGAAAGTGTAGAAGACATTGTTACTGACATGATTTCAACCAACATCATGGCTATCTTTGAACAAAATCCTGAACTGCACTCTAGCGTGCGCTTTCAATTGTTGAAAGAAGCAGATGCCGTAGTCGCTGATTTAGGTGAAGTGCTTGCGGGCGTTTGGGCAAAGAAAGCAACTAACGAGCAGATTGTGTTCCTAGACGAATACATCGCCTTAGTTAAAAACTTATTTGATACTGCTGTCGCTAAATACGATTAACCGTCAGAGCTTATTTCTTTAAGCATTAGAAGTTTTAAGCACCAGTATTTTGAACGACTCTATTTGAAGCACTAATATTTTAAGCGTTAGTGCTTCTTACGTACATCTATTCACCGGGTCGTAAGCGTTATCAAAGAGGTGAAAGACTGACGCGTTATATGCGCCTAAAGTGCCAAAACTTCGAAGCCCAATAAGGGTTATCCAACCTTGAGATAATCACACCTTTAGATGTCGACGCATGTAAGAACTGTTTGTTTCCCAGATAAACACCTACATGTCGTACTTTTGGTGAGGTTTTGAAAAATACTAAGTCACCACTTATTGCTTGCTCATACGCAATTTCTACACCTTGTTTACTCTGATCTTTGGTCGTGCGCGGCAAAGCCTGTTGCGTTGCATTCTGAACAGCGATTTGAACGAAAGCCGAACAATCTATTCCTCGAAATGAAGTGCCGCCAAAATGATAAGGGACACCTTTCCATTGCTCGTACACGCTCAAATACGCATTTGCGGTAGCTTGCTCTGATTTCGATAAGGGTTTTGACGGTACTTTATTGTAACTAAAAGGCGGTGGCGTAGAGCTACAAGCAGTCAATGTTACTAAAGTTATTGTAACTGCAAGCATTTTTCTGATTTTCATATGTAACTCTTCTGACAAAAAACTGAAATAAAAACGTCATCAACGACTTCTAGTATACGGAACAACTTAAGGATATCTCTTTTCGTAGTCAAACTGGATTTCACATGCCCGACACAAATTTATCAATAAAACCTTCACGTTATACATTCTCGCTCATTCAAACCGTCACTGCTGTATTTATTTCGATTCTTTTGCTCGTCACCTTTTTATCGATGGTCAGTATTCGAGGTGTAGAGCGGGTTGGAGGGCATTTTGATACGTTGTCTGAACAAGCATTGCCCCTAGCACTAAACAACGCTCAGTTGACGCAGAGCGTATTAGAACAAGTAAAACTCCTTACCTACAGCACGCAATCAACCGATTTAGACACACTCAACACAACACGATCAGCAATTGAGCAATTAGCTGCAGAGAGCAATCAAACGCTAGACGAACTTCTTTTTATTTCTCAATCCTTCCCCGATGCGATTTCTCTAGAGCAAAAGCAAAGCCTGATTGATGATATGGCTCAGCTACAACATATGACCAACAGCGTGTTATTGGCTCAGATTGATATTCAAGGTAAACAAAACCTCATTGATAGCCAAATAGGAGGGTTTCGCTACGGTGTTAGTTCTATTGGGCCTGAAATGAATCGTATTAGCTCTTTTTTAGTTCAGAATAACCCCGAAGCACATGATGCCGCTAACCGATTCACGGCAAGTGCTTCGGCAATGGCGAACACATTCTTAATGCTGTTGATGCAATCTGACTTAGACAAAGCGGAAGATGAATTTCGAGAGTTAAGAAATCGCATTGCAGGAATAAACTTAGCGTACGACGATTTTTCAGAATGGCATCCAGATATTGTTGAGTTTGCCAGCCTGACTGCACCTTATGACATGGTGAAAGAAGGATTCACAGAAGAAGGGGTGATCAAACAGATCCTCTGGAAATTAGAGTTAGCTGAAAAACAAAAACAGAATTTAGCTGAAGTCATTACCTTAGCGAACAAGGTTATCGGCACACTGAATCAATTATCATCGACGGCTTCACACTTGATTGATGCAAGTGAGTTGGTTGTAAACCAAACCATCACTAACATTGACAGGGTGTTATTCACTAGCGGTTTAGTGATCGCTGTGATCATTATTATTTCGTGGCTTGTGCTACGTCATTGGGTCAACAAAGGCTTAAAAAATATTACCCAGCAGCTGAATTTACTCGCCGAACATGACTTTTCTAAACAAAGCGAATTAGTAGGGCCATTAGAGCTGCAGGTTATCGCATCACAGTTAAATACCGTCGTAGATTCCACCGCCGACTCAGTTCGCTTGGTCACTCGAAACTGTGAAACACTTTATCAAACAGCAGAAGTTAGTCACGATGCTGCAGAGCAGACGAATTCAAGCTTAAACGAGCAGAATGAATCTCTGCAAAACATGATCACAACGATTACTCAACTTGAAGCTTCTATAGGCGAAATTGCACGTATCTCGAATGCATCGAACGATGACGCTCAATTAGCGGAAGATGAATCGGTCACCGGAAGTCAGGTGGTTGGCTTGAATCAACAGCGTCTTCAGGCATTAGAGCACTCGTTAAGCTTGAACGAAGAATCGATGGCAGATCTAGACGGGCGAGTAAAACAAATTCGTGAAATGGTTGATATGATCAGTGGCATTGCTGAAAACACCAACCTATTAGCCCTTAATGCTGCGATTGAAGCTGCACGTGCCGGAGAACAGGGCCGTGGCTTTGCAGTGGTTGCAGATGAAGTAAGAAAACTGGCGAGCGGTACATCCCAGCAAACCACCAATATTCGCAGCATGATGAATGAGCTGGTGGCTGCAGCTGATCGATCTCGTATGTCAGTCAGCGAGTCTCGAAGCGAAATGGCTAATGCATTGAAAACCAGTGGTGATGTAAAACAAGCTTTTGAGAAAATCGACGTAGCAGTCAGCCAGATAAAAGGTAGAGTTGAGCAAATCATGGTCGCAACCGAACAGCAAGCTCGCGCTACTGTTGATGTAACCCATTCCATTACACGCGTGTCAGAGCAGGGCGAAAACACTAAGCTACAGCTAGAGTCTATGATTGAAAGCTCAGAGCAAGTTGCTGACATTGCAGGGCATCAACAAGCGATGCTTCATAAGTACGTATTAAGTAGATAACCAGTTAGAAAAGATTTCTCTGAATAACAAGCCAGCGTCTCGATACCAAGAGCAAGGCGCTTAAACTCATTATTAGCGCGGAATGACTAATAAATGGTTTGAGCGCCTGCTTTTTTTGGGCCTTATATTGAAAGATGGCATGTAGAAAACAAACCGCTACTTTGATTTTCTTGAATGTGGGTAATGGACAAATGGTTGACGCAGCATGAAATCCAATCTCTGTTCTTTGCCATCTTGTATCTCAGGCACGCCAATGTGGACGTGATCGTGTCCAAGCATAGGCTGGGCACGATAAGTCTTAAACCAGATATCCCAAACCGATAAAAAGAAGCCAAAATTAGAATGGGTTTCTTTCACAATGACCGAGTGATGAACACGATGCATGTCTGGTGTCACAATCACTTTTCTCAATCGCTTATCAATCCAAAGTGGTAGACGTGCATTACTGTGGTTAAACATCGCGCTCGCGTTAAGCACAATTTCAAATATCACCACGGCAATCACTGGAACCCCAAGGGTGATCACTAAACTCACTTTGATAAGCATAGAAAGCATCATCTCAATTGGATGAAATCGTGTACCTGTTGTGACATCAATATCTAGGTCGGCATGATGCACTCGATGTAATCTCCAAAGCCAAGACACACGATGAAACACCAAGTGTTGCAGGTAAATGGCGCAATCCAACAGCAATACACAGATCAGTACAACGAGTTCTTTAGGAAGTGACAGGGTATTAAATAAACCCCATTGGTTGTCTTGTGCAATGACAGCCGCTTGGAATGCAGCAATAGGAATAAGTGTGGCTAGCAGAAAACTGTTGAGTGCAACCAACGCAAAGTTGTTCCCCCAACGGAACCACTTATTTTGAGTTAGCGTTTTGCGTGGAAAACGGTACTCCCAAATCGCACATAATCCAAAAACGACAATAAAACAAACAAGGCGAAGCAGTGATGGGTCTTGCATGGGAATTCCTTCTATCATTCTAAGGTCACTGTAAGTACAATCGTGCAACTTTTCTAGATCTATCGTTATTATCCATGAGAATCCACGCTTTTCACCGTTTATATCAACACCGCTTGTCTATTGCTACTAAGCCGTTTAACGCGCGCGGGTGCAAAGTCGTGCGATGCGAATACTGCAAAATAAAACAAGACAGCTGCATCTGCGAGCATCAACCGAATATAGATACGAATGTCGCTACGATGTTGATCTTGTCAGACAACGAAATCTTGAAGCCAAGCAATACAGGCCGATTGATTGTTGATACGGTCAAAGACAGCTATGCCTACCTTTGGCACCGTACTGAGCCGAATCAAGAGATGCTTGATGTTCTAAAGGATGGTAAATATCAACCCGTTGTTGTATTCCCTGAAGGCTACACCGATGACAAAACGCGAGTGGTTCAAGATTTACCACAAATGCGCGATCCTAATAAAACACTTCTTCTTATCTTCATCGATGGTAGTTGGCGTGAAGCGAGACGCATCTTCCGCCGTTCAGAGTATCTGCAAGATTTACCTGTGTTGTCGATTGAGCCTGAATCGGTTTCTCAATACATGATGAGAAAGTCAGATAACGAACAACACCTCTCAACGGCAGAAGTCGCCAGCTTAGTTTTAAAGCAAGCTGGCGAAGAAGAGGGCGCGAAGACTTTACAACTTTGGTTTGAAGTATTTCGTGAAAGCTACATGTTAAGTAAGACGCGTTATAAGTCAGATCCGACTAAACCTAGCTTGAATGCTTTCATAGAACACAGCAAAAATGAGAAGTCACTCTAACCTTTAACCGCTATGTGCTGACTTGTTGTTCAAACAGACTCGAACACAAGATAAGTTTGTTATCTATCACGGTTTGTAGGGGGAGTGTTATGGATAATGCTCCTTAGTTGTTTATTTACAAAATTTTATTTGCCCGAATTTAGGGAAGAATTGGAGAGATTTCATGTATTACGGCTTCGATGTTGGCGGCACAAAAATTGAGTTTGGTGCATTCAACGAGAAACTTGAGCGAGTGGCAACAGAGCGTGTACCGACGCCAACTGATAACTATCAATTATTACTTGATACGATTGCTGGTTTAGTAAAAAAGTACGATAACGAACTGTCTTGCGAAGGCAAAATTGGCCTTGGCCTTCCTGGCATGGAAAACGCAGACGATGGCACTATGCTTGTTGTTAACGTACCTGCATCAACAGGTAAGCCGCTACGTACAGATCTAGAAGCGCTTATCGGTCGTAGTGTGAAAATCGAAAATGATGCGAACTGTTTTGCGCTTTCAGAAGCATGGGATGACGAACTTAAAGATGAACCTTCAGTTGCCGGCCTGATTCTTGGTACTGGTTTCGGTGGCGGTTTAGTCTTCGACGGTAAGGTATTCTCCGGTCGTAACCACGTGGCAGGTGAGCTAGGCCATATGCGCTTACCTCTTGATGCTTGGCTTCACCTTGGCGATAACGCACCGTTACTTGGTTGTGGTTGCGGCAAAAAGGGCTGTTTAGACAGTTACTTGTCAGGTCGTGGCTTTGAGCTGATTTATGATCACTATTTTGGTGAGAAGAAAAAAGCAGTTGAAATTATTCAAGCTTACAACGAAGGTGAAGCAAAAGCTGTTGAGCACGTAGATCGTTTCATGGAGTTATTGGCTATCTGTTTTGCAAACCTATTCACAGCGCTTGACCCGCATGTTGTTGCGCTTGGTGGTGGCTTGTCTAACTTTGAGCTTATCTACGAAGAGATGCCAAAACGTATTCCTAAATACTTGTTGCCTGTGGCGAAATGTCCGAAAATCATCAAAGCAAAACACGGTGATTCAGGTGGCGTTCGTGGTGCTGCATTCCTTAACATTAAGTAATCTCAACTTAACGTTAAGCGATTAAAAACTATAAATAAAAATGCCGCAATCTCGAAAGAGGTTGCGGCATTTTTTATGATTTAGTGTTTTTGTTGCTAGAAGCTAGAAGCTAGAAGCTAGAAGCAGCAAAGAAACAAGCTCCAAGAGGACTTACTTCTTCTTTTTGCCAACACCAAGGTTATCTTTTTGCTTCAACGTAAGCTTGGTAAAGCCAAGCTTACGGAAATAGTTATCTTGGTAGTTACGAACAGCTTTAGTATCAGAAATAAACTCAAGCTGTTGCTCAGTTTTTAGATACTCAGTGATGTCGATACCTTCAGCTGCCGCTACAGCTTCTTGAATCGTGCGGTGTTCTTGTTTAGAAAACAGTAACTCTTTGTCTTCGTCTTTATAAGTGTACAGAATGGTACGAGCCATGATGCTCTCCAATAGAATTATTACTTTGCGCGCACTCTACATAAAAACCGTACGTGGCTCAAGGCAATGGTAAGAAATCTTAAGATTATCGCTTATCGCGATCTAAGCTTTTTGTCTGTCAGGAAACGAACAGGTTGTCTTTCACGAAACGAATAAACAGAAAGCCCCTTAGTATCGAACTATCAATATAGGGGCTTCGTCTATCTTTTAGTAAAGTCTGCTAATTCAAATTTAAGCTAATGAGCTTTAAATTAAACACGACCCTGCAGTGGAATAATCGTGACTGTCTCACCAACTTTCACTGTATCAACCGCTGGCGAGATTTCGATTAAGCAGTTCGCTTCGCTCATAGAGCGCAGAATGCCTGAACCTTGTTTGCCAGTAGTTTTCACTTCAAGCACACCAAATTCACTCATCGAGAACACACCACGGCTGAACTCAGTACGACCTTGGCGTGAACGTAATTGCTCAGTCGCTACCGCGTTTGCTTTCACTGGTGTCCAGTTGGTTTGTCCTTGCAGTTTACGGATTGCAGGTTCAACGAAATTAATAAACGACACCATTACCGCGACAGGGTTGCCCGGTAAACCGAAGAATGGTTTGTTTTCAATCTTACCGTAAGCAAGAGGGCGACCTGGACGCATATTGATACGCCAGAAGTTAATTTCACCTAGTTTGTCTAGCGCGAGTTTAATGTAGTCGGCATCACCAACTGAAACACCCCCAGACGTTAGTACCATATCAGTTTCCAACGACGCAGCATGAAGCACATCCATCATCTTTTGTTCGTCATCTTCGATGATGCCGTAATCGACAATGTCACAGCCAAGCTTTTGAAGCATGCCGATAATAGTAAAACGGTTTGAATCGTAGATAGAGTTTGGTTTTTGCTCGCTACCGGGCGCTTGAACTTCATCACCCGTCGAGAACACGCCCACTTTTACTTTACGTAGAACAGGACATGTACCAAAACCTAACGACGCCATCATGCCCATTTCTGGTGCTTCGATGCGTGTGCCACGTGTAAAGACGGGTTGGCCGATTTCTAAATCTTCACCCGCCATACGGACATTTTGTCCTACTGAGATTTTCGCATCTGGAAAACTAACTGTGTAGCCTTCTTGAACAGCTTGCTCACGCATAACAACCACATCAACGCCTTCTGGCATTGGTGCGCCCGTCATGATCTTAACAGCTTCACCCTGTTTAACGGTTTTGTCGTAGCTATGGCCAGCCATAACTTCAGCAACCAGTTGGTAGCTATCCAATTCTAAGTCTTCACTGCGAATCGCGTAGCCGTCCATTGCAGAGTTGATGTTTTGAGGCACATTGATTGGTGAAATAACATCTTCAGCCAATACGCGACCGTAGCCTTGTAGTAATTCAACACTCTCTGTGAGTTCGAGCGCGTCAATACTATCGACGATCTTTTGTTGGCCTTGCGTAACGCTTAGGCCAGCAGGAGAGAATGAGTCACAGCACACAACAGGTGTATCGTCTTTTGAAGATGAACACGACGCTGTTTTGCTTGTTGTCGATGAAGAATCAAATGACTGAGCATATTCGATGATGAAATCACGAATCGCGTCTAAGTCGCTGATCGCCATTTGTGGCAGTTCGGATTCCACTTGTCTGTCTGCAGCAATGGCAATAATGTTGTCATCATTCGGATATAACCATGGTTTACCTACTTCATCTCGGTGCAATTCAATTTTAGGAAAAGCGATGTTCTTACAGCCTTCAACCAAAATCAGATCAAGTGTGTTGGTATCAAAGCGAGTCAGCAGGTAATCAAAGTCAGCTTCGGCTTCTGGCGTTTCTGTCATCATCACGTGACGGTTACGCGAAGCGATCAGCATTTGATTGGCTCCAGCCTTACGTAAGCGGTAACTGTCTTTACCCGGCTTATCGACATCAAAATCGTGGTGAGCATGTTTTAACACACCAACTTTTAAACCCGATTCAGTCAATAACGGAAGCAGAGCTTCAAGTACCGTTGTTTTTCCTGTACCGCTATAAGCAGCAAAGCCCAATAGAGGAAGGTTAGGGCGTTGTGTTGAATCTTTCATTATTGAAGCGTTCCGAATTGGGTGAGTTCTTCTGGCGTGTTCAGATTAACAAAGCAGTTAGGTGAATCGCTAAAATCGACATATTCCGTGACACACTCTTTGTATAGCAAGATGATCTTACGATCACCACGTTCCAAAAACGCTTCTAGCTTTGGCAGAACACGTTTGTGGAATAGGGTGAATACAGGTTGCTTAAATTCGCCATCATGCGCGACAAGAATGTCACTGTCTTCTTTAACTGCAGAACAAAAACGCTCAACAAGGTCGTCACTGATTTGTGGGCTGTCACAAGGGACAAAGCCGACCCAATCTGTGGTCGCGTTTTGAAGGCCAGCATGAATGCCACCTAAAGGTCCTGGATAGTCAGGAAATGAATCGGAAACAACCGGAGCAAATGCCTGGTAACTGTCTAGGTTGCGATTGGCATTGATAGTAATGCTGACATCTTGCTGTGACAGTTTGTTAATTACGTATTGAATAAGCGGAGACCCGTTGAGCTCAACGAGTCCTTTATCTTTCCCGCCCATACGACTGGCCTGTCCGCCAGCCAAAATAACCCAACTAGTTTGCGTGGGAAGCAGCATAAATATTCTCTTGTGCTCTGTTTTTTTGAATAATTTGCAGAAGCGGTGATTCAGTCAAAGTGTTGTCTTTAATCCACCATTGCTTCTTACATAAATCGGTTAACGCGTTGGTTTGATGGCTAGTAATGACCAAACTTGCGCCTCTCTGAAGAAGATCTTCAGCCATAATCACCAATCTTTCAATAGATTCTTTATCTAAAGAGGCACTTGGTTCATCCATAAGCAAGATTGAGGGCTTTAGAATCCAAGCGCGCGCCATGGCAACGCGTTGACGTTCACCACCAGACAGCACAGAGATGTGCTCGTCTGCTAAGGTTTCCAAACCTACCATTCTCAGCGCGTTAATTATTTGAGCTCGCTTATCTTTTTGGCTCTCTTTATTAAAGCGAATACCATAAGCGACATTTTGGTACACCGAACCATCAAAAAGATAAGGGGTTTGGTGTAAATAGATGATGTCCTTGAACTTCAGTCTCGGGAATAAAATCTGCTGCCAACTTTGGGTAGGAGATTGAATGCGTCCAGAGCTAGGTTGGATAAGTCCTGACAAGATTTTAAGTAGGGTCGTTTTACCAACACCATTATCACCTTTAAGATAAATGGCATCATTAGGGCCAATCGACAATTCGGGAATATGGAACAAAACACGCTCTTTGTAGCGCATTGAGATTTGCTGCGTTGTTATTTTTATACTCATGACAGCGTTCCTAAGTTCTTAAATAGCCTTTTCCTCTCACACTAGAGAGAAAAAAGTTAAGGGCTAATGCCAGTGCAAGTAAAACCATACCCAGCGCGACACCTTGTGCGAAAGCGCCTTTATGACTCTCCATGGCAATAGCCGTTGGGATATTTCTTGTCATCCCCATAATGTTGCCACCAACCATCATCGAACAGCCCACTTCAGTGACGATGCGAGAAAATGCAGCGATGGTGGCAGCCATTAAAGGAAAGCGAGTTTCCCAAATTAAAGTACATGCCACTCGAGTGGTTGATACTCCCAGGGTACGTGCAGTTTCAACCGCGCGACGGTCACTAGCTTGCAGCGCACCATGCATCATTGCGACAAGGATCGGGAAACAGATCAGCATCTGACCTAAGATCATCGCCTGTTGCGTGAACAGCAGTTGCCAATCGCCCAAAGGGCCAGAGCGCGATAGCATCATGTACATCAGCAAGCCGATTACGACAGTCGGAATAGCTTGTAAGGTGTTAATCACGGAAAGCAGCGCCCATTTACCGGGGAACTCGGTATAAGCCAAGATGAAAGCCATGATGATTGCAGGAATAATCACCAATGAAATGGCGGACAAAGATACGCTGAAGGATACCGCTACAATTTGCCACAGTTCTTGGTCGAAACTGATTAGTAAATTCAATGCATCAAGCGTTGTTTGCCATAGGGTCATGATGTATCTCGTTTCGATCGACAATAAGTCTTAGTAGGTATGACTGATTTAATCATAGCTGACTGAATTTGCTTGAGGCTTAATTGGTCAGCTATCGTATCTTAAAGTGGTCTTTTGCAAGAGTCGTTGTTAACAAAAGCTAACAGCTTTTACCAAGTAACTTTCATGAACATTATTTCTTCATTAATGTCACTTGGTAAAGGATAGTGCTTTGTTGACTACTCTGCGCTAGCAACAAACAACTGCTTACCGTGAAGCTTAAAGTCGTTGATTAGCTTTTGACCTTTCGGGTTCACCAACCAATCACTGAAAACTTTCGCTGCTTGGTAGTTGATGCTTGGGTAACGTTCTGGGTTCACCAAAATAACTTGGTAAGGGTTGAAAAGGTTTTTGTCGCCTTGGAACAACACTTTAAGATCAAGTTTGTTTTGATAAGCCAACCAAGTTCCGCGGTCTGTCATGGTATAGCCTTGCATCTCTGATGCCATGTTTAGGGTAGGCCCCATACCTTGACCAACGCTGCGATAACCACCGAAGTTGGGTTCCATTTTAGTTTGAGCCCAAATACCCATCTCTTTTTTGTGAGTACCTGAATCGTCGCCACGAGAAACAAAAGTAACGTTGTTTTCTGCAATGGCTTTGAATACTTCAGCGACGTTTTCTTGAGACGCAACCTTAGCAGGATCCGTTTGAGGGCCAACGATAACAAAATCGTTGTACATCAGCTTGCGAGGTAGAACACCGTAGCCTTTTTCAACGAAGTTCGCTTCGGCCTTAGGAGCGTGCGTCATCACAAGATCAACATCACCATTTTCGCCCATGCGAAGTGATTTGCCTGTACCTGCAGCGAGTACGTCGACTTTGATACCAGAATCCTTTTCAAATTGAGGTAATAAGTAATCGAGCAAACCAGAATGATAAGTACTTGTCGTGGTTGCAAGTTTGATATGAGTGGTGTCTTCTGCGCTGCTAGCCGTGTAACTGACGATAGATAGAGCTGCAAGGGTTAAGGGAATTGCTTTCATTATTATTATGTCCATTCTGTTATAAATGAATGACATGCCTTCAGTATAAAGGGCTCAAAGAAGGTCATGTACATAAGATGCTAATTGTTGTAATTAGAAACCATCACCTTACAAGCAAGCTTGATGCCAATAAATCATGCATCAGATTTCATTAAATTACTGTTATTTCGGACTAAGTTGCGCCATTTGACGCGAAAAATTGAACCAAAATATGAGCTAGGACAAAATGTCGCATATTGCCCCTGTAGCACAGAAGGTTAATTGGTACACTCTGTCCCAACTTTCACTGTGGGCTTATCAATATGTCTTTACCTAGTTCAACTGCATCTAATCTCAACCCAAACACATTGACTCAATATCAAGCATTTTCTGTCTTGGTGGTCGACGATGAAATTGGCATGCAGGCCATTTTAAAAAAAGCACTAGGTAAGTTCTTTGGTAAGGTCTCAAGTGCGGGTTCTGTAGAAGAGGCTGAGGTCCTCCGTTGCAATGAGCATTTTGATCTGATCGTTCTCGATATTAATCTTCCAGGTCGTTCTGGTATTGAGTGGGAAGAAGCCTTTAATGATGCAGATAAGCGTGCAGATGTCATTTTCATGACTGGTTACGCCGATCTAGAGATGACCATATCAGCGCTTAAGCTTGGCGCTTCTGATTTCATTCTAAAGCCGTTCAATTTGGAGCAGATGATACAAGCCGTACTTCGCTGCATGGATAAGCGCTTAGACCAACGAATGCAATATGCGCTAAAGCGTGATGTTAGCCGTCATATTAAAACCGAATTGATCGGTAATTCAGACAAAACCAAACAGCTTAAACAACTTATTAGTCAGTTTGCGCCATCAAGAGCCTCAGTGCTTATCGAAGGTGAATCCGGAACCGGTAAGGAACTGGTCGCGCGTGGTGTACATGAAGCCAGCAAACGTACGGGGCCATTTGTACCGATTAACTGCGGCGCGATTGCACCAGAGCTTTTAGAAAGTGAGTTGTTTGGTCATACATCTGGTGCATTTACTGGCGCGAAAAAAAATAGAGAGGGTCTCTTTAGAGTCGCAAGTGGTGGCACACTGTTCCTTGACGAAATAGGTGAGATGCCATTACCAATGCAAGCAGCTTTATTACGAGTTTTAGAGCAACGTACGATTCGTCCTGTCGGCAGCGAGAAAGAGATCGCCGTCGACGTTCGAGTTGTCGCTGCGACCAACCGAAACTTACAGGATGAGGTCGACAAAGGACATTTTCGCCGTGATCTCTTCTATCGACTCAATGTACTTAAGATAGATGTTGTTCCTCTTAGAGAACGTCCATCTGATTTGATTGAGCTTGTTCCGTACTTTACACGTTTATTATCAAGTGAACTTGGTATGCCTGTCCCTAATTGGGCGCATGAAGATATCTTGGCAATGAACGAGTACGAATGGCCGGGGAATATCCGTGAGCTTAAAAACTTAGTCGAACGATGCATTCTATTAGACAAGCCACCAGCTCACTATTGGCGTGAGATTAACGGTGATCCAGCACCAACGAGCATATCAGTGACGGTGTCACATGGGTCTGAAGTGCCTAACTTGGAAAACTATGACGCTGCAGAAGGGTATCCAAACAGTTGGACACTCAAAGAAGTGGAAAAAGCACATATTGAGCAACTAGTGAGTTTTCACGATGGCAACAAATCTGCTGCAGCGAGAGATCTCGGTGTTGCACGAAAAACGTTAGAACGTAAGTACAAAGATTGGAACACAGAAGGTTCTGAATATGCCGATTAGACGTCTTTGGTGGTCTAAGTGGACGTTCCGTTTCAAAACAATGGTACGTTATCGCTTATTGTTCCTGACATCCGCTCCGATTATCTTAACGCTCTGCGCATTGGTTGCCATTACCTTGTATTGGTCGGTTCATTATACGTGGCAGGGTGCGTTAATTGATGTCGATGAGCGTTTGGATGTCGCAGACAACAGTATTCATTTGATTCAAAGCCAACAAGCTTATAATGTTCAAGCGTTTGCTGAATCTTACAATTTCCGAGTAAAGCTCACCAGTAATGGTTCGAAAGAAGACTTCACTCGCTGGGTGTCAGAGAACAAGAAACGCTATAAGCTCGATTTTCTACGCTGGCGCAGTGTTGAGCAAATGGACAAAAAGCTTGAATACCTTGATCTTACGCACAAAGAGTCCTTTTTTAATGTGCTTACTCAAGATGAACTGAATGAACTCGATCGCAATCTAGCGAAACAAGCCGAAGTACCAATGCTCAACGGGCACGATGTCGAAACTCGAGGTTTGGTCAGTCGCACTGTTGTGTCAATTAGAGACAAACATGACCATGTAATTGGTTTTCTTGATGGCGGTATTTTACTCAATAATAGTACCCAATTAGTTGATCAGATCAGCAATCTGATATACCCACAACGCGATGGTTTTAATCGACGTATTGGTACCGTTACTGTATTTCTAGATGATCTTCGCGTTAGCACGAACGTTCCGCTAAGTAGCGAGGACAGTGCAGGACGCGCTATTGGTACTCGCGTCTCCAACGAAGTTCACACAAAAGTGCTCAATGAAGGCAAAGAGTGGCTTGACCGTGCATATGTTTACGATGCGTGGTACATCACCGCTTACCAGCCGATCCATGACCATTTCGACAACGTCATTGGCATGCTTTACACCGGTTATCTAATTTGGCCTCTCATACAAACTTATTTAACTAATCTTGGTGAAATAAGCATCACCATTGTATTGCTATTGCTAGCTTCGGGTTTGATCGTCCATCGTGGCGCGCGTGATCTTTTCAACCCAATTGAACGCATTCATAAAGTCGTCAAGCTTGTCCAAATGGGGCAAGACAAGCGAATTGGTACGCTAGGATTGGATGATCAACACGAACTGACACTGCTCGCTAAACAGTTTGACAAGATGTTGGATCTTCTACACGAGCGTAATCAAGAGATTCAACAAGCGGCGTCAGAATTGGAATGCAAAGTTCATTCTCGTACCGCGAGTTTGAAAGAGAAAACTGAAGAGCTTGAGCTTCACATTCAACTACTCAACCAAGCGAGAGATAAGCTGGTGGTCAATGAAAAGTTGGCAGCACTAGGCGAGTTAACCGCAGGAATTGCGCACGAGATTAATAACCCAACAGCCGTGATTTTAGGCAACGTAGAGTTGATGAAGTTTGAACTAGGAGATGACATTGGTCGAGTCAACGAAGAAGTCCAAGCTATCATGGAACAAATCGATCGAATTCGAAACATCACACGAAGCCTGCTTCAATACAGCCGACATGGCGGTGTTCAAGACGAAGTCACATGGCAACATATCAACCCGATAGTAGATGAGAGCATCACATTAGTGAAAACGGGCGCTAAGAAGAAAGGTATTGTTTATGTCTCTAACCTTAGTGCAAAAACATCTGTTGAAGTTAATCGAAATCAACTGCTACAGATCCTCGTGAACTTACAAATGAACGCGATTCATGCCATGGATGGGCAAGGTACATTGACGATTTCAAGTGAAGATTGGGTTGAAAATGGTGTGTCTCATGGCGCTATCGTTCATGTTAAAGATGAAGGCTGTGGTATTAAGGAAGAACAACTAAAACGTATTTTCTCGCCTTTTTATACCACCAAACGCGACGGTACAGGCTTAGGCTTATCAGTCTCTCAAAGTATCTTGAGTCAGACTGGTGGTGAAATCCGAGTTGAATCTGAGGTAGGCAAGGGAAGTTGCTTTAGTATCTACCTTCAACAAAAAGCAAAACCGCAATTGCTGGTGTCCAACCTCTAAACTAAATACCTGATCGAACCGTTACTTACGCTTAGATTCGATCCTCCGTTAGAGGTTACCTAATTAGACCTCTAACGTTCCTGGGCTTCTCTCTTTTTTCTGCCCAGGCACGCAAATCACGTCCTACTAATCTATCACAAGCTAAATCTCAACCTCTGCCTGTTTGACGAGTGCCTCTTTTTGATTATGTAACACAGTGTATATTCTTCAGTCTTGATGCATATCATCTGAACTGTATGAAATTTTGATACCTTGGTCGAAAATTCATAATCAAAACAAATAATAAAGTCAGTCAGCTATGAAATTAAGTAACCTTTCTATCAAATCAAAACTCGTATCCATTGTCATCTTATCGGTTGTTCTCTTGGTAATGACGTCTACTTTTAATCTAATACAGCAGCGCGCGAGCTCCATGGAGGAACGGCAAGATAAGCTAAGTGCTCAAGTTGAAACTGCAGTCAGTTTGGCGAGCTACTATTACAGCCAACGTAACGTGCTTGGCGAAGCAGTCGCAAAAGAACAGGCTCTACGCGCAATCGAGACACTTCGCTATGACAGCACCAACTATTTCTGGATCTTAAATCAGCAGCTCAACATTATTAGCCACCCATTAAAGCCCGAACTGAACGATACGAATGCGGGCAACTTAAAAGATGGTGCGGGTAAACATCACTGGCGCGAAATGGTCACCATTTCTCGTTCTCCTGCGGAAAAAGGCTTTCTCGATTATCAATGGATGAGCCCTCAAGGTGAACTCAAAGACAAGATTTCATATGTACAATTATTTCCTGAATGGAACTGGGTGGTTGGCTCTGGAATATTAGTCGCAGACATACAAGAGGCATTTTACGCATTAGCAATCAAAGAAGGGCTGGTTGCCGTGGTGTTCTCAGTCCTTTTGTTTGCGATGGGTTATGCGATTTCCAATAATATTCTTGTACCACTCGACAAGCTTATCGGTAACACTCATAAAATTGCCGATGGCGATCTTCGTGTCCGCATGAACATGATGCGAAAAGATGAACTCGGCGATATGAGCCATCAGATCGATACCATGTTAGATAAACTTCAAAGTACGTTGCGAACCGCGAATGAGTCTGCCGACTTATCCAGCAATATGGCGAGCCACATAGCTCAAGCGAGTGAAGAAGCCGCAACCAGTGTTAACTCTCAACATGCACAACTTGAGTTATTGTCTACCGCGATGACAGAAATGAGTGCGACCATTTCTGATGTTGCCGTAAATGCCGAAAACACAGCAGAGAGCACCAATAAAGTGGTGGATCATGCGAATCAAAACGACCAAAACATGCAGGTGACCTCCAAAACGATATCTCAAGTTTCAGAAAACATTTCGACAGCGAATGACCTTGTGAGAGACCTACAATCCGGTGTGACTGAGATAAGCCAAGTGGTGAGTGTGATACGTGATGTATCCGAACAAACCAACTTATTGGCGCTAAATGCTGCGATTGAAGCGGCACGTGCTGGTGAGCAAGGAAGAGGGTTTGCAGTGGTTGCAGATGAAGTTCGTAACCTTGCGAGTCGTACTCAAAATTCAACCAACGAAGTCCAACACACAATAGAGAAACTCACTCAGCAAGCAGAACGAACCTACAAAGCGATGCAAAGCAGTAATGAGAAGGTCGATCATAGTGTCGTCGCTTCCAATGACACGCGCCAACAACTTGATGTGATTGTTACTGAATTACATAACGCGAACGACATGGTGGCACAGATTGCTGCAGCCTCGGAGCAGCAGAGTGCGGTAGCAACAGAAATGAGTGAAAGTGTCACTGGCATTCATTTAGCCGCGAATGAAGTTCTACAAGCATCACAATCACTGGCAGAAGACAGTCAGAAAATGGCTAACACCACAGAGTACCTAACAGAACAGTTGAAGTACTTTAAGGTATAAACCCAACAACTCTTAGTCTTTCCGCACATAGAAACCTCATAAAAAAACACCTCCGCACTTGAGATAAGTTAGGAGGTGTTTTTGTTTATCGATAACGAGAAGGTTAATTCACTCTCCAAGCGTTAAACCGACTTCGATTAATGCGCAGCCACTGAAATTTTCGGAGGGTTGATATTGTGCTTTCTGAACTCCTTCATTACACGCAAAGTAATGTCAGTTTCAAACAACTTCTCATATGCGGTGTCCACTACGTAAGCTTTACAAGTTAGTTGTATCGCTAAGTAGTTATCCGTAATCGTCTGTTTTACTAAAACCGTTACCGGCTTAGGTAAATGAATATAGCGACTTGAAGAAGCCGCTTCTTGGATTAAGTCACGGGCTAGAGTGATGTCTTCATTCATTCCGACGTAAAACGGAATCACCACCTGCATATCCAACGCACCATAGTTACCACTGGTAGTGACTTCATTTAAGAACTTGTTGTTTGGAATTGTGATGATGTCATCATTCAAAGTTCTCATGCGCACAGAACGCAAACCAATCGTAATTATGTCGCCGTAATTACCTTCAAACGTGACGCGATCACCAACTTGAAAGGGTCTATCGATCATCACCGTGATACCCGCGATAAATGATGCTGCCAAGTCTTTAAGCGCAAAGCCTACTGAAACAGCAAGAGTACCCCCAATCAAAGCCAGTATTTGGTCGTTAATTCTAAAACTCATCATGAACACGATAAGACCCGTGCTTACGTAGATAAAGAACTGAGTAAACGACTGCAGTTTTTGTAGCAACATTCTATATTGCACAAACTGGCTACCAAAGCTGGTCACCAACGAATTGATGAACTTAAGCAACAGCCACATTGCTGCAATAACGATCATGGAGAAGAACACACCGCTCCATCGTACCAAGCTTGCAATCTTAGAGATGTTCTCTACGTTGGCTAACTCTTCCGTTGCATAGGTCGGAAAACTCACGGTAGTCGCTAAGCCAACAAGTAATAGGACAAATAACTTCTTCATTTCACTTCACCAATAAATGTTGACGGTCGAGAACGTTAGTAATGTGACGGAACCAGTGATCCGATATCTTAGCCTTGTCTTCATTCCAACCAATGTAACCGCGACTTTCGAAATAACGCAGAATCCCGGTAATCTCAGCAATACTCAACTGAGTACATTCAGACAGCACTTCTGGCGACGCGATTTCCAACTGCACGATAGAACGAAGCACAGCCAGCATAGGTTTAGGCATGTTTTCTAGCTCTTGAGCTTCTGGTACGTGGAACAAGCGTACCACGGCTTGATCTGTCTCTTTATTTCGATTCAGAGATAAACGGAAGAAGCGCAGGGCAACGGTAGGGTTACCATCGGAGTAATGCCATAGAATTCGATAAAACCCTTTACGAGCGCGTTCCTCTTCTGTCATGTCATCTTGATCCCACTGCTTAGGAACCACCAAGCCATCAAATGACAACGGCTTTTCTAACTCGTTGTTGATGCGACTCGTTAAAAGCTCACTCACTTGTTTTTCTGTCCAACGAGGAAGGAAGCAAACCAGGTCAAACAACAAGCGCTCACCACGAGCTCGATCAACAAAGCGCCAGCTTGATTTGGCAATCGACATGACTACACGGTGATTTTTTTTAGAACGACGAAGCAAGTTTGTTAGGCGGATAAGATCAGATAATCCGCCCACCATAGGCTTGACTAAGCGCTGTGCATTATCAATCGCAATAAGATAAGTGGTTTCGCTTTTACGTAGATGCGCCAAAATCTGAATCTCGGTGGCTTCCTCATCCAAACCAATACTCACTGCTAGATGGGCTAGGAACTCTTGGTACCCCGCATATGGGCAGCTTACGTAGACTGGCTCGGCATTTGACACCTTGTGCAGCAGGGTATAAAGCAGAGTCGTTGAGCCAACACCACGCTCGCCAGACACGATACAAATTGCAGGGCTATCTGACATGAGGTAGCGAGAAAGCTGTTTCACCTCGTCGCCGGCATAATCAATAAGTGTGCTGTCTATTGAACCCGGTAAAATGTATTCAAAGGTTTGGTCGCCTTTTATCCTCACTAAATTCTGTTGGTTCTTATCAAGGTCAGACTGTTTCGCCACTTCAATTCGAAACAAATAAGCTAAGGCTTGACTAAACAGAGTGTAGTTAGAAAGTAGAGCCATGATTCGATGCTGAAAGTTATAAACACTCAACCAAGCGATCCCCAGCGCTGTTGCAACAATATTAAGGAGAAAAGTGTCCTTACGGTTTACCGCCCAATTGACCCATACTGGTCGATCGGAGATGTGTTGTAATGTATCGAATACTTTTGCTCGCCATAATCGAAGAACTGAGATAGTAACCAACACAAACCAGAAAAACAGAACGCTGTATATCCAACTGTAGATCGTGCCTTTGCCCAGGGTTATGCTCGATATTTGCAGAATCACACCCGCAATAATGAAGCTCCACACATAACGGCGAATTGTTGATAGACGCAGAGCAATCACTTCTTGATTCGATGTGCGGCCTAAACGGTAAGCAAATTCGAGGATAAAGCTAATCGCAATCGAGCCACCAAGAATCCACCATGTGAAGATCTCAAGGAAAATCAGGTGTTGCAGGCTAGAGATGCTAGAAAGTACTCTCAATGAAAGTGTGATGGCAATTAGCCAAGCAATCGCTCGATCAGCGCGGCTGATATACCAAATCACGCGAACTAGGAAAGGAGGGTTCGTTTTCGCTTCAAGAAAGTTAATTCGAAACAACTCAATCAAGCGAGTGCTGTTGGCAAGCCACCACACTAAACCGGAGTAGATGAACAACACTTTTAACGACGCGCCAATCACAGGTACGGGCGAAATAAAGATATCGTTAACTAACGCCTTGAAGCTACGGATCTGAAAATAGACCAGATATTCAACGTTGAGCTTAGTCAGATCCCACTCTTGTTTAAACTGAGTTACCCCATAAGGGCCAAAACCTGTCAAGCGTTCTTTGTTTGCAGTGGTCGTCTGTTCAAGCAGGTGCTGCTTACTGACGTTCAAACTATTCAATGTCACGTAGCTTGACTCAACCGCAAACCACAGATCGACATTGTTGTTTTCTTTGTAGGCTAACAACTGCTGGTCAAATGTCGTGATTTGCTGATTTTGAACTCGAAGCACTTCAGCCAATAGAGTGTTGACTTTGCGTTTATCCAATTCATCCATAAACAAAGGATCGGGTAGGGCATTGATACGGTTGTCCAGATCTTTGACTGCGTTCGATACCTGAGGTTGTGATTGTAAGTCATATTCCAAGTTGGCATGACTGGGCCAAGAGAGCATGGCTAATAAAAGCAATAAGAAGCGCGATAGTGAACGCATAAAAATCTCTTAGAATTATGAGGTTAGGATTACTATAGTTAGTTAATCTTGCTTTGTGAAATCTAACCACTTTTCGGGGGCGAGTACTTTATTCCTGTTTCTTTCATCATTGTCATGAAATTGTCAGGGATTGGGCTAGTATTTGAGCAGTTAGCTATGTCGCTGGTTGCTAGGCTGAAAGCAGGTTCAACTGTAACAATGCGCCATGCGATATATTCAATTATCAGCATTACATCAGTCGTAATATAAAACCCAATAACGACTGGTGTTCGCTACTTTGTTTCTCTTGAAGAAAGACGTTTTTTCTCTGCAAAATAGAAAATCAAAAGTGTGAGTCAGCTCAAACTATGATTTGGCAAGGTTATCACTCACTTAATGGTCAGTAATTGCAATCAATACTTGCAGTTAAAGCCCTGAACAAGTAACGTTGCGGCGTTTTTCACATTAAAAAGGTAACGGCATTGATCTCCACAGCAAATATCACCCAACAATTCGGCGCTAAGCCACTTTTCGAAAATATTTCAGTTAAGTTCGGCGAAGGCAACCGCTACGGTCTAATCGGCGCGAATGGCTGTGGTAAATCGACATTCATGAAGATCCTATCAGGTGAACTTGAGCCGACTGCCGGTAACGTAAGCTACGATCCAAATGAGCGCGTTGCAAAGCTAAACCAAGACCAATTCGCTTACGAAGAATTCACGGTAATCGACACGGTTATCATGGGTCACAAAGAGCTTTGGGCTATTAAACAAGAGCGTGACCGCATTTACTCTTTGCCAGAAATGAGCGAAGAAGACGGCATGAAAGTGGCTGACCTTGAAGTTCAGTTCGCTGAAATGGACGGCTACATGGCAGAAGCGAAAGCGGGTGAGCTTCTTCTTGCGGTAGGTATTGAAGAATCAATGCACTTCGGCCTGATGAGCGAAGTAGCACCGGGTTGGAAACTTCGTGTTCTATTGTCTCAAGTACTGTTTGCAGACCCGCATATCATGCTTCTTGACGAACCAACGAACAACTTGGACATGGACACGATCAAGTGGTTGGAAGATACGCTAAACCAACGTAACTGCACAATGATCATCATTTCGCACGACCGTCACTTCCTAAACTCTGTTTGTACACACATGGCTGACCTTGATTACGGCGAACTTCGTCTATTCCCAGGTAACTACGATGAGTACATGACGGCTGCGACTCAAGCTCGTGAGCGTCTACTGTCTGACAATGCTAAGAAGAAAGCACAAATCGCTGAACTTCAAACGTTCGTTTCTCGTTTCTCTGCTAACGCATCTAAAGCGAAACAAGCGACGTCTCGTGCTAAACAAATCGATAAAATTCAACTAGACGAAGTTAAAGCGTCTAGCCGTCAAAACCCATTCATCCGTTTCGAACAGTCAAAAGAGCTATTCCGTAACGCGCTTGTGGTTGAAAACCTATCTCAAGGTTTTGAAGAAGACCTATACAGCAAGTTCGATGCAATCTTCGAAGTTGGTGAGCGTGTTGCTATCATCGGTGAAAACGGTGTAGGTAAAACAACACTACTTAACACACTAGCTGGCGCTCTTGAGCCTCGCACTGGTGAGTACAAGTGGTCTGAAAACTCAAACATCGGTTACTACGCTCAAGATCATGCTCATGATTTCGAAGAAGACATGAACCTGTTTGATTGGATGAGTCAATGGCGCCAAGAAGGTGAAGACGAGCAGGTTGTTCGTGGTTTCCTAGGTCGTATGTTGTTTGGTCAAGATGACATTAAGAAATCTGTAAAGGTTATTTCTGGTGGTGAGCAAGGTCGTATGCTTCTTGGTAAGATTATGATGCATAAGCCAAACATCCTACTAATGGATGAACCAACAAACCACATGGATATGGAGTCTATCGAAGCGCTTAACTTGGCTCTTGAGAACTACAAAGGCACATTGTTCTTCGTATCTCACGACCGTGTATTTGTAGACTCGCTAGCGACCCGTGTTCTTGAAATCAAAGATGGCAAGATCAACGACTTCCGCGGTACATACGCTGAATTCTTGAAAGCTCGTGGCTAAGCATTAAGCTGACCTTAGTTTCCTACTCAGCAGGTGGGAAACTTGAAGCTTTAACTAAGAAAACGCCGTCATACTGAAAAGCATGACGGCGTTTTTGTATCTATATATTGTGAGCCACTAACTCTTCACATCAGAATTTCACATTAAAAGCAGTTAGTGAATCACCAAGTCAAACTCACGCTTTTTGTCCGGGTGCTGATTGTTCACCTTTCACATCAAAATCGATCTTGTCTGCACCGGTGAACACTTGGAAACGTAAACCTTTAGCACGAGCAATCGTTGTGATACCGAACTTCTGAGCCAAGTCTAAGCCCATTTGCGTTACGCCAGAGCGTGAGAGCAGAACAGGGATACCCATCTGCGCAACCTTAATCACCATCTCAGACGTTAAACGCCCTGTGGTATAGAAGATCTTATCTTCACCTGACTCTTTGTTAAGCCACATCTCACCAGCCAATGTATCAACGGCATTGTGTCGGCCAACATCTTCAACAAACGATAGAACCTTGTCGTCTTTGCAAACCGCACAACCGTGCACCGCGCCGGCTTTCTTGTAGGTATCATTATAATGAGTCAATGCTTCAAGCGCTGTGTAGATTTCAGATTGCTTGATCTTGTTTTGAGGCACTTGGTAATCTTCCAACTGCTTCATCACGTTGCCATACATGGTGCCCTGACCGCAGCCAGAGGTCACTGTTTTCTTCTTAAGCGCTTGCTCAAGTTGGCTCGTATCTTCTTTGGTAATAACCGCAGCAGAGCTGGTTTCCCAATCGATGATGATAGATTCAACCGCTTCGGGATCGGAAAGGAAGCTCTGGTTTTTCAAATAACCTAATACTAATGACTCAGGACGAGAGCCGAGTGTCATCAGGGTTACGATCTCTTTCCAGTTCAACATCACGGTAAGAGGGCGTTCGCAAGCGATCTGTTTAGTTAGTTTCTCACCATATTCGTCGAACACTTCAACTTCGATTGTCTGAAGTGGGTTTTCGCTGGTTTTTATTATGTTTGGTTTTACCACAATCACTTCCTACTTAATGAGATAGGTTTGTAACAAGGAGGTCTAGCACCGCTCTGTTAATTGATTCTTTAGTTCATACTTAAAGCAAATCTCATTCCAAAATAACGGGGATTGATGGAAACATGAAGCATTAGATTAAAATAGCGCAAAATATGAGAGTTCATCGTGTGGAGTTGTATGAAACAACCGCTATCAACTAACGTTATAGTGACAACTTGATGGCGGACGCTATAGATACGCTCTCGCAATTAATCCATATTGGCGTGTTTATTGCTTTATGGGGTGTATATGATTGCGCACAGTACAAAATGTCCAAAGTGCATTCAGACCAAAGAAAATCAATTGGGTGAAGTATGTCTGAGACAAAAGAATTCAAAGAACAATATGAAAAAACTGAAGCAGCTTGGCCAATCGGTGTCCAAAGAATAGAGAAAGAGATCAAAACAGGTATCTGGGTAACCACGCAATGGGAATTGACGGGATTTGAACTGTCGCCAGAATACGATACCCAAGACGTTTGTTTGCTTCAATTACATAAAGACGAGCGTACAGACTACCGTTTCAACCTAAGCTCTCAGCAACCTAAGCTATTCTTAGTGATGGATAACGTCGATTCTGGTGTTAAGCCTGTGATTCAGTTACTTACGGCATCACAAACCGTTGCAGGGCAATACATGGACGGTGACAACCAAGTACTTTCATACGACATTCCGTTGCCTGTACAAGCTTGGATGGAAGCGTTCATCGGTCGTCATGGCGAGTTATTAGAAGCAAGACGTAAAAAACGCAAAGGCGCGGGTCGATCAAATGGCAACTAACTTTTTTAGTCGTTGGTCTCAACGAAAGCTTGATGAATCTACTGACGAGTCTCAGGAAACAGAACAAACGCTTGAGATAACTGAATCTTCTTCTGAGATTTCGTCAGGTCAGTCAAATGCATCCTCTGAGATCGAACAAGTCGATACTGAAGCTTCTACTGAAACGACGTTGTCATCAGCAGGCGCTGAAGAGGCGACTGATGTTCAAGGTTTAGCGCCAGAAGAAGACGTTTCTGTTGCTCAATTATTGGTTTCAGAAGCATCAGAAAGCGTAAAAAAAGCGGCGTTGCGTAAATTATTCCTCTCAGAAGAGTTCAACGTTCGTGATGGTTTAGATGATTACGACGATGATTACAGTAATTTGAAGTCTCTTTCTGAAGGGGTTGCGGAAACCTTGCGTGATTGGGTTAAAGATAAAACAGAAGAAGAAACTACGCTAGAAGAAGAGCAAGTCATTGATAATAAAGATGAGGGTGACGTTTTAGAAGGTACTGAAAGCGATCTTGAGGTCTCTGACAATGAACTTGAAACGTCAGAAAGTGCCGAAATAGCCGAAGAAGAAAAAGAACTGTATAAAAACACAGCGCCCGATATTGGCGCTGCAATATCAGACGAAGCTGACCTGAAAAAAATGGGACAAAATATACCACACAAAGAATAGGTACATTTTGACTAAACACTCAATGAACCGCTTGCGACAAAATGTCCCAAGCGGTTTTTTTATTCTTAATTCAAATGATAATCACGCAAGAATTCACTCTAACCTATTGAAATGAAATGGATATTAAATTGGCATGGCATTTGCTAAATAACGTTTATTATCAACTTTTTTGTAGATAGCCTGAGTAAGATTGACTTGTTGAGCAATCTCAAACGGTTAAGCGATTACTCAGCAAGTTCTCGAACGCTAACTACAATGAAGGTTGAACAGATTATCCATGTCCAAAGATGGAACTGAGCAATGCTTAAACAATTATTAGAACAAGCAACTTCAAATAACGCTAAAGCAAGACTGTATGCCTTTGAAAATACAGTTGAGTTAACAAATCTGATTCCACCTACTGTTAGCTACGAAAGCGGCGGTAACACTCTTATTATTGGTCCAACTGCGATCATTGAAAGTGCTGCAGCTCAATTACCTCAATTGACGAGCCTAACCTTATTGTCAACAGACGGCGAGAAGGGCACAAACCCGGAACTGTACTTCGCGAATTCGGTTCAAGTATCCGGTTTCCTTGGTACGTTTGAAATCGTGATCGAAAGTAAAGGCACATCAAGTAATCTGGCGAAAGTCGCGATTAATCACGATTGTTTCGATGTTGTTCTGGACTTATGTCTGAATAGCTGCATGACAGAAGAAGTCCCTGTACCGGGTTATTACCCAGTAGGCCGCGGCTATCCAAAGCTAGCTGAAGCGTTAGAAGAGATTCCAACGTTAATGGGCACGTTTGATAAGCCTAAATTCTTCCGTTTAGACACAGATCTTTGCGCACACAGTTCACGTGGCGTTAAAGGCTGTGAGCGTTGTGTTGACGCTTGTCCTGCTGGCGCACTGTCGAGTGAAGGTTCAGATAAAACAGGTCACAAGATCGAGATTAACCCCTATCTATGTCAAGGCGTTGGGACTTGTGCAACAAGCTGTCCTACAGAAGCGATTACCTATGCGCTTCCAAATCCTGACGATACTCAAAAGTTCATTGAACGTACGCTAGCTAACTATGAGCAAGCGGGCGGTCTGGATCCTATCGTGCTTATCTGTAGCTCACGTCATGAAACCTACAATGTAATGGCGCTTAAAGCTCTGCCGGATAACGTGATTCCGGTTGTCGTCGAAGAACTGCCTTCTATTGGTATCGATACGTGGTTTGCAGCTTTGGTTAATGGCGCGACTCAGGTTCTGTTTGCGGCTTCTCGCTTCATGCCAGAAACCATCATTCGTGTTCTGAATAACGAAGTCGGGATCGCTCAAGAGCTTCTTGACCAAATCGGTATTCCAAAAGAAACCATTGATATCCTTTATCTAGAATCGCTTCGCGAAGGTCCTCCGACATTGTGTGTGGATTCGTTTGACCTTGCACTTGGCGATCTTCAAGGCAATAAGCGTCAACGTTTGTTCACAGCACTTGATGCGATGTCTTCATCTCGTATTCCAGTTGAGAACATTGTTGAGCTTCCTTCGAATGCACCATACGGCACGGTTTCATGTGAAAGCAAAGATTGTACTTTGTGTATGAGTTGTGTGGCGGTGTGTCCAACACGTGCTCTGCATACCGACGGTGCGTCTCCATCGCTTAAGTTTGTAGAACAAGACTGTATTCAATGTGGTCTGTGTGAAAAGGCATGTCCTGAGAACGTACTTACTCTGACTCCTCGTATGAATTGGGTGAAAGAAGAACGTCAGAAGGCGGTTGTAATTCATGAAGAGAAAGCAGCGGAATGTTTACGTTGTCATAAGCCATTCGCACCACAGTCTATGATTGACATGCTACAGAACAAGTTACGCGGTCACTCTCATTTCTCGGATGAGACAGCAATTAATCGTATTGCGATGTGTGAAGACTGCCGTGTGGTAGACATGTTCGATTCAATGGCTCAAGACCCATTGAAACAATTGAAATACTAGGAGTTCGCCTTGGATACTCATTTAGATCAAGAACAGACACTAAGAACTGAAATCTATCTGGTTCTTTCTGCATTGTTTCGTAGCGCACCTTCTGAAGAGGTGATCGACTTTCTCAAGACGCTAGACATTGAAGCATCAGAAAGCGCGATGCAGAAGGCTTGGATTGCGATTCAACAAGCAGCAACCGAATCAAACCGCGAAGCATTAGAAGACGAATATCAAGACTTGTTCATTGGCATTGGTCGTGGGGAGATTGTTCCATTTGGGTCTTGGCATAGAACAGGATCGATGATGGAGAAACCATTAGCTGAGATCCGTCACGATCTTGAATTGCTTGGCATTGAGCGTGATGAGCAGGTTAAAGAGCCTGAAGATCATATCGCGGCTCTTTGTGAAGTAATGGCGATGCTAACCGATGAAGAAGACGCGTTACAACAAGCCGTTTTCAATAAACATATCGGTCCTTGGTTTAACTCATTTACACGTCAGCTTGAAGCAGCAGAGAGTGCCAACTTCTACAAATCTGCAGCTCAGCTATGTGAAGCATTCTTAACGTTGGAGCAGGTTCGTTTCAGCGTGAATACAAAAAGCAGTAAACACAAATTAAAGATTGATGTGAAAAACGTCACTGATTACGAGTAATTGAGCAGTACGCGATTATATCGATAGAGGGGCATGAAGCCTCCAAAAAGATCTACCGCAAGGTAAGGAAGCAATGATGAAAGATAATAAAGAAATAGATACAAGCCGTAGAGACTTACTCAAAGGTTTAACGACTGCAGCCGTTGCTGGTGCCGTTGTCGCTGGTACAACCAAAGTGGCAACCGCTTCAGAAACGGTTGAAATACCTGAAAAAGACGTGAAGAAGACGGGCTATCGTGAAACGCAACATATTCGCGATTACTACGACACACTTTAGGAGATAACGGATGAAACTTGTCAAACGCTCCGATAGTGTGAGCAAAGAAACCAATCAGCTAGGTGTGTCTCGTCGCGCCTTCATGAAAAACACTTCACTTGCTGCTGGTGGCGCAGTGGTAGGCGCAAGTCTATTCGCACCGGGCATGATGAAGAAAGCACAGGCTAAATCAGTCGACCCAGAAGCGAAAACAGAAGTAAAACGTACTATCTGTTCTCACTGCTCCGTAGGTTGTGGTATCTACGCTGAAGTTCAAAATGGTGTATGGACGGGTCAAGAGCCTGCTTTCGATCACCCATTTAACGCTGGTGGACACTGTGCGAAAGGTGCAGCACTACGTGAGCACGGCCACGGTGAACGTCGTCTTAAGTACCCAATGAAATTGGAAGGCGGTAAGTGGAAGAAGCTTTCCTGGGAACAAGCGATTGAAGAAATCGGCAACAAGGCGCTAGAACTGCGTAAGGAATCTGGCCCTGATTCGGTTTACTTCCTCGGCAGTGCAAAACACAGTAACGAGCAAGCTTACGCATTCCGTAAGATGGCGTCTTTGTGGGGAACAAACAACGTTGACCACCAAGCTCGTATTTGTCACTCAACCACAGTAGCCGGTGTTGCGAACACTTGGGGTTACGGTGCGATGACAAACTCGTTCAATGACATGCACAACTGTAAATCAATGCTATTCATTGGCTCGAACCCTGCAGAAGCTCACCCGGTTGCGATGCAACACATCCTGATCGCGAAAGAGAAGAACAACTGTAAAATCGTAGTTGCGGATCCTCGTCGTACGCGTACTGCTGCGAAATCTGATCACTATGTTTCTCTTCGCCCGGGTTCAGATGTTGCCTTCATTTGGGGCATCTTATGGCATGTATTTGGAAACCAATGGGAAGACAAAGAGTTCATTCGCCAACGTGTATTCGGTATGGAAGAAATCCGTGAAGAAGTGGCGAAATGGAACCCAGCAGAAGTTGAACGTGTGACAGGCGTAAGCGAAGAAGACGTTTACCAAACTGCGAAACTACTTTCTGAAAACCGCCCAGGGTGTATTGTTTGGTGTATGGGTGGTACTCAACATACTACTGGTAACAACAACACACGTGCTTACTGTGTCCTTGAGCTTGCGCTAGGTAACATCGGTAAATCAGGCGGCGGTGCAAACATTTTCCGTGGACACGATAACGTACAAGGCGCAACTGACCTTGGCGTACTGTCTGACACACTTCCAGGCTACTACGGCTTGTCTGAAGGTTCTTGGCGTCACTGGTCTAAAGTCTGGGAAGTTGACTTTGACTGGATCAAAGGACGCTTTGACGACAACGCATACGGCGGTCAAAAACCAATGAACAGTGCAGGTATTCCTGTCTCTCGTTGGGTTGATGGCGTGCTTGAAGACAAAGACAAGATTCGCCAACGCGAAAACATCCGCGCCATGTTCTACTGGGGTCACGCGGTGAACTCTCAGACTCGTGGTCCAGAGATGAAGAAGGCGATGCAGAAGCTGGATATGATGGTTATTGTTGACCCATACCCAACAGTCGCGGCAGTAATGAACGATCGCTCCGACGGCGTTTACTTGCTTCCAGCAACCACTCAATTTGAAACCTACGGCAGTGTAACGGCGTCAAACCGTTCTCTACAGTGGCGTGACAAGGTTGTTGATCCTCTGTTCGAATCTAAACCTGACCACGAAATTATGTACCTTCTTTCTAAGAAGCTTGGTTTCTCTGATCAGTTGTTCAAAAACATCCGTGTTGAGAACAACCAACCACTGATTGAAGACATCACTCGTGAATTCAACAAGGGTATGTGGACAATCGGCTACACAGGTCAAAGCCCAGAACGTTTGAAAGAGCACCAACAAAACTGGCACACGTTCCACAAAACCACGCTTGCAGCAGAAGGCGGTCCAGCAAATGGCGAGACTTACGGTCTTCCGTGGCCATGTTGGGGCAACCCAGAAATGAAACACCCAGGTACGCACATCCTTTACGATACGTCTAAACCGGTAGCAGAGGGCGGCGGTAACTTCCGTACTCGTTTCGGTGTGGAGTTCGAAGGTCAAAGTATCTTGGCGGAAGACAGCTACTCGAAAGGCAGCGAAATCAAAGACGGTTACCCAGAATTCAGTGACAAACTTCTGAAGCAACTGGGTTGGTGGGACGATCTAACCGCAGAAGAGAAAGCTTCAGCGGAAGGTAAGAACTGGAAGACCGACGTTTCTGGTGGCATCCAACGTGTGGCTATCAAGCATGGTTGTATCCCGTTTGGTAATGCGAAAGCACGTGCAATTGTTTGGACATTCCCAGATCGCGTACCTCTGCACCGTGAGCCACTTTACACACCACGTCGTGACCTTGTTGCTGATTACCCAACTTGGGATGACAAAGAAGCGATTTTCCGTGTTCCTACGTTGTACAAGTCAATTCAAGACCAAGACAAGTCTGGTGAATACCCAATCATTCTGACTTCTGGTCGTCTGGTTGAGTACGAAGGTGGTGGTGAAGAAACACGTTCTAACCCTTGGCTAGCAGAACTTCAACAAGAGATGTTTGTTGAAGTGAACCCGAAAGACGCAAACGACATTGGCTTCAAAGATGGCGATGATGTTTGGGTTGAAGGTGCAGAGAAAGGCCGTATCAAGGTCAAAGCGATGGTGACTCGTCGTGTTAAACCGGGTTTAGCGTTCTTGCCGTTCCACTTCGGTGGTAAGTTCGAAGGCGAAGATTTGCGTTCTAAGTACCCTGAAGGCACTGATCCTTACGTTATTGGTGAATCAGCCAATACCGCAACCACATATGGTTACGACCCTGTCACGTTGATGCAGGAAACGAAAGTAACCCTTTGTAATATTCGTAAAGCGTAAGGAGTCTTAAAATGGCTAGAATGAAATTTCTTTGTGACACCAAACGTTGTATTGAATGTAACGGTTGTGTCACTGCATGTAAGAATGAAAATGATGATGCTCTGGAATGGGGTATTCAACGTCGCCGCGTTGTAACACTGAACGACGGTGAACCGGGTGAAAACTCTATCTCAGTAGCATGTATGCACTGTACTGATGCACCTTGTATGGCAGTTTGCCCTGCAGACTGTTTTGAACATACAGAAGACGGCATCGTACTTCACAATAAAGATCTATGTATCGGTTGTGGTTACTGCTTGTTTGCTTGTCCGTTTGGCGCACCTCAATTCCCTAAACAGGAAGCATTTGGTGAGCGCGGTAAGATGGACAAATGTACCTTCTGTGCTGGCGGCCCTGAAACAGAGCCAGGTTCTGTAGAAGAGCGTCAGAAGTACGGTGCGAACCGTATTGCTGAAGGCAAGCTGCCAATGTGTGCTTCGCTTTGTTCAACAAAAGCGCTGCTTGCAGGTGATGCTGAGCAAGTCTCTGATATCTTCCGTCAGCGTGTTGTTGAGCGTGGTGCGAAAGGTGCTGGTTGGACAGACGGCAACGACCTTTCTTACGATGCGATGAAGAGCTAGTTAGGAGAGACATATGCTTACAATGTTTAAGCGTCTCTTCCTTGTTGTGCTGCCGATGTTGGCAGCACTAACAATGCTGTCTCCTTTGAGTCATGCATCTGAGACAAACTCATCACAAACTCAATCGAGCTCTGCTGAAAGAGAAATCACACAACTTGCTGGCGCTGATTTTTGGCGACAAGTAAGAAACGGTGAGGAAGGTTACACCACCTCTCAATCTGCTGAGCACGGTGTGTTGATCAGTACTCCAGGTCAAACGTGGTACATATTGAAAGAGAAGTGGATGTCACCAGCCGGTGCTGTCGCTATCTTTGGTAGTATTGCTTTCGTTACTTTAATGTATGTTGTGATTGGCCCATTAATGCTAAGTGCGCCAAGAACGGGTCGTAAGATCAAACGTTGGTCTCGACTGGATCGTGCGTTGCACTGGAGCATGGCGTTTACTTTCTTAACGCTCGCGTTCAGTGGTTTGATGTTGGTTTACGGCAAGCACTTTTTGAAACCCTACATTCCAACTGACCTTTGGGGCTTTATCGTTCTATTGGCGAAGCAATACCACAACTACATCGGCCCGATTTTCTATGTGCTGTTGATGGCTGTTCTTATCAAGTGGTGGCGCAAGTCGATATTTAAGATGGTGGATGTCCAGTGGTTCATCAAACTGGGTGGTATGGTCGGGAAACATAAAGGTTCTCATCCATCGGCAGAATTCTCGAACGCGGGTGAAAAAGCGCTGTTTTGGCTGTTAATTGTGATGGGCAGTGTGGCGGCAATCAGTGGTTTGGTGTTGGATTTCCCAATATTCGGTCAAACACGCCGCCATATGGAACTTTCAAACCTTGTTCATATGATCGCCGCTCTTATCCTTATTTGTGGCTTTGTGTTCCACATTTATATCGGTTTGTTCGGTATGGAAGGCGCATTAGAAGGTATGGTAACAGGCGAAGTTGATGAAACCTGGGCTAAAGAGCACCATGACCTTTGGTACAAAGAAGTGATGGAACAAGAGAAAAACGGCGTTGAACAAAGCGCTAACGTAGCAACAGAGAAAACGGAAGGGGTGAATAAGAATGAACAAACCTCATAAGGGTATTTGGGTTGCTTACATCCTAAGCTGCTTTACACCATTTACTTGTCTTCTCTCTGGTGTGATTGCCATTATCTACGCGGGCTATCGTTTAGATAAAGGCGAAGACGGCGAAGTCGTGGATACCCATTACTACGGCTTGATTCGCTCGTTCTTCTTGAACCTGACGTTTTTTGTTGTGCTTATCGTCACGGTAGCGACCTCTAACGGCGTATTGATCGGTGTGAACGATTACTGGTATCAAAACCATATTATCGATGACATCGCTTACTACATTCCATATGTAGGCATGTTATTTGGTGGTGTGGCGATTGTGGTTTGGTTTATTCGTATGTATCAAGGCATGCAGCGTTTAAGTCAAAACCTACCGCAAAACCCGACAACAGGTCCAAACCTTTAAGCGTTTATATGTAAGTCGTTTAGGTTACCAAACTCGATAATAACTCCTTTGTCGATGAGTTAACTCTAATCAGCGAAAGACATTAAAAGCCCAGTGATTCATTTCTCTGGGCTTTTTGTCGTTTGGTCGCTAGGTAACTGATCTAATGCCCTACAATGACCGCATCAATATAGTGCAAATCCCTCAATTGGTGCAATCAGTTATCAAATATTTTCTCTCTCTGAGAACCAATAAAGTGCACTTTAGAAATTAACCACGAAAAATCAATAACTTAAAATCAAACTCTGTTGCACGTTTTTTGCGTAACCAAGTTGGAACGCATCTTGCGTTTACTGTTGAGTCTTTAATTAATTGCAGCATCAATTCGCACGAATCTAGTGCAATTGAGACAAAGCTAAGGGAGAAAGCTTTAATGAGTCAAACGGTTACCCAAGTTAATAGCGCAGTAGAAAGCTTGACGCAGAGTTCAGACACTCTATTTCTATTATTAGGCGCGATCATGGTCTTCTTAATGCACGCAGGCTTTGCATTTTTGGAAGTTGGTACAGTAAGAAAGAAAAACCAAGTTAATGCATTAGTTAAAATCCTCTCTGATTTTGGCGTCTCTGCTATAGCTTATTTCTTTATCGGTTATTGGGTCGCTTACGGCGCGCATTTCTTTGCTGACGCAGAGACGTTATCGCAAGGCAATGGGTATGAGTTGGTTAAGTTCTTTTTCTTAATGACGTTTGCAGCCGCCATTCCTGCCATTGTTTCTGGTGGTATTGCAGAGCGTGCTCGTTTCTATCCAATCCTTATCGCAACTTTGTTTACCGTTGGTTTCGTTTACCCATTCTTCGAAGGCATCATCTGGAACGGCAATTTTGGTTTCCAAGCTTGGCTAGAAAATCAGTTTGGTTATGGATTCCATGACTTCGCAGGCTCTGTTGTGGTTCACGGTGTTGGCGGTTGGATTGCATTGGTCGCAGTTTACTTCCTTGGCATGCGCAGAGGTCGAATCCGTGCAGGTAAGCACACCAACTTCGCGCCATCGAACATTCCATTCTTAGCGTTAGGTTCTTGGATTTTATGCGTAGGTTGGTTTGGCTTTAACGTGATGTCTGCTCAAGCTATTAATGGGATCAGTGGCCTAGTAGCGATGAACTCATTAATGGCAATGGTTGGCGGTATTCTTGCGGCTCTAGTCGCAGGTAAAAATGACCCAGGCTTCATCCATAATGGACCTTTGGCTGGCTTAGTCGCTATTTGTGCCGGTTCTGACTTAATGCACCCACTTGGCGCTTTAGTGACTGGCGGCGTGGCAGGCGCGCTGTTTGTTTACTTATTTACTTACATGCAAAACAAAACTCAGATTGATGATGTACTGGGTGTTTGGCCTCTACACGGCGTATGTGGCGCTTGGGGTGGCATTGCGGCAGGTATCTTCGGTCAGCAAGCATTCTGGGGGCTAGGGGGTGTGAGTTTCGCGTCTCAGGTTGTTGGTACATTAGCGGGTATCGCTGTTGCTCTGATTGGCGCTTTGATTGTTTATGGCGTACTTAGCAAAGTGACAGGTCTACGCTTGAGTGAAGAAGATGAATTCAACGGTGCTGACCTTTCAATTCATAAGATCTCATCGATCAACGAAGACTAACGTTGGTCACTTCGAAGATTCATAGACTCTTCGAATCAATATCAGTGAAAAAACTAAGCGGCTTCGGTCGCTTTTTTTGTGTCTGGTGAAAACAACTAAGAGTTTTAATAACAGAGCCAAATGATAGACAAGCGAGTTCTGTCACAAATAACTAATGAATTCAGTTGGCTAAGACTATGGTCTAATCCCTAAAACTATTGTTGGAATTTGAACAGTGCTAAGCTGTTACAAAGTGACATATTGAAAAGGACGTTATATGCATTTCCCATATCGAAATATCGTAATTCTTACTGGCGCCGGCATCTCTGCGGAATCAGGAATACAAACATTCCGAGCACAAGACGGATTATGGGAAAACCATAAAATCGAAGACGTTGCGACACCTGAAGGGTTCGAGAAAGATCCGGATTTGGTACAAGCGTTCTATAACAAGCGTCGTCACGGCCTGCAAAGCGAAAACATCCAACCAAATTCGGCCCATAAGGCGCTAGGCGAGCTTGAAGACAAACTTGATGGAAAAGTAACAATCATCACACAGAATATCGACAATCTGCACGAGAGAGGCGGTAGCAACAACATTATTCACATGCACGGTGAACTGCTTAAAGCGCGCTGCAGTGAGTCGAATCAGGTTATCGACCATAAAGACAACATCGAGACAGGCGAGCTTTGTCACTGCTGTCAGATTCCCGCACAGATGCGTCCACATATTGTTTGGTTTGGTGAAATGCCATTAAGAATGGGGGATATCTACTCGGCATTAGAAGAAGCAGACCTTTTTATCTCGATTGGTACATCTGGCGTCGTCTACCCAGCGGCAGGATTTGTACATGATGCGAAAATGCATGGTGCACATACAATAGAAATCAACCTTGAACCAAGTGCAGTAGAGAGTGAGTTTGAAGAGAAGCGTTACGGTAAGGCAAGCATTGAAGTGCCTAAACTGGTGGGTGAATTATTATGTACAGAGAAGGGTTCTTTAACGGCCTAGGCCTTGTCTTTAATAAAGCACATCAGTTTCTTAATCTGAAAAAATAAAGCGGCTTACGCCGCTTTATTTACTTAACTGATTACCTAACAAAAACTTAGTTATTTACTTTAAGTTTTTGGAAATACTCGTCGTAGATAACGCTCGCTTCACCAACTTCATCTTGCCATACACCGTTATCCATTACTGACTGTGGTGGAAAAACGTTCTTATCTTCAGAAAATTCTTTCGGAAGAAGAGGGTAAGCTGTTTTAACTGGCGTTGGGTAACCGATCTCTAGAGCAATTTTCGCAGCGTTCTCTGGGCGAAGAAGGAAGTCGATCATCTTATGAGCCGCTTCAGTGTTCTTAGCACCTGCTGGAATTGCTAGGCTGTCCATCCAGAAGATAGCGCCTTTTTCTGGCCAGATAATGTCAATCGTTGCGCCTTCTTGGCGTGCCATGTAAGCAGAGCCATTCCAAAGCATACCAAGAGACACTTCACCAGCTAGGTAAGGGTTCGCTGGGAAATCTGAGTTAAATACCAATACGTTTGGCATTAGCTTACGAAGTTCTTCGTAGGCTTCTTTGATTTCTTCAGGGTTAGTCGTGTTTGGAGAGTAGCCCAGTTTAGATAGAGCGATATGGAAAACCTCACGAGAGTCATCCATCATCATCAATTGACCTTCCCACTGCGTATCCCACAGATCGCCCCAGTTTTTAACTGAAGACTTGTCTAGCATATCTGAGTTGATACCAATACCCGTTGCGCCCCAGATGTATGGGATCGAGTAGTTGTTGTTTGGGTCAAATGGCTTATCTAAGTAATTTGGATCCAAATCAGCAAAGTGGCTTAGCTTAGTTTTATCAAGCTCTTGAAGCATGCCTTCTTTACGCATCTTAGAAACGAAGTAAGTAGAAGGAACCACTAAGTCGTAACCCGTACCTTGAGTTTTTAACTTAGCGTACATGCTTTCGTTAGACTCATAAGTTGAGTAATAGACTTTGATGCCAGTCTCTTCTGTGAAGTCTTCTAAAACTTCATTTGGAATATATTCAGACCAGTTGTAAAAATACAGTTCTTGGTCAGCTGCGAAAGAGGGTGTAGAAAGTAAAGTAGCAGCACACAATGCGCCGGTATACAGTGTTTTTTTCATTACTGTTCCGTTCATTTGTTTGATTTGGAGCTGGGTAGTGAACCCAAAGTAAAAGGATTTCTAAAAATCGCGCTATATTATAGCAGTGATATAACAAAATAGGCAGCCTAAGCTGCCTGTTCATTGTTATTCTTCTTTTTAACTTATTGATTATCTAGGTTGGGTTGTTATGTAAACCAGTGGCTTACAACCAATTGGATAACGGCCAAACGAGTTAATTTACTGGCCGGCTTTAAGCTTCATGAAGTAATCTTCGTACTTCACAGTCTTGTCGCCAACCGCAGCTTGCCATTCAACGCGGTCAAGGTCTTCTTGCGATGGGAACAGAGCCGGGCTGTCTTTGAACTTCTCATTAGACGCTTTAACGGCTGTTAGGTAGCCTGTATCACGAGAGATTTGCTCAGCAATTTCAGGGCGAAGTAGGAAGTCGATCATCTTATGAGCTGCTTCTACGTTTACCGCGCCAGAACTGATGGCAAAGTTATCAACCCAACCGATGCCACCTTCTTTAGGGAAAACCAATTGAATTGGTAGACCTTCGTTTTGCGCAGCAGCAGCAGAACCGTTCCACAGCATACCAAGACCCACTTCACCAGACATGTAAGGCGAGCCTGGGTTGTCTGAGTTAAATACTAGAACGTTTGGCATTAGCTTTTTTAGCTCAGCGTAGGCTTCGTCGATCTCTTTCTCGTTTGTTGTGTTACCAGAGTAACCTAACTTACGTAGCGCAATGTGGAACACTTCACGAGTGTCGTCCATCATCATCAGTTGACCTTCAAGCTCAGGCTTCCATAAATCAGCCCAGCTTTGGAAATCTTCTGGATCGTACATATCAGTGTTAACAGCTAGGCCCGTAATAGCGACAACATGTGGAATAGAGTAGTCGTTGTTCGGGTCATATGGCTTATCTAAGTAATTTGTATCTAGGTTCGCAAAATTGTTTAGCTTGGTTTTGTCGATCTTTTGAAGCATGCCTTCGTCGCGCATTTTAGACACGAAGTAAGTTGAAGGAACCACAAGGTCGTAACCTTTATTGTGCGTTTTCAATTTTGCGTACAAAGTTTCATTCGATTCGTAAGTCGAGTAAATCACTTTGATGCCAGTTTCATCAGTGAACTGTTCTAAGATCTCACTGTTGATGTAAGGTCCCCAGTTCATGAATACCAACTCTTTGTTATCTTTTGCAAACGATGGTGCAGATAACATTGAAAGCGCACATGCACTACCAGCTAATAGAGTAGCCCATTTTTTCATTGACGTTAGCTCCAAACTAAACGTTGCCCGAAGGCAGTAGATAGAAAAACAGAATGGCAATTTACCATTCTGTTTATGAATAACACTTTTGTTAAACTTCAAGTATCTTAACTTCTTATCAAGTCAGCCTTTGTATAGAGTAGGAGACTTACTTGATTTTCTCTCTTGCTAACAACTGGGAAATAATCACCAGTACTAACGACACCACTAACATCACTGTTGCTAGGGCGTTGACCTCAGGAGAGATACCCACTTTAACCATTGAGTAAATCTTCAGTGGTAATATTTCATAGGTTGGGCCAGTTACGAAAGAGCTTATGATCACATCGTCCAAAGACAGAGTGAAGCTCAATAACCAACCCGCAGCAACCGCTGGCTTAGCAAGTGGAAGGATGATCTGTTTTAGAATCGTCCACTCGCTTGCCCCTAAGTCTTTTGCGGCTTCTAGCATCTTCACATCAAAGCCATTCAAGCGACTGTAGACCGTTACAACAACAAACGGCAAACAGAAAGTAATATGTGCTGCAAGCAGGGTAAAGAACCCAAGTTGTACACCCATTACCAAGAATAGCGCAAGAAGCGAAATCGCCATTACGATATCTGGTGACATCATCACGATGAACAACATGCCATTGACGATGCCTTTACCTTTAAACTGGTAACGGAATAGGGCAACCGCAGTTAGGCTCCCTACAATTGTGGCAGCTGTTGCTGAGAATACCGCTACGTTGATCGAGTGCCATGCTGCCTGCATTAGGCTGTCGTTGTTAATAAGCGCGTCATACCATTTAGTCGTGAAACCACCCCATTTCATACCAAACTTATTGGCATTAAACGAGTTAGCAATCAATACGACAATAGGTAGGTATAGAAAGGCGTATACCAGCGCCATAAAGCTGAACTTAACTGTGCGACCCATTAGTCTAGCTCCACTTTCTTGTTCAATAGCTTACCTGCTCGGTAGTAGGCATACAGCATCACAGCCATTGCCATGGTCAGTGCGATACTCGTCGCTGCGCCAAACGGCCAGTCTCGAGCGTTGAGCACCTGGCTCTTAATCACATTACCAATCAATAGGTTTTTAGCTCCGCCTAATAGGTCAGAGATGTAGAACATGCCTAACGCAGGAAGAAGTACTAATAAACAACCACCGATGATGCCTGGCATTGTCAAAGGAAGTACCACTTTCAATAGCGTTTGCAGTTTGTTCGCGCCTAAATCTTTCGCGGCTTCTAAATACGTATCATCCAGTTTTTCAATCGCTGAATACAACGGCAGAATCATAAACGGAAGTAGGATATACACCAAACCGATCATTACTGCTGTTTCTGAGTACATGATACGTAGCGGCTTATCGATAATGTCTAACGCTAACAAGCCTTTGTTTAAGACACCTTGCGTACCCAGTACAATCTTCAATCCGTATGTACGAATCAAAGAGTTAGTCCAGAATGGCACTATCACTAGGAACAACATGATCGGACGCCACTTCACAGGCATTTTTGCCACGATGTAAGCGAACGGGTAACCAACAATTAAACAAAGTAGGGTTGCGACAATTGCCATATAGAAAGAGTGCATTAACACTTTAAAATACAGCGGGTCAGCCAAACGCAAGTAGTTATCGAGAGTGAAAGTCATCTCGATCAAGTTTGCTTCATCACGAGTTAAAAAGCTCGTCCCGATGATCATGATGTTTGGAATCATCACGAACAAAACCAGCCACCCTGTAACTAAAGCAACAATCGCGCTTTGTAAATTAAACTTCTTGCTCATCTTCTAGTACCACTTCCCAGCTCTCAACCCAAGTTACTGCAACTTTTTGGCCCAGTGAGTGATCAACATCAGGGTCATCTTCGTTGAAGAATTCGCTAACCATGACACGCATACCAGATTCAAGTTCTACCACTGAATCTAGTGTCATTCCTTTATAGGTTCGCTCGACAATGTGGCCAACAATACCGCGTTGCTCCGACTCTTTGATTTCTTCGATACGAAGATCTTCAGGGCGAAGCAATACTTGCAGTTTTTGGCCCGGTGTTACGTCTTTATCGTGATAGATAATTGATTCTTCACCTTCGATTGTCGCAACAATGCGTTTTTCATCTTGACGAGATTTCGCTGTCGCTTCGAATACGTTAATTTCACCAATGAAACGAGCAACAAATAAGTTCTTAGGCTCTTCGTAAATTTCTCTTGGTGTTCCATCTTGTTCAATCACACCATCACGCATAACTATAATACGGTCTGACATGGACAACGCTTCTTCTTGGTCATGTGTTACAAAAATAAACGTGATACCAAGTTGGCGTTGCAGTTGCTTAAGTTCGATCTGCATTTGTTTACGAAGTTTGTAATCAAGAGCAGAAAGAGATTCGTCCAGTAAAAGAACTTTAGGCTTATTAACGACAGCACGAGCGATTGCGATACGTTGCTGTTGACCACCAGATAACTGGTGTGGCTTTCGTTGTGCCATTTGTTCTAAGCGCACCATTTTCAAAGCGTCCATTACGCGAGGTTCAATCTCGGTACTTGGAACTTTCTGCATGCGTAAGCCAAACGCCACATTGTCGAAAACGGTCATATGTGGGAATAGGGCATAGCTTTGGAATACAGTGTTAACATGCCTTTGTTCAGCAGGAACTTGTGTTACATTCTGATCAGCTAATAATATTTGACCACTATCTGCCGTTTCAAAACCCGCAATCATTCTTAGTACGGTTGTTTTACCACAACCTGATGGGCCTAAGATCGTGAGAAACTCACCATGATTTACATTTAGATCAAGATTGCCGATGACTTCTTTGCCATCGAAACTTTTACTAATGCCAGTAAGCTGTACGACTGGCTTTCCTACTGATTTTTTAGCGTTCAACGTCTGTTTTTCTCCACCTTGGTTCTTTTTGAGACCTGTTGCTATACACTTTTAAGGCGCGCATCATAATCACCAAAAACGTGAATTCAAAGCCTTTTTTGTTATTAGAAGACAAAAAATTTCGCAGGTAAAAGTAAACATCCTTTACCATACTGTAATTTACAAGGTTTACATCCTAATAAGTGTCTAATTATTAACCATTAAGGCATAAAAGCAAGGCTTGTTACAGATTCATATTTTAGTTTGTATTCGACATATGAGTATAATGAAGCCAATTTTTTATCAATAAGTTAGGTAGCTTCGATAAAGTAAGCACACCTAGGTATCATTATGAACAACGACATCGAAAAAGATTTTAATTTAGGCGGTAATATCAACCGTGCTCTTTCAGGGGATTATGAGCTTAAAGCAACAGCTGTATTCCAAGAAGCTTGGAAGCATACCGTTAGTCACTTTCTTTCGTTTTCTCCTGCGATTGTTGCTCTTATGTTCGTGCAACTGGCTATTTTCTATATAGCATTGAAATTACAACTGGGTGATCCTGCCATCATCCTAGATGCCGTTATCGACCCAGAAGCGTTTACACCACAGATTGTTGAATCTATTTTCATTGCTAACTTTAGCTATGAAGTAGTGAGTGCACCTATTTACGCAGGCATCAGCCTAATGGCAATGAGCCATGCGGCAGGCTTGCGAACCAAAACGCGTCATATTGGTAAAGGTTTGCAATTTACTGTGCCTGTCATCTTAGTGACCTTGTTCAGCCTAATGTTGCAAGGTATCGCAGGTATGCTATTACCGTTTCTTTCTATCTACTTCTCATTAGCTTTCAGCCATTCAATTCTGTTGATTTGTGATAAGAAAGTGCCTCCTATGCAATCTTTATTGCTTTCTCTACGAGCAGTAAATAAGAAAATCTTCACCGTTGCGTCTATTTATTTAATGGTGATGTTGATGTTTATTGTTGCAGCGATGATGTACGGCATTGGTTTGATCTTCGTACTTCCATTCTTTTTCCACGTGAAAGGTATTCTTTATCGTGAAATGTTTGGCATCAAGTTGAAGCTTATTGCGTCAGATCGTCCAAGTAACGATGACGACAGTAACAATGATGGCAACAACAGTAACAGCGACGATAACAACAAAAATCCACAGGTGTTCGATGCGTAATAATGCTCAAGCAGGCGTTGGAAAATCTCTGGCGTTAAAAGTAACCGCACTGGCGATCGTTGGTTCTATCTCATTAGTTGGCCCATACATTTACCAAGAAGAAGAGCGTCGACGCACAACAGAGCAAAGTTCTAATTCAATCAATCAATTTGGTGACTTGTCGGTTTCTTCAAGCACACCTGATTTTGCTGCTATCGAAGATGTAAACGAGAAAAAAGACACTTTCTTTTCGTTCTTACGTCCAAGCATCAATATTGAAAATAAACGTATTACGAAAGAGCGTGTATTTTTGACCAAGATTTCAGAGTCAGGTTTGAGTAATATTGACGCTGAAGGTACGTCGTATGCAAAAAGGCTAGGGAAATTGTACAGTTTACCAGTGCCATCTTCAGGTTTAGATCAATCTTGGCTAACTGAAATGCTGAACCGCGTAAACGTACTGCCAGAGGCGCTTGTACTGACACAGGCAGCAAATGAGTCGGCTTGGGGGACATCGCGCTTCGCCACTAAAGCGAATAACTATTTCGGACACTGGTGTTACACCAAGGGCTGTGGCCTTGTTCCGCTACAACGTAACGAAGGTAGCTCTCATGAAGTCGCCACATTCTCTTCAAGCCAAGAATCCGTACACCGTTACTTCATGAACCTTAATCGCAACCGTGCTTACGCCGATCTAAGAGCGATTCGTGCAAAACTTGCTGTACAAGGTGATGATATTTTAACAACTGAAACAGCGACAGAGCTCACCAATGGCTTGTTAAAATATTCTGAGCGAGGTTCAGACTATGTGACTGATTTACAAGCTATGATCCGTCATAACGCGGTATACTGGAAAAAGTAACTCGATTTGATATCAGTTGGTTGCCTTTCATAGTAGGTTATGACCAATCGGCATTACATAAAGAGCAGCTCATGGCTGCTCTTTCTATTTATAAACGCTCAACTTCAACAAGATTATAATAATGAAAAAGACAGCACTCGCTTTATTAGCCTCATTAAGCCTTGGGGTCTCTTTACCCGCTGCAGCGCAAGAGTACATGTTCACGTATTCTAAGCTCTACACACAACTTAAGAACAATACCAAAGAAGGGCACGATGACGTCAAAGTTGCGGTCTTCTTTGTTGATCAACAAGCTCAAACAATCTGCCACATCAGCAAAGCGTGGATGGAAAAAGAAGAGCACTACGAAGAGCTAAAAGTGTCTCCAACACATGAACTACTTTTACCTGTAGATCAAAACCTTCGTTCAGCAAACCCGCTTATCTTTGTTCAAACTCAAGAGCAAGAGTGTGCGTATTCTTTGGTTGTAATGACTCAAGAACCTTTGGCTGGAACAGTTGAGGTTGCACTACTGGAAAGCCTGTTACCACAGATGCAAGCGATGTTAGAAGACGTCAGCGGCATGTTCTCTAGTTGGTTCACGCCAGATGTTGAAGGGTTAACCTTGGAATTTGATAACAAGCTTGAAGGCAACATCGCGCTGTCTAACGGTAAGCAAATCCCAATCACACAAGGGCGTGCTAAATTCACTTTAGAAGAGCTGAACGGTAGTGACAGCATCACGTTCCCAGAGCCAACGGTTCGCGTATTGCCGTACATTCCCGCGCAATAATTTTAAACGGAATCTTTGTTAATGGGGTAAGCGTTAGCAGAATCCTTCCCCTAAGCTTTCATGACATACCCTTAAGCAGCCCCGTCGAATTAGAGCAGGCTGCTTTTCTTTATCAGCAATACAAACCTAAATCTGGCCTAGACGCGTTTCTCTAGCCGTTTAGGGAGCTTATCGAATAATAAAAGCAGAAACTTTCTATTACTCAGCTTGTTTATCCTACCGTTACTATTTCAACATGAAATAAAAATCCGTATAATCCACGCCCTAAAACAGTCCCACTAGCAATCTACAGTCGGTAATACGACGGTGTGAGAGTCGCAATGAACCAAAACGATAATAGAAAAGAAACACTTGAATTCAACAAACTTCAGAAACGTCTGAGAAGAAATGTTGGAAATGCCATCATCGACTACAACATGATCGAAGAGAATGACGTGGTAATGGCATGTATTAGTGGTGGTAAAGATTCATTTGCGATGCTAGACATTTTGCTACGTTTACGTGAAGCAGCACCGATCAAATTTGATGTTGTGGCAGTAAACCTAGATCAAAAACAACCTGGGTTCCCTGAACACATTCTTCCTGAGTATTTTGAAACGCTGAACATTCCTTACTACATCGTAGATAAAGATACGTATTCAGTGGTTAAAGAGAAAGTGCCAGAAGGCAAAACAACGTGTGGCCTATGTTCTCGTCTTCGTCGTGGTACTTTGTACTCGTTCGCAGAAAAGATTGGCGCAACTAAGATCGCACTAGGTCACCACCTGGACGACATCGTTGAGACCATGTTCCTGAATATGTTCCACGGTGCACGCTTAAAGGCTATGCCACCAAAGCTTCGTTCAGATGATGGACGTAACGTTGTTATTCGTCCACTGACTTACTGCCGTGAAACGGACCTAATCCAATACGCTGAGCACAAAGAGTTTCCGATTATTCCTTGTAACCTGTGTGGCTCTCAAGAGAACCTACAGCGTCAGAACATTAAAGCAATGCTAATTGATTGGGATACTAAAACGCCAGGTCGTGTTGAGAAGATCTTCAAGTCAATTCAAAACGTAAGCCCAAGCCAACTAGCTGACCGCGAGTTGTTTGACTTCGTGAATCTTCCACTAGACCGTAGTGAAGACCGTAAAGCGTACGAATTCGAAGAAGCTGAAATTTCATCTTCAAACATTGATGAGTCTATGTTCATCGACGTAACGAATGTTTAGCCATTTGAGTCGATAAAGACGATGTTAACCATTCTGTATTTGGAATGGCACAGCTCTAGATAAACAAAAACGCCTCAAGCAATGCTTGAGGCGTTTTTTATAAGTTAAATTTGCCGCTGACTTAACCTTTCGAAAGGTTAGGGTCTAGTGGGCTCACGTAACCTGACGGTTTAAGAGCCAACACGTCACAGTTAATCTTGTCGATAACATGTTCCGCGGTGTTACCGATAAACACAGCAGACAAGCCAGTACGGCCAGTTGTACCAAGAATAACCATCGCAGCGCTGTTTTCAGACGCAACACGTGGGATAACATCTTCAGGCAAGCCTTGCTCAACCACGGTTTGCTCTTCACACATACCGTGTTTCTGGCGTAGTGCTTTCATCGCGGTTAAGTGATGGCCACGAACTGCATCAGTATAAGAGGTTGGGTCAAACTCGGGCAATTCGATTGTGATATTCGCTGGTGTGACCGGGTAGGCGTTAACCAAGAACGGTTCAGCATCCAAACGACCAGTGATCTCAAGTAATCGGTCGACCATTGTATCATTAAGCTCTAAGTGAGCTTCAGTTTCAGAACCTACGTGAACGGAAGCAAAAATCTTCGCATGCTCTGGCCAGAACTCATTCTTAACCAGTAGCACTGGGCTAGGGCATTTTCGCAATAGATGCCAATCCGTTGGAGTGAAGATCACGGATTCTAAGGTATCGTGCTTACGCGTGCCTTTGATCAAAATATCGTGCTCACCACTGTAGATTTCTGCAATGATGGCCTCATAAGGGCGATTATGCCAGACCACTTGAACGTTGAATTCGATAGCATCATCAAGGTAAGGTTCTGCGACTTTATTCATCCAGATCTCACGCTGATGAATGACACCTTTGCGCATTGCGTCTCTTTCGTCGACAGAAAGCATCGATGTCATCTCATATGAGAAATCATAGATAGACAAAAAGAAAGTGATACGACTCGTTGAAGTGCTTTTCTTGGCGAGTTGGATAGCACGAACCAGAGCAGGTTGCTCATCGTGATTAATGTCTGCGACAACTAGAATTTTGTTATAGATACTCATAACTAAGCCTACTTTTTAGACCGAACATATAAATAATGTAGCGTAGTTATGGGGAGATTAAGAGAAATATAAGAGGTTTTAAGAGAGAAACATGATGTAGCTCATTATTGAACTACATCATTGATATCTAGACTATTCTTTTGAAACGCCAGCAAGTTCCATCAGCGCATCGTGATCTTCGATAGTGATGTATTTGCCTTTAACGCTCAAGATGTCTGCTTTTTGGAAACGACCTAAAAGACGGCTAATTGTCTCGACAGTTAGACCTAAGTAGTTACCAATGTCGCCACGAGTCATCGTTAAGCGGAACTCTCTAGGGCTGAAACCACGTTGAGAGAAGCGTGTAGAAAGGTTGTAAAGGAATGCTGCAAGACGTTCTTCCGCGTTCTTCTTAGAAAGAAGCAGAATCATTTCTTGGTCACCTTTAATTTCATTACTCATCAAGCGCATAATTTGCTGACGCAATTTAGGCATTTTCCCTGACAAGTCATCAAGAATCTCATATGGAATTTCACATACCATAGAAGTTTCTAGTGCTTGAGCGAAACTAGGGTGTACATCACCCGTAATCGCGTCAAAGCCAACAAGATCGCCCGCTAGGTGGAATGCAGTAATCTGCTCATCACCTTGTTCGGTAATCGTGTAGCTCTTGATCGTTCCAGAGCGAATAGCGTATAGAGATTTAAGCTCGTCGCCGGCTTTAAATAGCTCTTGGCCTTTTTGAATAGGTTTCTTTCTCTCAATGATCTGATCAAGTTGATCGAGTTCAGATTCATTCAAAGTAAATGGGATACAGAGCTGGCTAATACTACAATCCTGGCAGTGGATTGCACAGCCACCAGACTGAACTCGTTTCGTCACAGGCTTTTCAGAAATCATAACAATCTTTCACTATTTGATATACGTCAATATTTTAGCATTCCTTCACCCGGTTGGGTAGTAAAAAAACCGGATTAAAGGAAGCTCTATACGGTATAAATAATGAGCTGTAGCGCCATATATCCGCTATAGATGCCATAAATGAGGATTAAAATTGCGCCTAGTTGGCGAAATAAGTCAGCTTGTTGCAGTTTCTTGAGAAAACTAGCGCCCATTCCCACCGTTAACATGGCAGGAAGAGTGCCTAAGCCAAATGCGAGCATAATTCCCGCTCCGTTATACCAACTTCCTGATACCGCAGCCCACGTAAGCATTGAGTAAACAAGGCCACATGGTAACCAACCCCAAATGAAGCCAAACGGCAACGCATGACTAGGGTGTTTTAGCGGCAAAAATGATTTCCCAAGAGGAGATATATAGCGCCATAGTTTTTGCCCAACTTTTTCAAAGAACAGCAAACCAAACCACCACTTACCAATATATAGTCCCAAGATGATCATGAACACCGCAGCAAACAGGCGAAGCCAAGCTAACAAGGTATTGAAATCGCTCAACTGTCCAATAGAAGAAATGGCACCACCAATCAGACCGCCAATAACGGCATAACTTGATAAACGGCCGAGGTTGTAAAGTAGGGGAATGAAAGGAGAAGGTTTAGCGTTGCCAATCGATAGAAGCGAAGCAATACCACCACACATTCCCATGCAATGGCCTGCACCGATCAACCCAACAAGAAAGGCTCCGATCCAATCAGGCGTCATCATTCTTTTTTTCTAAGTCTGTTTGGATTTCTAAGTCAACGTGATTTTCCTCAGAGGTAAGAGTAATCACTTCGGCTTTTCTTTTCACAACAGGTTTGCTGTCGGAGTTATTGTGAGCATGGCTGTCTTCATCAAAAAGAATATTGTGGCCTTGGCGTTCAAGGTCTTCAAACTGCTCACTTTTAACGGCCCATAGAAAGATTCCGACAGCGATACAAACAAGCACGATCGCGATTGGAATGAGGATATATAAACTTTCCATTATTTACCTTGCTCTTTTAAAAGCCTTAACGAGTTAGACACAACAATAATAGAGCTAGCAGACATGCCAACAACGGCAATGTATGGAGCAACCAAACCTGCGACAGCCAGTGGAAGGATAAGTAAGTTGTATCCCAATGACCACGCTAAGTTTTCACGGATTATCTTACGCGTTTTTAGTGCCAATGTACGCGACTTAAGTAATCTATCGAGTTTATCACCTAAGAGCACCATGTCAGCCGAGGCTTTCGCTACATCCGTACCACCACCCATCGCAACGGATAGGTGGGCGCCAGCAAGGATAGGCGCATCATTAATGCCATCGCCAACCATCATTGTGATGTCGCTTGCGTCTCTAGAGTTGAGGTAAGCAAGCTTATCTTCTGGTTTCGCGTTAGCAACAATATCGGCAATACCAATTTCTTCCGCAACAGGTTTCGCGTTAATCAAAGAATCCCCAGTAAGCAACGTAGTTTTGATACCTGCTTCTTTGAACTTTTTTATAAACTCAATACTTTCTTTACGAATTGGGTCTTCATAAGTAAACGTTGCGATATGACGACCTGTCATCGACAAATAAATACCATTGCTTTTAGATGGTTGAGATTCACCTAGAATAAACTCGCTACTGCCAATCGCAACTTTTTGTCCGTTCCATTCACCAGTGATGCCTGAGCCAATCACGTTGTTAACAGATTCAACTTCAACATCATCTGCAATGAAGGCTTTGAACGCTTTGGCAATAGGGTGGTTAGCGTGTTGTTCGAGACTAGCTGCTATTTGTAAACAAGTGTCTTTATCGAGATTTGCAAAAGTTTCAACTTGGCTGATACGAATATCACCTTCAGTTAAGGTTCCCGTCTTATCAATGATCAAGTGATTCACTTTGCAAAGCGTTTCAAATACGTGGCCTTTGCGCAGCAAAATACCGAAGTTACCCATGCGGGAAGTTGAACACGTAATCGCTGTAGGTGTCGCAAGAGAGAGAGCACAAGGGCACGTCGCTACTAAAACTGAAAGCATGATCCAGAAAGCATCTTCTGGACGTGTTTGGTGCCAGTAAAACCAGGTACCGAATGAGATAATTAAAATTACCGCCACAAAATATCTAGCCACTACATCGGCAATTTCAGCAATTCTAGGTTTAGAAAGTTGAGCTTCATCTTGAAGGCGAACTATATTGGAAATCACTGAGTCCGCTTTTGACGTCATCACTTCCAATTCAAACGATTCATCGCCATTCAATGTACCAGCGAAGACCGTATCACCCTCATTCTTAAACACATGGATAGATTCGCCTGTCAGCATGGATTCATCGATATGAATTCTGCCAGACAATACTTTGCCATCTGCGGGAATATGTTCACCCGGTAGAACGCGAATTTGATCGCCAACCTTCAAAGTTTTAACCGGAACTTGTTCACCGTCTAGCGTTGTCGCCATAGCAGGAACTAGCTTTAGTAGGTTTCCGCTCGCAGCCGCAGCTTTTCGGCGTGCTCGCATTTCAAGGAAACGGCCAAGCAATAAAAAGAAGGTGAACATCGAAATCGATTCGAAGAATACTTCACCTTGCTCGGTTACCGTTGCCACTAAACTCGCGATGTAGGCAAATAGCAAAGCGATCGACACCGGAACATCCATACCCAGTGTTCGGCCTTTAATACTGCGCCAAGCATTGACATAGAAAGGTAACGCAGAATAGAGCAGTACAGGCGTTGCAAAGATCAAACTAACCCAGCGGAAGTAACTTTTGAATTCAGGTTCCAAGCTACCAAACACTTCAAGATAAAGTGCCACAGCCAACATCATGACTTGCATGGTCGCCAAACCAGCAACACCAAGACGATAGAGATAGTTTTTCATCGAGCGATGATAGGCGGCTTCTTGTTGATCGGCTTCAAAAGGTGCAGCTTTGTAACCTAGTGTATGTATTGCCGATAACAACTCGCTAAGTTTCACTTGCGTATTATCCCAGCTAAGCAAAGCACGATTAGTGGTTGTATTTACACGAATACTGCCAACACCATGTTTTGAGGATACTTGCTTCTCAATCAGCCATGCACAGGCAGCACAAGACACACCATCAAGTGACAGCGTCACTTCTGAGGTGTTTTCTGAGTTACGAACGAACTCTAATTGAACATCTTCATTATCATAATGACTGAGTGCTAGAAGTTGCTCTGGCACAAGATCAGCTTTCTCAGCTGGAGCGGTGCGGTATTGATAATAAGAAACCAAACCGCTATCAACGATGGTCTGAGCTACGGTCTCGCAGCCCGGACAACACATCTTACGAGCCGATCCTAGAATCTCAACTTCAAAATCCGTTTCCGCTGGTACATCTTCACCGCAGTGATAACAGGATTCACACATAAGCTTTAATTCGTTAGTTGAGTAGGTGTATCAATAGGAAAGTTCATGCGGCCTTGCACCAACCATTCAGAGTCATGCGGAGATAGTTCAATAAACCATGGACCTTGCATTTCGTGGTCTAGAGTCAGCGTATAGTTACCCTTCGCATCAGCAGTAAGAAGCTGCGTGAAATCGCGGTCAGGCAATGTTCTGTGCACGAACATAGCGTTAATAGCAGGGAAGTGGTCAAGCTTACCTTTGTCGAGAGTAATGACAACTGAGTTACCTTTCTCGTTAACGGTAGCTGATAGGCCGAGTTCCTTTGCAATATTTACTTTTGAAATATCGACGTTAATGCCTTTTCCTTTTTTATAGTAATCCTCAGTCACTAAATCGACAGAGTTTTGAGTGAACACAATCACCGTCATAATCGTCCAAATCACAACTGTCGCCGGCAACGCGATTAAGAACCACGGCCAAAACTGTTTATACCAAGGCTTTACCATAAAAAATATCTCAAAAAAGAATAAAAAGAAGGGGTTATAAAATAAAGGAAAGACAGCCCCTTAGAAAGAGGCTGTTATTGAAATGTTACTTATTATCCGAGTTGCTTAAGCTCCAAACGTACGATGCAACAAGCTGAACTTTGTCTTCGCCTAGAATATCTTTCCAAGCGGGCATTACGCCAGAACGTCCGTTCATTACTGTTTCAGTTACATCAGCACGAGAATCGCCGAACAACCAATCGCGGTCTGTTAGGTCAGGTGCACCTACTGCAGGGTTACCCTTACCATCAGTACCGTGACATGCAGCACACACGACGAAACGTGCTTTACCTGCTTCAGCTTCACGTACATTAACACTACGACCAGAAAGGCTAAGAGTATAGCTAACTACTTCTTTAACACCTTGCTCGCCTAGAGCGTCTTTCCACGCTGGCATTTGACCAACACGACCGTGCATGATCGTCGTAACGATAGCTTGTGGTTCACCACCATATAGCCATGCGTCATCAGTTAGGTTAGGAAAACCTTTCTGACCACGAGCATCAGAGCCGTGACACTGAGAACAGTTTTGCAAGAATAAACGTTGGCCTACTTTGATTGCGTCAGAGTCTGATGCAATATCAGGGACAGAACGTAAACCATTTTCGTCGTGAGCTAGCTTTTTGAACGCTTCACCAAAGTAGGTGTTAGCATCATCAAGCTCTTTCGCGTACTCGTCTAATTGTTTGTTTGCTTGAGCCGCAGCGATTGAAGAGCGAGACTCTTCGATACTGCGAACTTCTTGGTTTGAACTTGTCCAACCGAGTAGGCCTTTAAAGTTGCCAAGGCCAGGGTATAGAGCAAGGTAAACCGCTGCAAACACAATTGTACTGATGAAAAGGTATGTCCACCATTTTGGTAGTGGGTTATTAAGCTCGCGAATACCATCGTATTCGTGGCCCATATCATGACCTTCTTCTACGCCTGTTCTATCTTTAAAACACCAACGAAGTAAGACCGCACAACCAATTAGGGTACCAATCGTAATCGCACTAACCCAGATACTCCAGAATGTACTCATTACTTTGTCACTCCTTGATTTTTAGAACTTGTTGCCGGCTCGTCGTCTGCGAACACAAGGTTCGCGTCTTCGTCGAAACGTGATTTACGATTCTTGCCATATGCCCACCAAACGATGCCAATGAAACAAGCAAAAACAGTAACAGTCCAAACACTTTGAAATGTAATAATATCCATAATTATTCCTTATTTCATTGCGTGGCCAAGCGATTGAAGGTAAGCGATGATTGCATCCATCTCTGTTTTTCCTTCAACATCTTGTTTAGCGTTAGCAATTTGTTCGTCTGTGTAAGGAACACCAAATTGATTACGGAAGAGTTCAAGCTTCTGTTTAGTCAATTTGCCATCAAGTACGTTCTCAGCAAGCCATGGGAAACCAGGCATGTTTGATTCAGGAACAAGTTCTCGAGGGTCTAGAAGGTGAACACGGTGCCACTCATCAGAGTAACGATCACCAACACGCGCCAGATCAGGACCTGTACGCTTAGAACCCCATAAGAATGGGTGTTCCCAAACGCTTTCGCCAGCTACAGAGTAGTGACCATAACGTTCAGTTTCAGAGCGGAAAGGGCGAATCATTTGACTGTGACATACGTTACAACCTTCGCGGATATAGATATCACGACCTTCCATTTCCAGAGCAGAGTAAACGCGTAGGTTTTCTACAGGTTCTGTTGTCTGCTTTTGGAAAATAAGAGGGGTGATTTCTACTAAAGCACCAAAGCTGATAGCAATAACGATCAAGATCGCTAGTAAGCCAACGTTTTTCTCGACCAACTCATGGCGATTATTTGAATTTGAGCTCATTCTAAATCTCCTTAAGCCGGTTGAGGGATAGCTTTAAGGCTATCTTTAGGTGCTGAAACAGTTTTGTACGTGTTGTATGCCAATAAGAACATACCAGATAGGAAGATGAAACCACCTAAGAAACGTACAAAGTAGAACGGGTAAGAGGCTTCTACAGACTCTACAAAGCTGTAAGTCAATGTACCGTCAGAGTTAACTGCACGCCACATCAGACCTTGCATCACACCAGAAATCCACATTGCAACAATGTAGAAAACCGTACCAATCGTTGCTAACCAGAAGTGAACATTAATTAGAGATACAGAGTACATACGCTCTTGACCAAATAGTTTAGGAACTAAGTGGTAAACCGAACCGATAGAAACCATAGCAACCCAACCTAACGCACCAGAGTGAACGTGACCGATAGTCCAGTCCGTGTAGTGAGATAGTGCGTTAACCGTTTTAATTGCCATCATAGGGCCTTCGAAAGTCGACATGCCGTAGAATGATAGAGAAACGATTAGGAAACGTAGGATCGGATCGTAACGTAGCTTATGCCACGCACCAGATAGAGTCATGATACCGTTGATCATGCCACCCCAAGATGGAGCAAACAGTACCAAAGACATAACCATACCTAGAGATTGAGTCCAGTCTGGAAGTGCAGTGTAGTGTAGGTGGTGAGGACCAGCCCAGATATACAATGACACAAGAGCCCAGAAGTGAACAATCGACAAACGGTAAGAGTAAACAGGGCGACCAGCTTGTTTAGGGACGAAGTAATACATCATACCTAGGAAACCAGCTGTCAATAGGAAGCCTACCGCATTGTGTCCGTACCACCATTGCACCATTGCATCGATCGCACCGGAGTAAATCGAGTACGATTTAAACGCAGATACAGGAACAGCCAGGCTGTTAACGATGTGCAACACGGCAACCGTGATGATGAAGGCTCCGAAGAACCAGTTAGCTACATAAATGTGCGATGTCTTACGCTTAATCATGGTTCCGAAGAACACGACCGCATAAGCTACCCACACAAGAGTAATAGCAATATCGATTGGCCATTCAAGTTCTGCGTATTCTTTACCAGAGGTTAAACCTAACGGTAAAGTAATTGCAGCGGACAGGATAATCGCTTGCCAACCCCAAAAGGTAAAGGCTACGAGAGGACCACCAAAGAGACGCGTCTGACAGGTACGTTGTACAACATAATATGATGTTGCAAACAGCGCACTTGTACCGAACGCAAAAATAACCGCATTAGTATGCAGGGGACGTAAACGACTGTACGTCAGCCACGGCGTATCAAAGTTTAGCTGTGGCCAAACTAATTGAGCGGCAATCAAAACACCAACGCCCATACCGACAATACCCCACAAAATTGTAACGAGGGTAAATTGACGGACGACCGTATAGTTGTAGTTTTGTTCAAGCTGCTTTTCTTGGCTCATTTGCATGCTTCCAATTTCTTATTTACTACACTTTACTTCCAACACGACTCACGTCGTAATGCCACCCAAATTAGAAAAGGAAATTCAGCCTATTCAGGGCTTTATTTCCACTTGCTGATTTTAAAAAAAAGTGGCATTTTCAACGCGACACTATACTTGAATTAACAAATCAATGACAGAGTAGTAACCTTACGCTTGGTCTGGAATTGGATTTTTATTTAAAAACTTTGAACTTTGTAACAAGGAGTAAAGATTATAATGGCGGCACAAAAGCTAACAAAGGGCAGGCTTGTTCAAATTATCGTCATGTTGGTTATTTTAATAGCTGCATTTACTTGGAGAACAGTAACATACAACAACGACAAGACGGTGAACTGTATAATTTCAAAACCTTGTGAATTTGGTATTGATAAACATAATGTTTTGATTTCGGGTGATAGCCTAGGGTATTCAATTGAAACATCTGAAACTGGCAAATTTATCATTAGTAATAATGGAAGCGAAATTTTAGAAGAAAAAAGCCCAACCAATTGGCTTTTACAAACTAGTGCTAAGACCTCCTCAATAACAGTTACATTTCCACAACAGGTAAGTACGTTTTCTGTAAACCTTTCAAAAGAGTAATAAGGCCAAAACTGAGTTACTCCTCGGTTCTTTTGATAGAAATATGTACCAAATCAGTGAAACACAATGCATTTAAGTGTTATAAAGAGTGCATTAATAAAGTTTCCAGAAATCTATGAAATTTCTATCAAAAGTCTCTTATGCCTTAAGTGAAAACATCGCGATAGATGAGTTGCTCAGCGGGGTCGAAAACGCCGAGGAAATTGCTTGTCTTATTTGCTACTGCACAGAAGAGTACTCGACGCTCGCTGTACAGCGCTATTTAGTAGATGCTCTTCCAAACAGTCCGATACACGGATGTACCACCTGCCACGGTATCATGACCGAAACTGGGTTCCATTCTGGACCTGTGATTGGTGTACTTATCATCTATGACTCAGGGATCAACGCTTATGGTACTGGTATTGAGCACTTTGGTGAAACCATAGAGCACAGTACCTTCAACGCCATCGATAAAGCACTACAGAACGCCAATCGAGAAGGTGAAATACCCGACCTCATCTTGCTTCACTCGACGCCTGGCAATGAAGAAAAAGTGATGACAGCGATCGATAAGAAATTCGGTACTGAGGTGCCTATTATTGGTGGAAGCGCTGCCGACAACCAGGTTTCTGGAAATTGGAGCATATTTACTGAAGAATCGATCTCTATCAATGGCGTGTCACTAACCGTCATTTTTGCCTCTCAATCTATCTACTCATCCTTCAGTGCTGGTCATACTCCCACTGGTTATTCAGGTATAGTGACCAAAGTAAGAAACAGAATTTTGCTGGAAATAGACCACCGGCCGGCCACAACCGTTTACAACGAATGGACAAACTTCCATTTAGGCGGTAGCGATGATGGATATATTTTCGAAAAATCCTCTGTCTATCCACTGGGCAGAAAAGTCGGTTCTTCATACGATTATCCATATTTCAAATTATCACATTCAATTAGAGAAACAGAATGCAATGGAATCGAGCTGTTCACTGACATCAATAAGGGCGATACTATTTATTTGATGCAAGGTTCTAAGCAACAGTTAATCAGCCGAGCTGCAAACATAATCCATTCTTCTTACTATAATGATATGGATCTCGAGGAAAAATTAGGCGCTATCAACATATTTTGTGCAGGACCTATGCTACATCTGAAACAAGACATGGACGAGGTTTGCGATCAAATAAATCAAGCACTTAATGGGCTGCCATACATCTGCCCATTTACTTTTGGCGAGCAAGGAAGACTCTCTGGTGGCGAAAATGCACACGGAAATTTAATGGTGTCATCTGCAACTTTCTATAGGTTAAAAAAGTAATGAGTTCTGAAGGTCAAGAAGCACTGCAAGAAGCTCGTATTGAACTGCAAAAGCTAAAATCCCGTGAGCGTAAACTGGCTGAAGAGAATAGAGTGATCTTGTCTACTATCTCTGCGATCAGCAAGGCAAGTAACATATCAGAGATATTCTCAAGCTTGGAATATGTACTCAAAAAATACATTAAGTTTGATGACTTTATTGTGGTATCAAGGGTAGGGAAGGAAGGTGATTTCAAAACCCTGCTGACCAATAACAAAGTCTTCGAACAGATGTTGTGGACTGATTGTGGCAAGCTATCGCGTGTCATCAACGGAGAATGTGCCATCCTTTTTGAACCCAAATCATTGGGTGAATTCAACTCTTTGCATCCCATCGTTCTCGACCAAATTAATTCAGTTCTCATTACAGGTATTGATAGTGGGCTGACACAATCTGTTATTATTTTCGTCCATTCCAACACCAAGCACTTTAGTATTGAGACCAAAGCAACCCTAAACCGTTTTCGACCACTGATAGAGCGTGCTGTTTTCGATATTGAGAACAAAGAAAAGCTTGAAGCCACTGTTCGAGAACGTACTGCAGAGCTTGTTACAGCAAGAAAAGACGCGGAACGAGCGAACAAGGCAAAGTCTGAATTCTTAGCTATGATGAGCCATGAACTGAGAACGCCTTTAAACGCTATTATAGGATTGATTGACGCATTAAAATCCACACAGTTAAATGAAGAACAACAATCTATACTGCTTAATATGAGCACATCATCTGAGCTTCTATTAGCGATCATTAGTGACGTATTGGACTTTTCCAAAATAGAATCGGGATGTTTCTCACTTGCACCTCAATGGACCAATGTTAGAGACACTGTAACTTTTGTTTTATCTGAACAAATAAAAGCAGCAGACGAAAAAGGGCTTCAACTCACCGTGACCAGCGATATCCCTGAAGGTGAACTTCATTATATTGACCCGAGCCGCTTGGCACAGATTCTCTTTAACCTAATTGGCAATGCGATTAAGTTCACTAACCGCGGACATGTTCATGTTTCTATTGAATACCGACAGAGTTCATTCTACATAACAGTTGAAGACACCGGGATTGGTATCAGTTCACAGAAACTTTCTTCATTATTTAGTCCGTTCATTCAGGCCGATAGCACAATAACTCGTAGATTTGGCGGCACCGGTTTGGGTTTGGCCATCACGAAACGACTTGTTGAACTCATGCGTGGGCGTATATCTGTAGAAAGTGAACCGGACAAAGGCTCGAAATTTGAAGTACAGTTGCCGGTACTTACCAGAGTAATTAACGATCTCGTAAACGACGAACAGAATGAATGTGCACAAGAACTAAGAAGCCGTTATTCAGTATTAGTTGTCGAAGACAACCCAACGAATCAGATGGTAATCAAACTGATCCTAACGCGACAAGGTCACGAAGTATTTATTGCAAGCAACGGTGAGGAAGCGATTGGCTTTGTTGAAAGAGGCAATGATTCGATAGACATTATTTTAATGGATGTTTCTATGCCAGTAATGGATGGCTTGACCACAACCAAATGTATGAGAGACGCAAACATTCAAACGCCAATCGTCGCGCTAACAGCACACACATCAATAGAAGATAAATATTCCTGCTTAGATGCTGGTATGAATGATTTCGTTACCAAACCAGTGAGAACCAAAGAAATCACCGAGGCAATTGATAGACTGATGCTTGAGATCTAATAAACGTATTCTTAATCGAAGATTAGGAAATATGTTTATTAGGTATTTTATGGTAAATAGCCTCACTGTTAAATAGACTCCTAATTTGAAGCCTAATGGAATGATGGGGCGTTATAGAAAGAGACTAATACTATGCTTGTTAAACTCAATTTAACATAATATACATAATACGCAGTTAGCTAGTGCTTTATTTGGGGTGGCTGTCATCAGTGCTAATCCCGCGCAAGTCATTGAAATCGCTTTTAATCCTAGCCCGTTGCACTTTTTTGCTATGTGTTCCCATAGCTGTTTAATCTCTGGATTTTCGTTGCGGTCAACGTGACAACCAAGCAATGCCATCTCTGGATCAATTCCTGCGCTTTCCGCAAGAAAAACTGCTTCTGAATCAGATATATAGCGAGTTCCTTTTCGCATTTCACCAATCCGTTGTCTAGGCAGATTCAAATCATGTGCAATCTGCTTATCTTGTACGTAGTTTTGAGCCTTTTTGTAGGCGTCTAACAGTTCATTTTGATACATAAGACATTCTCCCTTTAGCTACATTCTAGCTGATTAGGCATGATTTTCCGTGCTTAACAGGCACAACTTTTCGTGCCTATAATCCTCATCAACGAACCAAATTTACTTATTTAAGTATTTTGACTGTCTAGGTCTGGGCTGTTCGCCCTTGACGCTTACGGCTCGGCTTAGACGGTCAATCCCAACTCAATAATCAGTCAAGGTGATTGTTATGTATATTATTCAAGTTTGCTCTGGTGTTCTTCCTCGCTACCTTTCTCATTATCTTCTGACTGAACCGGAATTGACTCCTGTTATCACCGTTTCAAAATCTAATGCACTGCCAATGACTAAGCATGACGCTAACTTTGCTTTAAATAATCTGTCTCGTGTTTGGCCTCTAGCAAAAGTGATTGAGGCTTAAATATGGATTCTATCGTTTATCAATTAACTTCCGATGATTTAGACGGTCTTATTCAAGCCCTAATTATTATCGTAATTGCTTGCTCAGTCTTTGGCCGCGCTTGCTCGTTTTTACTTGATTGGATTGACCGCTTGCTTTTAACGAGAACTATTCGAAATTTAGAGATTAAAAGAGATTTTCTTTTATCTGAAATTGGTTCGCTTAATCGTCAAAAACAAAGCATTAGTAGAGATTAATCATGGCTTACGAACGTGTGTTTGACCTCAAAACAAAAAGCTTTGAAATGATTGATTTCGTTCAAGCTCAATCATGGGCAACGGCTGACCGTATCCATGACAACCGTTTTGATTACTTGTCTTCATACAAAGACCATACGCGCCCTGCTTATCCTTTGGCTGCTTCGGTTGTTCCTGCGTTAAATCATCAAATTTACGCTCATGATGTGACAGGGCTTTCTTCTGCTTCATACCACCCTGCTCCATTGCTTTGTAATTCTTTACCGTTTGGCCTAAAGCGTAACGGTGATTTTACTCGTCATATGCTTCGTGCTTATAAAGATATGTGTAAGCAAAAGGAAGAGATTGAAGCGGCTTATGCTTTACACCGCGCTCACGAACGGCTGACTAAAAACGGTTACAGCGCGGCAATGCCGGATGATGATATTCGCCAGCTTGCGGAAAACAAATCTAAGCAGTTCGGACGCATCGTTTCGAGTCTTCCTGATGTTGAAACACAATTTGAAACTTGCGTTGAACTTCTAGCCTCTCTTGGTCTTGGTTTTCGTGAGGATGCGATTAAAAAAGCTGAATCGAACAATGAGCTTCATTCTCTTGTTGCTCGTGCGATTGATAACAACTGGCTTGTTCGCCAGTTACGTAGAAAGTGTGCTTATGAAGTTGAACAAGTGGCGAGAGACTTGGCACTTGTTGAACGTCATAAGCAAATTTACTGCTCTGATTTTTCAGTTCGCAGACACCGTGACCGTATGAAATCAAATGAGATTGCACTGGATAAAACAGTGGCATTTGATGAGAACGACCCTCAAACGTTTTTTACTCTTTCTGAGTTGTCGGCTAAATCAGTTTCGAATCCAGAATTAAGACGTAATGAAATGTTCGCCCGTCTAAATGGCTTCGAAAACATCGCTAAAAAATCAGGCCATGACGCGGTTTTTTATACCGTTACTGCTCCGTCAAGATTTCACGCTATTTCTGGTGGTGTGACTAATCCCAAATGGGAAAAAGCAGGACGACCGGACGCGAAACAATCACATGATCATTTGATTGGCGGTTGGTCTTCGCTTCGTAAAATTCTAGATAAGAACGATATCAAAATCTATGGCATGCGCATTGTCGAGCCTCATCAAGACGGCACACCGCATCACCATATGCTGCTGTTTATGGAAAAAGAACACCGCGCCTTTGTTACATCAGAATTTAACCGCCTAGCCCTTGCTGATACACCTAACGAATCAGGCGCTAAAAAGTACCGTTTCAAATCAGAGCTAATTGATTTTAGTAAAGGTTCGGCTGTTGGTTACGTGGCTAAGTACGTGAGTAAAAACGTGGACGGTAAGCATATCGACAAAGACCGCAGTTCAAATCTAGATGGCATTGCAGCTGCTGAGCGCGTGGTCACTTGGGCGCGTGTGAATCGTATTAGACAATTTCAATTTATAGGCGGTGCTTCTGTCACTGTTTGGCGTGAGCTTAGACGCTTACGCGAAGAACTTAACGAGGAAGACGCCATGTTTTCAGACTTAAACAACGAAGAACATCTAACACTAGAAAACGTTCGCAGGGCTGCGGATGCCGGTGATTGGGAAGCGTTTTGTTATGCCATGGGTGGTGTGTTCGTCAAGCGCAAAGACCAAACGGTTAAGGCTGCTTATGAAGTGACTAACACTATTGAAAAGCTCATCGAATCCGGTGGTGAATACTCTACGACTCGCTATGGTGACGCCGCTCAAGCCCGTATCTCTGGCCTGATGTTCCGTGACGTTCTTGTGATTACTCGCTTCAAGTCTTGGAAAGTTGAAAACAAAGATAAATTCATCGCTTCCCAACAGAAAATCATGTCTGGAACTGTGGACTGGTTTGATGCTTTGGAACGCGAGAAAGAATATGAATACATGCTAGATAGCCAGTATGAGCAATACGAGAAGCACCTAGCCCGTATGGATGAGATAGAGGCACTTGTTCTCTTTGGCTCTTTAGAACCTCATGGGGCGTGTTCGGTGGGCGCAGCCCCGCCGGACACGTTCCATTAGGTTCCTTGGACTTGTGTCAATAACTGTCTTTTTCTCTTTTAACCAAAAAATTTACGTCAAGAAAGGAAACACAATATGAAACTCGAAGGCTTAATTTTAGACGATACCGATATCATTCAAGAAACTAAACCCGCCCGTGGTACGGGTGAAGCTTTGACTGTGGGTAAGTTGAAACTAATCACCACTAATCCGACCAACACTATTGAAGTAAAGATCTCCTCTGAGCTTTGGAACGGTGGAAAAGCAGGTGAAGTGCTGAAATCTTGTGTCGGTCAACGTATGCAATTTAACGTTGAATACAAAGAATTTAGCTTTGGTAATGATGAGGGCAAGCACGTTGCGTTAAACGGCTTCCACTTGTTCGACTTACCGAAAGCAAAAGGTTAATCAATATGACTGCTGACCAATTTGACGCGCTTTATGCACTAAACGAAACGAGTTACATCATGCAATTTTGTGTTGGTCTTATGGTCTGCTTTCTTCTTGGTTGCATGTATGGGGGGCAACGCTAATGCCAACAATTGAATTTGTTATTGGTGCCCTCCTGACTTCTTCCGTCTTTGGGTACGTGTGCGGAGCTACTTTCTTAACTTTCAAGAAAGCAGCTGAAGTATCTAGTTAATTTTATTTAATCACTCTAAAAAAAGGATCATTCCTATGAAATACATGAACGTCGTTAAGCGTCACGCTTCAAAAGTCGCTGTTGTTGCGGGCTCTTCTCTAATGGTTGGCTCTGCTAACGCTGCTCTTTCAACTGAGGCCGAAGCGGCTGCAACGGCAATGACTACAGCCGCAACGGATTACATTGCAATGGCTTGGACAATTGTTCCTATCGTTGTTGTTGGTTTTGTTGGTATCAAGCTATTCAAGAAAGCGGCAAACAAAGCAACTTAATAGTATTAATAAAGGGGGCAGACTCTGCTCCCTTTTTTTTTGCTAATGCTTTTGCTGATTTCTTGGGGGGGTGGTGTGAGAAATTTTTTATTAGTTTTCTTTTTGTTTTTCTGTTTTTGTAGTTTTTCTTTTGCTGCTCAACTTTATCAGATTGAGGATGTGAGCTATGAGGCTTGTGGTTTTTCCAATGGCCATACTGCATCTAAATCGGCCATTCAAAATTCTTGTATTGATAGTCAGCTTCATGGAGTTAATGTTACTGGCGTAGGCTTTCCCTATGGTAACGGTTGGGTATCTCTTACCCTACCAGGTAGAAACCCTGAAAGAACTGCATTTTATATTCGTGCTGTTTCTAGTTGTCCAGTTGGTCAAACCTTTAATGAATCTAGCGGTGAGTGTAAAGAAGAGGTTATTTGTTCCCCTCCCTCTGAATTAAATCCTGATACTAACGAATGCTATGTTCCTGCTTTTTGTGACAGAGAATCAACAACTGAATCATTATTTGAGGCTGAACAATCTTGTGCGGCTGAGGGCGGTATTTTCTCTTATCAATGTTCTGATTTTCTTGAATCGTTAGAGACTCGCTGCACTCAGTCAGATAAGTGTGCAATCGGTTTCCCCGGTTGGCCGGATTGTATTCAAGATTTAGATCCAACTGATGATATTACACCGCCTAGTGGTGGCTTTAATCCGGGTTCTGGCCCTACTGCTAATCCTGATGGCCCTACTTTTGATAAGCCAGAGCCTGACGAAGTTACTTCAACTGACACTACAGATGAGGCTGTATTGGAGGCTATTCAGAATGCAAATAGAGATTCTAACGAGGGTTTCAAGGCTCTTAGTACAGATTTAAACAACGGCTTTACTGATATTAATAATTCATTATCAAATCTTAATGCTACGAATACCGCTATAGGCGAATCTGTTGTTGATCAAATGAATCAAGATTATGAGATATATCAGGCTAATAAGGATTTAGCCCTACAGCAAACTGGCGCTATTACTGCGGGTGCTTCTAGTGTTACTGACGCGTTAGGTTCTCAAACTGGCGCTTTAACGGGCGCTCTAGGTGAACAAACAGGTGCTTTAACTGATGCTATTGGAGAGCTTGCCTCGAAGCTGCCTGAGCAATGTATTCCTGATGCAACTAATAATTTTTGTGAAAATCCCCACGGTCTAGATGAATCTTATATTGGTGATTTGTTTTATCAAATGGATTCAGCAACTAATGACACCATTGATGATAGTCATGGTTTAATTGAGGGCTTTATTCAAGACGTTATAGATAGCCCTTTGAATGATGAAAATGAATCAATAATGAATAACTCAACTAACGTGCTTTTAAATGCGCTTGGTTACAACGATTCATGCTCCCCTTTGACATTTGAGGCTAACGGGAAAAATTATTCTATCGGTTGTGAGGTTAGCGAGAAAATAAAGCTCATTCTCTCTTTCTTGATTGGCATGTATACGCTTATGACACTCACAGATATTTTACTGGATGGCATTACACCTTTAGGCCGTAAACCATCAGCAACGAGGTTTGCATAATGGCTATTGCTTTACTTCCTATTTTATCTAGCGTGGGTAGTGCCTTATCCCTGCCCGCTTTAGCTGCTTTTCTTGGTGGCCTTGCTACTAAAGTGTTTGAGTTTTTCTTTCTCAAATTTACAAAGCAAATGGCTATTAACCTCACCATTGTCACAATGATTATAGGTATGGCTACGGCTACCAGTTACGCTATTTATGCCATGCTCACGGGTTTGCATTTTTTGGTGCCTCCATTTTTATCACAAGCTTGGGGGTTCTTTGTTCCAGATGTTGCCGTTCCTTGCGCCAGTACCATTTTAAGCGCTCGTGTTATGCGTTGGGCGTGGGAATGGCAAGTGTACGCGGTCACAAGGATTGCTCCGTAATGGCTAGCGTTTATTTTGTTACGGGTAAGCTTGGTTCCGGTAAAACTCTTACCGCTGTTGGTAAGATACGGGAGGCGTTTCAGCGCGGCGTTCCAGTTGCTACCAATCTAGATATCAACCTCAAAGAAATGTTAGGCGCTAAAAAGAAAAATACGCGTTTGTATCGTATCCCTGATAAGCCTGTCGTTGAGGATTTGACCGCGCTCGGCTCTGCTAATAAAAGTTATGATGTCACAAAGGACGGGCTAATTGTTCTTGATGAATGCGGCACCTGGTTCAACTCTAGAACGTGGAACGATAAGAACCGACAAAAGCTAATTGATCACCTTTTGCATATTCGAAAACTTGGTTGGGATGTAATTTTCATTGTTCAAGATATCTCTATCGTTGATAAACAAGCGCGTCTTGCTCTGGCTGAACACACTGTTTTTTGCCGTCGTTTGGATAGAATGACAGTTCCTATTATATCTACGCTTATATGGATTTTAACGCTTGGTCAAGGCCGCGTACCTTTTCCAAAACTCCATATTGGCATTGTTAAGTATGGCGATAATCAAAACTCTCTCACGGTTGATAAGTGGGTGTTTTTTGGTAAAGACCTATACACGGCTTACGACACTAAACAGATGTTCCGCTCTAACTATGAGGACGGTGTTTATAGCGTTCTTCCTCCCTACTACACTCACGGCCGTTATGCTGTCCCTTACAATTTAAGGAATATTATGAGACTTACTAAAATTCACGCTCGTAAATATTCACGCTTTCTTTGCTTCGCCCTTGGCGCTTTACTGACGCTTGGAATGTCTATGTTGCTGATGCCAGAAACGCCAGAAACAACGGTTCAGATTGTTGAAACAAAACAGGACACTGACCAACTGAAAGACCTATTGGACGGTTATCGGATTGTCAGCGCTTGGAATCCGCCCAATCAATTGCCGTCTTTTGAGTTGGATAAATCGGGTAATCGCATAACGAGTGTTGAACTCCGTTCGATGGGGTTTGATGTGACTGTTTTCTCTAGCTGCCGCGTATCTGTATCCAGTGGTACAACTTCTTATGAGGTACATTGCTAATGCTTCGTGTAATCCTTTTAATCACCTTTTGCTTATCACTTCCGGTTCGCGCATCTGCTCCGGCTGTATTTGAGTCTCGCGACACTCCAATCGCTGAGTTTGTATCATGGTTTGCTACCTATACGGGGCAAACCGTTGTACTTGGTCAAGGTGTGACGGGTAAAGTTAGTTTTACCGCCCCTGAACTTAAACAATCTGAGTACGCATCCTTTTTCGATTCGGTTTTGCGCTCTCATGGTTACGAACTCGGGTATTCAAACGGTGTGTATACCGTGTCCGTTGATACTGATACGTTTTTACCTACAGAACCGCCAGTCGTTAAGCTTTACCGTTTTCAAAATGTCAGAAACACAAAGGTCACTGAGCTTGTTAATTCGATGTTGAGAGCAACGCAAGCGCAAACGACACAGAAGCAATCTAACTCTAATTATGATGTTCAAATTCTCCCTACGACCAATTCTATTATTGTGACTGGTTCCCCCGACCAAATAACAAAAATTGATGCACTCATAGCAGGGATAGACCGACCTCAAAAACAAGTTTTCATTGAGGCTATCATTACTGAAACGCTGATTGATGATAGTGAGGAGTTTGGTGTAAATTTGGAATTAGCACTGGATAACGCTGGTTTCATTACTCAGCCAATCGCCATTGATAAAGCAGTTGATAACTTACTTTTCTATGATAGCGGCGATTTCTCGGCACTAGTCAAGGCCGTTCAATCAAGTGAAGACACTGAGCTATTATCACGACCTAACATGTTAATTATGGATAGGGAAAAGGGCTATATTACGGTAGGTCAAAACGTCCCTTTCCTTACTTCCAGTGAAGTTACAGACGGTGGTAACACTATCCAACGCATAGAACGTCAAGACGTCGGCGTTTCTCTTGAGGTTGTGCCTCATGTCCTTGGTGACGATGTTGTATTGATCATCAATCAAGAGTCTAGCTCTGTTACTAACTCTGCTATAGCTTCCGATATCATTACCAACAAACGAACCTTGCAAACTGTTGTTAAGGTTAGAGATAGACAAACAATCGCGCTAGGTGGACTCATATCGAGCGAGGAACGAAAGTCCGTTTCAGGCGTGCCTTTACTTATGGATATTCCCCTGCTTGGTGGCCTATTCCGCTCTGAGGGTACAAGCCAAATCAAAAAAGAACTCAAAGTCGTTATTAAGACTACGATTCTTTAATCCAGCTCGCTTTCTGCTGCTATAAGCTTGCTTGTAGAGCATAAAGGAGCAAACAAGCGTAGCGCGTTAGATATTCCTAATAACGTATATCGAATTATTGGATTTCGGTAACACTATAATACAAAACCTTTATACCCTTAGATGTGAAACCAGTATGCTACTTGTTGATCATTTTAAGGAGGGGAATTGTGTTTACATTATTGATTGGACTACTAGCAATCGGCTATGTCGTCTATAAGCTTACAGAAGATACTCCTAAACAAGACCCATGGACCAACAAGACAAACACCACACATCGAGTAGAGCCTAAAGTTGAACCAATTCGACGACCTCAGTCACCGCGTTCAGACAATGTCCCAATACCTTGTACAACTGAAAAAAAGCTGTCGATTACAAGAAATAGAACCGATGTATTCTCGAACAAGGTTGAGCATAAGCGTTCGGAGTACCTAACTTCAAAAAATGAACGTAATTTTTATATCGCCCTAAGAGAAGCCTTACCTGATGACTACATGATTCATTGCCAAACCTCATTAATGGCATTAATTCAACCTGTAGAATGGAAAAACAATTCAAGAACTTGGGCAAAGCGCATGGACTTCGTTGTAACTGATAGCACCACCAAAGTTATATGCGTAATTGAACTAGATGATCGTTCTCATCAACGAGCTGACCGAAAAAAGCGCGATAAATACGTTAATGAAGCTCTTGATGGACACCACAAGCTAATCCGTTTCAAAGCTTCTTGGACTTATGACTCTGAGAACATTTACCAAAAGCTGAAAAATGAAATTGATTGCCCTCACCCTCGTTTTGTATCACGGGGGTAAATTCGACCAACTTATCAGCGCTATACGGACTAGTCTTTTTCAAGTAATTATGACTCGGTGTTTTAATAACGTACCCTTTCTCAAACTTAGGTGTTATAAGTATTTTTTATTTGGAGAGGTATGAATGAATCTAATTAACCGATTAAACATGTTTATATTGAAGAATCGCAATTTCGAATACTTCAGTATTTATTATTGCATTTTTACACTTTTACTCATCGGTTCTTGTATTGGCTATTTTTTCGGAACCAACCTGAGTTTGACGATATCTTTCTTTGCGAATGTGAGTACTATCGTAGGCTTTATTTTTGCGTACCATGCTTATGTTTATTGGACTCTTAAGGATACGATTAGTGCTCAGAAACAAACGTTGAGAGATCTATTATTAGAGTTGGCAGAGCTAAACAACGTCGTACGTAAGCTGTTTGGTAGAGTGTGCTTAAATGAGCTTAGGTTAATCAACAATCCATCGCTTGAATCGAACTTTGCTCGTCTTTCTATACCTAACCAAGATGAACGAATCCACTTAAAAAAGATGAGTCAGCATGCAGAAACTATGAGCCAGTTAATACGAAAATATTATGTACTAGAACCTTACCCAGCTATATCCAACATAAATAGAGATACAGCATTCCCTATAGAAGGTGAGATTTTTTACGATTTAAAGTCATTGATTCTTATGACTAACAAGCTTGATGGTCTTACTTCAGATGGGTTTGAACTTGAGTTTATCGAAGGACAGTTGATATCTAATCAGCCTAATCTTGCTGCCCTTAATGTTAATCTAGCTTGTCACTTCAATGGCGAAAATAACTTCGAAAGTATCTTTAAAGAGTTTATTAACCGTATTAAATGTATCCAAATTCAATTGTTACGGCAAGTAACGTAAATCGCTATTCATATAGCTATAGGAGCACAGATGTTTCAATTTTTAGTTGGCTGCATGGTTGGTTTATTTGGTGGGTTCACAATCCTTGTCTTACTACTTACTAACAATGTTGAAATTAACATGCCAGTTATCACCAACATTGTCATAGCGTTTGCAACTGTAATCGCTACTATCATTCATTTCAATTCGATAAAGCAACAGCGTAGAGACCGCCTATGGGATATAAATAAACCAATTTTGTTGGGGTTGAGTAAGTCACTTTCAGATGTAATAAAAGCTTCTGAGTACTATCTTAATTGTGAATATGCAGATCGTTACGACCACAAGATTTCCAGTTCTCTTGTTAAGCCCCTTGATAATGTTTATCAAGATTTTTCTCATAAACGTGAATACGCGTTAGAGGTGTACGGATTACTTATGGATAGAGATTTAATCGAAGCATTAAACGTTGCGAAACGTATCAATGATGATCTTGACGAGGGCGTAAACATGTACGGTGTTGACCACATTACAGCTTATGATGAATCAATATCGGCCAACCGAGACTTACAAAAAAAATTAGCTTTCTTTATCGCAAAAATGTCAGGTGTCAAAGATATATAAAGTAATTAATGTGATTTAAAAACTCTATTTGTAAAAAAGCCGAACTCAATGAGTCCGGCTTCTTTCTCCTTGATATGACCAAAAAGGAGGACTGGATACCCATACAAGGAATTAGATGTTCCAGTCGCAGCTAGTTTACCTATAAGAATCACATCATGTTAATTGCGGTCATTCAACTTAGAACCCACTCTAGGAAAACCATACTTTTCTAACCCTATTTCTTAATATTCGCTATCGCCCTAGCTAATCCAAGTAGGTGTGTTGAAGTCTTAATCTCTAACTCTGATTGAATCCCCAACAACGCAATCCCTGCTAATATTTGTTGCGGCCTCACTATTTGGCCTGTTGGTAGTTCCATTCTGTCATATAACATTTTGAACTGTATCCAATCTTCACTAATGCTTAGTTCTCGACCTTTAGCCATTCGCATGAGCCTTTTACACTCGGGGGGAATTGGATTGCCCTCATCCCAACCTGTGACAGTTCTCACAGATTTAAAACACAGTTCAGCAACCTCTTCCTTTGTCATTTGGCATTCTAACTCTCGAAAAATGTAATTCTTACTCATTTCGCGATACTTCAATGATAAAACCTCTAAATACAAGAGGTTGCACTGAATTTATAAGATATGCACCATTAAACATAATCAGACATAATACGCAGTGAGGTAACGATTTTTAACATACTGAAATGGTTAGTAAAAACTTTGGGTTTGTTTTTGTAAGTCTTTGATAACTCTCACGCATTATTCCACTTGGTGTCTATTCAAGTCATTTGAGTTAGCTATGGTTATCAGTGTTCAACTTCTGACAGTTATCGTTTTGCACCCCAAAAATGGACCGCTGCAAAATGTCGCGTTCGGTTTTACTTTTTATAGCCGAAAATTATTTTTTGTCCGCTAACCACTTTGTGAGGCACTTCATGTTTCATCATTCGTTCAAGGAATTGTTCTGGCGTGAATTCAATTCGATTCGTGAAGGCTCTGAGTACTTTCATGTCAATGTTGCGACCGTTCGTCGCTGGCTAGATGGCACCGTTGCGATAAACCCAATGGCTGAAAAGCTTTTATTGATTAAAGCGCTTGGCTATTTACCTAATGATATTCGTTGGCGTGGTTTTAGAATTGATGAAGCTCGTGGTGTCTTCATCACACCCGAAAGCCGAGAATTTAGCCCAAAGGAATTGGACAGCTTTGTGCATTGGCGTGATGAGCACCGTCAGCTTGTTGAATTACATGGCCGCATTGATAATCCAATCAAGCAACCCGCTAAAGATAATCTACTGCCTTTTCGAGGTGGACGCCGCAGTAAAGCTGCTCCGTGGATTCCAAGTAAACATAAGTTTAAGTAGTGACAAAAAGCCCGATAGACTCGGGCTTTTTCTTTTTATCTCAAATCTTGCTCTAAAATGGCAATATCTCATTCATCATATCATCCGAATGGACAAGTTCAGACTCTAACCTAAGCACATCTCGCTTGAAGTGTGTTTGTTCAAATTTCTCTGAAATAAAATCACATAAATCTTTTTTGTTGTCCAAGTAACCAATCAGAAATTCAAGTTGCACAGCAAAGCAATTATCTAGAGTTTGAAATTTTTCATAATCACTTTCGTCACAATAAGAAAGCATCTCCGCAATCTCGAGTGAAATTGAACTTATAAACTCATTTAAACTACTTTGAGCATGCTCGGCATATTCAGGGTACAAAGAATTGATGAGAGTATCTTCCCAGAATGTTTGTACTAACTTTCCTTCTTCATTAACGAGTACCTTAGTGTTACTGCCAACAAAACGTGACAGCGAACTAAAACTAATTGAAATGTTATTTTTGTCGTTTAGGGATAGTACACTTCTCTTGTAAGGAATAAGGAAGTATTTAGTGTAGTTTCTCTCATCAATTGTTCCTAGGAAGTTAAGTACGTTTTGCCACTTCCTAAATTCATTTATATCAAGCACCACTTTACTGTAAAATTTTTGTTTCTTTTCTTCATTCAACCGCTGTATAAAAACTGCAGCAAAGTACTCTTGGATACTTTTATGTGTGTATGAGTAATAATCAAATCCATCACTGACAATCAAAGCAGTGATGCTCGATATGTCGCACATTAAATCATCTTCTAGATTATCGCCGAGCCTTTCTAACTTTGATGCTGACTCCAAGTATTGACGGAATTGGCCTGCTGAAAATCGAGTATTGTTCTCATGTAATGAAAGGAAGCTTAAGCTATCGAATACTTTTTGCATTTGATAGTCTGTGAGACCCGAACGTCTATGCCTTTCAAACCCCACTTTCATTCTGTCGTGCCTATACAGCATGGTTGGAAAAATAAGACTGTAGAATTCAGAAAGACTGTCAGGTTTAAATTGCCTTGCGTTGTAAGTTATGAAAAACAAGGTTAGCAAGAGTGGTGAAGTTGTAACTTCAGATAAAAACGGACTGTTGAGTAAAAGATTTTTTATATTCTCAGATTCTTTCGAATTTTTGTAAAGGTGATCAATAAATTCAGTTTGAACCGTAAGAGTCATTGGGTCCAATTTCACTTTTGAAAAATGAACAGTCCCACCCATTCCTGCATTTGGTCTAGAGCTCACAACTAGTCGCAAGTTTGGGAAGACTCTGGCTAACGCTTCAAGGTCTCGAGCTGCCTTATTTTTTTTATCATTGGGGATTTCGTCAAAACCATCCAAAAATAAGATTACATTTCCTTTTTTAGCAATGTAATCAAAAACGGAAGTTTCAATCGGAACCCCTAACTCATTAATTGCATCAATAATTTCTATTTTGAGAGATTTAGAGTAAGCAAGATTCCTGAACTCTATAAAGATAGGAATGTAAGAGCTGCTTTCACTTTCATTGATGCAAGCCCGCCTAAGGAGTAATGATTTCCCTTGCCCAGGACCACCTTCAACTAATACATGTTTTCGACTAAATTGAGTAAAAGTCTCAATTTTATCACCGTCACAAAGAGTCGCGTTTTCGAAAAAGATTCTATCTAGAGGCTCTATTGAGTCTGGGTTTAATATTGTTTTAACATACCCAACCCTTTCAGACCTTTCTCGGAACGTTTTTAAATTCCTTTCAGATAAAGTTTGTTCTAATTTTTTACTTATAGCCCCGCCGGATGACTTAATTATTTTACTTGCTAAAGTACTCAAACCACCCGTAACAGCGGCTCCTAACATTTGATCTAACATGATGGCTCTAGTGTGAAGTATTTATTATATTTTACCTATTTTTGATATTTACTAAACGTCGACCTAGCACAAATATCAAAAAAAAAAGGCGAACTCAGTTATCGAGTTCGCCTTTTGGGTTCCAGTGCAGCAAGCAAAGGAGCACTGTTTCGTTAACAAGGATATGAATAAACACAAGTAACTTATCAGCCTAATTAATACTGTGTAAATTATTAATAGGTAGGGTTTGAATCGGCTCGCATGCCCTAGCCCTTTATCAACATCATTTTACAAGTTAAGTGCTTTCATTTTGTTTGGTTTCGAGCACTAAAACACGGTCAGATACGTTTCTCATGCCCTTGGTGATTTCTTTGATAATGTGGTTCTGATTTCTCAAGTTCACCACCATCAAGCCCGCTAACGCTAAGAACTGAGGTGAAAAACCCCAGTCACTTAGGGCACTAAATATCACGCTTTCCATACAAATCCCCTGCTCTTTTTTCTGGTTTCCATGAGTCAGGTAAAGCTTCCCATACGCCAAGAACCGCAGGAATGGCCAGACCAACCGCACCGCCGTAATTAACGCCTGTTTCCGTCACTTCGACACTGAACAAATGACCATACCCAGTCACAGCAGCAACCACTGAACCCAACAATGCCAAACCTTTAAAGGTCGAGTTTTCAAATATCATGTTGCATTCCTTATGCTAGTTTGACGCCTTGCATGGCGTCAGCTCGTGAGTAATGGTGACCCACTTCCATAATCGACATGGCGTGGAGCACATCAGCCAAAAGTTCATCGTCTTGCAAATTGATGGATTCATTGACGCCCACGCCGACCTGTTTCGCCACGAACTGCGCATAGTTCTTGGTGTCGTTTTCTACTGGCGGTGCGAAACGGTTAATCATTTCGCCTAGGTTATCTAGACCATACAACCGCTGATAATTCCGCATGACCTTGGCGCCCGCTCGAAAGCCGAACTTGTGGTGTTTGAATGTTTCAAATGCCGTATCTCGTGACACCGAACTTTCACCTTGCCAGTTGTTACCTTTACGAATGTTCAGTGGATTGTTGTTACGAATACCGCGAATAGTTTTCTTAGTCATGACGAATAAGAACCCTCCAAATAGAATGAAAATGAGTAAGTACAAACGCATAAACTGTCCTTAGTAAAAATTCAGATACAGCGGAGTATCTGAATAATGAGCGCGAATATCCCCATGACTTAGATTGCCAATATCACCGGAAATCAACACGTCATGCCCGTAACCTGACTGCGTAGCAATAAGGGCATTAGCAGCCAAATTCACTTCTTTGCCTTGGGTTTTAGTACTGGCAAATATGAGGTGCTTTTCTATACCTAATGGGCATGGATAAGGCGGTGCATTCATTGTTAATCCACTCGCCATTTCTGCACTGGTTGGTTTAGCAATCTGGTATTTAGTCGCGGCGACGGTCATGGCTCGTTGACTGGTCATTGATGGCACGATGTCTTCACCAGAATCATTTTCAAACACGCCCGCTTCGGAGGGCTCAAATAATCGCTGACCACTAGTGCTAGGGTAATCAACTTCAACAAAAAAGGCGTAGACATGCCCTTGCTCAAGTTCGATGTTATGCAGCCAGACATTGGACGCGGTATAGCTCATACCTGCAGTGTCATTGTTGAGTGGCATTTCAGCCACGATTGAATCCAATTCACCGTTGGCGTTCAGCTTGCACACGCCAAATCGGCTCGCCTTGTGGTAGCGCCCTGATAAATAAGCGGAGTATTTACGGTAACGACCCGCACCAATGCCAATGGTGCTTTGGCTAAATCCAACTGAAAAGACATTGAACGCAATGAATTTCACTTTGCGCCCGTAGAGTTTCCATTCAGCGTTGTATTCCTTTTCAATGGGGAATGTGGAATCTGTACCTTGGCGAACTGATGAAGAATAATAACCATCATCAACAGTCGCGGGCGCAACTTCCAAACCCCAACCGTATGGCGCAATCCCGCCGCGACTGTCACCGATGGCCATCGCGCCAACAGGTTGCACCGCACGAACGACATTGGTTTGGTCATGCCATTGGCTAATATTAAAGCTCGTAGCATCAATCTCACTCATGCCTGACATAGAGAAATTAGGATTAGTGAGTAGATTTTTCGGCGCGGTTTCTATGCCCGCAAGCCCCAATAAAATGGTTTTTTGCGTTTCATCGAGTAATTGAAAATTGCCACTGAGCAAATGAATATTTTCAGCGAGGTATTCGATTTTGTTGCGTTCATTGCCTTGCGGCATGTTTTTAATAATTGAGTTCATGGTTATCTCACACTTCAATGATGCTGATATGGTCGGTGGCGTCACCTGTAAAGGTCACCGCTTCTCGCGTTGCCAGCTCTAGCTTTTCGCCCGCTTCCAATTCATACCCGCCATTGACCACAATCACCCCGACATTACTTTTCGGCGCGGATAGCACCAAGTTGCGGCGGTCATTATTTCTAGGCAATGAATACGGCATGACCTGTTTTTGGCTTGCCAGTAGATTGGAGGCTTGAAAGCCAATCACTTGATTGGAAGCCATACGCATGACAGGCATCGAATCAATAGCCACGCGCTGACCTGCCGCGAGTATCAATTCCGGTATGCTGTCTACATGGATGCGCTGGTCAGGCTGTAAACCAATTAACGGCAAAGCCTCAATCAAGGCTTTGATTTGTTGATTCTCAGCCAGTTGAATCGCTGGCATGGTACTCACCGTGACAGCTTGCCCCTCAATCGGCGGTGTGAATGTACCCACACCATGCTCGAACACCAAACGACCAACGCCAGATACAAAAATGCGCCCAAATCGAGTGCCTGTGTATTTGTAGAGTGACTTTTGAGTTAGCGAAAAAATTTGACCTGTTGCTTCAATTTCAAACTGAACTTTACCTGTAGCGTGCTCAATGAAAATCCACTCAGAATCCAGCGTGACAGGGACTTTCTGCCCTTGAATCAATTCAAACTCCATTAGCGCACCGCCTTATAGGTCACAAAGCCAAGTACCGCTGCAATGAACATCATCAAATACAAGTTCATTTCGCTTTGTTCACTTTGCCCGCCGTCGTGGTTGAACTTTGCAAGCTCCATGACAGCACCTAGATTTTCAGAGTTCTGCGCGGCTTGATTGCCCGCAAGTCCTGCCATCATCTGCAAGTTTTCGCTATTGGTCGCGCTGTATTCTTCCAATGAAGAGTTGGCAAATTGCATGCTTTGCCCGTTGAGTTTTGCTAAATACTCGGCGTTCGTTTCATGCATACTTTCAGCAGAAAAAATAATTTCCTCACCAAGTTTCAACGCACCTTGCACCGCACCGTGGTCGACCGATTCCACGTTAATCGTTGAGTTGTTCACGCCACTGATTGCGGTCCCAAGGTTGTCGCCGCTAATGGCATTTTGACCTGTGACATTGGTGGTGTTACTTGAACTGCTTGATTTGGACTTACCGCCCATAACTAAACCCTCATTTCCATGCGAGTTACTTCCCCGCGTTCATGTTCTTTGGTACTTAGGCGGCGACACAATTTAGCCACCAATGGAAAATAGGTTTCTGCGCTGATAGACGTTAAGCCGGACTCTTTGACGTACTTCGAGAGTTCACGCATAGCAGGTACAACCCCGCGACCTGATACGCCCCATAAGAAGTAAGAATCACCGTCAACCTCGCCCGCCACAGTTACGCGGTAACTATCACCACTTAACTCGTAAACGCTGACGCGCCCTGCTTTCACTTCTCTTTGCAACTTGGCAAAGTCTTGCGGGCACGCTCTGAACGCGACTTTCAAACGCTTTAATGCGTTGGGATTATCAGAAACCAATTCAATCATTTTTTAAGCACCACATAAGCCAAGACCAGTGCGCCAATACCGCCAATTACCCAAGGATTCACACCGCCTCGATTGCTTGAGCCCATGCTAATCCCGCCAACAGTTTGCCCCGCGTTGGTGGTATTGGTGGCGGTTGCCGTAGCAGCACCGCCAGTAATAGGCATTGAGCCGCTGTTCGTCAGAGAACCTAGACCAGGTAACATCTAAATCACCCCCATTTTGAACAATCCGAACACCACTAAACCTAAAACAATCAGCCATGAAAGGCGCTTTGTACCATCACTGATAACAAAGCCACCCCATAAGCCCGCCGCACCCGCCAAGACTGGAATGAATAAAGGCACATTAACCCCCTTTCTTAGTGGCTAAGTAGACCGCGCCAAGCAGCAGCAAAACGCCACCGCCAACCGCTGCATACATCGCGTAATTGGAGTGCGGATTGACTGGCGTTACCACATCGCCATTAGGTTGCTGATAGTTGTTTTCTTCGGCGCGATGTGTGCTTGGGTCTGCCGATGTTGCGCGATTCGTTTCTTGCTGCAGTTTCAAATCAATGACACCACCCGCCAACTCGCCCACGGTATCGACAGCACCACCAATCAGCTCACCGCCCGTTTCCAAAATATCGTAGAACCAATCCATGATTTACGCCCCTTGCGGGTTAATCTCGCCCACTTGTTCAATGGCTTCGATAATCACCGGTACACTGCCCGCGCTTGATTTCTCAAGTTCAAATTGAAGTTGGTTAGCTGCGTTGGTTGGCAAACGCCCCTCAACACCGAAACCCGTACGAATGAAGTCCAAAGAGAACCAACCCGTATTTTGCTCAAGACCCGCCACCGCTAAGTCATACGCGTTATCCGCTTTTGACACGTTAATTTCTTCGCGCTCGTCACGCATGACGCGAACGCGTTCAATGGTTGAGTCTTTGAAGTGAATACGCTTGATTGAAAGGAACGGTGAACGCTCGGCAAAATCAAACGGTGTGCGACCGGACGCCGCCGCGTACCAAGTCAGTGAGTAAAGGCGCGGTAAGTAAATACGGCGAGTTTGAGCCGCCGTTGTATGAGCGCGCGCTTTGATGCTTGGAGCTGCGACACCTGATTTCGATTTAAGCTGAATGTAGAGCATCCAGATTTCACCCTGCAGTGTGACCAGCTCACCCGTACGAACGCCCGCTTTGGTACGTAGCGTTAAATCAGCGAATGGGATGATGTAACGACCTGTCTGTGTGAACTGTTTGCGGTGCTCTTGGAAGTCCACTAAATCTTGACCAGATACGCCAATGATTTCTTTACCGTTCAGTTTCAGCGTGATGCGCTCAATGTCGGCAGGGTCTGTAATGTCTGTCACCAGCTCAATGTTCTGGTAAGTAGGACCCGTCACGACACGCAGCGTTGCTTGGTTGCCCCAATTAACACCTTCAACTGGGTCGAGCTCACGAGGACGTGGATTAAATGGTGTGTTCATCATTTCCATATTAGAACCACCCCTTATTGCCGTTTACTGAGTCTTTCACGCTGCCCAGCGCCGACACGTTATTAATCACAGTTAAAAGTGCAATTGTGATTGCGGCCGTGGCAAACATTGGAACAAGCGTGGTTTTGTTCAATTTCATAGGAAGTTATCCGTTTGTTGTGGGTTAAAAACGGATTTTAGTGTTGATGAGATAAGGAAAATTAAATAGAGGGGTGAGCCTAATAGGTTTGGGGTTTAACCTATTAGGCTTAAAGCTAAGAATTGCAGTCGATTTCACCTCGCTCAACATTACCAATACCATCACGGAACAGCACATATTGAGCCACCCCGTTATTGGTTTTAGCGGTTTTAAGTGCCACTAACTCACTGATGTCATGCTCCTTTTGCTTGGCGATATAGGTCGCATCGGCCATGGAAGATAAGCCGCCCACCCACCAAATCGGCGATTGACTGCTCACGGTTTTCGGTACTTCTTGCGTTCGTTGAAACATCGAATGAACAATTAATCCAAACTGGCGACCACCACGCCATAGTTCACCCGATTTGCCTTTCAGTTTTCCCGTCGTTTCAACGGTGCTTGCGAGTTCTTCAATAGCAACATATAACGGCGGCTTACTCCCATCCCCACAACTCCACACGATAGACGCGAACGTTTCTAGGTTGTCTGCATTGGCTTCTTTGACCAGCGCCAGTTTGAAGCCTGTTTTCTTGTTACGTGCTGTCACCAAAGCGCGAGCGAACGCGCCAAACTCGGTGAACATCTTCACTTTTTGCCCTTGGAAGACTTTACCCGCATAGTTTTGGTACGGGTCAAAAAAGGCCACTTGGCTCTTTTTCGGGATAAGTCCAAGCTTGCGAACGGCAGTGGTTTTTCCGCTGCCCGTAGTCCCAATGTAAACGCAATGCTCCGCGTTTAAGGCGGTGTTGCTGTTTACGGGCATTGGTAATCTAAGCGGCGGCTTCTTTGGTTTCGCCATCGTTTTCAGCCTCCTTTTCCTGTAAAGCTTTCAGTCGCTTCACGGTATTAATACCGGAGTAACCCAAACCAAACGCAGCCACACCAAAAAAGATTTCTTCTTTGTAGGCATCAAACCAACTGAGCCATGTTAAACCGTATTTCTCAATCAGTGGGCCACTGGCTTCGAGGAACTTAGCTTTCGCTTCGGGGTTAAATTCGAAATCAACCCCCGCCGCACCCGAAATGTATTGCTCTGACATGAATAAGCCCATACTCACCATACCAACAGCGGCGGCGCTATCCATGGTTTCGGCTTCCTGCTCAGGTTCGGCGGTTTGCTCAGGCTCACCATGAGCGACCGAATCCATAGAATCTAAATCTGCGAAACCCGCTTGATAATCGAGTTCGTCGGTGGTCGCGCTTGATGCTTGTTGCTCGGCTTCAAGCGCTGGGTTTTCTGGTTTATCCATTGGCGGGTATGTCCTTTTTATTGAGTAGGAAGAAAAGCCCAACTAATGCGAGCAATCCATAAATGTAAGGTTTAGCGGCTTGAAGCCTTGCTGTATCTGGTTTTAACGACATTTCCGAAGCCGTTACAATCGGTTTAACCTCTGGTTTAATTTCAGTTACAGGGTGACTTGTCACAGCCTTTTCTGGTGCGGCTTCCTGCGGTTTAAGCTCGGCTTTGGTCGATTTCATCTGGCTTTCAATGTGCGCTTGGAATGTCGCGCCCTTGCCTTGCTGAAAACCGCAACACGGGCAGTTGTAATAAAGTCGGCCTGTATTGCGCTTGTTTTTAGGGGGATTTCCCTCAGTCAAAATTCGGTGCTCACCGACTGCGTGAACCGTGGCGATGGCGCCACAGTCCGGCATATGACAGCGAATAAAGCCCTTTATGGGGTTTTTACTCGCCATGCTGCAATCGCTCACTGAATTGGCGCTCTAAATCCGCCATTCGTTGATTGTTGAGTTTCATCCACACCAAAAACAAACGCAGTGGAGACATGAGTTTGCTTGCGAACGGGTTCTTTGATGCGCTTTCGACTTCCTTTTCCAATTGGTCGGTAATCTGTGTTGCTTTTTCCATGTTGGTTTTCCTTTTCCTAGCCTAATGAGTGTTATTAAATTTCCGTGCAAGCAATCCCCAAAGGGGTTAATCGTGTTTTTTGTTGATGTAGTAGCTTTCAACCAATTCTAAATGATGGCTTTTCAAGGCTTCTAAATCGTCATGTTGTGGCGGTAACTCTTGATGTAATTGCGATTGCCAATTGGCGCGACTACATAGAAAACGCTCGTATTCATCGTTATATTTCATGATGGCCACAGTGCGTAAGTCGCCCAGCTCAACATCGTTTGTATTCATTGACCAATCACGCGCGCCATGCGCCCACAATAAAAACTCGTCCATTTTTTCTGAGGCAGTTCCACCCTCAAAACAAATTGAAAAAGTGTTATCAGTGCGAGCAAATACACCACGACTCTTGATTTGCTCTTTGTAATCGCGAATTTCGCCATCGAGCATTTTGATGAGTCGTTGAAGCTTGAATTTTTGAGGGGTTTTGTCTTTGGCTATTGCGCTCGCTCGAATGGCTTCATCACGTTTAAATTGTTTGCGGCGCACTTCTTTTTCTAACGGTTTACGCCAACGTTCTAAGCGGTAACCGCACTCTTTAATAATTGCGGCCATGTTGTCAGCATCAAAAGCCGCGAGCACTTCCCATTTAGGTGCGCGTGAACAACGAGCGATGTTGTAGCGATTACCACGAATTAACCCTTGATTGGCATTACCACCTTTGGCCGCGTAACCCACCGCCTTAATAAGATAAGAGCCAGCCGCTTTGGGTAACTTAATGCGCTGCAGATTCGCAAAGCCATGCCCCCAAATACTTTCTAGGCGCTGGGCCCATGTACCAAAAACGCTTCTTTCCACCGACCAATCAAGCAAGATATGCACATGTGGATTCGGCTCACCATCTTCATTCATCGGGCATTCTGCCACCCAAATATAATGAAACGATGCGTTGCTCCCCTCGATAATCTCGACCCGTTCACATTCATCAATATTGCGCTGTGAATGGTTATCTCGATTACTGCGAAGCGTGGCAGTAAACCCACGTTGAAAGAGTTTTTTCGCCCCATCGAGAAAGCGTGAAACCTCCGAACCCAATGTAATCTCACCCGAAAAGATTCGGTCACGTTGGACTTCATCAAACGTTAAGGTCAAAAAGGTTTTGAACCCACCATGACAGGCCGCGACATACGCACCCGATTCAAAGATTTGGCGAACGGCTCTTGAGGTGAGCTTGTCGGTATAACGCTCACCATCATTGGCGCTCGGTGCATCACTCGGGCGCGGTTGGTAAATCATTTGCATCTTGATTTGCTCAGACCAAGGACGGTGCATCAAATACGCGCGGGATTTTCCTTTCTGGTTAGCGTTTTGCGCTTGGTTATACATCGCATCATGGTTTTCAGCGCAAGTGCTTTGGGTCTTGTGACGAGGCTGACACTTGCGAGAACGCGTGATTAAGCGGTCAATCTGTTTGCGGCTTTTCCCTTGTCGGACTTTTGCGCCCTTTGACGAGCCTATGTCTTTCAGGGCTTCGCCCTGCGCTTCGCGCCCAATTTTTGCGGATTTATTCGTCGCCACAAAATGAAATTGTTCGTACTCTTTGAGTTTTCGCTGCTCAGTTTCTAACCAAGAATTATCAATAGCACTAAAAAAACCGCTATCAATAGCGGCTATATTTTGATTAGTTTTCGTGACGTCTTGAGTGACGCCAGCAATGAAGCCCACATCCTGCGGGCTTAAAGTGTTGAGAATTTCTCGCTCTGGTTGAGCGTCATAGAGGTGATTCATGTTAGCCACCTATCCGTAAGCGTAAAATTCGAGAGTAAATTTTCATGCAATCAAATTGCACCTTTAAAAGTTCTCTATCACTCAACTCTAAGTTGGAGAAAGTCGCCGAGTTTATGAATAACTCCAGCTCAGATATCTTAATATCAAGCTTGGTTTTCTCATTAATCGTCCTTTGAATGCAATAAGTCATACTGCACCGCCTAAAGCATGAGATTCAGCGCCCTGTGCGGGCGCATCCTCTTGTTGCTTGCGGATTCTGTTAGCTTCGCGAATTTGTCTTCTTAGCGATGGCTTGTACTTTTTTAATCTTTGGCGTAACCCAAAATTTTTACACAGTCTAGAGGCTTGAGTCTCTTCAAACGTTAAATCCCCACTACGATTGAGTATTATTTTATTAATTGCAATGTCAATGCGCGCGGCCTGCTCGGTGTGGCCGAGTTCTATTCCATGTGCAATATTAACAATTCTCAAGTAATGGTTTGTTTTTAATGCGCCTTCAACATCCAGAACCAAAAGTCTGAAATCTCTTGAACTTAAAATTTTCATGCGACACCCCCGCCAAGTCTTGCAGGAATGAAAGGTTTAGCTTTCTTTTTTAAACGCCCCTTAAGTTCGGCACGTAACTTTGCCACCATTGCGAGTGAGTTTTGAGTTAATTTAGGGTCTGGGTTTACACACCCTGCCATGTCTGGGCAAGGTAAGTGAATTGGGTTAGTGATGTGTTCCATGTCATAGCCTCCGCAAGCTGTATCTTTTTTGAACATGGAAACCATAGCGAAAGTTTTTTAAGCACTCAAACCGCCTGAGCTAATGAAATTAGGGGGTTAAACCTCTATAATTTAACAACTGTCGATTTTTCGAGCACTCACGGATGAATTACACAAATGCACTTTTAGACCGAGTCAAAGCCAAGTATGAACTGAGTTCAGACTACAAATTGGCTAAAAAACTGGGTATTGGTACGGGTCGCCTTGCGAACTGGCGTACTGAGGTGTGTTCTATGGATTGGGAAGTTGCGTTTCAAGTGGCTGATTTACTTGAGATGGATGATCAAAAAGTAGTGTACGGTTTACTCGATGATAAATACAAAAACTCCCGCCTAATCAATGCATTACAAGCGGGTGCCCCTGTCTAAAACTCTCTTTTTCTCGTTTACCCTGTTATACATAATACGCACTAAGCTTGTAAGCGCAAAGTTAAAATGTCCCTTTAGCTCATCACCACTAGGCTTAATTGATATTGGTAAACGCTATGGACATAACAACATGCTGGTGACTATGAGTGATTCAGAGATCAATCGTTTTAAAGTAATTGAAGATGTGTCAGCGACGGATACGTCGGGCCGATGCTGCCGAGATCCTCAGCTTGAATGTCCTTCACATCCAACGCCTGATGAACCGACTTCGTAAATACGGTGCGAGCGGATTGGCTCATCGCGCTCGCGGTAAGCCTAGCAATCATCGTTATTCAAGTGGTTATCGAAACTCGGTGCTAAGCCTTGTCCGTGAAAACTACAGCGACTTCTCACCAACACTCGCTCAAGAAAAGTTATCTGAGCTGCACAACTTGCCCATATCAAACGAAACTTTACGTCAATGGATGATCGCCGACGGACTGTGGCTTCCACATTCACAACGCAAACCTCGGGTCTATCAGCCTCGTTACCGTCGTGATTGCTTGGGTGAACTTATCCAAATTGGCGGATCCCATCATGACTGGTTTGAAGGCCGCTGTGACAAATGCTGCCTATTGGTGTTCATTGATGATGCGACTGGCCGTCTGATGAACCTAAGATTCAGCGAGACAGAATCCGCGTTTGACTACATGATGACCACGCATGAATACCTTAATGAGCACGGTAAACCCATCGCATTTTACAGTGACAAGCACTCTATTTTTCGAGTGAACCAGGAGAAACACAAACAAGTTGGCCAAACTCAATACGGCCGTGTGTTGAAAAAACTGGCCATAGAACGCATCTGTGCCAAGAGCTCTCAAGCTAAAGGCCGCGTTGAGCGAGCCAACCTCACGCTGCAAGACCGACTGGTTAAAGAGATGCGCTTACAAAGTATCGACACCATCGAACAAGCCAACGCCTGGCTTCCCTACTTCATCGACGATTTTATCCATCGCTTTGCTAAGCCCGCTCAATACCTGAAAAACATGCATCGTCAGGTTCGAGAGTCAAAGTAAGGACTCGACGATATTTGCCAAATGACCATCCGACAATAAGTTACATCGTAACATAATTAAATTGTCTGATCTCACCCGTTAAAAAACTACGGTATTGATGTTTTTATTAATGATAAGCATTAAAAATCAGATAGTTAACGGGCATTCTCATTGATTTAAAAAGCTTGTATTTGATAACATATTCCCCAGATAAATAACTCATTATATTAAAGGCTTAATATGAAAATCCGCATGGTCGCTCTATCCTTCTTCACCGCTTTTGGTATCAGCTCTCAGGCTCTTGCTAATGACAATGAAAAACCTTCTAAAGATCTTGGTAGCTTTTATACTGGAGTTGATATCGGTTTTTATAATGAAACTGAATTAGAATATCGCGGGAGTGCAATTGAAGATTCATCTGACCTATCCGACCTTAGTTATAATTTAGTTGGAGGTTATGAATTCAATACCCACGATGTTGTAAAACTAGGAGTAGAAGCTGAATACCGAAAAATAGGTAAAGTGAACTTTAGTGATGTAATGGATATTGAAGGACAAGCTTTCTTCTTAAACGTAAAACCAAAATTCATTGTTAAAGGTGATGTATTAGATTTATACGTATCCCTTCTAGCTGGTATAGGCTCTATGGACATGGAAGCGCGTGCCTTTGGAACCTCCGACTCTAAATCAGAAGTTGGTTACCAAGTTGGTGGTGAGTTTGGCGCCATAGTTACAGACAATATTGACATTCATGTTGGCTATCGCTTTGCACAGGTCGAAATTGAATCTATAGATGTCTCACCTCAAACTGCTTACCTTGGCGCAAGGTACCACTTTTAAACCACCTTCAATATGAAGAACTATACAAATTAAGCCGAACTCATTTAGTTCGGCTTTGAGTTAATCGTTAAATTGAGTTTATCCATGCTTTTTAACCTTACCTGTGCACTCTATTCCGTTACGTTGTAACTTTCTCCACAATACATCAACGCTAACGATAAACAATGCAAAAAAACTACTAACAGCAGAAGCTATTTTGTGTTTAAACTTTGATCTATCAATCAGTTATAAGAACAAACAAGGCACTTAAGCAATCAAATGCAATGCATTCGCACTTACATTGTAATTTAAAATGTTAACATCAGGCAATTTTGTAAAATAGGTGTTTGATATGTTACCCAAGCTTTATAAGTTCAGATCCCTTAATGATAGAAATATACAATCGATATCTGAATGCTCGCTGTGGTTTGATTACGCGAAAACCTTTAATAACCCTTTTGAATCTAACCATGCGTTCAACGAAAACCTTCAAAACGATTTCAAAGTCATGTGCTTTTCTCAGTCCAGTGACCACCCTATATTGTGGTCACAATATGGCGATAATTTTAAAGGTATGTGTATCGAATATGATCTTAATTTTTATCGTGGCAAAGCTAAACTCAACTGCTTTGAAGTCCAGTATGAAGATGACCCAACCATTTTTAATTCGTCTCCTATCATCGACTTCAAGACTCATTTGAAAACAGCTAAACTGGGAGCCGAACTGTTTAAGATTAAGCATGCAAATTGGCGTTACGAACAAGAATATCGATGGGTACTGCCTAATGAAGAGATTGTCGGGCATAAATTGTATCTGAATAGAGAATGCTTGAGATCTGTGATTCTTTCGGAACACGCTCCTGTTGATAGGAAACTGAAAGTTCTGATGACATGCCAAAGCCTCGGCATTCCAGTCAAGCATGCTATTGCTCAGCAGAATTCATTTACTTTCCAAGCAATGAACTAAGCTCTACTGTCACGGAATATGGCATTATAAAAAGTTACACCGCAACAATAATCGCCACATAAATTGTGGCTCTTTTGGTTTTCTACACCTACATATGAGTCGTTAACTTGCCTGGAACTTTGCTTTGTACCTGGCTAATCGTCGCCGCTGCCATTTGCACTGTAGAGAACCAATACGGGCGATGTTTAGCGTTGAACAAATCACTATTATCTAACGCCTCATATATAGAAAACTTCCTTCCTTGAGCCAGTGCTGCGCCATAAACCGTTCGTTCAAGAGCAGGAATATCATTAACTTCCTCAAGAAGCGCACGCTTTATAAATTGGTTACTTGGGCTCCAGTCAATGAAATCAACAAGATTTTTAAGTAATTTGAGTTCCAATTGCTCTACCATAGCCTCAAGAAACTGTGTGTTTGGTAGTACTTCAGTGCAAGCGTAATATTCATCATGCTTGTCACTTGCATCTCGGTAACCCAACATAGTTTTCACTAGTGCATCTTCAAACGTTGAAGAAAAGTGGTTACAAATTAAGAACAAAGGCAGCACTCTCAACACACCAAGAAGAATACCAACATTAGGCTCTTTTACTGAGGTTTCTTGAAGTCGAAGTCGCGTCACGTTTGACGTTACTACTAGATGTTGCCAGACCTTAGGGACGATATGTTTAATATTGCCATCATTCCACTTGATAAGCTGCTGGCTCATCAGTAAAGGAAACAATAAACGGCAATTTTCAATACCTATCTGTCGTGCTGCAACTTTGGGGTCAAGAATGACCTTTGCTTTCTTACCGTACTTGTCTGTGAATTCACGGTTAGAAACAAACTCTATTAAGCTTGAGCTCAATGACCTACTTTTGGCCGATATCTCATGGAGCTTAGAAAAATTTAAGGATGGCGAATAAGCAGTACTAGCGAATTGATTGTAATCTGGTAGATCAGAAAACAAAGAACTTATTAAGGTGCTTTGAAGCTTTTCCAGCATCAGAGCTGAGGCTACATTGCTCACATCATCGATAACGTATCGCAATGTTTGTTGCTTCGCGACGACTTTCTCTCGATGTGCATTAACTCTGTCCTGCTCACAACGCAGCAAAACACGTTGATTGTGAGATATTCGGTCACACTCATCGAATATGACGCTATCACAGTATCGATTTTCTAAACTCAGTAATGTGTCTACTGTGGCTTGCTCAAGCTTATACTCTGGAGAGATTAACCATCGATTAAAGCGAGCCTCAATATTAATTGAGACCTTTCTAGAAATCTCAATGACTTCCGGAGTGTAATTTTTATTTGCTAACAACAACCGTGACTTTCCTTTGCCCTAAGTGTTTTCCGTCTGCATATTCTGCCTTTATAATAAAACTAATATTAATGGAAATCAGAGATTGGTTCACGAAATTGTTTCAATTAAATTAAGGTTATCTAGTTATAGTGCGTTATAGCTATCATTCTGTGATATGTAACCGGATAAACTTCTCAGGAAAGCTGTATTTGTACTTTTTCTTTTTTGGTAAATGCTTTTTGGCCTGTTTACAGATTTGAGGATCGCCCGATGTTCTTACTCTTTTGATTCTTGTATAGCCTTTGAAATGCTTCATCTCAATCATCAGGTCGCAATAGCCCACTACGTCAACATTGCTCTTGCTGACTCCTTTGATGACAGTCGCTTTAATCTTCTTTGCTACTGGATTAGTCAATGCATCATCGCTGAGTACGTGTAAGGATAAGAAATAAAAAAAGAATATTAGGTATTTCATACTGGTCTCAATTATTAAGTTGGAGAACAGTATGCAAGTAATTGAGATAAATTGAGGACTAACTAAGTATGGCTATTCACCAACCGAGGCTCAATTTTCGACAATTACGCTTTCTTTGAACCTCTAGACTTGAAGCCGTTGTGCGGAAACACGTTACGAATACGTTGTTGAACATTTTTAGGTACCTCTTTAGTGAACTTAAGATTATAGCCAGAGCGTTTTGCGTACACTTTTAGTTCACCTTTAAAGGCGTTGTTATTACCAATTTCTTGAAGGTTATGCTTAAAACTCGGAGGAAGATGACCTTTAACCTGTTCAATAACGCCGTCGTTGAATTTGATTTTCAACACGGGTCTATCTATTGCCACTAACCAAAAAACCAAGACTGCACCGATTAAGATTACATACATCATAATGTCACCACTTATTGATGATTACTTGTCGTCAGAAAGAAGTTTACTCAAGTCTTCTTTAAGGCTTGTTACTGTCTTACTAGCCTGCTCACTACGAGAGGCTTCGCTCACAAGGTATTCAATGGCATCCGATAACGTGCAGCCCAATTCGTTCGCGCGTTGAGATAACTTTTCCCAGACGCGGTAATCAAGGTCGATTGATTTCTTTTTTGTGTGAACTTGTTCAGCATTGAAATGGCGTTTTCGCTTCGCTCTGATCGCTTGTTTAAGCTTGTTATCGAGCTCAGGAGACATGTTGTTAGAGATCCATTCGAGAACGCCTGTAGGTTGGTGTTCAAGCTTCAATAAGGCTTGTACAGCAACGTCAGCTTCGCTTGAATCAATATGGCAAGTGATCGATTCGCCTTCTTTCCATTTCTTGACCAAATAGTTCCATTTCCAACCACATTCCAAGTTTTCAAGTTGCTGATATTTCATGTCTAATCTCGAGTGTAAAACCTAGTGACAGCGTAACCCAAAGCGGGCTAATTAACAATTATTGTCTTGAAAGAATAGACCAAGATCATACTTATATTAGCTTAGTGATTAGTAACTACAACATAGAGCTACAAGCGAGATCGGTTTTTCTATATACTCCGTACCTTATTACCATAATCAGAAACCTAAATGACTCAAGTAGATTGGCGACATGTAACGCCTCAGTATGACGAATATAGTGCTCAATTAGAGCAATTCCCTGACATCTCGCCTTTCCCATTTTCAGACATTCAACATCGATTTAACGATGCGCTAACCCGCTTTGTCCGCTTGTCCAACCTTTCGCGTGTTTTACTTGTAAACGCCCAGGACAACTCAATCTATCGTCAAATGATTGTTGAATCTTTAGTCACTGCATTAGATGATCACACTCTGCCGGTTATAAAAACCGAATCTTTAAATGCTGTTTCTTTGTTTGATCAAGTTCAATCAAAAGACGGTAAAGTCATCGTGACAAAACCCGGCTTACTCGCAAGAGCAAACAACGGCTATTTGATCGTTTCAGCTAACTTGATCTTAGCGAATCCTGGAAGCTGGTTGTTGCTAAAATCAGCCCTGCTTGGTGAAGCTGTAGAGCCGGTCAGTAGTAATCCTGAACACTTAAATCAATCACCTACTTTACCCCTTGCCTACAACATTAAACTCATTGTTGTTGGAGACAGAGCCCAATTAGGTGACCTTGATTATCTCGACAGTGATATTCAAACAGGGTTTTGCCTGTTCAGTGAAATTGAGCAAGACATCAAGCTTTCACAAGACACTTTGACGCAATATCTTGGATATCTAAAGTGGCTTCAGCAACGCTATGAATTACCTAACATCACACAGCAAGCGTTGACGGGGATTCTTACCGCCGGAGCAAGAGAAACTGAAGATCAAAGTTATATCCCGCTGTGCCCAATTTGGCACAATGCGCTATTGAACGAAGCACTCGTGGAAGCGAGCAACGGTGAGATTGATATTCACCATATCCAACAAGCATTACAACACAAATATAACCGAGAGTCGTATCTACCTGAACGCGCTCTTGATGATATTCGAGATGGACAGGTCATTATCGAAACTGAAGGTGAACAAGTTGGTCAAGTAAATGGATTAACTGTTATCGATGTGCCTGGACACCCTGTCTCTTATGGGGAACCCGCTCGTATTTCTTGTGTTATTCACTTCGGTGATGGCGACATTGCTGACGTTGAACGTAAAGCTGAGCTTGGTGGTAACCTGCACGCTAAAGGGATGATGATCATGCAAGCTTTTGTTAGCAGTGCACTAAACCTTGAAGATCCCCTGCCGTACGCAGCTTCTGTGGTGTTTGAACAGTCGTATTGTGAAGTTGATGGCGATAGCGCTTCTCTTGCTGAACTGTGCTCTCTAGTGAGTGCGCTTTCTGAGTACCCTATCAATCAGCATATTGCGGTAACAGGGGCTGTCGATCAGTTTGGTCGTGTACAAGCGGTTGGTGGGTTAAACGAGAAAATCGAAGGATTCTATCATGTGTGTAAGCACAATGGCTTAACCGGCGAGCAAGGCGTGATCCTTCCAAAATCTAACTTAAGGCATCTGGCTCTTAAACCTGACCTTATTGAAAGCATCAAAAATGAAGAATTCCATATTTGGTCTGTTTCTAATGTAGATGAAGCGATTCCTCTGATTATGAACAAACCATTTAGAGACGATGAACAAGAAAGCGTTCTGAGTAAAATCGCGGAACGTATTGAAAACTTTGAAAGACATGAGCACCCTATTGGAATTGTTGGACGCATCAAAAACTGGTTTGTCTAGTACTGATCGGACTTGTTTAGCGTACACCTGTTCACTAATATGCACCTATCAAAAATCGGAGTAATTGATAATGCAAAACAAACGTGATTCTTACACTCGCGAAGATCTTCTAGCATCAAGCCAAGGCGAACTATGGCCAGAAGGTCCTCAACTACCAGCACCGAACATGTTGATGATGGATCGCATCACTAAAATGTCTGAAACTGAAGGTGATTTCGGTAAAGGTTTGATTCTTGCTGAACTGGATATTACTCCTGACCTATGGTTCTTCGACTGTCACTTCCCTGGTGATCCAGTAATGCCTGGTTGTCTAGGCCTTGACGCAATGTGGCAGCTTGTTGGCTTCTACCTTGGTTGGGTTGGCGGCAAAGGTAAAGGCCGAGCTTTAGGTGTAGGCGAAGTGAAATTCACAGGTCAAATTCTACCTACAGCGAAAAAAGTAACTTACGAGATCCACATGAAGCGTGTTGTTAACCGTCGCCTAGTTATGGGCCTTGCTGATGGTCGCGTACTTGTTGATGGTAAAGAGATCTATGTTGCTAAAGACTTGAAAGTTGGCCTTTTCCAAGATACGTCAGCGTTCTAATCGGCTTGATGTATTTTAATAAAGCAGCCAAAGGCTGCTTTATTTTTGCTCCAATAAATTCAGTTATAGTGCATCAGGGTACCTAGACCTAAATATGAAATAAGTTAAATCCACCAGCAAAACGCTCTTGTGATAGCGAAACTATAATACTTTATAGCTCTGGGGAGCTTAGCACTCGTCTGAAACTAACAAGGCTCCAATGTTTCAATCAACAATGGAGCCTTGACCTTGAATTCTTTGCGCCCTATCTATTTATAGAGTCCTGCATTTTTATCATCTTTGGCATCACGCCAACCACCTAACCAATAAGACCGAGAATCCATTTGGCTGTATGGGCAAGCTTCTTGCGACCTACCATTTAAACCAGCTTTGTAGCCTTGAGATTGTGCTCGTTCTAGTCGATCACGCTTTTGTCTCTTCATAGTGCAGTCCTCATACGGGTGTTGATTTACTAACATACAATGATTACAACTTAGCGGAGTTTTTGTGACTCCAACTTTAAGAATCGAACAATTTTTTACTTTTCTCAAGGCGAAAAAAAGCCCGAATTCAGAAATGTGAACTCGGGCTCAAGAGATAAAATTATTTAAATTTTCTACGGAACCCTAATAGACCAAGAACAGTCAAAGTTAACCAACCTAGACTACCGCCTTGACGATCAACTTTTTCTGTATCAGCGCTGCGAGTTTGGATATCGGCTTTACCTTTACCAGCGATAGGAATCAACTTAACAGCAACAACCTCTTCAACTGCATTAGTTGCTGCACCGCCACAATACGAGTTATGTGACGTTGTATCGTATGGTTGTGTTGTTCCACCAACGGTACACTTGATAGCTGTAGCTGAGATCACACCTGCATCATTGATATCGGAAGCATCAATAATTCTGAACTTGTTGTTATCTCCAGACGCGTTGCCGTCATTTGTTAGATCATCTAACCACCAAGCTTGGCCATTAAAGATGTCTACACGACGCTCATCTTTCGAGGAGTCGACATTGTATGGGTAGATAAAGCCTCTATGTCTACGCTCACTACCATCAACCTCACGAGTGGTTTCTGCATCTATTTGACCGACAAACTCATTGAAGTTGTTAACGGCTTTAGCTTCACCACTTGAGCCACCAAAGAAAATACCACCAGACAGGTATGTTGCCGTCGGAGTCACTGCAGATGCATCCGTAACAACGAAAATCTTGTTACCTGCACTACCGCTCTCTGGTACAAAACCATTACGCTTAGAATAACCCACAGCAAACAAGTTATCGTTGATGTCAGTAGCAACGGAGTTACTGTATCTTGCATCATCGTTAGATGAACCAGACTTAACCTCTGCACCGCTAATAACTTTCGTTGACCAAGAGCCTGAAATGTCTAATGAATCACTAACAAAAACACTTGCGTTCATGTCTTGAAGGTCGCCATTCCCATCTACAGTGTTGTAACCGACACCATAAAAGATCGAACTCGACTCAACAATTGAACGCATACTGCCTTGAGCAAAATAATCGCCTTGTTGGGCATTACCACTTCTTACCCAATCAATTTCTTTTGTTGTTGTGCCATCCCAAATTGCCGCTTTAGAAGCAAACGCCTTATCTGGTTCAGAAGTGTCAGTCGGATCAAACTCTTCAGAGATACTACCTACATTGTAAACGGTACCGTTGCTTGCCGTTATCGCTTTCCAAGCACGAGTTTCTGAAGCTCCAGTTGGCGCCGCTGTCGTCGTAAACAATGCATTATTGCGAATATCATCTTTGGATTTGATCCCCACAGGTTGGGCATTCTCATCTAAAGAATTGATTACCGTATTGCGAGTTTCAAAAGTATCCCCACCTTCAACAAACGCTTTCGCATTTACGTGAGTAAGGTCATTTCTTTCCTTACTCCAAGTGTCATTCCAACGGTTTTCAGCCCAACTTTCACATGTAGAATATCTCAGCTCTCGATAACAATAGTTTTCGAAATCATCACTCTCTTGAATGTACTGAAATGGTGCATCCATTGCGAATGGTACTTCTTCACGATAACTTACCGCTTCAAGCGTATCGCGAGTCTCACCAGCAAGTTTAAATGCACTATCGGTACAGTTGGTTGCAGCTGAATCGAAGCAACCTAACGCAAGCTCATTCGTTCCGTCTGTCGCAACACCAGGTTGAATCGCCACACCATAGATTTCAGAGGCACCTGTAATTGAAGGAGTGACTTCAACGACCTTGTAAAGCGCAGCATTGGCATTAGTTGCAGCTAAAACTAATGCTGCAACTGTAGTTAATTTAAATTTAGTACAAGTCATTATTACTTCTTAACTTTCCTGTTGTAGTGCCTCGAGCTCTTCCCAGCGCTCAAAAGCAACTTCAAGCTCCTGCTCTGCTGCAGATAGCTTATCTAAAACTGGTTGTGTCTGCTCTACAGATTTTGAAAAGAAGCTGGGATCGTTGACTTCTTCCTGAAGAGTTTCAATTTGAGTTTCCAATTCTTCTAAACGCATTGGTAGCGCTTCTAGTTCTCGTTGTAGCTTATACGATAACTTCTTAGGTTTAGCCTTAACTGGCGCAGTTTTGGGAGTTTCCTCAACTACTTTCTCGGGCTTTGATGGCTTTTCAACCTGTCGGTACTCTAATGCCTGCTTTCTTTGCTGCTGGGCATCATGGTAACCACCAACAAATTCTTCAATAACGCCATTACCTTCAAAGATCCAACTTGTCATCACCGTATTATCAACAAACTGACGATCGTGGCTCACTAAAAGAAGTGTACCCTGATAGTTGGCAAGCAAATCTTCTAAAAGTTCCAAAGTTTCTATATCTAGATCGTTGGTCGGCTCATCGAGAATCAATAAGTTGTTCGACTTAAGGAAGATACGAGCTAATAACAGACGGTTTTTCTCACCACCAGATAGTGCCTTTACAGGAGTACGAGCACGTTTAGGAGAGAATAAGAAATCTTGCAGGTAACTCAGTGCATGGCGCTCACGGCCGCCTACTGTCACTTCTTGCTTACCATCCGCTAGATTATCAATTACAGACTTCTCAGGGTCTAGGATTTCACGATATTGGTCGAAGTAAGCCACTTCCAGCTTAGTACCACAATGCAGGCGACCTGAATCTGGCTTAAGTTGATCAAGAAGCAGTTTAAGCACCGTACTCTTACCACAGCCATTAGGACCGATCAGAGCAATACGATCACCACGCATGATGTTGAAGCTAAAGTCTTTAACAATCTCTTTGCCTTCAAAACCAAAGTTAAGATTTTCTGCTTCGAATACAATCTTGCCTGAGCGTTGACCATCATCAATCTGGATAACCGCTTTACCCTGCACTTCACGACGATTGATACGTTCTTCACGCAGCTTCTTGAGAGCACGCACACGGCCTTCGTTACGAGTTCGACGAGCTTTGATACCCTGACGAATCCAAACTTCTTCTTGAGCAAGCTTTTTATCAAATTCAGCGTTCTGCATTTCCTCAACACGCAACGCTTCTTCTTTCTCTAATAGGTAGTTTTCGTAATCCCCCGGGAAAGAGCTCAGTTTACCGCGATCAAGATCAACGATACGTGTTGCCATCGATTTAATGAACGCACGGTCATGCGAGATAAAGATGATTGAACCACGGAAGTCTTTCAGGAAGCCTTCTAACCATTCAATAGTTGCAACATCCAAGTGGTTAGTCGGTTCGTCTAGAAGTAGAACGTCTGGATCACACACTAATGCACGCGCAAGCGCAGCTTTACGTTGCCAACCACCAGACAAATCGGTCAGTTTGGTTTCAGCAGTCAGCTTAAGCGCCGCCATTACGTTACTTACACGATCTTCGAAACGCCATGCGTTTGCGTGATCTAACTGCTCTTGAACACGAGTAAGACGGTTTAGGTTCTTTTCACTTGGGTCAGTACCAATGAGATCCAAAAGATCATGATAGATCTTCAGTTGCTCGCCAATTTCAGCTAAGCCACCAGCAACGTAGTCATAGACGGTACCTTGCTCATTACGCGGGGGATCTTGCTCTAAGCGAGATACAACTACATCTTGTGTGATTTGCATCTTACCGTCGTCCATGATGATATTCCCTGACAGGATCTTCATCAACGTAGACTTACCCGCGCCATTGCGCCCTACTAAACACACACGTTCATTTTCTTGCAGTGCAAAGTCCGCACGATCTAATAACGGGTGATCGCCAAACGCTAATTGCCCGTTATGAATTGTAAGTAATGCCATTCTTTTTTAACCAATCATTAAGTTCTAACAAGCCAAATGGCCAGTTAAGCTCTGAGCTTTGAGAGAAGTCAGAGCTTTCAAATTTGAGCACCGGAATAGTGACCCCGTAACGGGAAAAGAGCTCATCATCAAATGCAATGTCGACAACGTTGACGTGATGGCTAATGTTTAACTGTTCCGTGAGTTTGAATGCCATCTCACATAGATGGCACCCTTCTGTACTGTAGAGAGTCAGCACTCTATATCCTTATACAATCTCTTTGATTATTTGTGTGTAATCAACCAGCAGTTATGAATATGCTTATTACGAGAGAAATCTAATGGAAGCGTCTTAGCTGAGATATTCTGAGCTTTAAGACCTAACGCTTCTAGACCTTCTAGATCCATCTTAAAGTGACGCTTGTTGTTGGAAAACACAATCGTACCTTCTTCACGAAGAAGACGCTTAAGGTTTTCCATCAACTGAATGTGATCACGTTGAACATCGAAAGATTGATCCATACGCTTAGAGTTTGAGAACGTAGGTGGATCAATAAAGATCAGATCGTAAGAACCCTGCTCTTTAACCAACCATTGTAAGCAGTCAGCTTGCACAAACTGATGTTGACGACCAACACGACCATTAAGCTCCATGTTCTGTTTTGCCCACTCAAGGTAGGTATTCGACATGTCAACCGTTGTTGTAGAGCGTGCGCCACCTACTGCAGCATGCACAGATGCACTGCCAGTGTAAGCAAACAGGTTTAGGAAATCTTTACCTGCAGCCATCTCACCGATACGACGACGAGTGACCTTATGGTCTAAGAACAAGCCTGTATCTAAGTAATCATGAAGATTAACAATGAGTTTAACGCCGTACTCGTTCACTTCTAGGTTAGATGAATCTTGAGCCATTTTTTGATATTGAGAACGGCCTTTCTGCTTCTGACGAACCTTAAGAACCACGTTGTTTGCTTCAACGCCCGTTACTTGAATAGAAGCACGGATAATGTCGGTTAGACGGCGCTTTGCTTTATCTTCTGGTACATCTTTAGGCGCTGCGTATTCTTGAATCACAAGGTGGCCTGGGTATACATCAATCGCTACATTGTATTCTGGTAAGTCAGCATCATAGATACGGTAGCAATCTAATTGCTCTTTCTTAGCCCACTTGCCAATTTTACCGATGTTCTTTTTAAGACGGTTTGCGAAATCAGGCGCAATCAGCTGTTCTTGCTCGCCCGTTGGACGTTCTGACATCGGACGATCTGAAATTGAATAGTTTTTTTGGTGACACGGTAACGCACCGTTGTTCAATTTGAACTGTTTTTCTGCGCGCATGCGTAAACAGCTAAGTAGTTCGTCTGAACTAGAAAAGATAGACGCGTTACAGCCACCAAATTCAGCTTTAAGCTGCGCGCCGAATGCTGTGTAAAGAGCAATAAGACCCGGCTCGGTACCAAGACGTTCACCGTAAGGCGGGTTAGAAACAATCACACCATCAGTAAACTCTGTAGGACGCTTAAGCTTTGCAGCATCGCCTACTTCGAATTCAATCAACTCTTCAACACCGGCACGACGAGCATTGTCACGCGCAGTTTTGATCATACGTTCATCATTGTCGTAGCCATAGAACTTACATTCCACTTTCTTAACACCACGACGACCTTGAACGTTCGCTTCAGCTTTCACTTCAGCCCATAGTTCTGGTTCGAAATCTTCTAGTGATTCAAAACACCACTTCTGACGTTTAACACCTGGAGCCATGTTTGCAGCCATCATCGCCGCTTCAATCACTAACGTACCTGAACCACACATTGGATCTAGGAAAGGCTTAGTTGCGTCCCAACCACTACGAAGAAGAATCGCGGCAGCAAGAGTTTCACGTAGTGGTGCTCGACCTGATTCAGGACGGTAACCACGTTGGTGAAGACCGCTACCTACCATATCAACACCAAGAATCGCTTTATCACGGTGTAAACGAACGTGGATACGAATGTCTGGGTTCTCTTTGCTAATAGAAGGACGAGGTAAAGACTTCTTCTCAAAGCAATCAACAACGGCATCTTTTACTTTCATCGCACCGTATTGGCTATTACGGATTTCGTTGTTCGTACCATTGAAGTCAACAACAAAACGCTTAGAGCTATGGAATTGATTTACCCAGTTAACCGCTGTGGTTGATAGGTACAAATCCATGTCGTCCATACAAGTGAATTCAGAAAGGACACGTACAAATCGAGAAGCCAAACGGCTCCACAAACAACAACGATAAATTTGCTCATTGGTGGCTTTGAATTTAACACCTGCTTGAACAGGTTTTGCGTTTGTAATCCCTAGTTGGGTTAGTTCTTCAACTAATAAATTCTCAAGGCCATTTGAGGTAACCGCTAGATATTGATTCATAGTGTTCTTTTATTGATAAAAATGAGCTCGATTATACCTGAATTTATTACCAGAGCATCACACTAAACTCGTCTTTTCATTGAATCTTTCGACTAACTGGCTAGCAAGTGCACAGTGTCGAAGCGATCGCTTACCCACATTCCCTTAGGACATAAGACTTACTAAACCAACATGATTTGTGACCTAACATCGCCCAAAGTGGTGATTTGAATTTATATTCACATCAAAATTGGTATATACCAGGTTAAACTTATGAGTGAAAGTTAGCTACAAATGACAATAAACAAGGAATAAATTAGAGTTATTTACACTTTTGGTGATAAAAACAGGCAGGAATTAAGGCGAAAAAATAGTCGAGTGTTCACTATTTAAATGGATAACAGGTGATGTATTTATCAGAATGAGGTTTTTTAGGCACAAAAAAATCGGCTATTAAGCCGATTCTGAGGAAGGTTTTGTGAATTGTGCGCTGTAATATGTGCTAGAAATAATGCTCTAGATTGGAGCTTAACCGACCATCGCTATGTGGCCGTGATGAAGAATAGCGTTCGCGTTTACCATTCTGTCATGCATCACCTTAATAGAGTCACCAAATCGAAGTCCTTTTGAAGGGGTAAGTAAGAACTCTTCTAGGTCTACAAAAGCACATAGGCTCGCACACTCTCCCACTTCTAGTACGATGAAGTAACCTAAGCTATGCTCGTTACTCATTTGTACTATGTCCCCTTCTTGAGGGTGTTCATGGCCTGTACCTTGTGAGTCGAAAAACCAACTCTTAGGCTGCACAGGCTTGTGGAAGCGCTTTGCTGCCACACAATAAAGTGCAAGTTCAGCTTGACGAGGCTCAGACAGTTCTAAGCCAGAAATTTGTTCTTTGAAGGTTTGGTATGAGGATGCGTCATCAACGGTGAATTCATTATCTCTAAACGCGCAGTCCACCAGCTTATTGCGGACCAGATTCGTTTTGAAAATCATATCCTCTCCGAGGCTTAGCATTAATGAACATTGCTGCTCATCGTAATACCAATTCCATGTATCGCTAGGTTTAAGCATCATTTCGTCTCACACTGTTGAACCATTCCATTAGGTAAAACGCAAAATTACCTTCAATTACAGTAATTTTACTGAGCAATAGGCAAAAAAAAAGAGGAAATGAATTCCTCTTTCTTATCGCTTTTCTCTACAACTCATTGAGTTACAGTGTCTCTTTTAGTAAGACGATACCGGATTATAGCCTTTGACTACGATCGATTTTACGAACTATAGATTTTTGACAATATCGCCTACAAGACCTGGGCCTTTATAGATAAAGCCAGAATAAACTTGGACAAGTTTAGCACCTGCCATCATTTTCTCTTTTGCTGCGACATAAGAGTCAATGCCACCTACCCCAATGATCGGCAGTTTGTCACCAAGTTCTTCGTGAAGTTTACGAACCACTTCTGTACTACGAGATTGAACTGGACGCCCACTAAGGCCACCCGCTTCATCGCAATGCTTCATGCCTTCAACAATTGAACGATCCAACGTCGTGTTGGTTGCGATCACACCATCAATCTCATTTTTGACCAATGATTCACAAATTTGTTTAATCTCGTCGTCGCTTAGATCCGGAGCAATCTTAAGAGCAAGAGGAACATACTTGCCATGCTTCTCCTCCAGTTCAGATTGTTTCGCTTTAAGTTCAGACAACAGATCGTCTAGAGCTTCACCGTATTGCAGAGAACGAAGTCCAGGAGTATTTGGTGAAGAGATATTCACAGCAATGTAACCCGCGTATTGATATACCTTCTCCATACAAATCAGGTAATCTTCTGCGCCCTTTTCAATTGGTGTGTCTTTGTTCTTGCCGATATTGATACCTAAGATGCCGTCGTAGTTTGACTTCTTAACGTTATCAATCAGATTGTCGACGCCTAGGTTATTGAAGCCCATGCGGTTGATGATACCTTCAGCCTCAACAAGACGGAATAAACGAGGTTTGTCGTTACCCGCTTGTGGACGAGGAGTAACAGTCCCGACTTCAACGAAACCAAAACCCATTGCGCCAAATGCATCAATACATTCGCCGTTTTTATCTAGGCCAGCAGCAAGGCCAACTGGGTTTTTAAAAGTAAGACCCATGCATTCTACAGGTCGGTGAGGTAACTGTTGGCGATACAAAAGATCAATAGGTGTGCCTGTGAAGCGTTTGAAATTTTGAATTGCAAGATCATGTGCCTTTTCGGCATCAAGTTGGAAAAAGCCAGTTCTGGCTAGACGGTAAAGCATTGTGCCTCCGATAGAAAAAAGCCCCGTGTAAACGGGGCGATATTATTTACTTATTTACTCAACTATTCAATCTATTACTGTCTGTAGGGGTAAGATAATCGAGTTTGTTAGCGAATGAGGTTCTTTATTAAGCAAACGATACCGTTTCTATAAACACTCGCTGAGTTTGAGTATCATTCACCCTACTACTTCACTTTGTTCCCTTTAACCTAAGCATAATCACTCAATCAAATGAGTAGTTCGACTTTTCCAAACAAAAAAGGCAGGCCTTATGGCCTGCCTTTGTATTATCGTCTTTATCTAATCGCTAATCTTTAGACATGCAATTAAGATTTAACAGCATCAATTCACGCAATGCCACTGAGAACTTAGCAAACTCGTGAACCGAACCTACTTTGAATTCGTTCAAGATACTTTCCCAGCGATGTAGAGAAACAGAGTTATTTTCCATCCAATCATCAAGCGCTTTAATCACATCGATGTCCGAAGCACAACCACAGTTGAGTACTTGGCCAGTTAACTGACGTTGTTGCCAATCCAGATCTTCTCTGAATGCTGCACGCGCCAGTGCTTGCCAGTTGTTGTCTACAGCTTGGCCATTGATTTGCTTCAAGAACCAGTGCAATGACAAACGGTCGCCAAGGTTGAAGTAAAGCTTAGACGCTTGTTGTACTGTTTTACCGGTTTCACGAGCTACTGTGGATATATCCAGCGCTGAGTATAAGCTAGACAAACGTGCGACTGAATTAGCCAGTTCTGCATTCACGCCCTGGTCAATCCACACTTGAGCCATTGCTTGATGCTCTTCTACTTCTGAAGCCACAAGATTTTCATCCAGATTCTCAGTTATCGTAACTACATCACCTTGGTATAACTCAATCAATGCATTCACCGATTGCTTACCTGTACGATTTCTTAGCAACCAACGAGCGAGTCGACGAAGAGTACGGCGTACATGGTAAAGCAACTCGTATTGAGCTTCAGAGCTTGAGATGTTATCGAGTTCACGAATACTCTTAAGCACCTGACCTAAACCGTAGATTTCGCGAGATGCTGCGTAAGCATTAGCGATATCTACAATATTTGCGCCCGTCTCTTCTTGCAAGCGAGTCACAAAATTGCATCCCATTTCGTTAACCATTTGGTTAGCGAGTGCAGTCGCAATGATTTCTGCACGCAATGGATGGTTATCCATATGCTGAGAGTAGTTACGACGTAACGCAGTTGGAAAGTATTGCATCAACTGTCGAGCATGGAACTCATCATTCGCAATATCATCACTCACAAGATCTTCTTTAAGTACCATTTTACCGTAAGCAACAAGTACAGAAAGCTCTGGTCTTGTTAGGCCTTGACCCTGCTTTTCGCGCTCAAGCAATGTTTCGTCATCTGGGATATATTCCAAACCACGATCCAAGTACCCTGCTTTTTCCATTGTGTGAATAAAGCGGATTTGCTCTTTGACTAAGCCAACACCTTGGTGCTCAGTAACCGAAATAGATTCGGCTTGGCAGTATGCGTCGTCTAGTACGATTTCGCCTACTTCGTCTTCCATAGACTCAAGAACTTGGTTACGTTGTTTGACGGTTAGATCACCATTAGACACCAAACCATTCAAGAAGATCTTAATGTTAACTTCGTTATCCGAGCAGTCTACACCACCAACGTTATCAACGAAGTCAGTATTAACTCGACCGCCCGTTAGAGCGTATTCAATACGACCCAATTGAGTCATACCCAAGTTCCCACCTTCGCCAACAACCTTGGCCTTTAGGTCGCGACCATCGATACGTAGAACGTCATTTGCACGGTCACCTACATCAGTATGAGTCTCGCTTGAAGACTTAACATAAGTACCAATACCACCGTTCCAAAGTAGATCAACGTTCATAGACAGGATCGCTTTGATCAAGTCATTTGGTGCCATTGATGCTTTCTTCGTGCCCAGCATTTTCTGTATTTCAGGTGTCAGAGAGATAGACTTCGCTCGGCGAGAGAAGATGCCACCACCTTGAGAAATCAGGTCTTTATTATAATCTTCCCAGCTTGAGCGAGGTAGATTAAATAGACGATCACGCTCTACCCAGCTTGACGCTGATTCTGGGTTAGGATCAATGAAGATGTGCATGTGGTTAAACGCAGCTTGTAAACGGATGTGCTTAGATAACAGCATGCCGTTACCAAACACGTCACCAGCCATATCACCAACACCTATCGCAGTGAAGTCTGTGGTTTGACAGTTAATACCCATCTCACGGAAGTGACGCTTAACCGATTCCCAACCACCTTTTGCTGTAATCCCCATGGCTTTATGGTCATAACCATTAGAACCACCCGATGCAAACGCGTCTCCTAGCCAGAAGTTGTACTCTGCAGCAACTGAGTTAGCCAGATCTGAGAATGTCGCGGTACCTTTATCCGCAGCAACAACTAAATATGGATCGTCTTCATCATGACGAACGACGCTCTTAGGTGGGATAACCTCACCCTCGATGATGTTGTCTGATACGTCGAGTAATGCACGGATGAAGCGCTTATAACAACGTTGACCTTCAGCGAAGATTTCATCACGGCCAGACATCATATGCTGACGCTTACAAACGAAACCACCTTTTGCACCAACGGGCACAATCACCGTATTCTTAACTTGCTGTGCTTTAACTAGGCCTAGAATCTCCGTACGGAAATCCTCTTGACGGTCTGACCAACGTAAACCACCACGCGCAACTTTGCCGCCACGTAGATGCACACCTTCAATGTCCGGTGCGTAAACGAAAATCTCAAATACAGGAACCGGTGCCGGGATATCTGGAATCTCACTTGGTCTCATTTTCAGAGCCAACCAAGGCTTAGATTGCTTATTTTCATCTACTTGGTAGTAGTTAGTACGCAGCGTGGCAGTGATCATTTCCATGTAGCGACGAATGATACGATCATCATCCAAGCTTTCTACGTGATCCAACTGCTCAGTGATCTTCTTGATAAGATCTTGTTGGCCCTTCGCGCTACCCTTGAGTTTAGGATCAAAACGCTTGCCAAATAAGCTGACTAGACCTTTTGCTAAATCTGGGTAATGAGACAGTGTGTCTTCAATATATTGTTGACTGAATGGGAAGCCAACTTGGCGCATGTAGCGTGCATAAGCACGTAAAATTGAAATTTCACGACCAGAAAGACCCGCGCCTAGCACCAAGCGGTTGAAACCATCGCTGTCTAACTCGCCCGCCCAAATTGCCGCAAACGCTTGTTGGAAAAGATCACGAGCTTCACGAAGATCAATTGTCTTGTCACTCTTATGCAGCATTGAGAAATCCAAGATCCAATATGTCACACCATTGGTTTTACGGACTTCATATGGAGATTCACCGATAACGCGCAGGCCAAAATTTTCAAGCATTGGCATTACATCTGAAAGGTGGATTGGCTCATCACTGTGATAGAACAACTTCAAACGAACGGCTTTTGAATCCGCCGCTTCTTCTTGAGGACGGTAGAAAAGCATACCCAGTTTGTTGTCTACACTTAACGCTTCTAAACGTTCGATGTCAGCAACAGCTGAGCCTGGCATCATGTCCTCTTTGTACGAACGTGGGAATGCACGCATATACTCTTTCGACAATGGAAGGCCTTTGCTTTCACCAAAGTTTGCAATGATTGATTCAGAGAGACGGTCATCCCATGTAGACGATACTTCCATTAAATTTTGCTCAATTGTTTTCACGTCCACATCCATGTTGTTGTTATCAACACGAACAATATAATGCGTTCTCGCCAGTGGGCTTTCAGAGAAGTATGTTGTGAATTCCACTTCCTGCTCACAACCAAAGTACTGCTTCAAGATGCGTTGTGTTTGACGGCGAAGCTCAGTGTTGTAACGATCTTTTGTTACGTAAACCATACAACTAAAGAAACGGCCAAACGGGTCTTTGCGAACAAACAAGCGCAGAAGATCACGATCTTGCATTTGTACGACACCAGTGCCCACTTCGAGTAGCTCTTCTTCTCGAGCTTGAAGCAATTCATCTCGTGGGTAGTTTTCAAGAATATTGTGCAGTGCTTTGTAAGAATATGAACCCTCACGGTAACCACTCGCGTCTAAGATACGCTCTACTTTTTCACGAACTAGAGGAATACTTTCAACGGTTTGGTTATAAACGGCTGAAGTGTAAAGGCCTGTAAAGCGGTGCTCGCCAATGACCTTACCGTTCTTGTCGAATTTCTTAATGCCAATGTAGTCATTGTAAGCTGGGCGATGAATGCGAGAAGCCGTGTTACCTTTAGTTACGATAAGTACATAAGGTTTTTTCGCTTCTAGACGTGCCGAGTCAGAAAATTCAGACAGCTTAACATTGCGAACGCGATCTGAATTTGCGAACAAACCAAGGCCTTGCTCTTTAGTCGGTTGCAATTCAGTGTCGCCATTCACAGAAACAAGGTCATATTCCTTGTAGCCCATAAACGTAAAGTTGTGCTCACCTAACCAACGAAGAAATGCCAATGTTTCATCAAAGCGCTGGCTGTCGACAGGAATGGTATCTTTCTGCTCTTCAACTTGGTTAGTAACTTCTCCAAGTCTTTCTACCATTTTCAGCCAATCGTTAACAACAAGCCCAGTGTCGGTAAAAATATCCAGAAGTTCCGTTTTGAGTGCTGTCATTTCAGCTTTGCTGCTAAGACGGTCAACTTCGATATGGAAAAGCGATTGGAATGCACCTTCGTTATTGCTAACGCCGACAACACTGCCCTTATCAGAGCGAGATATTTGAGTTGGGTTGTGAAGCATAAGGTGAGAAGAAAGATCGAGACGGGTTAATGCCATTTTTACTGAATCAACCAGGAATGGGCTGTCTGGTACTACAATCTCTACGATTGTGTGAGTAGACTGCCAACCTTGACGACTTACTGTTGGGTTAAATACTCGAACAGAGATTTCGTCGGCTTTTTTTTCATTGATGTGATGCCATAAGCTAACTACAGCACCATATAAATCGGATTCGTTTCTCTGAGTCAAGTCGTCGTGAGAAACATTACTAAACAAGTGTTGAGCAAGTTGAGTTACGAGAGGTCGATGAGCAAGGTCAAGTTTGTCTTGAATCAGTTTGTAAACTTTTTCAAGTAAAACTGGAACCACAGTTTCACGTGCGGTCATAGTCACACTCCACAATTAGAATTATATTTTATTATTAGGGGGATCACTTAATCTGGTGTTTGAAACTCGCTGTTGAGCGCTTTTCTACTAACGAGTTAAGTAAAGGTAATGCATTCATTTATTGTAAAAGCATTATTGAAAAATAGTTAATTGTTTTGGAGGTGGTAGGAGGTGAAATGTTTGATTATGTGATTAAGATTCCTTTTAACTCACTAGGCATGCCAAGCTTTACAGAGCTTCTAACTTAATAAACTTATTTTTTTGGTCAGTTGTCAGTCTAAACCGCCCTCTAACACCTATTTGTGTAAGAAATGGTCTGAATCGAGTTGCAGGTAACTGTAGACGTAAACCTGTCGTTGTTATCACTTGAACTTTGCTTGCCGCCCCAGAATAACTCACCAAGAATTGCTGATACGAAATGTTAAGTTGGAAAATATAGTGATTCATACGATACCTGTATAAATATACAGTGCCGGTATTTTTTGGCACAAATGGGTTAAAATTAGCAAAGTGTTAGCGCTTATAGCTATGTTCGCACATGCCTATGTTCGTATATGTCTATGGTCCATATACTATGTTTAAGATTTAAAACGACATTTAGGCTTCTAACAAACTGAATAGCATTGAAAGCAAAAAATCAGTGACAGATTCCTCTGTCACTGATTTAGTTTACCTGTTTTATCGCTTAACTTAAGCCTCTAGTGCTTTATTCACTTTTTCAAACAGATCTTTAGCTAAGTTATCCATGTTCTTGAGCGTCTCAAGTTCTTTTATGATCAAAGCTTGACGCTCATCGTCGTATTTACGGAACTTAAGCAGTGGGTCTATTAAACGCGACGCCACTTGCGGGTTGCTGCTGTTAAGCTCGCGTAAGATTTCACCAGCAAACGCATAACCTTGACCTGACTTGTCATGAAATTGAACCGGGTTCATATTTAGGAATGAGCCAACCAAATTACGGGTACGGTTCGGGTTCTTCAAACTGAACGCTTGGTGCGACATCGACGCTTTGATCACGTCAAGCGCGCTTGCACTTGGGTTTGTACCTTGCAAGGCAAACCATTTGTCCATAACAAGGCCATCGCGTTTCCACTTGTCACTGTAATCTGCCATCAAGGTTTCACGACATGCTAGCTGTGCACTGTTGGCCGCCCCCATTGCAGCCATAGTATCTGTCATGTTGTTTGCCTGTTGATACATAGTCACAACCAAATCATTACCCTGTTCAGTATGTGCTAAGTAACTTAGGCAAACTTTACGCAGAGTACGCTTACCAATCGAATCATGATCAATTGTGTATTCAGTTAATGCATGACTGTGATAAACCGCAGACAGTTCATCTTCCAACTCTTTCGCTAATGTCACTTTCATCGCATTTAATACCGACGCAACTGCATCGATATCGACGCGATCATACCAACCAGAAACTTCGTTGTGACTTGGCAATGAAAGCATCTCTGCAATAAATGCAGGCTCCAATGAGTCACTAAGCAGTACTCCACGGAACGCATCTACAACAGAAATTGAAAGTTCAAACTCTTCACCTTGTTGAACTCTTTCAACGTTACTGCGGATGTACTTAGCCAGTAGCATTTGACCCGCATCCCAACGAGAAAACTCGTTGCGAGCATTAACCATCAAGAAGATCAGCTCTTCATCTGAGTAATCGTACTGAAGTTTCACTGGTGCAGAGAATTCACGAAGTAATGATGGGATCGGTTGCTCAGAAACGTTTTCAAACACGAAAGTCTGTTCCGCCTCTTTCACATCTAGCACATTGTGAACTGACCTTCCGTTACGTTGTAACTCAATCACATTACCCGTAGCTGTGTACAGTTCTATATCAAAAGGAATATGTAGAGCTTGCTTTTCCGTTTGCTCATGAGTTGGAGCCGTTACTTGGCGAGTTGTTAACGTGTACTGTTTCTTCTCTGCATCGTAATGGCTTTCAACCGAAAGTGTCGGCGTACCTGATTGGCTATACCATAAACGGAACTGAGACAGATCAACACCCGACGCATCTTCCATTGCCGCTACGAAGTCTTCACACGTTGCTGCCGTGCCATCGTGACGTTCAAAGTACAACTTCATGCCTTTTTGGAAACCTTCCTCACCCAACAATGTGTGGATCATTCGGATCACTTCACTGCCCTTTTCGTATACCGTTAATGTGTAGAAGTTATTCATTTCTATCACTTTTTCTGGGCGAATTGGGTGAGACATTGGACTCGCATCTTCAGCGAATTGTGGCCCGCGGATAATACGAACATTGTTGATACGATTTACTGCGCGAGAGCCAAGATCAGAAGAGAACTCCTGGTCACGGAACACCGTTAAACCTTCTTTCAAGCTTAACTGGAACCAATCACGACAAGTAACTCGGTTACCCGTCCAGTTATGGAAGTATTCGTGACCGATTACAGCTTCAATACCTAGGTAGTCTGTATCTGTTGCTGTTTGGTCATTAGCTAAAACGAACTTAGAGTTGAATACGTTCAAGCCTTTGTTTTCCATCGCACCCATATTGAAGAAATCAACGGCTACGATCATGTAGATGTCTAAGTCATACTCAAGATTGAAACGCTCTTCGTCCCACTTCATGGAGTTAATCAAAGAAACCATCGCGTGGTTTGCGCGGTCTAGATTGCCTTTGTCGACAAAGATTTCCAAATCAACATTACGACCAGATTTTGTGGTGTATGCGTCACGAAGTACATCGAAGTCACCCGCAACTAAAGCAAACAAGTACGCTGGTTTTGGATGTGGGTCTTGCCATTTCACCCAGTGACGACCATTTTCAGCTTCGCCTTGATCTACTCGGTTACCGTTACTGAGTAAGAATGGATTCTCTGCTTTGTCCGCAATGACAGTTGTCGTGAACTTAGCCAGAACATCTGGGCGATCCATGTAGTAAGTAATACGACGGAAACCTTCAGCTTCACATTGAGTGCAGAAAGCACCACCCGATTTGTATAGGCCTTCAAGCGCACTGTTCCCCTCAGGGTTCACCTCAGTCACGATGGTCAACGTAAAGTCTTTCGGTAAAGCGTTCAGAATAAGCTGAGTTTCAGATAGCTCGTACTGAGTCCACTCGTTACCTTCAACTACAACAGAAACCAGCTTCAAGCCTTCACCATCAAGTACTAAGGTCGAGCTATCTCTCTCTTGCTTAACACTAGACACCGCCGTAATGATGGATGCTGAATCGTACAAATCGAAAGTAAGGTCGATTTGAGAAATAGTGTGAGATGGTGATTGATAATCTTTACGATACTTGGCTTGAGGTGTATGTGCCATGACGGGTTCCTTTTGATCGTTATACGTAATTTTTCTTAACTGTATATATCTAAAGGTTGAACGCCAAGAACACAAGAGGAAAGTTAAAAAAAGAAGGCATTGTTGGAAAATGCCTCCATGTTTTGCTATTTTTTCAATCAAATCAGAAAGGAACGCCTAAGAAATGACCTGCACACCATATTATCAACGAACGGCGTTTTACAAATAAACCGAATACTTATCGAATACGATTGAGCACCGCAAACATATCTCCCTCTTCACCTTGAAGGGTCAACACATCGCTATTTAGTGTGTAACGCGTACCGTGTTCACCATTTTCATATAAGAGCACCAACTGATCACCCTCTGTGTAATAAACACCACGACGAACCACTTCACTGCCCACTTCATCGGATACTCGGAACATAAATACAAAGTCAGGTTGAAGTACTAAATCCATTTTTTGAATGTTACTTGCCCGCAAGTCACTACCTGAAAGTTCGGCACTTGACCAAATCCCAGCCAAGGCGTTTGGCAACGCTTTGGTAAACATAACACCATTAAGGTTCAGCATATTGTGATTACTGCTATAGGCGTAAACCTGAGGTTCTGAAGTATTCAAACCAAGGATGAGCGTATCTTCATTGGCGTTATACAAACCTTCCCAATGGTCAACGCTGTAGTCTTTCTTCTGAATATCAATGGTGAACGAGTAATTAGAATCAAGGGTCAATTTGATCGCCCTGAAATTTTCAGTGCCTTGATCTGGTTCCGGATTCATTAAATACCAATCACCAAGCAATAAAGGAAGATCAAAATGGGATAGATTACTGTCGCTTTTTGATTGTTGCGTGCTTGAAGCAACCTCGCTCCCAAAAGCAACAAAACTTACACAAGATAAAAATAGTAGAATCCATTTCATAAACGTCCCCTCGTTTTCTTTAAGCTTAGGCACGTAATGAATAGAAAGCGAAAAAATACGATCCAAGTCACTAAATTTTAAATGCGAAGTAACTTAAATGTCATTATTAAACGCAAAATAGAGCTAGGTACCCTGAATATTGGATGTGTTTTGCGTCGATCCCGACCGATACGGTCAAATATTTCTGTCAAATATTAGGTATAAAAAAAGCGAGCCTAAGCTCGCTTTTTAAATTATGTATCTTTAAACAATCACCTTTGATAGGTAACTGCTCTACTTTTTGATCATATCCAGCATGATAGCAACAGACTCATCAAGGTAAGCATCGGGAGCTTCGTAGTCTTTAGGAATATCATCCAACGTTTTAAAAGCTTCTTGCTTAGCAGCCTTTTGACGTTGATTAATACGTTCTAAGCGGAGTACATCTGCTTCATCGCTTTCTTGCTGACGAATCTTTTCATTAAGAGAAAGGTCGTTATCATCTTTATCTGCTTTATACTTTTCAATATCTTGTGCAATAAAGCCAAACTCCATGTCAGTCGCGATACGAGCTTGGTGTTGAGCGGTTAAAGCTGCAACTTTTTCATCGTTACGCTGTAACACTGAGTAATTCGCTTTATCGATACTATCCCAAGGCAGAGCGTTATCTTCAACACTTTCCCCAGTATCTGCCGGGTCAATTGGCGTTGGGTAAGCAATATCAGGCACTACACCTTTGTTTTGCGTACTGCCACCATTGATTCGGTAGAATTTCTGGATTGTGTATTGAACGTAACCCAACTCTTTATCGAACAAATCATAAATATGATTCAAAGAGCGATGCTGTTGCACCGTACCTTTACCGAAAGAGTTTTCACCCAAAATGATTGCACGACCGTAATCTTGCATCGCGGCTGCAAAGATTTCAGATGCTGAAGCACTATAGCGATTCACCAATACCGTCAACGGACCTTGGTAACTGATTTGACCATCAGTATCGCTGTTCACTTTGACACGACCGTAGCTATCACGAACCTGGACAACGGGGCCCTCTTTGATAAACAACCCAGAAAGTTCGGTTGCTTCAGTGAGTGCACCACCACCATTATTTCGAAGATCGACAATGATACCATCGACACCTTGCTCTTTAAGTTCGGTGATCAGTTTATCGGTATCTTTAGATAGACCAACATAGAAACTTGGTACTTCGAGTACACCAATCTTCTTGCCATCTTTCTCGATGACTTCTGATTTAACAGCTCGGTCTTCTAAACGAATCTTATCGCGTACAATTGTGACAACGTGACTTTTTGCATCTTTACCATCAGGCAAAATCTGTAGCTTAACTTTGGTCCCTTTCGGGCCTTTAATCAATTGCACTACATCGTCTAAACGCCAGCCGATAACATCTACTATCTCTTCGCCATCTTGACCAACACCAACAATACGATCGCCATCACTTAGTTGTTTGCTATTTGACGCTGGGCCACCAGCAACTAATGAGCGAATAATGGTGTAATCATCTGTCATCTGAAGCACAGCGCCAATACCTTCTAAAGATAGGTTCATCTCAGATTGGAATTGCTCTGCATTTCTTGGAGAAAGGTAACTGGTGTGCGGATCAACTTCACGCGCGAATGCGTTCATGTAGATTTGAAAAGCATCTTCATTGTGCGATTGCGTAATACGCTTCATCGCATTGTTGTAACGCTTTTCCAAAACTTCTTGAATCTCTGGCCACTCTTTACCAGTGAGTTTTAGATTCAACGCATCGTATTTAACGCGTTTTCTCCAAAGCTCATTCACTTCAGCGATATCTTTTGGCCATTCAGCTTCACTACGATTGAGTTCAATACTTTCATCGGTATCAAACTTAATCTCTGTATCAAGCAAAGACAATGCATATTGAAAACGTTCAAAACGCTTCTGCATAGACAAATTATAAACATCAAATGCAATCTGGTTATTGCCTGCTTTCAACTGATCATCAATTTGTATGGATGAAGCAGCGAAAGAGTCAATATCAGCTTGAGTGAAGATATTACGATTATAATCCAGCATCTCTAAGTAACGATTAAAGATAGCTTGAGAGAAATCATCGTTGAGATTGAAGTGTTTATAGTGAGAACGAGTAAATCGAGAAGTAACACGTTTACTAGCAGTTTCGTGTTGGACCTCAGGAGCGAGTAGAGGTAAATCGTCCTGATCTAATTTGGCTTCGAGAGCCTGAGCTGAAGCTGCTAGCCAAAAGCTAGCAGCAATCAGTGTCAATTTTGAACGGCATTTCATGCGTAGGAGTATCTCCTTTAAGCGCGCAAGTGCTCCGCTTTAACAACCATTTGTAGGCCGTTTGCTAACTGAACACGCACATCTTCCTTATTGATTTCAACAATGGTCGCAGCCATGTTTCCTTTACCCATGTTCACATTTACTTCGTTGCCAGCGACAAATTCGTCAGCGTTCAAAGCGCGTGTTTCAACAGGCTTTTCTACTTTTGGAGCTTTAGGCGCTTGACGACGAGGCTGTTGAGCTTTCTTCGCCTTAGGTTTCGCTTTGCCTTCTTCACGAGCTTTCTGTGCTTGTTCTTTACGACGAGCTTGCACTTTAGCTTTGCTTTCTGCAAGTGTAGCTTTAGCGTGCTCTACATGCTCTTCTTCTAATGTGCCACACGCGTTGCCGTCTAGGTCAACACGATCTGCGCCAGCTTTTACGCCGTGCAGGTAACGCCATGATGATGTGTACTGTCTTAACGCTGCACGAAGCTGAGTCTTACTGACTTTTTCGTCTTCATTTAGACGTTCAGCAAGATCTTGAAAAATACCAATTTTAAGTGGTTTTGCTTCACCTTCTAGAGTAAAGCATTTAGGGAAACATTCAGCAATATATGCGATAACTTCTTTGCTGTTTTTTAACTTTTCAGTGTTTTCCATGTGGGTTCCTGGTTTTTGCGGTTTTCCGCGAGCATTAAGAAAATATTTTTACGTATTATAGAGAGATGCTTGGGAAAAACCACAGTAAGAGAATAATTTATGCCTTGTTCGCGTGCGAATTAAGCAGCTTTTCCACTTCTGCCATGAAAAATGTCAATCCGTCTTCGTCTATTTGCGAAAAACGACCAACATTTGGGCTATCTATATCAAGAACGCCCGCTACTTTTCCGTCAATTGAGAACGGAATAACGATTTCTGAGTTACTCGCAGCATCACAAGCGATGTGACCTTCAAACTCATGAACATCATGAATGCGTTGAACTGTATTCGTCGCAACCGCAGTTCCACACACACCACGCCCTACAGGAATTCGCACACAAGCAGGTTGACCTTGAAAAGGACCAAGTACTAGTTCGTCTTTTTCCTTAGCTTGGTCTTGCTTTATTAAATAGAAACCCGCCCAGTTCAATTCATCCAATTCCATAAACAACAGTGAACTTATATTAGCTAGATTAGCAGTTAGATCGGTTTCTGATTCAATTAATGCAACAGCTTGTTTGGTTAAGCGTTGGTAATGTTCTATTTTCATATTAGCTTCCAATTAAATTGAGACTTCCATTATCAAGAGAACGCAGTAAAATGCGGCCATCAAGCTAAATAGGACTTATTCTCATTACAATGAACAATTCAGAAGACACTATTAGCCGTTCTTGGTTAATAACTCAAGTAAAAAAACACAAGTCCAAATTACTGTTTGCTAACATTATTGCCATTTTTGCAACTCTCATTAGTGTCCCTATCCCGTTGCTGATGCCACTAATGGTTGATGAAGTTTTACTTGATAAGCCGGCCTCTGGCTTAGAAATGATGAATCACCTGCTTCCATCATCGTTACAAACACCCACAGGTTACATTGCGCTAACTTTGCTGTTAGTCATCCTCATGCGAACGACCAGTCAAGCATTGAATATTCTGCAGGGACGTCAGTTTACGCTTGTATCCAAAACAATCACCTACCAAATGCGTAGTAAGATGATAGATAAGCTTGGGCGAATCAGTATTCGACAATACGAGACCAAAGGCAGCGGAGGTATTAATGCTCACCTAATTACAGACATAGAGACCATTGATAAGTTCATTGGTTCTACCCTATCTAAATTTATCATCAGCTTTTTAACTGTGCTCGGAACGGCGATCGTTCTACTGTGGTTAGAATGGCGACTAGGTCTCTTTATCTTACTGGTCAATCCTGTTGTTATTTATTTTTCTCGTAAACTAGGCAGCAAGGTAAAACACCTTAAGAAGTATGAAAATCAGTCTTTCGAACGTTTTCAAAACCGCTTAGTAGAAACCTTAGATGGCATTTATCAGCTACGAGCAGCCAATAAAGAACGAATTTTCCTAGATGAACTTAAGGTCCAAGCGAACCAAGTAAGAATCGATGCCGACAAGTACGCATGGCAATCTGAAGCTGCAGGTCGTGTTTCATTTTTGCTGTTTTTACTAGGCTTCGAGCTTTTCCGTGCGGTTGCGATGCTAATGGTATTATTTAGTGACTTAACCATTGGTCAAATATTCGCGGTATTTGGTTACTTATGGTTCATGTTAGGTCCCGTCCAAGAATTGCTGGGAATTCAATTCTCTTGGTATAGCGCCAAAGCCGCATTGCAACGTATCAACGACTTACTTCAATTAGAAGAAGAAAAACGACCGATAAGTAAGATCAATCCGTTCAATGAAGATAAAGAAGTGACAGTAGACATAGACAACGTTACATTTTCTTACACATCAGAAAACACTGTTTTAAATAAACTATCGCTGCATATTCCAGCAGGTAAAAAAGTCGCTTTAGTCGGCGCTAGTGGTGGTGGAAAATCAACACTGATCCAGCTGCTCATTGGGGTTTATCAAGCAGATTCAGGTTGTATACGCTTTAACGGTGAAACCACCGATGACATTAGCTTTGACGTAATTCGAAGTCAAATTGCCGTTGTTTTACAACAACCTATACTCTTTAACGATACATTGAGGCATAATCTGACCCTTGGAGCCGAATACGATGACATGTCGTTATGGCGATCTCTAGAAGTTGCTCAAATGCAAGACGTGATCAAGCAACTGAGTAATGGTCTTGATACTCAAATAGGCCGAAATGGCGTTCGCTTATCTGGCGGTCAAAGACAACGCCTAGCCATTGCCCGCATGGTGTTGAGTAATCCGAAGTTTGTTATTCTTGATGAAGCAACATCGGCATTAGATACTGCAACAGAGGCGGCACTACACAAAGCATTAAGCGAATTTTTGAAAGATCGCACAACTTTGATTGTGGCTCATCGATTATCAGCGGTGAAACAGGCCGATCTAATCTATGTTTTAGAAGACGGGCAAGTGACACAAACGGGAACACATGGTGAATTGGTTGAACAGCAAGGACTATATCAAACACTCTATGGCAGTGTGCAATCGCACGCCTGATGTATGTTGTTCCGAGCGTTTAAGTGAGATAAAAAGCCTGGCTTACGTTTCAACTTGGGAGGTCGCGTGACCTCCCCATCATTAACTACCCCTTTATCAACTCAACACCAGTTGTCAACTAAATCTCCGTTAACAGCTGAATCTTCGTTAACAACCGAGCACCAGTGCGACAGCAGCTCCGTACGTCTTTGTCAGGGTTGCGAACTCCCGGTTGATAAAATGGACATCCCACACGGCAAATCCGCGTATTGCCCTAGATGTGGCACCCAACTTTATCGAGGTGGTACACCGAGTCTTTCCGGAAATCTAGCAATCGCCATCACTTGTCTGTTGCTGTTTATCCCTTCTCACTTTTTTGAATTCATTAGTATCCGTCTGATTGGGGTGATGATTCCAGCTACATTGCCATCCGGTGTATTTACGTTAATGGGAGAAGGCTTCCCACTACTTGGTTTACTAATATTATTCTGTAGCTCAATAGCACCGTTACTGGTGTGCAGTTCTGTACTCATCACCCATGTATCACTACGTTTTAAGATTTTTGTGCCATTTCGCTATTCGCTAGCGATTATCCAAACCCTTAAACACTGGATGATGTTAGACGTATTCTTGGTAAGCGTCGCGATTTCCTGTTTCAAACTACAAGATTACTCTGACATTTTTGTCGGCCCAGGATTGATAGGTTTAATTCTATTGCAGTTGTGTAGCGTGTTACTGGTAAGTCGTATTAGTGTGAGACGTTATTGGGAAGCATGGGCCAAAGAGTCAGACTACGCGTTCGCCGAGAGTAAGAACGTTCATTGTCATAACTGCCACCTATCTCAACCTGATGGACATGCTTGTGTGCGTTGTCATCATGAGTTGTATCACCGTAAGCCCTACTCTGTACAAAAGACGTGGGCGTTGTTGTTTGCAGCGACCGTCGCCATCATACCGGCAAACGTCATTCCAATATCGATCCTGATTACCAACGGACAAAGACTGGAAGATACGATTCTCTCAGGCGTTGCTTCACTAATTAATAGCGATATGTATGGCATTGCAGTGATCATTTTTGTTGCCAGTATTGTCGTGCCTGTGGCAAAAATTCTTGGCCTTGCTTACATCCTAATTTGTATTCAAACGAAGCGCGCGGTCTACCACAGACAACGTATGACCATCTACTTTATTGTTAAATGGGTGGGGAAATGGTCCGTAATGGATCTGTTCGTTATTTCGATCATGATGACCTTGGTCGACCGTGGGCAAATTTTAAATTTTACACCAGGTTATGGTGCTGTGGCTTTTGGCGTCGTGGTTGTTCTCACGATGTTGGCAGCTGAAAGCTTAGATCCTAGGCTAATTTGGGATAACTACACCTCTAAAGATGAGTCAGTGAATGAACAACAATAACCAATCACAAACGTCATATTCACCAGAAGTCAGGAAAAACAAGGGCATCTCGCCTTTGTGGATTCTTCCTATTTTGACTGTCGTGCTCGCCGGTTGGCTGGTAATGAAGTCAATACACGATGCTGGTCAACGTGTGCAAATCTACTTCTCAGACGCTGCGGGGTTAGTCGCAGGACGCACAACCATTCGATACCAAGGCTTAGAGGTCGGTATGGTTCGTGACATCACATTATCTAAAGACCTATCTAATATTTACGTTGATGCTGATATCTACCCTGAAGCTAAAAAGTTACTGTCGAAAGGCACGCGCTTTTGGTTAGTGAAACCAACGGCGAGCTTATCCGGTATCTCTGGGTTAGATGCGCTGGTGTCCGGTAACTATATTGCGATTCACCCAAGTGAAACCAAAGAAGAACCTGAAACCGTATTTCATGCATTGGAGTCATCCCCTTCCGATCTCTTGGCGTCTGAGGGGCTTAACATCTCTCTTACAACTAAAGATCTCGGCGGCGTGTCTATTGGTTCTCAAATAGTCTATCGCAAGATTCCAATTGGTGAAGTCTACAATTACCAGCTCAACGACAACGCGAAATCAGTGACAATTCAAGCTGCAATTAAAGATGAATATAGCCACATAATCACTGATCAAAGCCGTTTCTGGAATGTAAGTGGCTTGGGGGCGAGTATTGGTTTCTCTGGCGTTGATGTTCGCTTAGAAAGCTTAAGTGCTCTATTAGGAGGCTCAATTGCGGTTGATTCACCTGGAGAAGGTCAACCGGTCGAGATGAACACCAAATTCAAGCTCTACCCTGATTTGAAAACTGCGGGTCGTGGTATTTCGATCCAAATCGCCGTTCCGGACGACAACAAGATCAGTGCGACTGGCGCTCCAATCATGTATAGAGGCATTGAAATTGGACAAATCACCAACTTATCTTTGAGCGAAGGTCGCGAACACGTGATTGCTTCTGCTGCTATCCAACCTGCATTCAGTGACTTTTTAAACAGCGGCAGTAAATTCGTTCTAGAAGAAGCGGAACTGTCGCTAACAGGGATGAAAAACATCGCGAATTTGGTAACCGGCAATTTCCTTACCTTGGTACCCGGTGAAGGTGACAAGGCTCGCAAGTTTACTGCTATTCGTAAGAATGAGTTCAGTCAGGAACAGGAGAAGTCGGTCTCGATTCGTCTAACGTCGAACAATTCATTTGGTTTAGATGTTGGAACCCAGTTGTTATACAAGGGAATCGCTGTGGGCTCTATCATTAACGTAGGGTTAGTAGAAGGTGTCGGTACTGGAAGCGACAAGCACGAAGTGTTCATGGATGCTTTAATCGACAACGAATACTCTCACTTGATTAAAAGCCACAATCGATTCTTTGTTACAGGCAGCGCGACTGCAGAACTAACAGAGTCTGGATTAAGTGTAACAGTACCACCTGCTAAACAATTACTGTCAGGCTCCATCAGCTTTGTGAGCGAAGGTAAAAACCAATCTCGCACCCATTATCAACTATTTCAAAGTAAATCATTGGCAGAGATAGCAAAGTTCAATCAGACTGGTTCAAAAACATTGTCATTGTTTGCTAGTGAGTTACCTTCAATTTCCAAAGGAAGCCCACTGCTCTATCGTAATCTTCAAGTCGGCAGTATCTCAGATTTCCAACTCGCTGATGGCGGCGTAAGAATTAAAGTTACGATTGAAAACCGCTATACGCACCTAATCAACAAGCATACTGTTTTCTGGAACCGATCTGGTGTAGAAGTAGATGCGTCTTTGGCTGGGATCAGTATTAAAGCTGCACCGGTAAAAACACTGATTCAAGGTGGTATCGCCTTTGATTCGTTACCTGGAATCGACAACAAACTAGGCGACGTATGGAAATTATACAACGATTCGAAGTCAGCTCGTAAATTTGGTCGTGCCATTACGATTACTTCTGCAGGCGATCAAGAAGTCAGCAAAGGTACTACCATCAAATATCAAGGTGTCACAGTTGGTGAAGTGACCTTAGTTATTCCTAACTTTAACAAAGGTGGCATTGAGATTACGGCTCGCATTTTACCCGAGTATGTCGACAAAATTGCGGTCGCTAACAGTCATTTCTGGCTCGCAGAACCAGAGATTGGGTTGAATGGTATTAAGAACGTTTCCGCATTAATATCCAAATATATCAACGTCGAACCGGGCCAAGGTGAAAGAAAAACGAAGTTCAAACTGAGCAAAGGGCCTGTCCAGCCAGAAGGAAAGATATTCCAACTGCAAAGTGAAACACGAGGGTCTGTATCGGAAGGAACGCCTATCTTATTTCGTGAGTTAGAAATAGGTACCGTTATAGATGTCCAGCTCGGCGAATTTGCAGACCGCATTATCTCAACGATTCAAATTAAGCCTGAATTCGCATACTTGATCCGTGCAAACAGTGTATTTTGGAACGTTTCTGGTGTAGATGTTTCTATTGGCCTCACAGGTGCAAACATCAAAGCTGGGACCGTTGATAGCCTAATCAGAGGTGGGATAACTTTCTCAACGCCACCAACGAATGAACTACAACCTTTGGCAAGTGAAGACCAGTCTTTCTACTTATATCCGCAAGCGGAAGATGAATGGAAATCATGGAGAACGGCTATACCAAAGCCATAAGCCGAACCTCTGTTACGGTACATATAAATTTAACTAAAAGTGCAGCCATTGAGCTGCATTTTTATTGTTTGAAACAAATATGGTTTAGGACAATCTCATTTTGCTTTAAACTGCCCGCATTAACGCTATAAATCGAGATACCCTTTTGCACGCTAACGTATATATCCCAGAAGAATTCCTAACTCACATTAAAGGCATTATGCCAAGCCACTTAGACATGGCTTCTTTTATCGCATCTTGTCAAAAGCCACTTCGTAAAAGTATTCGAGTAAACACACTAAAAATCAGTGTCGAAGACTTTCTCGTACGTGCGAAAGATAAAGGTTGGGAACTGGAACCTGTGCCGTGGTGTGAAACGGGATTTTGGATCACCGCTAATGAAAGCGAGGCGCCTTTAGGCAATACAGCTGAACACATGTCTGGCTTATTTTATATCCAAGAAGCCAGCTCTATGATGCCACCTTCTGCATTGTTTCAAGGCGAAGAAGACTATCAAGCCGTGTTAGATACAGCAGCTGCACCCGGCTCTAAAACAACGCAAATCGCGGCGCTAATGAATAATCGCGGCGTACTGGTTGCCAATGAGTACGCTGCAAGCCGAGTGAAAGTACTTCACGCTAACATCGAGCGTTGTGGCGTTCGCAATACAGCGCTGAGCAATTTTGATGGACGTGTATTCGGCGGCTGGTTACCAGAACAGTTTGATGCCGTATTACTAGACGCCCCCTGCTCTGGTGAAGGTACGATTCGTAAAGACGCGGATGCCATGAAAAACTGGACGTATCAATCAGTGGTCGATATTGCTAATACCCAGAAAGACCTGATTGAAAGTGCGTTCCACGCGCTAAAGCCTAACGGCGTATTAGTTTACTCGACTTGCACATTAAGCACAGAAGAAAACCAACAAGTATGTCATCACCTAAAAGAGACTTTTGGTGACGCAGTAGAATTTGAATCTCTTGAATCACTATTCGACAACGCAAAAGCAACCACGACGGAAGAAGGCTTTCTTCATATATTCCCACAGGTGTATGACTCTGAAGGTTTCTTTGTCGCACGCATCCGTAAACTGGCATCTGTTACTCCACCAGAAGTTAAAAAACGCCTGGGTAAATTCCCATTTGAAAAAGCGTCAAAGAAAGTTCAACAAGAAGTCGCTGAACAACTGATGAGCACGCTTGATATAGAATTACCAACTGATACTCAAGTATGGATTCGCGATAAAGACGTTTGGTTGTTCCCTGAAGCATTAGAGCCAATGATTGGTGAGTTCCGCTTCTCTCGTATGGGCATCAAGATCGCTGAAACTCATAAAAAAGGCTACCGATGGCAACACCAGGTGGCGACAACACTGGCTACAGGCAACGAAACTAATATTGTAGAGCTATGTATTGAAGACGCTCGAGAATGGTTTATGGGTCGCGATGTACGTCCTGAAGGCCTATCGGGCAAAGGAGAAGTATTGGTGAAGTATAACGGCGCAATCATCGGCCTTGGTAAGTGGGTAGGTAACCGAGTTAAAAATGGCTTACCACGAGAGCTGGTACGCGATAAAAATCTTTTCTAATCCTACAATTAAAGGCACCGCCGTCTTTTATGCGCAAAAAACAAAAAGCCCAAACAACGTGAGTTGTTTGGGCTTTTTCTATTTCACTTGAGAAACTATTAACTGTTTTATAGCAACAGTGCGATTAGCGCAAATTAAAACATTGTCAAATCAACGTTTAATTACATAACCATCAATTCAAGTCACTATTTGTGTGATGAAAAATCGCATAATGGAGAATTTAAACTAGACTTTGCTCTATTAGACACAGAACTACAACGATTAGCGTAGGCTCTTCGGAGCCCTTTCCCCTAAGCCCAAACAGGAAGGTTTGGGCTTTTTTTTACCTATAGTTTCGCTTATTCAGCTAAACGGATGCCTTCTTTATCGATAGCAATCTTGCCTGACTTGTACAAACCGCCGATCGTCTTTTTGAATGTGCCTTTACTGGTTCTGAATGCAGAGAAAATCGCTTCAGGTGAAGACTTGTCATTCAAAGGCAAGAAGCCACCTTTCTTCTCAAGCAAATCCAAAATCTTAGTGCTTAGATCATCCATCTTGGCCACACCGATTTTTTGAAGAGACAGATCGATTTTTCCGTCTTCTTCACGAACGTTCTTGATGTAGCCTTTCAACGTTTTACCAATGAACAACTTACCGATGATATCTGATGGGAAGATCATGCCCCAGTGTTCACCGTTCACGATCGCTTTGTAACCAAGTTGGCTGCGCTCAGCGATGATAAGATCTACTTGCTCATTTTGCTTATAAGTCGCAGGCGTGTTGTCTAACCACTTGTTAAACTTCGTTGTACCAACAATGCGGCTAGATGCTTTATCAATATACACATATACTAAGATTGATTGACCTTCGTTTAAACGTCCGCGCTGCTCGCTGAAAGGAACCAGTAGATCTTTTCCTTTCACGCCCCAGCTCATAAATGCACCGGTACTGTTTACACCTTCAACCGTCATTAGGCCAAACTGCCCTACTTGAGCTATGGGTTTTTCAGTGGTTGCTGCGATCTGATTGTCAGAATCAATGTATAAGAAAACATCTAACTTTTGACCAATTTCAACACCTTCAGGAGTAAACCGTTTCGGAAGCAACACAGTTCCATAGTCGCTAGCGTCAAGGAATACACCGAAGTCTGCTTGTTTTACTACTTCTAAATTGTTTATTTGACCAATATTAATCATCAAGATTGTCTCTACTTTAAATTTGGCGGTGATTATACGTGATCTCTGATATGCTTTCGCTAGTTTCATTCATATTTTTACATTCTAGGAGACATCGTTGATCACCGTTGATAAACAAGATGCGATAACACTTAAAATTAACCATGCGATGGCAAAAACAAAAAAGCTCGACATGGACGTTTATCTATTCATTCCCGGTGAACTCGGGCTGACGCCTGAAGTGCTTTCTGAAAGTGCATTTTTTTATAGCTCGATTACACAAAACCGTGCCTACTATAGTGATAAAACACTGTTACCACTCGTACACAGTCGTTTGGCAAAACGTGGACGCTTATCAACGACTCAATATCGTGTGAGTTTGAGTTTGTTCGCATATCAATACGTTATTGCTTTAGATAAAGCCGTGAGCAGCTTAAACAAGACAGATAGTGACGACGTAACGGCTGATGAGGTCGACGAAGTCATTGAGCTTGCGTTAGATATCTTGAAAAAGCTCCGCCGAAGCATTCCTTATGAAGAAAACCTCAAACGCTACTACGCAAACATTGATAACTACCTTTCTTGGTACACAGAGCAAAAGTTCTTGTCACTGGTCTCACATATGCCACGTGGCAGTGAATATTCAACCATCAAAGAACGCCTTTTAATACTATGCGAAAAAGAGACGGCTCACCGGAAGCTCAATCGCTACAACTCCACGAGAGTTCGAGAAGACGTCACTCGTTTGAGCAACAAGATGCGTTTATTGCGCCGCTTGATTGAACACCCTATCGTGCTCAAAGAAAAGACCACCTCGATGGGAAAAAACGTAAAGCGTGCAGTTAAAGGTATCGCTACCGGTTTGGTGATGGTGGTCGTGACAACAACCGTTATATTAGCTCGTGATTTCTTGGGCGAGATTACCGCTTCTTTTATCGTTTCGATGTCATTTATCTATGCGTTGCGCGAGATCTTCAAAGATGACTTAAGAGATATCCTTTGGCGCTGGCTTCGTAAGGGCAAGCCAAAATGGAAACGTCGCTACTTTGATCCGACGACCAACAAATCAGTTGGCCACAAATTAGAATGGCTGGACTACGCGAGCTTTTCTAAGCTAGCTGATCGTATTCAGTCGATCCGTAAGAAGCGCGTGGTACAGCGTGAAGAACAAATTCTGCACTATCGTTCACATACAGAAATGTCTACCTCAACCTTCATGAGTGGTTACGAAGAGACTCGTGAAACGCTTTCTATCAGCTTGAGAGCTCTAACTCGTCTAATGGATAAAGGGTCGAACAAGGTTTATCGCTTGAACGAGGGGCAAGTGAGTCGTGAATCAGTAGAAAAGCGCCATCTACTCAACTTGATCATCAAAGAGAACAATCACGACAACGAACCAACATATTACCGTTGGAAAATCGTTATGAACCGTTCAAAAATTGTTGATATTGAAGAGATTAGCCAAGAATCGTAGAACGCCGCAGTATGTGGTAATCACATACTGCGATTTTGGTTTGTTATTGTTCGATATGAAATTTAACGCTTTGAAGGAACTTTTTTAATAGACAGTGTCAATTGAAACTCCGCCATGGGTTCATCACCATGTAAAGAAGGACAAGTCGCGATGATCGTTACGGTTTGATTAACACGTTCGCCAGTCGACATTGTTTCAGCCAGCATAGTATTGATGAGTTCACCGTCATTACATGTAAAATGCACATCAGCTTCAGGACGCTTTAAGAAGTTTCCCGTCACCTCTTTAAATGCTAACGATATTTTTTCCCCTTGCTGTTGGGATTTACTCATCGCAAGAAAGCCCCCGGCAACATCTGCGCCCACAGCTAATACACCAAAATACATACTATTTAAGTGATTCTTCGTTCGTCTTTTTAGGGGGATCTTAAGCTCGACATGCTTGTCATCAAGGGCGAGTAACTTCGGCCTGCATAACCAAATTAATGGCACTTTGAACATGCCAAACATAGTTAAGTAGAGATTTGCTTTTTGTAGAGGGGTTAGCATCCGAGTCACCTAGCATAATTAGTCCTCTGACCAGTTAATAGATTCAAGATCAAAATGTCAAAAAAATGTTACAAAAAAGAGATATCATCGGCAATGATATCTCTTTCATTCTTAAAGCATTAGTGTTTCAAATCAAACTTATAAACGTTGCGAATTGAATTACGCGGTAATCACCGTTTCAACGCCTTCAAGATCTGCGATATAGCCTTGTAAACGAGGGTAATCAACCAAACCTTGAGTCACCAGCAATACAGGTTTCTTCGCGTGCAACGTTGCTTTAACGATCATATCCAATAGGGTAATAACGGCCTCATTTTGAGGGTCAAAAGCATGTTGTTGAGCTTCATTTTGTTTATCTACACCTAATGTAAAAGATGCCAAGCTATCAACATTAACCACTACACCATCAAAATAATGCAGTAATCGTTCACTCAACAATACCGCTGATGGTACATCGCAAGAGAACAGAACTTTCAAACCGTTGAGGCCACGTGGTAAGCCTTGCTCGGCAAGCAAATCGATAATCTTCGCGGCATCACTCAATGCGCGAACGTAAGGAACAACCACTTCAACGTTGATACCCTGCTCTCGCAATGTTTTGATCACCTGACACTCTAGCGCGAATGCCTTGCTGTATTCCTGTGTCGCGTAGCGAGCCACACCACGAACCCCAAGCGCTGGGTTAACTTCTTCTACTTCACAATGACCACCTAGCAATGAACGGAAGCCATAACTATCTGCGCTGCTCAAAGCAATCCGAACTTTAGTGTGACTAGGTTGAATTGCCGCTTGAATTGCCACGACAAGTGTAGATACAAAATGTTCATCGACAGTCTTATCACCAAGAATGGCATTTAACGAGGTTTTCTCTATATCAGAAAGAGTCTCTATATGACTTTCAATACTTGGGTGATAGAAAACACGGTCCATAACCAATTCAGATAATGAAACGTAGAGATGGTTGGAATTATTATTATCGTTATAAGAAGGCAGCACATCACCTAAGACAAGTTCTGGGTGCAAAGTGCTTTGATTTTCTTGAGTCATTGCTGCTCCAGCATTTTTATATTGTGTTCAAACGAAAATACCGATAGCTGCCTGTTAATACAAGTGAAAATCCCCTATTTGCCGCCGCGCTGCTGATAATAATAAGAATATTAGCAATAACAGAGATAACTTTGACTTAAGAGAGTTTATTCCTCTGTTCAATTCCGTTATCTTAACCACTTCGCAATAGAATAAAAAAAGCTATCACATGCCATTAAAAACTGATGAGTTGAGAACCCAAGCTCTGGGTCCTATGCCAACTCCTGCCGAATTAGGCAATGCACACCCTATTACTGACGACGTTGCTGAGCGCATTAAAAATTCTCGCCGCCAAATCGAAGATATCCTAACGGGTCGTGATAACCGCTTGTTAGTTATCGTTGGCCCTTGCTCTGTACATGACACAGATGCAGCTCTTGATTACGCAGAGCGTCTAAGCCAAATTCAAGAACAGTATAAAGATGAACTGTTCGTCGTAATGAGAACCTACTTTGAGAAACCTCGTACCGTTGTAGGATGGAAAGGTTTGATCACCGATCCTAACCTTGACGGCTCGTATGCTCTTGAAACGGGCTTAAACAAGGCTCGTAAGCTTTTGCTAGACATCAATAAACTTGGCCTTGCTACTGCAACTGAGTTCCTTGATATGATCACTGGCCAATACATTGCAGACCTGATCACTTGGGGCGCGATTGGCGCTCGTACAACAGAATCTCAAATTCACCGTGAAATGGCTTCTGCACTGTCTTGCCCTGTTGGTTTCAAGAACGCAACTAATGGCAACATCAAGATTGCTATTGATGCTATTCGCGCTGCGCATGCTTCACACTACTTCTATTCTCCAGATAAGAATGGCCGCATGACAGTTTACCGTACTTCTGGTAACCCATACGGTCACGTAATTCTACGTGGTGGTGACAAAGGCCCGAACTTCGATGCTGAATCTGTCGATAACGCATGTAAGCAATTAGCTGAATTCGAACTTCCTCAACGCTTGGTTGTAGACTTTAGCCATGCTAACTGTCAGAAACAACACCGTAAGCAGTTAGACGTTGCACAAGATATTTGTGAACAGATAAAATCTAACAAGAATCAAATTGCAGGCATCATGGCGGAAAGCTTCATTGTTGAAGGCAACCAGCCAATGACAGACATCAATAACCTAGAATACGGCAAATCTATTACCGACCCATGCCTTAGCTGGGAAGATACTGCAACAATGCTCGACATGCTTGCAACGGCAATTAAAGATAGAAATTTAGCTTAAGGACACAACACAATGCCATCATTTGACATTATCTCTGAAGTAGAATCAGTAGAACTACGCAACGCTGTAGACAACGCTAACCGTGAACTATCGACTCGTTTCGATTTCCGTGGCGTAGAGGCTAGCTTTGATTACAAAGATGAATCAGTAAAACTGAGCGCTCAAGACGATTTTCAGCTAAAGCAGATGCGCGATATTCTTCGTAGCAACCTGACAAAGCGTAATGTTGATCCTAACGCGATGGAAGCAAAAGCCGCTGATCAAACAGGTCGAACTTGGCACCAAACGGTTATTTTTAAGCAAGGTATCGAAACGGATGTCGCTAAAAAAATCGTCAAGCTAATCAAAGACAATAAAGTGAAAGTTCAAGCCGCTATCCAAGGCGACAAAGTTCGAGTAACGGGCAAGAAGCGCGATGATCTGCAAGCGGTTATGGCCTTAGTTCGTAGCGCTGAGCTTGGTCAACCTTTCCAATTTGATAACTTCCGCGATTAATTATACTGACAATAAAGCGACGGCTTTAATCACCGATCGCGAATAGGCAGCACCGCAGAAGGTGATTTCGATACATAAACAATTATCGAAGATGCAATTGGAAAAAAGCCACTTCTTTTAGGGAAGTGGCTTTTTATTTGTCGGAGCATTTTTCCAGAACATCGACAGTCTATTTAGATTTTTCCGAAAAGCTCTTTCCTCAATCTAATACTCTCGCAGAAGACAGTTTCAGATCTTTACCTGCCAGTAAATTAAACTCTACGCTTGCTGGTGGAATGAAGACACACACTCTTAAGTTTTCCGCTCTTGCTTGCTCTAACTTGGTAGAAAGCTCACCACTGTTAGCATAGCTCTCCCTTTCCGCGTCTCGACGACACAAATCGACGAACTCGAATGGACAATCATTCGGAGCAAGAACAAGCTCCGCTTCTTGCATCAAACGTAAAGCTTTCATTGGCAACAGCTCAATATCTTGCTCGAACTCAATCCAAGTGACCTGTCCTTCATTGTCAATGCCTTCAGTCAACGCTTGTTGGTAATACGCTTCTAATTGCTCTCTGTCTGCCACCTGCTCTATAAAACTTGATGACAGAAACCGTTCCCAAAACTTACGACGCTCGTCGACAGTTGGGAATGACTCTTTGATCGAATTGCGTTTTGATGCACCAAAATCTGCGATCAACCCTATGTTTTGCGGAAGTATCGTTTCGAGTTTTTCTCTAATATTTCTCACTAAAACAGGTGATGCACCGCCGCTAGAGATCGCAATTTGGATTCTTCCGCGATTTATCATCGAAGGAGTAATGAAGTCACAATAAGGCAAATCATCGACCACATTGACTAAAATACCCAGTTTTTTCGCATCATTATGTACTTGATGGTTAAGACTTGGATTGTCTGTAGTCGCCCAAACTTGTAGATAATCTTTTGAGATAATTTGTGACGAGTAAAAGTTTTGTACCCAATGAAGTTTACTCTCGTCAACTAGCTGCTTTAAGTATGGTGCAACCTTGGGAGACACCAAAGTCACATTAGCCCCTGCTCTTAATAAGCTATCTACTTTTCGGCAAGCAACCTCACCCCCACCAACCACTAGAATTGGCTTATTCTCTACATCCAAAAACATTGGGAAATAACGCATGTTCTTCCTTGAGACTACTTCAATAACTATTCAACCATGCTACCAAATTTGGAGCACATTAATAACTATCCAAGTGTAATAAAAATATTTATTCACCAAATTTCAACATTTCTTAAGTTTAATGTTTCATCATTGTGATGTTGATTCAGAATATTTATCTAGTCGATTATCAATATAAAAATCTAAATCTTGTTGCACCAACAGTGTGAACCGTTGCACTATTTACATTCACTTAACATTTGGTCATTCTAATTGTGTTCGGATTTGTGATTTCATTCAAAATTCTTTTTAAATTATACATTTGTGAAAGTACGGATCCTTTCCTAACCTTATAAACAGTTGCTTAAATCGCACACAGTTTCATTTGCAAAATGCAACAGGTTTGATTTGAGTAACAAGGTCATAGAAAACGCAACACATATAGAAAAACTCAAACGAGCACGAGTATCAGGTGTCACCTGGTTAACAAGGAAGGATACAAATGACAAATAAACTAACACTTCTTGCTTCAGTAGTAGCTGCATCAACTGCGATGATGGCAACATCAGCATCAGCGGCAGAAAGCACTCTGGACAAAGTCACATCTCAAGGCTTTCTAACTTGTGGTGTAAGTACAGGTCTTCCAGGGTTCTCTAACCCTAACTCAAAAGGTGAATGGGAAGGAATCGATGTTGAGTATTGTCAAGCGCTTGCAGCGGCTGTACTCGGTGACAAGACTAAAGTTAAGTATGTACCTCTAACAGCTAAAGAACGTTTTACTGCGCTTCAATCTGGCGAAATCGACGTACTATCTCGTAACACAACATGGACATTACATCGTGACACGGCTCTTGGTCTGAACTTCGTTGGCGTTAACTACTACGATGGTCAAGGCTTCATGGTTAAGAAAGATCTTGGTCTTACAAGTGCTCAAGAACTTGATGGCGCTTCAGTATGTGTTCAATCAGGTACAACGACTGAGCTTAACCTAGCCGATTACTTCCGTAACAGCGGCATGTCTTACAAGCCAGTGGTATTTGATACAGCAGCGCAGACATCTAAAGGTTTCGACGCGGGTCGTTGTGACGTTCTTACTACAGACCAATCTGGCTTGTATGCACTTCGCTTAAACCTAGCTGATCCTAAATCTGCACAAGTACTTCCTGAAATCATCTCTAAAGAGCCTCTAGGCCCTGTGGTTCGCCAAGATGATGACAAATGGTTTAACGTTGCTAAATGGACACTTTCAGCAATGATTAATGCGGAAGAGTACGGTATCTCTTCTAAAAACGCTGACGAAATGCTGAAGTCGAAAGATCCAAACATCAAACGTATTCTTGGTGTAGACGGTCCTAAAGGTAAAGGCCTTGGTATTCGTGATGATTGGGGTTACCAAGTAATTAAACAAGTTGGTAACTACGGTGAGAGTTTTGAACGTACTGTTGGTACAGGTTCTCCACTTCAAATTTCTCGTGGTGTAAATGCATTATGGAATGCGGGCGGCTTTATGTACGCTCCACCAATCCGTTAATAAATTTTCAAGCATCAACTAGGGCGGAGTTTTCCGCCCTATTTATTAAATGGATTTGAGGTTATAGTAGTATGAAACCTAATGAAACTATTTCTCCAGCTCAGACAAAGCCACAGCCCAAAAGTGCCAACCTGTTATACAACCCCACTTTTCGCTCAGTCATTTTTCAAATTATCGCTGTCGGAGCTCTTTGTGCCTTCTTTTACACGATTGTAAACAACGCACTCACTAACTTAGATTCCCGTGGTATTGCCACTGGTTTTGATTTTCTCTCCCAAGAAGCTGGTTTTGGTATCGGCTTAACACTCATCGAATACGACGAAACATTCTCATACGGTCGTACTTTCTTTATCGGTCTTCTCAATACCGCTTTAGTTTCAGTACTAGGCATCATGTTAGCCACAGTACTAGGCTTTAGTATGGGTATCGCTAGACTCTCTTCGAATTGGTTAGTTAGCCGATTTGCAGCTATCTACATTGAGATATTCCGAAATATCCCTCTTCTTCTACAAATCTTTTTCTGGTATTTCGCCGTTCTTCAAGCATTACCTTCCGCTCGTCAAAGTATGAGCCTCGGTGAAGCCATTTTCTTGAACGTGCGTGGTTTGTATTTTCCTGCGCCAGTATTGGAACAAGGCAGTAGCATTGTCATCGCTTCATTAATTGCCGGTGTTATCGCTACTTTTATCATCAATATTTGGGCTAAAAACAAACAGAAGTTAACTGGCCAACAAACACCTATGTTGCGTATTGCGGCAGCGTTAATTATTGGTTTACCACTGGTTACTTACTTCATTATGGGTATGCCTATCTCGGCAGATTACCCAGTATTGAAAGGGTTTAACTTCAAAGGTGGTATTAGCATTATCCCAGAGCTTGCTGCATTAATGCTTGCTTTAAGTATCTACACAGCGGCATTCATCGCGGAGATCGTGCGTTCAGGTATTAACGCGGTGAACCATGGGCAAACAGAGGCTGCAATGTCTCTAGGCATCCCTCGTTCAAGAACACTTAAGCTGGTAATTATTCCACAAGCCTTAAGAATCATTATCCCACCTCTAACCAGTCAATATTTGAACCTAACTAAAAACTCATCACTTGCGATGGCCATTGGTTACCCTGATCTTGTGTCCGTTTTTGCAGGAACAACGTTGAATCAAACTGGACAAGCTATTGAAGTAATTGCGATGACAATGGGCGTCTACTTAACCCTGAGCCTATTAACATCCGCTCTAATGAACATATACAACCGCAAAGTAGCGTTGGTGGAGAGATAAGATGAGTACACATCAATTTCAACCGGACCTTCCGCCTCCAGCGAACACCGTTGGACCTGTCGGTTGGTTACGAAAAAATCTATTTAATGGTCCAGTAAACAGCGTTGTTACTGTGGTTCTAGCCTACTTCGCTTTTACCCTTTTATGGGCTGTAGCAGACTGGGCATTCCTAAGTGCAGATTGGATAGGAACAACACGAGATGCCTGTACTAGTGACGGCGCTTGTTGGGTTTTCATTAGCGTTCGTTGGGATCAGTTCATGTATGGCTTCTACCCTGAAGCCGAGCTGTGGCGACCTCGCCTTTTCTACGCAACGTTAGCTTTTTTTGTCGCGATATTAGCTTACGAAAAAACACCTAAGCGTACGTGGATTTGGTTATTTTTTGTAAACATCTACCCTTTCTTGATTGCTGGTCTTCTTTACGGCGGTATCTTCGGATTGGAAGTGGTTGATACACACAAATGGGGCGGATTACTGGTTACACTGATCATTGCTCTTGTCGGTATTGTTGTATCGCTGCCTATTGGTGTCGCGTTGGCTCTGGGTCGTCGTTCAGAGATGCCAATCATACGCAGTATGTGTACCGTTTACATTGAGATCTGGCGTGGCGTTCCGCTTATTACGGTTCTGTTCATGGCATCAGTAATGCTTCCACTCTTCTTATCTGAGGGAACAGAAACCGACAAACTGATCAGAGCACTTGTAGGTGTTGTGTTATTCAGTGCCGCTTATATGGCAGAAGTAATTCGAGGTGGTTTACAAGCAATACCAAAAGGCCAATACGAAGCCGCGGATGCACTGGGATTAAGCTACTGGAAAAAGACCGGGCTTATCATTCTACCTCAAGCCTTAAAAATCACGATTCCTTCAATTGTGAACACCTTCATTGGTTTATTCAAAGATACTAGTCTTGTATTGATTATCGGTATGTTTGATGTTTTGGGAATTGGCCAAGCCGCGAATACCGACCCTGAATGGCTAGGGTATTCAACAGAAAGCTATGTATTTGTCGCGTTAGTGTTCTGGGTATTTTGTTTTGGCATGTCGAGATATTCGATATGGCTAGAAAACAAACTTCACACCGGTCACAAACGATAATTAACAAGATCAAGGACGTATTATGACGCAGCAAACAGAAAACAACTCTCAAGGTCTTATGATTGAGTTGAAAGACATGAACAAGTGGTACGGTGAGTTTCACGTACTAAAGAACATTAACCTTGAAGTTAAAAAAGGTGAGAAAATCGTTATCTGTGGCCCTTCTGGCTCAGGTAAATCAACGATGATTCGTTGTATCAACCGATTGGAAGAGCACCAAAAAGGCGATATCTTCGTTTCAGGTAATGAGCTGACTGAAGACTTAAAAAACATTGAAGCCGTGCGCAGAGATGTCGGCATGTGTTTCCAACACTTCAACCTATTCCCTCACCTAACGGTTTTGGAAAATTGCACGCTCGCTCCTATTTGGGTGAAAAAGATGCCTAAGGAAGAAGCTGAAGCGATTGCAATGAAATACCTAGAGCGCGTAAAAATCCCTGAGCAAGCAGACAAATTCCCAGGTCAGCTTTCAGGTGGTCAGCAGCAACGTGTGGCGATCGCTCGTTCTCTATGTATGAATCCTCAAGTTATGCTTTTTGATGAACCAACGTCGGCACTCGATCCAGAAATGGTTCGCGAAGTGCTAGATGTAATGGTCGAGCTAGCTGAAGAAGGCATGACCATGCTATGTGTAACGCACGAGATGGGTTTTGCTAAAGAGGTCGCCGATAGAGTAATCTTCATGGATGCAGGTGAGATTATTGAAGAAAACAATCCTGTCGATTTCTTTGAAAACCCACAATCAGATAGAACACAAAACTTCTTGAGCCAAATTCTGCACCATTAATGTGTTATGATGCATAAACTAAAGAGGCGGCTTCGGTCGCCTCTTTGTGATTCAAGGTCAAGACAAAGAACGGCATTCAATATCATTGAAAATTAGAATATCGATCTAATGCAACGTTTTATTCCCCATTAAGAAATAATTTGTTACATCTTCAGAAACACTTAACCGACTATTTTGATTATTATTTTAGGTATACAAGAGGAATGAAAGACTTGATTTTTCGAACTTTCACCCCCATAAATGTACTAATAACTATTGAAGTCACCTTACGAGGAAGATTATGAACAGCCCTATGTTTTCACGCACAACATCTCAAGAAAGTGCTCTGCAAACCAATAAAGTATTGCGTAATACTTACGCACTACTGTCTATGACACTACTTTGGTCTGCTGTTGTAGCAGGCGTATCTATGGCGATGAACCTTCCTCGTCCTGGTCTTATTATCATGCTAGTTGGTTTCTACGGCCTACTTTTCTTGACTGAAAAGAACCGTGACAACAGCATGGGTCTAGTCTTCACATTCATGTTTACAGGTTTCTTAGGCTATACCATCGGTCCAATCTTAAACATGTATGTTGGTGCAGGTATGGGTGATGTCATCCTTACGGCACTAGGTGGTACGGCATTGGCATTCATGGGAGCGTCAGCTTACGCTCTTACAACAAAGCGCGACCTTTCATTCCTTAACGGTATGTTAATGGCCGGTTTCGTTGTACTGCTAGTCGGTATGGTTGCAAACATCTTCCTACAAATGCCTCTACTATCTTTGGCAATGAGCGGTATGTTCATCCTATTCTCTACTGGTGTTATCTTGCTAACAACGCAAAGCATCATACGTGGTGGCGAAACGAACTACATCTCAGCAACGATCAGCTTGTATGTTTCTATCTACAACATCTTCATCAGCCTATTAAGCATCTTAGGCATTATGAACAGCAACGACTAATTACCTAGCGTTGAAAACTTAAGCCCAAGAGACTATCTCTTGGGCTTTTTTATACCTGTAAGTACAATATTTTTCTAGATGACTACAATATCTATTGAGTAAGGTAAACTGGGTCATGTACCCTATTCTTATAGTATAATTTGATTCTGGACTAAACATGTTTGAATATAACGGTAAGCAAATCGAAACCGACGCTCAAGGCTACCTATTGGACTACACACAATGGGAAGAAGGCATGATCGAAATTCTTGCTCAAGATGAAGCTATTGAACTGACTGATGCACATTTGGAAGTCGTACATTTTGTAAGAAGCTTTTACGAAGAATTCAAGACTTCTCCAGCCGTTCGTATGCTTGTGAAGGCGATGGAAAAAGCTCACGGCCCAGAGAAAGGTAACAGCAAATACCTTTTCAAGTTATTCAAGAAAGGTCCTGCGAAGCAAGCAACCAAACTTGCCGGTTTACCTAAACCAGCAAAGTGCCTGTAAAAGACTAGCTGTTTAAGGTAACCCTCAATATCAATACTGTAGTGCGTTAACTACAGTATTTTGAATTCGCCAACACGTACCACTCTAAGATCTGCTTCTGTAACATCATATTTGACAACATGGTCGACTGTCGCACTAGCAGGTCCTATTTGTAACCAAGCGTACAACTTATTAATCTGCTCCATCTCTCCGACAGCTAACACTTCAACTCGCCCATCATTCAAATTCATGGCGTATCCTGAAATATCCAAAGCTTGTGCTTGTCTACTGGTGTGATAGCGAAAACCAACACATTGAACGACGCCCGACACGACAAATATACATTGTGAATTTTTCATAACGTTGCCTCATAAATTATATGAATGATATAGTTGCCATTCTATTCATTCACCGCTTATTGGTGGACTTACTTCGAGTATAACGATTATGAAAGAAATCCCATTTCGTTGGATTGACAAATATCTCATTCACCTAAAAATCCAAGAAAAGTTCTATCTACTCTTCTTATTGCCTCTTCTCGCCCTAGTGATATTAACTCTCGTTTTAGATAGCGCAGCGGACTCTTTACTTGCCCACCTTTATCAAGAAGAAATGCTCTTGATGAAAGGCCTTATCGAAGCAGGCCAACTCACTAAAGATCAAGTCGCTCAGCTTGTTAGTCATTCTGAAAGCATTTCTCTAGGCTATGGTACGGGATCCGTTTCAGTGATGAACGGCGCGTTCAGCTTAGTCGCAAACCATGATCAAAACCTATGGTCGGCTTTATCTACAAAGCAAGTTTCTATCATTGCGGTTACTCTGACCTTAATTGCGCTTGGCGTTTATTACATCATGACTTTCATTGGCGGAGCGATGTTCTCCATGAACAAAGCATTGAACACTCTCGCCAATGGTGATTTAACTTGCCGTATGAACTACTTCTTAGTTCGTGATGAGTTCAGCGAAATTGCGATCACTATTGATAAGGTTGCCGAACGTGAGCAAAATATGGTTCTATCAATCCAAGAGTCTGTCGCACTCATGCAACAGATCAGTTCGGATTTGAATCAGTCAACACAACAAAGCTCAGATATTTCAGGTAATCAACAAGAACACCTGAATAGTTTGGCAAGTGCGACGGAACAAATGGCAGCGACAATTCGTGAAGTCGCTACCCTTGCTCATGAGTCTAGCTCACAAACGATGGACGCTCGCGGCGTGGCCCAGAGCGGTCAAGTAAAAGTTTCAAACACATTGGAGTCTATCTCTAACCTATCTCAAGAGATCCAATCCGCTTCACAAGCAGTAGAAGAGCTTGATGCCAACGCGGCGCAGATCGATGAGGTGGTCGCAACCATCAATGGCATTTCAGAGCAGACCAATCTACTCGCATTGAACGCGGCTATCGAAGCCGCTCGTGCCGGCGAGCAAGGTCGTGGATTCGCTGTTGTTGCCGATGAAGTTCGTGCCCTTGCAGGTCGTACTCAACAAGCAACTGTTGAAATCCAAAGCATGATTGAATCATTACAACGTAACAGCCAATCACTAACCAAACTGATGGAAATAACGGTAAACAACGCTAATGAAGGCCAGACACTGATGTCAGAAGTGAATGTCGAGATCGGCTCTTTAGCAGAAAAGAATCAATCTATCTCAGACAGTAGTACTCAGATTGCTACAGCCGCGGAAGAGCAAGGTGTTGTTGCAGATAACATAGCTCAAAGTGTTGAGGATATTCGTCATCAGTCAGATAGCATCTGTGAAATGATCAGTAAGAGCAATTCCAATGTTGACCAACTTCGTAAACAAAGTGATACGATGGAAGGTTTGCTGACAGGTCTCAAAGCTTAATACTTATATCTAGCCAGTATGTGCTGATTAATCATTACTAGGGCTGCTTGTGCAGCCCTTTCTTATTTGCTTTTCAACTGTACTTCCTCGACAATACCCCTCCTTCAAATTCAACAAACAGAGTAAATTATGACTCCTTCAATTCATCTAGCTAAAGGCCGTGACAAATCACTACGCCGTAAACACCCATGGGTATTTTCACGCGGTATCGATAAAGTCGAAGGCGAGCCAAAATCAGGTGAAACTGTAGACGTATACACTCAAAATGGTCAGTGGCTTGCAAAAGCGGCTTACTCACCGGAATCTCAAATTCGAGCTCGTGTTTGGACATTTGAAAAAGAAGAAATCAATAAAGCATTCTTCGTAAAACGAATTCAAGACGCGCAATCTTTGCGTGAAGATATCATTGAACGTGATGGTCTAACTGGCTACCGCCTTACTGCAGCAGAGTCTGATGGCCTTCCCGGTATCACAATCGACAAATATCAAGATTTCCTCGTATGCCAATTACTTAGCGCCGGAGCTGAGTTTAATAAGAACATACTTGTTGAAGCTTTAATTGAATGTTTCCCTGACTGCAATATTTATGAGCGTTCTGACGTAGCAGTCCGTAAAAAAGAAGGCTTAGAACAAGTTGTTGGCGTACTTCACGGTGAAGAACCACCTAAATCAGTGGTCATTGAAGAAAACGGTGTGAAAATCAGCGTAAACATTATCGAAGGCCATAAAACGGGCTTCTATATGGACCAACGTGATAGCCGTAAAGAATCGATGAAATACGTTAAAGGCAAAGATGTCCTTAACTGTTTCTCGTACACAGGTGGTTTTGGTCTGTATGCCCTTAAAGGTGATGCTAAGCGTGTAATCAATGCAGACGTTTCTCAATTAGCTCTTGATACAGCTAAGTTCAACGCTGAGCTGAATGAGTTCGACATCTCGAAAAAGCGTGCAGTATTCCTAAACGCAGACGTATTCAAACTACTTCGCGAATACCGAGATCAAGGCACGAAGTTCGACGTAGTGATCATGGATCCACCAAAATTCGTTTCAAGTAAGAACAACCTGACATCTGGCGCGAACGGCTATAAAGACGTTAACATGCTTGCGATGCAAATACTGAAACCAGGTGGCACTCTACTCACCTATTCTTGTTCAGGCTTAATGGGCGCTGACTTATTCCAAAAAATCATTGCTGATGCGGCACTAGACGCAGGCAGAACCGTAAAATTTGTCGAGCGCTTCGAGCAAGCAGCCGATCACTTAACAGATACAGCCTATCCAGAAGGTTTCTACCTAAAAGGTTTTGCTTGTAAGGTCTTGTAATCGAGTTCCTTGACTCGCTCTCAAGCTTTCGAGCCAAACATTTATCATAAAAAAGACCACCATTGAAAATGGTGGCCTTATTCTTTTCGGCCTATCCAGCCTAAACTACTGAACTTCTAGCTATATTAGCGTGGGATAAACACAGCCCAAGGGTAATCAAGCGAGTTCAGGCGTTGATTAAGCGCCTGAAACTCTGACTGGTCAATCATTAGTTAGTGTTTTCAAACTATCCAGCAAACTGCTGGTAATGTCCGTGGTATCCGCTCCATTAAAGTCAATCTGCATAGTCTGATCACCTTTCGTAATCGTCAGTTCTGCTACGTCATTATGCTCACTAATAGTGACAGTGTAACTACCACCTTCACCAGAGTGCGGGTCACTATCTTGCAATGAAGTAAGCAAGTCGGCAAGCTCTTGCTGATCATCCTTGAGGTCAGCAAATAAGTCAGCTAAATCAATACGGTCACCTTCATCATAATCAAAGTCGGTAACGGTATCGGTTGAGCTATCCATATCGACCCACTTGAACAAGTCCGCATCCGCACCGCCGGTCAGAATATCATTACCCAAACCACCAATTAGGATGTCATCACCAGTGCCGCCCATAAGGAAGTCATCACCTAAGCCACCATCGAGGACATCATTACCTGCATGACCGAGGATGACGTCATCACCATCGGTTCCTCTTACTTGGTCATCGCCAGTGGAAGCAGTGAAAGACGAGGACTCAACACGGTTGACCTGACCATTGTGGCTGACATTCAGTGTAACCAACTGTTCAGTCGTTTGACCATTGCTACCTTCGACCAAAAGCACGATCTCGAAACCAACAGCCTTACCTTCGTCAATTGTCGGAGCAGTGTCACTTGGTTGGAAATAGTAAGAACCATCTGAACCAATACGGAATACACCATAATCGGTATCAACAACCAGCTCATTGCCGACAGTATCTTTGGTGAAGCTTAATCCAGAAGGTGCAACAGATACATCGCCATCTTGGTTAATAAACTGAGCCACTTGTGCATTCGACTCATCAATCACGATGGCAGCCCCCGCTATCGCCATCAGCAACGAGCCAGAAACACCAATAGTTGGCCGCAATTTAGGTAGATCTGTAGTGATTTTTGAGTCAGGAATATAAACAACATTTTCTGCACTACCTGCTACCTTAATAAGACCGTCAGCCGGTACCCGATTAGGATCGCCCACTCCAACTGCAGTTACCTGTTTATCCGCCATAAACTGAGCCCAGTCTGAACCAATATTACCCCTATTACTTTCACCATCACTCAAGAAGTAAATAACATCATTGGTTTCACCTTTGATATTAGTCACTTGGCTTTCATTATAGCCCTCCATCACTGCATCCAAGCCAGAATCATAGTTAGTCCAGCCATCTGGATCGAACTCACCATCATAGTTCCACTTATCTACAGTATCTGACGCTTTTTGCAATATGGAAATCGCCTCGGATACCGTCATCCAAACACTGGTATTCGCTCCTCTACCACTCTCGACTAAAGATGCGCTCGTATCAAAATCAACAAGCTGTACTAAGACATCACCACTACCATGTTGGCTTTTAACATTATCTAATAAAGAAATGGATGCCTCCAACACGTATTCAATTCTCATGTCGGAGAGCCCGCTTGGGACATCATCCATAGATCCAGAAGAGTCAATGACTAGAGAGATAAGTGTTATTGGCACATCACCGCCTTGATCGGCTATAGCATCCGCACTAGCACCACTATTAACCGTGGTCGTATTGCCAGCTTGGTCACTATCCAAGCCGATTTCTTTGGCCACGGCAGTGACGTCAATGTCTAGGGTATCTGTTGATTGGTACTTAACAGCTAGGGTGTCGTAATTCACAGCCTGAGTTGACTGTCCTGTTACATCGATCACCCAGTCATCACCATCTTTAATACCAACAACTTGACCCGTGCCCTTATCGAAGATTTGGGCATCACCCGGCAAGCCACTAATACGTACTTCATCAAGATACTCACTACCATCACGGTCCGATACGGAAGCTGAGATATTCAGCTCTGTTACAACCTCTTGAAGTACAGTGGGCGTACCATCTGTATTGAGCTCTACGATGGCATCAGCAAAGATTAGGCGCTCTATTTCATAAAGGTGCTCGCCTTCTGATACTGGAGTATTGTCGTCTTGAGTATCAATACCGCGTTTATCTACAACATGCCAATATGGTTTGTCAGTATTCCCATGATTATTATAAAAATCAAACGTATAGTCGGAAAGATTACCAGTGTAAACCACTGTATCCAGACCTAAATCAAGTGATGAGCCATCACCACCTACAATATTGTCATTGCCCTGACCACCAACAAAGACGTCATCTCCATTAGTCTGCATCACCCAGTCATTGCCATCTTTAACCCAACTCCCGGTATCACCAGTTAATTGATCGACTTGGTCTGTTCCAACTTTAATATCACTGGTTTGTTTACCGATATCGCTATGACCTAACTCTGCGTGCTCTGGATCAGATAGGTTTGTCGATGAATCAGCAAAAATTAGCTTTTGATAAAGGCTAGAGTTGATTGTCGTATTACTGTAAGTCGAATCACCAAGACTCACAGTGAGATTCGGCGCATCTGTTACTGGCATAACTTCTAGGTTAAGCGACTCAGTGGCCCCTGTATTAGTGGTGTACTCGACTGTTGGAACACTGCCTGACCAATCGTCTTTCGGTTCAAAGCTATAATTACCATTAGCATCGATAGTAAACGTACCTTCATCAAGGGTTATCGACTGATCCACCTGATAGTCAGTGCCATCGATCTTAACGCCTACCACTTGCAGCACATCGTCAGCATCGCTGTCGTTCGCTAATACATTACCAGTAATCATCTGATCTTCATTGGCAGAGTTGGTGTCGCTTTCTGTTAGTGTAGGCTCACTTTCATGCACCACTACCTCGATATCGAGTGTGGATTGAGCTTGGCTATCATTAGCATTCTCTGAGCTCACAGCCGTTACTGTCAAAGTGAAGTCTTCGTGGCTCCCAGGAGGCGGCGTGACCGTCAAATTATCGAGAGCCCAATCAGTCACGGTAATTGGCTGAATAGGCTGAATAGGCTGACCATTTTCATCTGTCTCACCGTTTATGGTGATAGTATTACTACCATCACTGATAGTGGCACCCACAGGAATACCAGAAAGTAGAACAGACAAGGTTTCTGAATCATCAGTCAATGATGCGTCAATTTCCGACAATGGAATGGCAGTGTCTTGACGCCCTTCATTAACAGAATATGTCTCATAATAATCGAAACCCTTATCATCAGTCTGCAACGCAGAAAGACGAACGTCTGTACCTTGCGCTGAATCGACGTCAGTCACGATCGAAAGCTGGCTATTCGCCAAGTCAACAGGATCAGCGCCATTAATAGATACATCAACGTTAAAGTTGCCCTGTCCACTTTGGTTATGGTGGTAAATCGCGATTGGATAGTAGCCTGACTCGGTTGGCGTAAATGCCGCACCCTGAATATCACCGCTCGAGTCGCCCCAACGGCCCTCATCGACCAGCTGTCCACCCAAAGTAATCGCAATGCTATCATCCCCGCGCCCAACAAAATCGTAAGAAACGTTGGCTTCCAAGTAAACGAGTCCAGTTACTATTACCGCTTGATCCGGATCAGTAGCATTGCTTGCACTATCCTCAGCATTCGCCGTCGTAGACTGCGCCGCATCCGCTGTACCCAGTTGAGATAGCTGCGCAACCAAATAACTACCTGGCACCCCACTGCCGCTACCATACGTCGAATCATCGATGACCACATTGTCCCAAGTCGAGACATTAAACTCCTGCGACGGCAAGTCAGGATCTTGCGTTTTTAGGCTTAGGTTTGGTGCATCAGCGACAGGTGTCACATTGATAGTCAACGTGGCTGATTCACTCATGTTGACACCGTCAGACGCCTCAAAACCAATTTGGCTGCTACCAGACAGGTTATTGTCTGGTACAAATCGTACCTGGTTGTTGTCAAATACTGACTTATCCAACTCTTGATCTGCTGCTACCGCTTGCCAGCCATCAATCTCATCATAATATTTTAACAGTCCACCTTCAGGTAAAGCGGTGATGGTAACTGACAATGAGGATTCACTGGAATCACTGTCAGCCACACCTAAAGAGTCCCAGGAAATAAACATCGATTGGTCTTCATCGGTGCTGACGTCAGTTGGATTAACGACTGGCGCGGTATCTACATGATAACCGCCATCTTTATTGTCTCCGCTAACCTCTGTCGTTGCGGTAAATGCGTTTCCAGCCTCATCCTCACCAGAGACACTTGCTACCAAGGTTGCGTCGGCGTCTGATGATAACTCGCTGCCCGGAACACTAATACGGTATGTACCATCTAATAAAACATCACCGGTATACGTACTAACAGGGCTACCGTCGCCAGCATCCAGAGTCAATGTCACCTTGTCACCCAGCTCAGCATCGCCACCGATACGGCCTGTAATAGTAACGTCTTCGGATGCCTCTTGCGCATCAAGAATGTCGTCGTCAGCAATCGTGTCAATCGATATAGTAGCCCCAGCACGAGTGTCAACGGTCACTTCTAGCTCAGTGGAGGTCGCTGTATTACCAACATCATCAGTGACCTGGACACTCCACTTCTGATTACCAGCGTTGACTTCATTTTCTGGAGTAAAGTACCAGACCCCATCAATCTGATCTAAATCTCCTTGAACGACGACGCCATCTTTAAGTACCTCAATACCTTGGGCTACGACGTCGCTGTCAACATTACCCAGAGCAAAGGTTGGCGTTGTATCTTTAGTGATATTATCTGTATCACTGTCCCCCATATCACTTGATGCAACAAGATCAATCGTTGGTTTAGTAATTGAGCTATCTGTTGTTGAACTGTTCACGGTGATCACACCGCTATCTTCGCCTTTATCGCTATCCGTAGCGGTGTAAGCAATCTCTTCCGATACAGCTGCATCAATTATATCGACGCCTTGTAAGGTGATGTTTGAGTTATGACTGGTATCTTCTGTACCACCTTTCGTCGTAAACACGCGGATTTCATCAAAACCGCCCTCATAATAGATATTGGCAACAAACTCGCCTGAGCCATCATAGACTGACGGGTCAACACTATCATCGAAAACAAACTCAACAGGGTCTCCGTTTGCACCTGTAACAACTTGACCATCTTTAAACAGTAATATGTGGATCTGAGCGTCTGCGCTATCACCGTCTTCATAGTTACCCCAGATACTACCGATCTTCACATTAGCTTGTGTAATCGTAATATCTGTGTTGTCCCCGCCGACGTGAGTAAAGTCTACGGCAATAAAATCTTTCTGACTCACATCGATTTCTTGGTCGCCAACTCCCAGTCCTTCGGCACCAGCCTTAACGCTGCCTTCTTGACCATTGTATAGCTTGCTACTCGTTTCGTTACCACTGCCATCTGGGCGAACACCTTCAAATCGGCCGCCAGAAATAACAATACCATTACTAGCTTCAAACTCCGATACGGTATTGTTATCAGCGTTAAAATCAACAGACGCATCAAAACTCATAAACTCGTTGATATCATCACGAAGTTGATATTCTACGACGTCACTTTCACTAACTTGCATCCCAGTAGTTACTTCAGTTCGAACATCACCGTCAACAATGTACAGAGTGCCTAACTCTGGATCTTGATCAATTGACACAGTCAACGCATCTTCATCTTCTTGGTCAGTAACATGCTCATCGAAGCTAAAGCTAGCGCTTGACTCACTGCCAAGGTCAACTGTGAAGTCGTCTGCGTCAGGCGCATCATTCATCGCCAAAGCGTCGTTATCGCTGAACGTATCGTTGTTGCCATAATCAAGGGTCGCTGACACGTTAAGCTCTGAGTCAATTAAGGCAGCATCAATGTCGAAGTTTAAAGTACCAGTACTGATGTGGTCATCGGTTAACGTGATTGGGCTTTGTGCTATTGCTTGTCCTTCCGCCATGATTATCAACGTCGCGCCGGTAACAGCTCCGGCCGGTAAACCAACCGTATAATTAATGGTACTACGATCGCTATTGATTACTTCATCTTCATCGCGTTTGATCTCAATCGTTGGTGAGAACAGCTCATCAAAAGTCTTCTTATCACCGCCTTCAAACTCGAACTCTTCAAACTCGATGAAGGTATTCACATCTCCGCTACCTGTATTCTCAGAAATAGTCACAGAGGCATCAGCATTGAGTACGATATGCGCCTGGTCAATATTAAAATCAAAGACAGCTTTGTCATTACCCGCGCCGCCATCGGCAACCATTAGATCATTAGCATCGTTAACGTCAACTTTGAGAACATCATCACCCTCACCAAGCAGGACAAAGTCGTCACTGCCTTCATTAAGCGCAGGGTCAAAGTCACCGTGGTAATAATGCACCGTCTCGCTTGCATCGCTTTCGTTACCTGCTGCGTCGACTTGGGTAGCCGTGAAGAATTCATTGTCGTTGACTTGAGTATTGGTTAAGTCTGAAATATCAAACGACCAATTCCCCTCGCCATCCACAGTAACGGTACTGTTTTGATTAATTAGGTTTCGAGCTTCATCAAATATCTTAATCTCGAGACCTGGCTCACCTGTACCATGTAAGGTAACAACTGAATAATCGTCATCAGATGAATCGTCGGTAATATTGGTAATGACCGGTTCATCTGGGGTTATGGCGTCTTTCTCTATAGTTTTCGCCAAAGAATCAAAAGTATTACCCGCTTCATCTGTTGCATTGACCACAACGGACAAATCTCCGTCTTCTAAGTCGCTCACATCAACGCCCGTAATAACGAAGTCGGTATACGAAGTACCATCACCATTATCAATCACCCCTTGCACTACGAAAGAGCCATCGATAAACACGGCATCTCCATTAGAGTCAGTGAATGTAATAGAGTTTATTGTCGCAGATTCGTTGACAAACCCACTGACGTTAACACTGGTTTGTTCAGTGAAATTAATAATGTTATCACCATCATTAAAGGTTCCGTCTGTAGGAGTGAAATCAAACACAATACTACGGTCAACTTGGTACGATTCGTTTTCACTGGCCTCGAACGTGTTGCCTGCAGCATCTGTACCAGTAACTTTTGCAAATACCTGAGGTGATGTTGCGTTGTTATTTGCTAACTCGGAACCAGCAACGATAGCTGAGAATGTGTAGCGGCCTTGGTCATCCTTCACCTCTGAGACTTGTACCTCGGCCAATGAAACGCCACTCTCCTCGTTCAACCAGATGCTGACCGTATCACCAGGCTGAGCGTCACCAGTGACATAACCACTAATAGTGACATTGGCTTGGGCCTCGTCATCATTGATGATTCCGTCTTTAGTGATGGTATCGACCCAGATATTGGCGTTGG